>NZ_SHNP01000010.1:0-67767 GCF_026262685.1 Candidatus Seongchinamella marina
ACTTTCGATATTAATGTAGTACAAACAGCGGACTGCAGACAACCACCTATTGCGGTCCAGGCTACTAACGAGTGTTATCAATGAACCCAATGGCCATAAAACACCCATCAGCGTCGTGTCTTTTGCTGCGGTGGTTCTGTCAGAGTTATCGTCGGAGCGCCGAGCCGTTGCATCAAAGACCAGGACATCATCGATAGAATTCTGGCTCATCTTGAGAGCAAGGAACAGGAAGCCCCTGCCCCGCCCCTCCTGGTAGCGCCAACCAGGGCGCCCCCTGCCAGCCTGTCTCTTTTCGCAGGAAGCGAATCCACAACCCCAAATCAGTAAAAACGCTACTGAAAAACGCATGGCACGCACTGCTGCGGACTCTCGTTCAGTAATGAGCGGATATGAATGGCATGCCAAACACAGTGAACAGGGTTTTAGGATCAATCAGCGCGAACTTCTCCAGATCAGCAGCCCCAGTCAACAGAATGGGCGAGGGTGTCCGCTCTCAACAGGGCCTTTATACTTCCTATACTTATGAAGTGATCGAGACTGCACCTGCCGCCTTTGTGGGGTGTGTGCGACCTAGTTACTCATCTAAAGTAAATTGAATTGTATTAATGTCAGCTAATTAACCTCGGGTATCGTTGAGACGATTAAGTCGCTTTGATCAAATCTTAGGTGGGAATACAATTTTAAGCTGGGCACCCTCAGCTGTATTTTTCGCTACAATCTCCCCGCCCATATCGCGTACGATCCCATAGCTCACTGAGAGACCAAGCCCTGTACCTTCCGACATCTTTTTAGTGGTGTAAAAAGGCTCGAAAATTCTTGCGAGTGACTCCTCGGGGATGCCAGCGCCTGAGTCCTCAACGATCAAGGTTACTGAGTCGTTTGTGTCTCTATATGCCTTGACGGTTATCCGTTTTTTCTTGCCCTGTTCATTAACCGACTGGAGTGCATTCGATAAGAGATTTAGAAATACCTGCTCTAATCGTATCTGGTGCCCGTTGACAATGAGTGGCTCGTTACTAATCTCTGTATCAATTACGACTCCAGATAGTTTGATTTGCTCCCCTATCAACGACAGGGCACCGAGTGGCGCTTCCCTCGCATCAAATTCATAAAAATCTTCGATAGCCTCTCTACCAAACATGCGCATGTGGTCGATTATGTCCGCCGCTCGTCGGGCCTGCGCCTTAATTCGCTCGATTTTATCTGCAACAAAGTCTGATAGTTCGCCTTGCTCGGACGCAATTTTACGTAATATATTCTCCGCCGCAAGATGTATGACTTGCAGCGGTTGGTTGAGTTCGTGTGCCACGCCAGTCGACATCTCACCCAAGGTAATAAGCTTTGCAGACTGAAGGATCTGACTATCGCGGTTCTTCCTGTCTGTGATGTCCTGAATTGCAATAAGCGCTTTGTCACCATCTTCTTGAACTAAGTCGTAGTAGCGTTGGACAACATGCCGAATAGAACCATCCCGATGGAAGCAACGGTATTCAACTTCAAGTGCATCTTCCGATTCTTCCGATCTACAGTAATCAAGGTAACGCTGCCGATCCGCCGGGTGCACCAGTGCATCGGCCTCTGATTCATAATCGGGAAACTTCTGGAGATACTCCGCCGACGTGTAACCGAACATTGCAGACCATTCGTCTGAAACGGAGATGAGCCGGTTACTTTCATAGTCCCACTTACCATAGCCCAAATTAGCGAGTCGCGCGCTCAAGCTTAGAGCCAATTCCCTCCATGCTACTTCTCTTCGGCTTTCCAATAGTGCGTGCTCAGCGTTTTTCATCTCAGAAAGATCCTGGATGGCCACTGCTACTTCGTGTGGCTTACCGGTCGCAACCGGGATATGCTGACTGGTCTGTCGTAGATGACGCACTGCGCCACTTGCCGTAATGATTCGGTAGTCTAAAAACTTCTGCTGAGCTTTCTCATCAGCGGCGAAATCATCTTCATATTGTATATAGCTAGCTAAGTCTTCGGGGTGTACAAGATCAAGGTAGGCTTCCATACTGGTGACTTGCTTTCGATATTTCGCTGCGGTCAACCCATGAATACGTGCTAACTCGTCCGACACAAACACGTCCCGGTCTAGGTTTTCATCCCATATGGCATACCCCAACCTAGTGACCTCCATCACTTTTTTCAACACGTAAAGCTCGTCAGTCAGCGCTTTGACGGCTTGATCTGATGCGTTGAGTTTTCGTCGCGTTTGCTGGAGTTCAGACTCTAAAAACTTAATGTGTTGGTTTGCCGAGGCTACGTCGTTGGCTACGGTGTCGCCCTGCTGGCTCTTTTGCTCTTGTTCTTTTGAGGACATATCTTTTAACAACCTCGGCAGAAACGTATCTTCCCCTAATGTTCAGTAACCAACACCCGTTGAGAATGCCGATAACTTAGGACTCATACCGCTTCTTAGCCTACTACAAAGTTGAATACTGGTAGTTTCGAGAACTAATATTTAAATATTTTTAAACGAATTGGATTGAATCTTTGTATAGGTACGGACAAGTTAACTTAAGGTCATGGGCTGAGCCGGCAGCATTCGGCCCTTGGCGCTGGCCATCGAGTCGCCAGCTCCCACGTTAGGTTCATATATTGGGTGCAATGAATCCTGAAACTCCTCTTTTCGAGGAAAAATAAGTTAACTTGTCAGTATCCAACTACGTTATCCGTACCGCTTCTCAATAAATTTGAGAATCGTGTCACGGACCAGGCCTCGGTCTTTTTCCCAACGCCTTCCCTCACCGGTGAAGAGTGACTCCCCCTCCAACATCGACATAAGGCATAGAGCTTCACCCTGAGGCGAATCGGTGCCGACCTTTTCCATGGCAGTAATAAGGAGCTTCAGGTACTCGGCATAGACTTCTTCGAGCAAATCAGAAACCAGCGGCTCAACCTGCTCCATCGCCCACAACTGCGGCCAGAGTCTGTCATTAAGCAATGTGTCACCCGGCGCGGAAGTATCTTCCAACATAAAGACCGCAATATCATAGACAGTCGAGCCATCGTCCAGCCCTCTATGTGCCCACTGATTCTTGATCTGCTGCTCGATCAAACCCACCAGAGCCCGCAACAGAGCTTCCCAGGTTCGAAAATGATATTGAAGAGCGCCAAGTTTCATGCCGCTTGCTCTTGCTAGTGATCGCATCGTCAGACTGCTATAGCCTTCGTCCGCGATAATTTCGATGGCGATCTGCAGAATCTCCCGCTTACGTTCGCCCTGCATTTTTTAGACTCTCAATTGACATGTCGTAGGGGATGCTAGAGTTTGTCACAGGTCATGTAAAGCACTTGGAACCAACAATGACGACCAGACTCCTCCTAAAAGCCGGGGGATGGGTATGATGAGTTTTTACTCTCACCCCAAACATCCCAATTGTTGCTCCAACTGTGCACGCCGCTCGCCACGGCAAAGGGGAATGAGCGACAGCAGACTACTGCGCAGTATGGCACCTGGAACTGCATCCAGCGCAATCAACCCTTTATTCCACAGCAAAACCACGCTCCATTGGTGGCCCGCCAATATCCGGGCGGTTGCTTCCATGTCCAGATTTTCAATCAGCTCGCCCTGCGTCAGGGCCTGTTGCAGGTTTTCCTTTAGCAGGCGCACGCTGTTTCCCAGCAGCACATCTACCAAGCGGTGGTCTCGCCCTGCCTGGAACAGGGATCGCGCCACGGTGTCGGCGTACGCTGGCGTGGCAACAATTTGCCTGGCGACAGCCTCGGTGTGTGCAAGGTACCTGGGTATTCCCGGCTCTGCGCCGGCGACATGCTCCAGTTGCTGCACGTCGCTCAGTAGCTCAGCCACTGCCGCCAGCATTAGTTCATCCTTGCTGCCGTAAAGGTTGTAAAGGGTCTTGAGAGCAACACCACTGGCAACCGCCACATCCCTGACGTTGATGCCGTCATAGCCCGCCGCAGTAATCTGCTCTCGCACCACCGTGAGAATGCGCTGTTGCCGCTCTTGCTGGCGCGGCGATGAGTAATTCGTCCTGCGCACCTGAGCTGTTTTCGCGCCCACTCGTTACTCCCCGAAAATTCCGTATTGACATATATTATAACACGTTATAATTTTCACCAACCCCATACGAGGCACGGTTATGAACAATAACGACGCGACACTGATCTCCAACCCCTACCCCAACTACCAACGGTGGCGTGATGAGCAACCGATCTGGTGGTCCGACGGGGAACTCAAAGGTTGGATACTGAGTCGCTACGACGACGTGCGGACAATTCTGAAGGACTCGAAGACCTTTTCCTCGCAATCCATGGGTGAAGGCGAAACTCAGGCTATGCGATTACCACTGTTGACCGATGACCCACCGCGACATACCCAGTTGCGGGCCGTCGTCAACAAAGCCTTTACCAGCCGCACGCTGAAAAAAATGGAAGTCGAGGTCGCAGAGCTGACTGCCGAACTGCTGGACGAAATGCGTGGCAAAACCTCGGTGGACATCTCCGCTGAATTCACTTCACCGCTGCCGGTATCGGTAATCGCGCGGATGATGGGTATTCCACCGGAGCGCAAGGATGACTTCAAACGCTGGTCTGACGCCCTCACAGGCACCAGTGAGGCAACCGACCTGGCCGAGCGCATGCCGCACATCATGGAGATGGCCGGCTATTTCCAATCGCTGATTCCCCAGCGTCGCGAAAATCGCGGCGAGGACCTGATCAGCAAGGTAGTATGCGCCCAGGTCGACGACCAGACCCTGGCGGACCAGGATATTGTTGGCTTTTGCATGCTGCTATTGATTGCGGGCAACGAAACGACCACCAACCTGCTGTCCAACCTGCTGAACCACCTGGCAGATCAGCCACACACATGGTCCGAACTGCGTGACAACCCGGACAAGATAGAGGCCGCCATCGAGGAAACCCTGCGCTTCGATGCACCGGTACATTGGGTCAACCGCAAGGCCACCCGCGACGTAGAATTCCACGGCCAGACGGTCAAGGCAGGGGAAGCGGTGTACGCCTTCATGGGCTCAGCGAACCGGGACCCTAGGCATTATGAGGATGCAGACCAGTTTAGCCTGAACCGGGGTCGCGGTGACCACCACACCTTTGGGCATGGCATTCATTTCTGCATCGGTGCCCCGCTGGCCCGCTTGGAAGCACGCTATGCGATGGAAGAGCTACTGAAGCGCTACCGCTCAATCAGCCACACACACGACGCCAACAACGAGCGCACCCATTCGACCATGTTACGGGGCTTTCACCACCTGTGGCTGGATTTGGAACCCGCCTGATTAGGAGAACACGCATGATGACCCCAGAATACATCCAGACCCTGCGCAAGCTGATGGAGTTCGAGGCGGCGCGCACAGAACCTCCCAAGGGCTTTCCGGCCCTGCCCGACATCCCGGCGGGACGCTACGTGGATCCGCGCTTCCACCAACTGGAGCAGGATCACGTGTGGCGCAAGTCCTGGCTGCTGGCGGCACATATCGACGAAATACCAGAGCCCGGTTGCTTCATGCTGTGGGAGAACGCCGGGCAACCCGTGGTCATCGTGCATGCTGCAAGTGGTGTCGTGAATGCCTTCTACAACACCTGCAGCCACCGCGGCGCTCCGGTTGTCACTGAGCAGCGCGGCAAGTCCCGCCGCCTGACGTGCAAATACCACGGCTGGAGTTACGACCACGAGGGTGAACTGCGCGGCATGCGCGATCCACAAGATTTCCGCGACTTCGACATGTCCTGCCGGGGGTTGAAGGCAGTGCGCTGTGAACGTTTTGGCAATCTGGTGTTCGTCAACTTCGACACCCACGCCCCGACCCTGCTGGAATGGCTGGGGCCCATCGCCGATGAGTGGGAGGAATTCCAATTCTGTCAATGCCGCCTAGCGTCCCGGGCTATATTTGATCTCGACTGCAACTGGAAGATCGCCATGGAGGCAAATACCGAGGTCTACCACGTACGCAGCATTCATCCCGATACGGTCGCACCCATTCTCGATGATCGGCGCAACGTAAATACGCTTTACGCCAACGGCCATGGTCGCATGATCGCCCCTGTGCCGCAGGGAAAGTCCAACATGGACGCCGTCGAAGTCTCACCAGATGTCGCCCAGATAGAAACCGCAGGGGAAATTGCCCGCACTTGCACCCAGTCCTATGGCCTGTTTCCCAACTGGGTGTCGCCATTGAGCCAGTTCGCCATTCCACCCATCCTGTTCTGGCCCAACGGCATCAACAAGTGCCGCATGGAAACCTGGACCATGGCGCCCCAGTGGCAGGAGGGAATGAAGCCGGACCTGTGGACTGTCAATGACGGCAAGGAACTGTGCCAGGTGCTGATTGAAGACACCCAGTTCGGAGAGAAAATCCAGCACTCGATGGAGTCACGCGGTTTCGAAGGGGTACCGCTGAGCTATCAGGAGGCGCGCATCTACCACTGGAATCAGGCGGCAGACCGTATGATCGGCATCGACAATATCCCCGATGAACTGTGCGTTCAGCAGGTTATCGGTGATGAGTGGATTTACCCAAATGATCCGCGTATCGCACAGCTCGGCTAGAAACCGGTTAACGCTTCCTGCAAAAACTGCTCATGCCTGAGCATTTACAAATGCCTCCAGGCCATGAGACATCAGGGTGTAGGATCCAGCCAGGGAGTTCTCGACCTCCTCGCTCTCAATCCCGGGTAGCGGCTCAAAATCTCCGCGCCATCGCAAGGCGCAACGCCCCGCTCCCTCAGTTATCACCTGCACGGTGGCCGAATAGCGAGCCATACCCGCCATGGTTTCAGACACCATGGAGTAAGCCAAGGTCCGACTGGCATGATCGAGCCGGTCCAGACGCTCAGAAACAAGTCCAAGTTCAGGGATATCCAAGTGGCGGGTCATGCCAACGCCGTCGCCCTCCAGGCGCGCGGTGCCTGCGCCCCCGGTCGCCCATGCCAGGAAATTGCCGAAATCCGCCAGCACCTGCCAGGCTGCATCGCCATCACAGGCCAGGCTGTTCTCTTGTTCCAACACCCTCTTTGGTACCAATGACGCTGCTGAAGAGTGACTATAGCTGAACCGGGTACCGAGGCCCGCGCTGGTTACATAGACGGTTTTTCCGATCGGGTCATCGGCATGCATTCTCTGGGGTGTCTCAGCATCGCCCGGATCCGAATGGGCAATAAAACGCTTGCCCTCTATGGTTCTCGCAACAATATAGGCTTTTTTTGGAATGCCTCTTTTATAATCTATGGAATAGGTTTCTATCACCGCCGGGCCCCACGCGTGTTGGTCTACCTCCAGGTAGGGCTCGCTATTGAACAGTGCCTGCAGGGACTTGTGATCACAGGATGACCACCCGTTCTCAGGGGGTTCTGCTGAATACATTCCCACCGCATGCTTGGAAAGAACCCCGCCATTGGCTCCTACGAGCCCGTAACCAGTTCGTCTTTCTCGCAACTGTGAAGCCACATTCACGATAGAGTGCATCGAGTAGTTATTACCCGCCCCGCCAAAGAAGGGTAATCCCCCCGTCAGGGTCAGTGCCCTTCCACCGAGTGGGTCAATTCCCAGGGCTTCGCAGGCATTGAACACTGCTATGGGGAAGCAGCTATACAGTTCCAGCAGGGATATCTCTTCCGGCGCCACGCCTGAAGACTCGAGAACAGCCCGGTAGGCAATCATCATCGCCTCAGATGAAGCCAGATTCGGACGCTGCACCAGGTATCGGTCATGCACATTGCTGCCCGTTACCGGGAAAACCATTTTGCCCCGGGGAACACCCAATTCCAGGGCTCGCGCGACACTGGTCAATACCACCGCCGCTGCCTGGTTTACGCCATCTTTGGCCACCAGGTGTCTGGTGTAAGGGGCGGAAATCGGCGGGTTAGTATCACTGACCTCAATTAACTCCGCGACACTGTAAGCTTTGGGGAAAGCAGCCACGGGATGCTGGGCTGCAACCTCAGTAAAGGCCTGGAACAGCTTTCCCATTTCATCGGCATATTCCTCCCGGCTGTTGCCCTGTGCACTTCGCCGGGCATTCTCCAATAAGCCATACATCAGCGGTGCTGTGGCCAGGCCATTATCAATCTGCTGCCGGTCGATAATACTGTCCAGGCCCAGCCCCCTGTCTTCTATTTGCCCACCCGTATCGTCCCCCCACTGCAGTTTAACGTCCGCTTTTACCGCGGACTTGGTGGTTCCAATCGCCTCTCCCCCGACCAGCAGTACCAAGCTGTTGTCGCCCGCGGCAATTCGCTCCGAAAATTCCGTGACTAGCGCCTGTGGGGTATTTCCCCCGGCGTGAGTATATATGGCTGCACGGGGCTGGGCGCCGATGCGGCGAGCGACAGCCCGGGGGTAATTATTCACACGCCCAAACGGGTTGGGGTACATGGGCGTGGAGTCAGCAAAAGTCCGCACCACTGCCAACACGTCCAACGCTTCGATCACCTTGTCCGGAATGCCGCTGTCTCTGCAGGCCGCAAGCGATGCCTGTTCCATGAGGTCCAGTGGGGAAGACGCGGTCGTCACATTTTTCGGCACCCGCTCACAGAGTTCTCCAATACCGATGATGACTGGCTGGCGATGTTTGTCGATCAAGGTGTATCTCCTGTATTCAGCCGCCCTTTCCTGCTTCTTCAAGAATCCTGACGGCATAGTCCGTGGTCATCTTGTAGTCTGCCTTTCCTGCGGCAGAACGGAATATTTCAGGGACGAACAGCACATGCTTCGGTACTTTGTAATCTGCAAGTTCCTGGCGCACATGCGCTTTGAACACTTCCTCATCCTGCCCTGCATTTGACCCCAACCGGATCACCGCAGTAATCGCCTGCCCGAAGCGGTCATCGGGCACACCGATGATCAGGCAGTCCGCCACATCAGGGTGAGAGCGCAGCGTGACCTCTATCTCTTCCGGAAGGACCTTTTCACCACCAGTGTTTATCGATACGTTGCCCCGGCCCAGAAAAATAACCGAGCCGTCTTCCTGAAACTCTACCCAGTCTCCCGGCCGGGAATAGCGCACGCCGTCTACGACGGTCATGGTCTGGGCAGTCTTTTCCTCATCTTTGTAATACCCGATAGGAATAGCACCAGATACAGCAAGAAATCCTGTATTGCCCGCTTTGGCTTCGACTGTATTCCAGTTTTCATCAAACACAGTCGCTGCTGGAGTGAGGTGCATAGGCAAGCCTCTAGACTGGGATAAATCGCTCTCTCGGGTTGCGATAGATGCTGCAGATGCCGAAGACTCCGAGGAACCGACAATATCAATGACTGTAAGGCCGGGACAATGCTTGAGGAACAGGGCCTTGTTCCGACTACTGAACAACATGGCGGATGATCGAAGCCCCTTCAGGGTAGCCAACTCGTATTTACCGGGGTTGGCCTCCAACTCATCGACCAAAGGTTTAGCAAAAGCATCACCGGCGATGGTGGCATTGGCAATGCCGTACTTGTCTATCGTTGCCAGTGTGAGCGCCGGGTCAAAACGCTTGCTTCGCATCACAACCACCGGGTCCCCATAGCCTATAGAGGCCAGCGAGGACCACACACCGGAGCCATGCATAAAGGGCAGCAAGGTCAGTGTCTTGTTCTTCCCTCCCTGCGGCGGCACATTCAGCTCTGTGAGGGTTTGCGGTGCGGGCGAGAACGGTGTCAGCGGATTCGGCCCGATCATATTCCATAGCACACCCTGCTCCCACATCACCCCTTTTGGCATTCCCGTTGTGCCACCGGTGTACATGAAGAACTGGTCACTACTGCTGCGCTCGATATCAAGCGGCTCACCACTCCCGGATTGAACTGACTCGTCGAAGGAATGAGACCAACTTTGTTCCAAGTTATCGTCTGTTACCTCGACAAAATAGGCGGCGCTACTTAATTGTGCCCGGATGGCGCTGAGAGTGTCAGCAAACTCCGATTCGAATATCACGCACCGGGAGTCGCTGTTATCGAGGAGATAGGCCAACTCGCCCGCTTTATAGCGATAGTTCACATTGACGTGTACCAGCCTGGCCTTAGCGAGGGCCACGGTAGCCACCAGATACTCCAGCCGGTTGCGCATATAAATGGCAACTTTGTCACCGGGCTCGCACCCCATAGTCAACAGTGAACGAGCCATATTATTGGTCTGCTGCTTGAACTGGCTGACAGTCAGCGATCTCAAGAGACCATCGAGACCCTCTTCGTAAACCAGGGTAAAGTCAGGGTCAACCACCCTGTCGACATTGTCGAACATGCCACCAAAATTTATCGCCATTTTCCTTACCTGGAGCGTCTGAACAGAAATGTTACGAGGAATGTCCATGACTGGGGCAAATGCCCTGGCGAAATTTCAACAGGGCTCCGCAGAGAACTTCATATCGTGCCCGATTAACCAGGGCTCTTTTTCATCGTGATGGTCTGCCAGTTGGTGTATTCCATTAGCCCATGCAAGGAGTTCTCACAGCCGAGGCCAGATTGTTTATGACCACCAAACGCCTGGAATGGCGAGTACTGATGGACCTCGTTGAGCCATACGGTACCGGCTTCCAACTGGCTGCCAATGCGCTCTACCGCTTCCAGGTCCTTACCCCATACCGAAGCGCCCAGGCCATAGATAGTATCGTTGGCACGGGCAATCACGTCGGCTTCATCTGACCACTTGAGAAGTGGCAGGATCGGACCGAAGGGTTCCTCGCGAACGATGCGGGAGTCCTCCGGGGGGTTGTCGATGAGGGTGACCGGTACAAACCAACCCGCCGCGTTTTCGTCGATATCGCCACCAATAGCAAATTGATAGCCGTTGCTGTGACAGTCGGCGAAATAGTCCTGGACCTTGCCGTACTGCATCGAATTCTGGATCGGACCTAGGTCAGTATCCGCCTCAGTGCCATCGCCCACCTTGACGTTTGATGTAATGAACTCCACCAATGCGTCACGCACCTCGTCATAGACATCCTCGTGGATGTAAAGGCGTTTGGTGGCATTGCAGAATTGGGCATTGTTCTGAAAAGCGGCCCAAAACAACTGAGGGGCAACGGTCTTGGCATCAACATCCGGGAGTACGATCGCCGGATCGTTACCGCCTAGCTCCAGAGTTACGCGCTTGATGGTGTCCGCCGCCGAGCGCATCACATGCCGACCTGTCTCGGTAGAACCAGTGAATGCCACCTTGCTGATATCCGGGTGGCTGGTGATCCACTTGCCGAGGTCATCGCCACCACTCACGGCATTCAATACTCCGGGGGGAAAGGCCTGTTGCGCCAGCTCGATCATTTTGAGGTCACACAGTGGCGTATAAGGCGAGGGCTTGAGCACGACCGTACAGCCTGCCATCATTGCCGGCGCAATCTTCCAGATGGCGAGCAAAATCGGGAAATTCCAGGGCACGATGGCACCAACCACGCCTACAGGTGTATAGCGCGTAACGACCCTACGCTCATCAGTCTCCTCCACCTTCTCGTCGGGCAGCCTCTGGGTCGCAACAGCCCGCAACCAGGTGACGGATCCATAGACTTCCCACTCGGTACCAGCCGCGGATTTGCCCTGCTCCGCCGTAAGCAGTGCCCTGAACTCTTCCGCATGTTCTTCAAGTAGGTCAGCAAAGCGCTCCAGCGCAGCCTGCCTCTCGTCGACCGGCGTTTGACTCCAGCCCGCAAAGGCCTGCCGAGCTGCGGCAACCGTGGCATCCAACTGGGCTTTGGAAGCATCCGGCACCTGGGCAAAGACAGACCGGGTAGCCGGGTTATAAACAGGCAGCGTGTGCTCGGTGGTCACCGACTCACCGTTGATGCTCATTACAAAATCACTATCTACTTTCATGTCAGCCTCGCTAATCTCGTGTTTTAATCCAGGGTTTTCAGCTCGCGACGCATCACTTTGCCGGTACTGGTTTTGGGTAGGTCGTCAACAAACTGTACGGCACGGGGCACCTTGTAGGCGGCCAGGTGTTCGCGGCAGTAAGCAATAATGTCATCCGCGTCCGGGGTTGCGCCTGTCTTGGGCACAATATAGGCCTTGGCCAGTTCGCCCTTAGCTTCATCCGGGATACTGCCCACAGCCACCAGGGCCACATCGGGATGGCCGGCTGCGACGCGTTCAATCTCAGCGGGATAAACGTTGAAGCCGGCAGTGAGAATCATGTCCTTCTTGCGATCAACGATGAATATACAGCCGTCTTCATCCATAGAGGCAACATCACCCGTATGTAACCAACCATCAGGCTCTATCGATTCACGAGTGGCCTGCTCATTACCGTAATAGCCCTGCATGACAATACCGCCCTTGATCATCAACTCGCCTACTTCTCCCGGGGGAAGCGTTTTTCCCGCATCCTCTGTATCAGCTATTCGCGCTTGAACGTAGGGAATGGGAACTCCGATAGAGCCTTTCTTGATTGGACCATTGGCAGCGAAGGTAGTACCCAGACCGCCCAGCTCGGTCATGCCCCAGACCTCAATGAGAGGGCAACCAAAGCGTGCTTCCACCTCCTCCATCTTTGGCTTAGGCATTGTCTGTCCGCCCACAGTACAGCAGCACAGGCTCGACAAATCGTAATCAACCAACTGCGGGTGATTGAGTAAAAACATATACATTGTCGGCACACCTTCGAACCTGGTGGCTTTGTGATCCTGTATGCTCTGTAGAATGGTCGCCTCCTCGAAGGCGGGATGCAGCACCAGGGTCGAGCCGTTTTGGATGGCACAACTCATAATCACGTTGCCATATACATGCGGGCAAGGGAGCGCAGTCACAACGGTATCCCGATCACTGCGCTGATGCATCAGGGCCGTCATGGCGACATTGAGCAGTATGTTACGGTGGGACAGGCACGCACCCTTGGGGTGGCCTGTGGTTCCAGAGGTATAGCCGATTGTGGACAGACTATCGGGATCGATATCCGCCACCTCAAACGCCACGTCACTGGCGGCCAAAATTTCGTTGAAGGACAACATTCCCTCTGGCATTGCCTCATCACCAAAGGCAATCAACTCCCTCACCCCGGATTTCTCTTTTACACCCGCAATAGAAAGTGCCTTCTCATATGAGGCGATAACAATACTGGCGCCGCAATCATTTGCCACGAACTCGACTTCGCCCGGTGTCAGCATCACATTGATGGGATTTATCACCGCACCGGCTTTAAGGGCACCGTAGTAGCTGACTATCCACTCCCAGCAGTTCCCGGAATATAAGGTAACCCGGTCGCCGGGCTGCACGCCGAGAGCGACCAGTGCATTAGCGCAGCGGTTGGTCAGTGCCTCGAGTTCGTTAAAGGTCAACTCTCGATCGGAAACGATCAGCGCGGTCCGATCTCCATAGCGCCTCGCTGCTTCAGCCGGGATTTGTCCGATGGAATTTATCATGATAGTGCGTTTGCCTCTGATAGATTGTGACTGCGTGCTCTTAGGTAAGCTGCAACACGCAGAAAAAGTGCGGCAAGGCCGACGACCGTGTAAACAACATCAATGGTCTTGGCATTACTGCTCATCGCCATCGGGGCGTAGCTCGTCCAGATCGCCGCCCAGAAGTACCAGATGCCGACGAGGTGCATCCAGCGCCAATGCTCCGGACGCATTTTTCGACGCACAGGGTAGAACGAGGTAATGGTTAAGGCGACGAGAAAGACATAGCTTGCCATTCGCAGCAGCAAGTCAATGTCATTGTGCATTTCTTTCCAGTAATAGGCGTTATGCAGGGCAAGTAGCACACCGATAAACACCGCCTGCCAGCCAAAGCCAGCAGCAAAAGATAAACCGAAGTAACGGCGATTTCGCAAAAGCCATTTCGACAAGTTACCAGGGAACAATTGCGTCATGGGCCTGGCAACAAAAGCAAGAAAAACCCAGGGCGAGGCGAGTTGCACTGACAGGCGAATTATATTGACCGCCGGTTCCGGGGTGTCGACCCCTATCAACAAATAAGCTGTAACCATAGCGGCAAAGGTCACGGCTGCTATCAAGAAAAACAGCGGCCAGCCGTTCAGCAATCGATACTGGAGCAGGTTCACCACGCTACCCCTCGCACCGGGTGTGTGACATGTCTACGATCAATAGTTTAGTCAACATGAATACGCCCTCTCCGAATCACCGAAACCTGGCGATCAATGCGTCCATTAGTTGGGCCGTCGCCCCCCAGCCGTGGGTCTCATCGTTGCCATCTGCCCGTGGCCAGGTCGAAAACATAGCGATGACGAGACCGGCCTCAGGCACCACGCGAACGAACTGACCGTGTATGCCATAGCCACTCACGTCGCCGCCAGGGTTCCCTTCGCCCCACCAGAAGGAACGGTAGTAAGGCTCTTCGTATCCGTCGAGCAAAGGGTAAGGCCAGCTAACGTCACCTTTCTGGCCTAAAATGTCCTGGATAAATGCACTCGGAATTACGGCATTGCCCAATGCCTTACCGTCGTTCAGCACCAACAATCCCACACGGCCAAGATCACGCAAGGTGGCACTCATACCATGATCGGCCAGAACAGCACCGCCCTCGTCCACAGTGATGTTGGCATCGAACTCGGCGCCCATGGGTTGCCAGACATGCTCTGAAATCAGTTCTGCCAGTGGTTGCTTTGTCGCTGCTTCGAGCACCCAGCCGACAACGTTGGTAGAGCCAGATCGATAGCTGAATTTTCCGAACTTTGAGTTGTCGCGCCCGATGGTTGGCAGAAATTCATAGAGACCAACTGGCCCATCCTCTGGGCAGTAGTCGGCATCAGTCCAACCAATGGCGCAGTCCTGGATGCGAAAGGTCGTCGTGAAGTCCGGGTAGTCTTCGCTGTAGTCGGAACCGTCACGCATATCGAGTAGGCTTTGCAGCGAATCGGGGCCATAGCCGCTCTTGGCAAGCGCGGGCACATAATGGGACACCGGCTTGTCGAGATCGACGACACCCTGTGCGGCCAGCTTTCCGGCTACCAGCGCAACAATAGACTTGGACACCGAATTCATCAGGTGCGGGCGGTCTTGCCTGAGGTGGCCATAATACTTCTCGAAAAGAATTTCACCGTCTTTGAGAATCAGCAGGCCATCTGTGTACTGATGCGCGGCAATATCATCGATCGATTGTTTGCGTCCCTGGAAGGCAACAGAAAAATCAGCAACGAAGTCATCGCTTTTCTCTAGCGGGTGGAATCGGTCGGGATCCCGCGGGATGTTCACCGTGGGAAGTATTTCCCGCATATGGCTGAAGGACCATCGATTGACGGGTCCGAACTGGAAGGATTCCAGTGTCAGGCTTTCCGGCCGGTTACTGTTCTGTGCTATCGAATTCGATTGACTGAGGAACCCCGTCACCAAGATAGCCAGCATACTAAGCATCTTGTAAATATTGCTGCGTTTCACCCCACTACCTCCCCCACTGCCCGCACCGCCGCATCGATAGCCGCTTGCACGTAGGCATGGGCCTCAGAATCGGAATTGGCGATGCTGATATTGCCAATGGGCTGACGTCCTAGCTCGTGGGGCGCTTCACCCTCTTTCCACTTGGGATCAAACAGCTCCATGTACTCATACGCGTAACCGTGGGACCAACGATTGATAGTAATAGCACCGATGTCCCGGTCCGGATCAAATCCGTACTGGCCGAACATGCCTGTGAGCTGCTTGCGAATTTCATTTTCGTAGTCTGCAAAAGGCGTGCTATACAGTTTGTGTCTGCCCAGGCGACAAAGATCCCGCCCAGACTGCGTGCCATCCCCTTCCGGCGCAGGCATATGCCCCATGAATATCACCATCGGGTCATTCGGCCTCTCTGAGGATCGGTAACCACCTAGGCTCACCGGGGGCGCATGGGCCACCAATGGGAAGAAGCTTCCGGGGCACTGGTAGACAGACGCCCCTCCCTTCTTCACCGCGGCACCAGACTTCAACACCACGTTGGCCCAGATAAACGGCACTTTGACACCGTAGGCCAGGTGCTGTTTCTGCGCCTCGGGCAGTTCCGGGCAAAGATGGGGGATCATGCCATTGTAACCGGCCAATATGCAGTGCTTGCCACGTACCTGTAAGGCCTCACCGCCGCTAACATAACTGACGTCTACAGCCTCGCTACCGCGGTTGGCAACATTGACCACGGTACTGTTGAGCCGCACCCGGACATTTGCTGCTTTGCGATCCAGCTGCGAGTAGTCGAAGCGCGCCGTTACCAGGTCCTGCATTGTATTACCCGGCGCGGTCTCAGGGATGAGCTTCCTGACAAAGAGTCGCGCCACCGAGGCATTGCCGTCAGGGAAAAGAGGACTCCTGTATGTCTCCGGATCTACGTCTTCATTCGCCTGGGTGTAATCGTCGGGCAAACCCACCGCCTGAATACCAGGGCAACCCAGGTAAAACCCCTCTGCCACTGACACACTTTCAATACCCACGCCGAACATAGCCTGCGCCCAAGGCTCAGAAAGTTTGCCGCCCAGACGAGACATCCCTACCTTCTTGTACAGAAAATCGGCGTAGCTGTGGTTTCGCAGGTAGACCTCCTTCTCTTCAAGCGGCACATCGGCAAGGTAATCCTTATCACCCTCCACCAGGCTTATGAGTAGTTCCTCGTCTCTGGCAGGCAATTCCAGCGCGGCGATCAGCGAGCGGTAGTCGCCTTCGCCCGTGAGGGCAAGCCCCCAAGGACCCACCACAATGCGACTGTCGCCGTAGACGTTTTCGTCGAGGTAATAGCCGAAATCCGCAACAGCATTGGCTAGCAGGTAGTCGGGTGCAACGGCATCCTGAAGTGCTTCAAATTCAACTCCAATCTCTTCCAGCAGCTGGTAGGCCGCTGGGCTCATGGCCGCCTGCTCGAGGTTGACACTGCCACCGAAGGCCAGCAGCATCTTCCCATCTACCTGAAATTCATTGCGTTTAGCGTGACCACCAAAGTCGTCATGATTATCAAGGATCAGGATTTTCGCATCAGGCCCCTTCTGCTTTCTGTACAGATAAGCTGCCGCCAGGCCGCTAATACCTGCTCCCACCACCACAAGGTCGTAGTGCTCATCCAGCGTCTTATATTGAGAGGGCTTCTCTCCGCGCCAGGCCAGCGCATGGGCAACTTCGAATGAGCCTTCGTGGCTGCCGCGCATTCCGTTAAGCAACGGCGGGTAGTAACTTGCGGAAGTAGCTTCGATCGAACTCATGGCCAGTGCAGAAAAGGGTGCGGCAGCCGTTGCTGCTGCCGCTCCGAGAGCCACGCCATTAAGAAAATCTCGCCGGGTAATATTGGCTTTCACAGTAGTTTAACCATCTGACTCGTCCCAAGCTTTTCTCTCCACAACGATTTTCTCGCGATACTTGACCGGCATGTCCCAGGTACCCATCCAGCCCTTAGGTACCACGAAACTCTCACCGACACTGTAACGCTGTCGCTCTCCAGAGGTTGAGGTAAGAATCACCTCCCCCTCCAGTACCAGCACATACTCGTCGTAAGGGAACGGATAACTGACATCAATGACCGCAGCTTCCGACTCGTACAACACCACCACAAATTCCCCCAGATGCAGGATCTTCTGCCAGTGCTTATTGGTTCCACTAAGAACCAATTCGTCAGGCCAGGGCGGTATCGACTCCAGTTCCATCTCCCGCAGCTGATCCGCGTTGAGCCCCAATATACTGACTTCGGCCTTAGCAGACATAGCGAGGACACTCCCCAATAGACAAACAAGAAACAATAGTTTTTTCATAGCAATATCCTTTTAGCATCGTTCACAAGCGCGGCCGATCAGAAGTAAATGTTGAATTCAGCCCTGACCATGCGCTTATAGCCCCAGTGAATTACCTCGCCCAGACCGAGGTCCCCACGATATGCGCCGTATTCTTCATCGGTAAGATTGTCCCCGGCAAGGGCAAGCTCCCAATTGCCGTCTGTCGGGGTATAGCCAACCCTGGCGTTGAGGAGACCATAGGCGTCTTCCTCGCTCCCATTGCCAGCGTCGTGATAAAAGTCATCCGTGTAGTTGTAGACCGCAAACCAGTTTAGCGTTCCGCCCAAAAACTGATGATCGAAGTTTGCCCCCACTGAAAATGTGCTCTCCGGTGCGTAGGCAAGCTCGTAGCCATCCAGCTCTCCATCAGTAAACTCGGCATCCAGATAAGCGTAGTTTGCCATCAGAACCAAGTTTTCAACCGGAGAAAAGTTTAGCTCGACCTCCAGCCCGTTGGTTTCGGCATCGCCACCATTAGAGGTCTGCAAACCGGTTTCTATGTTCGTGGTTTGAATCTGCAAATCTTCAAACTCGGTATAAAAAGCCGAGGCATTCAACTGTAGCTTGCCATCCATCAACATCGACTTGATGCCAACCTCAAAGGCTACACTGGTTTCCGGATCGAAGGGCAATATAGTGTCGCCTATAAAATCGCCATTGGTGTCGGCCGCCGAATTATTGAAGCCACCGCCCTTGTATCCTTCAGACAGACTGGCAAACACCATCACATCATCACTGATATTGTACTGACCAACCAGGCGAGAAGTGACTTCATCCCAATCCTCCTCGGTGCACAGTTCTCCATCAGTGGGACCACCTGCCTCGCCCAGATTGTCCTCAAGCGTGTTTGTACACCAATCCTTTTCGTCGTAACTCCAGCGGACACCGCCGGTTAGGGCAAATTTTTCAGTCACATACCAAGTAGCATCCCCGTAGACGCCATAAGAATCATTGTCTCCTTCGTTCTTGATGAGGGTTCTGGCTATCGAGCCGAGCCCAAAAGCCGTATCAATCAGATCGACCAAATAATCGGGCGCCGCCGAATCTTCGTTGTAGTAGCTGACACCAGCAAACCACGTCAAAGCCTCTGCGCCACCGCTCAGCCTAAATTCTTGGTAGGTAGTGTCGATCTCGCCAGTTCCACTATAGGGGATGGTAATACCACCCGTGACGGGGCCGTAGATAGCATCGACCGCAGCATCGTTATCAGTGCCATCAGCGTCCTCCAAGTAATCGTTCTCACCCGTGCGCACGTCCGTAATAGAGACTAGCTCCATGGTGTCACCGAAATTCCAGGTCAGGCGCAACCCAAACCCGTAGTCCTCGGCATCTTCATAATTAGGGTCATTAACGGCGTATTTGTCAGGAAACTTGTCACCGGGCGCGATCGTGCTGAGAGGAATGTTCATTGCACTGGTGTAGTTGGTCTCTGCCTCACTGTAATTGGCCCTCAATATCGCTTCAAAATCATCACTTGGGCTCCAGCGCGCTGTCAGGCGCACGGTGTCGCTCTCCTGGTAAGCGTCATCGCCACTATTGACCTCCTCCCACATGCCCTCCCACTCATCATGTTGATAAGCGAGACGCACCGCGAAGGTGTCACTGACTGCCAGGTTACCGATAAGCTCATAACGCTGCTGCCCCTCATCGCCATAGGCTATCCCAAGACTAAACTCATTTTTGTCAGAGGGCTTATTGCTCACCATACTAATAGCGCCGGCAAGACCATTGCGGCCGAATAACGTTCCCTGGGGGCCCTTCACTACTTCAACCCGATTAATATCGAAGAACACGCCAGTTGCGAAGGCATTGCGGCCGACATAGGCATCATCAAAAAACACGCCCACAGACGGTTCAGAACCAACGGTCCAATCGTTACTACTGATGCCCCGTATAGCCCATGTATTGGTGGCAAGACCGTAGTCCGACCCGGTAACACCGGGAACCATAGGTATCACCTGACTCAAGGTGTTGACACCCGTCTTAATGAGCATTTCCTGACTGACAGCGCTGATGGCGATGGGCACATCCTGGAGGTTTTGCGAACGCTTTTGCGCTGTAACCAATACCTCCTCCAGCTGCGCAAAAGACGCGCCCGGCGCGACTGCGGCGCTGACGGCGATAGTGAGCAAGTACTTATTAGATATTTTCATGCTTTCCCCCTGAAGGAGTCTGTAGTGTGAAATTTTCGGGCCAGGCCCTTTTGAATTGGTTTACCCTGTTCTTTACTAAAAAATAGCGCGAGTAACGCGCGTCCAATTGGTTTCATGTCATGTAATCGATCATTTTCATCTTGCGCTCACCATAAGGCGGCCGGATTAGGCTGCTCATGCTAAAAAGCCCCTGCCGATACACCGCCTTACTGTGACTGAACTGCAGGAACCCGTGGTGCCCGTGATAGGCGCCCATGCCGCTGTTGCCAACGCCCGCCAGGGGCAGGTCGGAGCATGCTGCGTGCTGGACACAGTCATTGATGGTGACACCGCCGGATGTAGTGCGCTGGCACAGCGCTTCTATCTCACGCTTGTCCTTGCCGAAATAGTAGAGCGCCAGTGGCCGCGGCTTGTTGTTGATAAACTCAATAACCTTGTCGAGTGACTGGTAAGTCTTGATCGATAGCATGGGGCCGAATATTTCATCCTGCATGATCAGGGAGTCTTCATCTGGCTCGACGGGCATCACAAAGGGCAGCTTGTGTTTCCCGGGGTCATCGAAGGATTCACTGGCAGGATTGAACACCTCGATGCGCACCTTGCGCGCCTCCAGGTCATCGATATACCCCTTGAGCCGCTGCCAATGTCGCTCATTGATGACCGACGTATAGTCGGGATTGTCCAGCAGGGATTCATAACACCGGGACAACACCGAATGCGCTTCCTCGATAAAGGTTTCCACTTTGCCTTCCGGGAGAAATATGTAGTCCGGCGTAAGGCACAACTGGCCACTGTTGACGGTCTTGGTGCCCATTACCCGGTCGGCGACAGTTTTGATATCTGCAGACTTACCCACCACGACCGGGCATTTACCGCCCAGTTCCAGTGTTACCGGAACCAGATTATCGGCAGCAGCGCGCATAACATGTTTAGCAACTTCCGGCCCACCGGTGAATACCAGGTGATCGAAAGGTAACTGGCTGAATTCCTGTGCGACATCCACACCGCCGTTCACCACCACCATCTCAGCAGGGTCAAAAGCGCTGGCAACGATCTCTTCCATCAGTGCCGATGTTAGCGGGGTCAGTTCCGAGGGCTTCAGCATGACTCGGTTACCCGCGGCGAAGGCGCCGATAGCGGGAGCAAACGCCAGCTGGAACGGAAAGTTCCAGGGCGAAATATTGCCGACCACCCCCAGCGGCTGAAACTGTAGTTCCGCTCTGCCCCCGATCATGCGCATCATGAGAGGCGTTTTGCGGCGCTCGGGCTTCATCCACTGCCGAATCTTGCGACGGGTCTCATTCACCTCCATGACGATGGTGGCGACGTCCGTTGCCAGGGTTTGGCCAGGGGGCCGGGCACCAAAATCCGCTTCCAGCGCCTCGACAATCTGTTGCTTGTAGCGAACGTGAATGTCCTTCACGCGGTCGATCCGGTCGATCCGTATTTTCGCCGACGGGAAGCCATCGACCAGGAATGCCTGACGCTGGATATCGAGTAGGGTGCGCATGGGTGTAGTACTCATAACCGGCTAGCCTTCCACCTGATTTTTCATTGCAGCTTTGAAATTGAAAGCAATAGCGATGACTGAAATCACCAGCAGAATAGAAGGGCTCAAGAAGTAATTGTTGATTGCGGCCGGCTCGATACCGCCCGCGAGCAGCAGGATGAACAAGCACTGGTAAATGAGACCGAAGAGGCCCAGTGTGACCGCCGAAATCTTTGCACTTTTCGATTTCCCATAAAGAGGAGCCATCACCAACAGCGCAAATATCCCATAAAGCCAAAAACCCAGAAAATCGAAAGATGTATAGAGCGAAAAGGGGATCGACACGTTGAGAAGTAGCAGCAGAGTGTCAGACATCTGGGCACCCACCGCACCACTGGCCGCTGTTTCAGCCAACAAGGGAATTGTCCACACCGCCATAAACTTGGGAATAATGAACGCGACAACGGACATCAGCACGACCATACCTGCAAGCATTGCCCGCAGCGCATTTTCGACTCGAATCTGCCAGGCCATAGCAAAGAAGACACCTGACAGCGTGAGCATTGCGACAATCTGGTTCAACCACCCCGCGATAAAGGCTCCTCTATTGGCATTCAGCCAGGCAATGCGGTCAGCGTGCTCTGCGTTGTATCCCTCCGGTGCATCCAGAGGCAAGAGCAATGATACGACTGCCGTCGCAAGTACGAAGATGACGCACCAAAAACCAAAGCGGTTGATTTGATAGTCGAGCGAAATGCTATTGTTCAAGAGTTTTCTCCATATTTTATTTCTACAAATTTCAGCATCGTCTTGCGAACCTCAAATCGGAAACCAGCGGCTCTACCTGCTCCAATAGCCCCCAGTTTTGGCCACAGCTTGTCTCCGAACAAAGCATCTTCAGTGACAACCGTATCTCTGAGCATAAACTCCATAATTTCAGTAACACTCGCAGAGCCGAGCTGGAGGGCTTGCGCTTCGAACGCTTCGCGGATGTGCTTATCGATATAGCCCACGATGCAACGGAGTAACTCTTCCCAGGTACGGGTTGATATTGAAGCGCACCCAACTTCGTGCCGCTGGCCCGCGCCAGAGAACGCACCCTCGGGCTCGAATAACCCTCGTCAGCAGTAGCTTCAATTCCCGTTTGCAAGGTCTCTTGCTTGCGTTCGTCCGTCATAAAATCGCTTTTCTCAATTTGACATGTCAATCGACATGCTAGAACATGTCATATGACATGTAAAGTATTTAGGGTCACAGATGGTTAGACCAGTAACTCGTCGGGATTTTTTGAATGGTATTGCGACTGGCGCAGGAGGCTTGCTATTACAGGGTTATAGCGGCACCGGGGCCCGAGCAGCCCAGTCAGGACCAACCATGCTCAGTGAGTCATTATCCACCAGCTACTACCCTCCTACCCTGACCGGTATGCGAGGCAGCCACGATGGGTCTTTCGAAGTCGCTCATGCACTGGCCTGGCGCGGAGAAAAGCCGTCCCAATACGAAACCCTGGACGAACACTATGACCTGATAGTAGTCGGCGCAGGCATGAGCGGCCTGGCCGCTGCCAGGTATTACCAACAGAAAATGGGACCCAAGGCCAGGATTCTGATTCTCGACAATCACGACGATTTTGGTGGCCACGCCAAACGCAACGAGTTTCACCAGAACGGCAGGATGATGTTGAGTCTGGGCGGTGCCCAGAACCTGGAAAGTCCCAGCGGCTACAGCAACGCAGCCTCCAACCTGATGAAGGACATCGGTATCGACGATGAATTTGTTGCCAGCATGGCCGTGAATACACCTCCTGACCAGTTTCTGGCAGGCGATATGAATGCACCCAACGGCGTCTCGCTCCCGGGCCCCGACGGCCATGCGACACTGGCCGGTAACTGGTTAGCCATAATGTACGGCGGCGAAGGTTACGAGGACTATATACGCAAACTGCCTATCACAAGCAACGAACAGGACAAGTTCATCGACTTCTTCGGCGGCAAGCGTGACTTTACCGACGACTTGTCACTCACCGAAACGTGGGAGTACATCAACACGGTCAGCTACAACCGGTTCCTGCTCGATCGTGTCAAGCTCGACGAAACATCTCTGCCGGTAATGAATGCCATGCTGGTCCACCTCACGGGCATGTCCGGTTGGAATCTCAGTGTGCTGGAAGGTATCACCCAGGGTGGTCCAGGCATCAAGTCTCTGGGCTGGCTGGGTCGGACATCTGCATCCATTGCCGGTGCATTCCTGGGCAGCCTGCTGAATGTCAAAATGTTTCCCGATGGTAATGCCTCAGTCGCGCGCCTTATCGTGCAGAAACTCGTTCCTGCGGTAGCGCCAGACATGCAGGGTCCAAAGGACGTTGCCATCGCGCGATTTAACTACGATGCACTGGATCGCGCAAACCAGGCCACCCGCATTCGCTTAAACAGCACCGTGGTGGGTGTGCGAGAGATCGGTGGGAAGCACGTAGAGGTCGACTACGTGCAAAAGGGCCAGGCATTGCGCGTTACAGCTGACCACTGTGTCATGGCCTGCTACAACGCGCTGATACCGCACCTTTGCTCGGAAATGCCGAAGGCCCAGAAAGAAGGCCTTCGCTACGGTGTAAAAACCCCCTTCGTGTATGCCAACGTGCAACTGGCAAATGGGCAGGCCTACGAAAAGTTGGGCGCGCAAATGTTCCAATGCCCCCACGATCCGTTTCAATGGGTGAGCAGTGCCCCCGGCATGAGCGTCGGCGGTTATGAGCCTCCCCGGGGACCGGATGACCCGATGGTGGTCTTCATGATGAACTCCCCCATGACCGAGGGACAGGAACAGGGTTCCGGGCGCGACCAACTGCGCATGGGGCGCCACCGTGTCTACAGCACCCCCTTTGCCGCTTACGAGCAGCAGATTCGAGATCAGCTGCAATCCATGCTGGGCCGCCACGGCTTTGAGCACGAACGGGATATTCGCGCGATTACCGTCAACCGTATTCCCCACGGCTACGCCTATCCCTACCTCTCCCTGGACGACCCCGACTGGGAAAAAGGCGAGGCACCCCACGAAATTGGCCGCGCCCAATTCGGGCGTATCTCTATTGCCAATACCGACTCCGAAGCCATCGCACTGATGGATGCCGCCTTTGATGCGGCCTGGCGGGCAATTGAGGAGCAGACCGCCGGTAAATGAGCCGACACTAGCTCGGAAGAAGTTCGGTGTTCCGTTTGGAGAAGCGCTTACAATTCTTTGGCTTACGCATAGGAAGCAGCGAAATCGATCTGGTGGAGGTTCGGGATAGTCTCGGTTGGTGCGGCGCCGTGCCCTACCCCAGTTTTTTCTCCCAATTCTTAATGGCCTTACTGCTGGCAACCTGCCTCCTCCCCTACTCCTAAGCCGCAGGTCGGCCGCTCGAATCGGCGGGGCCGCCGAGGCTCAGGCCGGCCAATTCCTATAGATTCATGAGTTCTAGAGACTGCATCTGCCACCTTTGTGGGCGGGAACGGTGAAGGATTGTCGGTGGGTGACGGATCGCTTTTCTGGACACGGTGATGCGTCTCTCGGCGAGCAGATCTTCAATATCGCGGTGATTCAGGTTAAATCGATAGTAGAGCCAGACTGCGTAGCTGATGATGTCTGGGGGCCGCCTAGGTGTGGAAATCGGTGGCGCTTATATAGCCATCAACAGAGTCTACCAATTTCGGGTAGTTAAGTTGGCGATACCCTTGTAAGTATTCATGCGACGATTCTGTCGGTTTGAGGTACTTGCCTTGATAGTATCATAACAGGAGTTTTGCGGACTTAATTTGCAATTTGCAATGCTTAAAAAATTTCATTTTGAAATATAATTATCAAGCACTCCTACTCTGTGACAGACATGTTAATAGAGAAATATCCCTTAAAGGTTTTTTCTCTTATTTTCAGAAGCTTGCCCGGCCATCAAAATTATTTTCACTGTGGAATTGTGTGGCATCAAACTTGCATCCTTAACAAACATTAGTTTGCTAATATGAGTTAGGGTCGTAGCTCTTACCCCATCTCAAGACGCGTGTGCAGTTGGCGATTTCAGCAAACAGCGGGATCAAGCAACACACAATCCTGTGGGTTCTAATCAGAGGCGTAGTTTTGTGCGTATTGTTGCACTTTATCTCCTAAGCGCGTTTATGCTGGCTGGCAATGTCCAGGCGAGAGAGATGGGCCATTACGCACCCGGGGTCGCTAACATAAGGGACTTGGCTGTTCCGGCTCAGCCCGGCTTGTATTTCGTGCAGTACAACACGTACTACGAAGCCGACACTTACAGAGACGTCCGCGGCGATAACGTCAAGACACTCCCCGGACCCCTTGGAATTCCGCTAGATACTAAAGTCGATTTACTGGCAGTGACGCCGGTGTTTGTTTGGTCAACCGACATCAACGTGCTGGGCGCAAACTATGCGTTCTACATAGCACCCTCGGCTAGCACAACTTCGCTCGCCGCTAAACTTGACGGCCTGGAGAACAGTTTCAGAGCCGATACCGATGCCAGTGGCCTTGGCGATACCCTGATTCAGCCATTATGGCTGGGATGGCGCGATACGCATTACGATATCGCCCTTGGTACCGGGGTATACCTACCAACAGGAAGGTATGACGCTGGCGACAATGACAACGTCGGGTTAGGCTTTTATACCGGGCAGGTACAGCTATCCAGCTATCTCTATCTGGATGAAACTCAGGCATCTGCGTTTATGCTTACTGCCACTTATGAAACACACAGCGAAAAAGATGGCACCGACGTCACGCCGGGAGATCACCTCACGTTAGAGTACGGTTTCAGCCAATATCTGACCGATCGACTTGAAGTGGGTATTGCCGGATTCAGTCAGTGGCAGGTCGGGAGAGATTCACGCCCGGCAGGGCTCCTGGATCTGGACCCTAATGCCAAAGGGGAGGTACACGCGCTGGGTGCACAGGTCGCCTATTGGCTCACGCCAAGACTTAATCTTTCGTTAAAGTATATGAAAGAGATGGATGCAAAAACGCGTTTTGAAGGTGACTGGCTTTCTCTCAATTTAACCTTTACCCCTTTACCAATGTTTTAGTGATGACAGACATGAAACATTTACACGCACAGCCTTGGGACAATTCAGTTAAGACAACGGCACGAGAATTATCAGTAAACAAAAGCAGCACAACAGTAACTTGGTAGCAATTAAGTCAGGAGAATGACATGAAATTTGGAAATATAGTTCGAGCTACGCTGGGGTTTTTGCCTCTGATCAGTTTCTCGATGTTCAGCCAATCGAATGAGGTTGATAGAACACATCTGCCGATCGCAGAACCTGATCCGCCCAAGTTTAAGGAGCTCGACGTTCGCAGTGTCGAGGCGCCGCCATTGTTCAACGTCGAGGCGCCAGAGGGTGCACCGAATGTCATTATTGTGTTAATTGATGACGTCGGCTTTGGTGCGACCACCCCATTTGGTGGTCCCATTAATACACCGACGATGGATCGCTTGGCTGCGGGCGGCTTGCGCTATAACAACTTTCACACGACGGCGCTCTGCTCACCAACACGGAACGCGCTGAAGACCGGTCGGAACCATCACCAGACCAATACCGGCTCCATCATGGAGAGCGCGACAGGGTTTCCGGGGAACACCGGAAAAATTCCTAACCGAGTTGCGCCGGTGGCCGAAATGATGCGCCTCAATGGTTACAGCACGGGCGCCTTTGGTAAGTGGCACGAGACTGCCGCGTGGGAAACCAGTGTCTCCGGTCCGTTTGACCGTTGGCCGACGCATTCAGGTTTCGACAAGTTTTATGGCTTTATTGGGGGTGAGACCGATCAGTGGTACCCGCTGGTTTACGATGGTGTGACCCGCGTTAATCCGCCCCACGTCGAGGGTTATCACTTTACCGACGACATGACGGATCAGGCGATTGGCTGGATGAAGGCGCAGCAGTCTATGACGCCCGACAAGCCCTTCTATATGTACTTTGCGACGGGTGCAGTGCACGCGCCGCACCATGTGCCCAAAGAGTGGGCCGACAAGTACAAAGGTCAGTTCGATAAGGGCTGGGATCAGGTCCGCACTGAGACCGTAGCCAAGCAAAAAGAGATGGGCATAATTCCTGAAGCGACTCAGCTGGCCGGTCGCCCAGAAGATTTGAGTGCTTGGGAAGATCTACCTGAAGATCATCGTAAGCTCTTTGCGCGTCAGGCCGAGGTCTTTGCCGGATTCATGGAACACACAGACGTGAATATCGGCCGACTGGTTGATGCGGTAGAGGCGATTGGCGAGCTGGACAATACCATCATCATTTACATTGCGGGTGATAACGGCACCAGTGCAGAAGGTGGTTTCATCGGCATGTATAACGAGATGACCTACTTCAACCAGGTGGAGGAAAAGGTCGAAGATCTTTTGCCGCGTCTTGACGAGTGGGGCGGCGAATATACTTTTCCGCATATGTCAGCAGGATGGGCGGTGGCCTTTGATGCACCGTTTAAGTGGACCAAGCAGGTTGCTTCCGACTTTGGCGGCACCCGCAACGGCATGATCGTTCACTGGCCTGAGGGTATCGACAGTCAGGGTGAGATTCGTAGCCAGTTTTCTCATGTGATCGATATTGCGCCAACCATTCTTGAGGCTGCCAACCTGCCGGAGCCCAAAAGCGTCAATGGAACGGTTCAGGAACCCATGGCAGGTACCAGCCTCATGTATAGCTTGAATGATGCTGATGCCCCTGAGCAGCACACACTTCAGTACTTTGAGATGTTCGGTAACCGAGCGTTGTATCAAGATGGTTGGTTTGCCCGCGTGTTGCACCGCGCACCGTGGCAGACGGGTCAACAGAAGCCGCTTGAGGATGACGTTTGGGAGCTTTACAACGCGAAGGAAGACTTCAGCTTGGTGAATAACCTAGCGAATCAGTACCCTGAGCGTGTGGCGGCGATGGAAGCGCTCTTCATGGAGGAAGCTGAAAAATACAACGTGCTGCCGATCGACGATCGTACCGTAGAACGTATGAATCCAGCTATCGCAGGACGCCCTGATTTGATGGGCGACCGTAAGTCACTCACGCTGTACGACGGTATGAATGGCATGTTGGAGAATGTGTTCATGAACTCCAAGAACAAGTCGAAGAGCATTACCGCAGAAGTAGAAGTCGACAAAGGTACGACGGGCGTGATCCTGACTCAGGGTGGCCGCTTTGGTGGCTGGTCGCTTTACATGAAAGATGGCCGACCGATTTACACCTACAACTTCCTCGGCCTTGAGCGATTCACGGTTGCGGCGAAGAAGCCGATCCCTCCAGGCCCGGCAACCATTGTCATGGACTTCGACTACGACGGTGGCGGCTTGGGCAAAGGCGGTGACGCAACCATTTCTGTGAACGGCAAAAAGGTGGCGTCTGGCAGAATTGGCCGCACACAGCCCCTGATCTTCTCCGCTGACGAGACAGCGGATGTGGGTCTTGATAACCAGACACCGGTTGCCGATGATATTGGCGTAGGGCCTGTGGCAACCAGGTTTAGCGGGACCATTAACAAGGTAGTGCTGGAGATTGAGTGAGGGCATCAACCGCTGTCGTTATCAGGGGCGTGGATGAAAGCCGCGTCCCTGATGTTTTGACCTAGCTGTGTGTAGGGATGAACCAGCGTGACTGTCCTCTCAACCAGGTTACAGACTAGCAGCACTGGCTTGCCAGATCCGCGAGTGTGCTGAACCCGTGATGAGTTACAATACTCCACTTGAGCCGGGCTTTTGGTGGTTACAGCTGATGTTTAGTCGACACTATGCCCAAGCCCCTCGAGGCAGACGTAGGAAATGAGAAGTGGTTGCCAAAACTAGAGCGAGCCGAACACCCGCCAGAAAGCCGGGCATCGAGCGTTATAACCGGATCACGGAGAGCGCCGAATCTCTTATTATTGAGAACCAATCGCCAGAGCCGCTTACGCTGATGGCGATTGCCGACAGAGCCGAGGTTCCTCGGGTTTCTCTTTATCACTTTTTTGACTCTGTAGAGGCACTTACTGATGCGCTCTACGCTCGTGGCGTTGAAAAAATGATGGCCCACGTGACTGAGCTGGCACAGTCTTCCGATTGGCGCCAGTTGATGACTGAAGCTTTGAGTAAATCACGAGACTTCTACAATAATAACCCTGTAGAGATGATCCTGGCTTTATCACCCAGGTCAATTTCGAAAGTTGTCAGTTTGAATAAAACTATCGGCAGGGATGTGCATGCGCTTCTCGTTGAGCGTGCAAACGTATCCAAAGCCCCCAAGGTCGGTAAGTGCTGCGAAATTGCCGTCGATATTGCAGATGCTGTTTGGCGAAAGTCATTTTTCGAACACGGAAAAATCACGCCGATGTATCACAGGGAGGCCACCGCTGCAGTCCTTCTTTATCTTGAGAGGGTTTTGGCAACTTAACTCACTGAAGTCTGCCAGCGGCCTCAAGTTTCTCAGCGAGTTCTTTATCCTTTTTTGCTTTCTTGATTAACGCCTTCGCATTCTCAATTGACATCATCTACCTCCTGATTATTGGACTGAACGATGATTATATCGCCGAGTCTCTGGTCATTAAGAAAATCCTTGATTACCTGAATGCCAAATTCTCGGCACCAGCCTCAGCAAATCAGCTACCAGAACCTCGAGCTCCGCCTCAAGTGAGTCTCTTCGACTACTAACAATTACACGGAATGTGACGAATTATGCTGCTCAAGGAAGAAGGCTGGCAAGGTCATATATCGTCTAAGAAGGTTTCTTGAGCAAAAGGCACGACGCTGAAACCACGGTGCTTTCGCTTCAGTCGGCGTGTGTAGATGGCACCAAATTTTATGCACCATAGGCGGATGGCTTCACGGCTGACTGTGATGCCTCGCTGAGCAAGTAGATCTTCTATGTCTCGGTGGCTTAGGTTGAACCTATAGTAAAGCCAGACAGCGTAGGAAATGATATCGGGCGGGAATCGGTGGCGTTTATAAGTGTTCATGCGCCGAGTTCAGCAATTTCTGCTCGTTAACTTGGCATTACCTGACAGTACCCTAATTTGCGTTCGCTAAATCCATCTTTTCATAGAACCAGGGCAGGTACCATTTGGCATAAGCACCGGCTGCGCCAATGCCACTGACGTGGCCCGGGCCATCGAGCCGGAAAAAGTCGCAGGTGGCGTCCTTGGCATGGATTTCAAGACAGGTGCGGTACGAGTAAGGCCATTCGTAGGACTCGTCTTCGGGGCCGGCAACGGTATCGAATTCGTAGCGAAACATCATCACCGGCGATATAGACGCCCTAAAGCCAGGTGATTCTAGAGCAGCTGTCAGGTTAGCGCCCGTGCTCATAACTGCCGCCGGCTGGTAGGGGTAGGCCTCGAGCGGACCGCCCGGTGTCTGATCGTCGATCAGGGCGGCCCCTAAGGCAATAAACCCACCCGCGGAGGTGCCTACCGCGCCGATACGTGTGGTGTCGATACCGTAGGTGGCGGCATTGGCATGCAGGAACCTGATCGCTTCTATACCATCGTCAATGGCGTTGGCGGCGGTTTCAAACTGTGCCTCATCGCTCTCGAATTCACCCGGACAGGTGCGGTATTCGATGGCCACCGCTACGTAGCCGCGGAGAGCATATGACAGGGCTTTATCAGCGTTTTTCTTGCGGTTACCCGATCTGAATCCGCCCCCATGAATCACCACCATCGTCGGCCGTGATACCAGTGTATCGCCGGCGGGTTCATAAATATCCATGAGCAGATCGTTACTTCTGTCGCACAGCAAAGGCGCGGTGCCGTAACGGATACCGTCATGTATGACGATATCCTGTTCACTAAAAACTGTCTCGATGTAACGACCGGAAGGCGCCGCAATGAAGTCACTGAGAACAACAGTCCCGTACAACAAGCCGTCGTCGGGGCAACGATAAGTCGCGAGGCCTTTGCGGTCCCATTTTGCCTGCAGCGATGCGGCGCGTGCCGAGAATGGGAGACTATTGATGAGGGCCTGAGCCGCCGCCTCATCGTCCGTCAGTGCTGATGTCCCCGTCAGGTAAGTCAGCTCCGAATAAGTCTCACGGTCGAATGTGGGGGCTGGTTGCTCAATACCATTGGCTCTTTGGCAGGCATAAACGGACTCAACCCACGCCCCTGTGTCCAGATAGGGAGAATCGATGGCAGGATCAACGCCAGCGCTTGCTCGCCCGCTGTCCAATAGAGCTCGCAGCGTTTCGCTACCCGGCCCGCAGGCCACCAACAATACTGCTGAAATCATTAAGGCTGGTAAGCTGCGATTCATATATTACCTCTCGCTAAATTCTGTAATTGTAATTTTTTGCATGCTTATGCGGGTGGTCGAGTGTCTGTTGATAACACCTACCAATGCCCGTCATAGCGCCCGCATGTTAGTGTGCATTTAACTTCCCACATGACTTAAGCGAAGTCATTGTCCGGAAATCCTAAGATATTGTCATTTCGGCCAAAACGATAAGCGAGTCACAACCTGCAGGTGGCGAATTGCTATATCCCTACCGGGACGGGACAACCCAAAGTGTAAGAATTATAAATGGGATGTTGCAAGTAACTGGGCGTCCAGAAAGTAATCGCGGAACCTGAGATCGTGTATACAGACTCGGGCAGTGCCTGCGGTTAGCACGTGCATTGCAGGTCTTGTAGATCTTTTTCGCTCACCTTCGAAACCTGGCACGAACAACTCTATACCAATTAATTCCTCAGTGGTTTCCTTTTAGCAATTTCGGGTAGTTAAGTTGGCAATACCCCTAAAATGCAGTTAGTAGCCTGCCGGGCAGGCTACGCTACCTGCGACCTACTAGAAGTGGTATTTAATCTCCGCCCCGTACATTCGAGGTGGGTTGTAAGCGTGGCTTCCGACACCTGTCGCATCGGTCAGGGCGGTGCCGCCGACAATGTAATCCTCGTCGGTCAGGTTAGTACCGTAAATGGCGCCAACCCAGCGTTCACTGCGGGATATCCAGGTTACCCTGCCGCTGAGCTCAAACTGCTCGTCTTCCAGCCATCCGCCATGTTCACAACTACTGGCTTCAAAGCAATATTCAATATCGAACTTCCAGCTGCCCTGTAACCGCGGGATAAACAGACCGAAGCTGGTATCCAGAGTGTACTGGGCCGCCAGCATATAGGTCTCTTCTGGCAATCGCGGTAGATTCTCGTCGGAACGATCCTTGGGGCAGGAATCCACCTGTACCAAAGTCAGGTTACTCCGCTCACAACCCGGCGCTAACTCACTGCCTGGGTCAGCCAGCGTCAATTGGGTATCGTTGAACTCCTTGATATCACCATCATTCACCGTGATGTTGAAGTTGAACATCAGGTTTTCGGTCGCCAGCCAGGTAGTTTCCAGTTCAATTCCGCGTATGACTGTTTCTTTAGCGTTGATGGTGGCACCACTGGGTCGCTGGGTATTGGGATCGATGACGATCGTGGTCAACTGTCGGTTGGTGTAATCGGCATTAAAAATCGCGCCGTTGACACGCAAGCGACGATCGAGAAGATCCAGTTTGAATCCCAACTCCACACTTTCAACCTCCTCTGGTTTATATTCTTCCAAATCGCCAGTGGGTCCCTCGGACAAGCCCCCCGACAGGAAGCCCTGGCTATAGGTAAGGTAAGTACTGCCGGAATCTATCCATCCACCACCCTCTATCAGATACTGCAGGCTGGCCATGGGCGAGATATCATCATTGGACACTTTACCCCTTGTGTAGTCGTTAAAGTCAAAGCCGAAGTTGGGATTGTATTCAAAGCTGGGGCGCTCAACCGAAAACAGTCCGCCGCCCACACTTATTACTGACCCGCCATTGGCATCCAGTGTTTCGGGGTCGATGTTGTAACGGGTGCGCTCTACTTCTCTGTCCTCATCGGTGTAGCGCAAGCCCGCAGTAAGGCGCCAGCTATCGTTGAACTCCCATTCAACCTGTGAAAAAACCGCAACCGCTTCATTTTTTGCGTCCCATTGAGTCGCCGTAGAATTCACGAAAAACAAGCCCGATATTGCAGGATCATAGGGGCCAATGTAGCTGACAGTTTTTCGTCCGGTCGTTTCCTCACTAAACCAGAAAACACCAGCGACATACTGCAAGCGGTCGTCAAACGCGCTGCCCGTCAACTGGAATTCCTGGCTATATTGGTCAGTCTCGGCGGGCGCACTAAAAGGATGGACGTGGTTGGTGCGGTGCAAAAAGGGGGTGCCAGTATGGTCCAGTTCATCGTCCTGTGACCCCTCCGTGTAACGCCAGCCAGTGATGCTTTTCAGGCTGAGATTATCACTGATATCCCACTCCGCGGTGAGCGAAGCCCCCTGATTTTTGGCCTTGTAAGTACCTCCCAGGTCGGATATCAGTTTTCTTGGGTCACCTCCCCCCGCATCGGCTGATTCCTGACAAAAATCATCGTAGGTCTGTCCTGTTGCCGGTACTAACGCCAGGCTATCAAAGAGCGTTGATTGCCAGCCGGTGAGTTCCGGTACCGGTACACATTTCATTGGTCGGGCCGTTTGGTCAGTTTCAGCCCAGTTTACATTTAGATCCAATACCAAGTCATCGGTGGCCAGCCAGCGGGTCTGCCAAATCAGGCTCTGCCGGTCTTCTTCGTTGTATGACTCACCGTCATAGATATTATCGATATAGCCATCGCGCGAGACAGCGACACCGGATACGCGGGTAAAAAGTTGGTCAGTAATTGGGACGTTGAAAACAAATTCACCGTCAAGGCGATCGTAGTTGCCGACACGCACACCGACAGAGCCTTCGAATTCCTCTACCGGTTTGTTGCTGCTAAACACCAGCGCACCACCGGTGGTGTTTTTACCAAACAAAGTGCCTTGTGGGCCGCGAAGTACCTGCACAGACTGAATGTCATTGAGATCCAGCAGGGCTCCGTCCGGGCGACCAGCGTAAATCCCGTCGATATAGATACCTACACCAGAATCGATATTGGCGCCCGAATTGCGTTGTCCTACGCCACGAATATAGATACTAGCGACGCCCGAGTTACCGTTGCCAGATGACACTTCGATATTGGGAACCACCTGATTCAGGTCCGCGAGGTTTCGAACACCGGCATCGCGCAAAGCCTCGCTATCCAGGGCCGTAACGGCTACTGGTGTTTCCTGCAGGCTCTCCTCCCGTTTACGGGCGGTGACGATTACCTCTTCTAAAGCGAAGCCCTCGGCAGTAGCCAAAGGGATGTAAACCGAACCAAGTAACGACGCAATTGCCGCACTCATTACAAGCTTTTTCAGCGATTTCAGTCGGCACATTTGTAAACCTTTTTTTATATCTATAGGTGCGCACGACGGCTCGTCCTTGATTCGCGTGCCATTAGTATAAGATACAAGAGATTACAGCATGCATACAAGGCTTCAATTAATGAGGATTAAGGCTCGGCTAGTTGTTCAATCTGGGAAGGCACCTGACTAAGGCTAAATGCTAGAGGAGACTCAGGGAAGATGCGTTTGTAGAATGGCAAAGGGCAGTTGCCTGAAGCGAGACCGTGGAGCTTTTCTTCTTCTGATTTTAATTTGTCAGAACCGTCTATATGCTTCAGTGTTAGAAGCGCGCTTGGACTGCACCGAATATGTACAAGCCGCAAATCATATAATAAATAAAGAGTGAATCATGCTGAAAAAAATATTGCTATCGCTGGTATTGCTGGCTGTCGGCATCGGTATCGGCTTTAAGATGCCGCGTGGTGCCGGTTTAATCGCCACCATAATGTCATTCGGTCAGGGCAGTAACCAGAGTTACAGTCGTTTGAAATCTCACCAGGCTCTTGTCGACTTTGAGTCCATGCTAACTCAAGGCCGCAAGATGGTATTGGCAGATGCTCGTACCGAACAGGAAGCTATTGAGGGTATGCGCTGGTTATTACGAGTAGCAGCCATGAGTGCCGAGGTGGTTGGTGATGCCAATGCGAAATTACCGCACTTTCAGCGTATGGATACACTGGTGAGAAAGGTTGGCGGTGACAACCCGGACGCGGAGTATGAACGCGTCGCCATTGATGGCCGCTACGACTATAAAATTACCGGTACCAGAGGGAGTGTTAGCTATATCGGCTTTACTATTACTGCGGGAGAAGGAATGAACCCACGCCGTCAAGTCGCTTATGTCAACGACCTAATGCTAAACCCCGATGAAGAGGGCAACTTTACTCTGTGGCTAACTAAGCAGAAACCGGATCAGCCAGGGGACTGGGTAGAAATCCCAGAAGATGCCTCGGGCATTTTAGTTCGCCAGTACATAGGTGATCGAAAAACTCAGGTGCTACCTGAACTCAATATTGAAATAGTGGGTGACCATCCGGCGTTTCAGCCGCCCACCGATGAAGAAATTGCGAACGCCATTATCGGTACAACTTATGCGTTTTTGAAACTAAGTACGCTGCATCAATACATCTTGCCGGAATTGCTGGAACAGCATAACGGTTTTATTCGGGCCACATCTGAAAACCTTGGTGGGGCCATCAGCAGCGAAGACAACCTCTACATGATTGGCAGCTATCAACTTGAAGACGATGAGGTGCTTGTGATCGATGTTCAGCCACCCAATAGTCGTTATTGGAATCTTGCGCTTGAAACCCGTTGGCATGAAACCCCGGATTATTTGCATCGCTCCACCTCTTTAACGAAAGAGGACGTAAAGTACAATGACGATGGATCGGTACAGTTTGTCGTAAGCCACAAGGACCCTGGTCACCCAAACTGGTTGGATACCAGTGGGCATAATTTTGGTTTCATGACGTTTCGATGGCTTGATAGTAAGACGGGGAACGTACCGATGCCAGTGACGGAGGTGGTGAAGAATTCAGCACTTTGATGGTACCAAATCAAATCGGGAGGCTATAAATTGTCTGCGCTTGAGATTGAAGGCACCTGGCTTACTCATGAAGCCGTAGCAGAGTACGCTGTTATCGGAGTCAAAGATGAGACTTGGGGAGAATCTGTCATGGATTTCATTGGCCTAAAGGGCGGTGCGACTTTGGAATACTCTGATCTTAAATCCTGGTGCGATGGCAAAATGTCTTCCTATAAAATACCGCAGGCGATAAAGATCGTCGATACGCTGCCTCGCAACGCCATGGGGAAAGTGACCAAGCCTGAATTGAAAAAGTTGCTGTAACAACTTTGTAAACGCCCTACCGGTATGGAACGACCCAGGTAACCTTCGACCCTGTAGATTTCATTGCGCGGTTGGCTGCTCTGATACCGAAGCCGAGGGTCAGTCTCACCCGCTACCACGGCGTCCTGGCACATGCTCGAGAGAAGGAACAGGAAGCCCCTGTAAATTCTCGATGGGCTAGTGAAAAAATATATAGCTGAAGCGCTGGCCTCGGATAAATGACGCGGTGCTGCTAAACTGAGCCTATAAATATTCTCTTAGAGGCTACTCAATGAACACATCTGTTTTCTCTCCTCGCTTTCTGTCTAGCGCTATCCTCGCAATCGCTCTGCCGTTGGCATCGCTCGCTGGCTCAGCTGAAGAGGTGCTCTATTTCGAAGACCGCGCTGATATCCCACGGCAATACACTTGGGATCTCGGCCTGTATTTTTCTGATGCCGAGAGTTGGGACAAGTCCTTCGCCAAACTGGATGCCATGCTGCCAGCCGCAGAAAAATATCGCGGCAAGGTGGGCGAATCGCCCAAAACACTCGCCGCAGCCCTGGAGGCGATGTTCGCACTGGATAAAGTAATCGGCCCTCTCTACATTAATGGGCACCAGAAAATGCACTTGAATCGTGAGGATAAGTTGGGCGCTGATCAGTCGGGCCGGATCATCGCCATGACTACGAAAATTTCAGCGGCACTCTCTTTCATCGAACCGGAAATCGCTGCACTGCCCGATAAGAAAGTGGCCAAGTTCCGCAAAGCAAAGGAGCTGCAGCCCTATCTACACTACCTGGATAATATCTGGCGCCTGAAGGCACACTCACGTTCCGCCGAAGTAGAAAAGGTGGTTGCCGGTTCCTCCCTGCCTGGCGCGGGCCATGTAAACGCCTACGAAGGGCTAAACGCTGGCGATATCCAGTGGCCTACTGTTAAAGATGAAAATGGCGAAGATGCCGTAGTCTCACCCGGACAGTTCGGTCGCCTGCGTGGCAGTACCGACCGTCCCACCCGCAAGCGCGCCTGGGAGGCGCACATGGAAACTGTGGGCCAATATAGAAACACCTATGCGGCGACCATGGGCTCAAAAATACAACGAGATGTTTGGTTGGCGCGGGTATACGGCTATCCCTCGGCAGTGGAAGCAGCACTGTCCAGCACCAATGTGCCGCCCGAGGTTATGGAGACCCTGATTGGCTCGGTGCATGACAACATAGACAAGGTACAGGGCTATAACGATATGCGTCGCCGGGTACTGGGCCTGGAGGAATACCAGCCCTGGGACGGTCAGGTGTCACTGCTGCCCGATGGCGGGAAAACTTATACCTTTGAGGAAGCCTGGGCGCTGGCAATGGACTTTTGGCGGGAAACCTTCGGGGATGAATTCGCCGATATTGCCCAAGAGGCTTTGGACAACCGCTGGGTGGATGTCTACAGCAATGAAGGTAAGCGCGGCGGAGCCTATTCCTGGGGTACTTATCGTGCGCCCTATTATCTGCTGCTGAATTGGGGTGGCAAGTTTGATGATGTCTCTACCTTGGTCCACGAGATGGGGCACTCAGTTCATGGCGTCCTGGCGGGCCGCAACCAGAGCTACCACGACGCAGGCACAGACATATTCCTTGCCGAAGTGGGTTCTGTGGCGAGTCAATCGTTGTTCGGCGAGTGGATGTTGAACCGCACCAAAGACCCTGAGCAGCGCAAGCAGCTAATCGATCATGCCCTGCAGAGTATTCGCGGCACTTTCGTAACCCAGATTTTCTTCCACGAATGGGAGGCCAGGGTGCACGCCATGGCCGAGGCGGGTGACGCACTCACAGCAGATTCCATGGGCGAGGTGTACGCAGACCTGAACAAGCTTTACGCCGGCGACACTGTTGAACCACACGAACTCAGCGCGGGTGGCTGGGCGCGCATACCGCACTTTTTTCGAAACTTTTATGTGTGGAAATACGCCACTAGCTTCGCAGCCGGTGAGGCCCTGGCGGCCCGTTTCCGCAGTGGCGACAAAAGTGCCGCGCAAGACTACATCAACATGCTTAAGATGGGCGGCAGCCAGTATCCGCTGGATGTGCTCAAGGCGGGCGGTGTGGATATGACAGACCCTGCGGTTATCCGGGCGGTGATGGATCGGTTTGGGATGCTACAAGGGCAACTGGAGACGGAGTTTGCCTTGTAGGGAGCAGGTAGGTTCTGACAAGTTCACTTTCTGAATCGATGATGATCAAGGGCGACCATTTAAACAACTGCCCTGTTCCTCAACTCCTAAGCGGCAGATCGGTCTGGGCGGCATTCCGATTCGAATCGGCCCAGGCGGACCATTTCGCATAAATTCATGGACTTATAGAGACTGCACCTGCCGCCTTTATGAGAAGGATCGGTAGTCTATAGTCGGTGGGTGTCGGATCGCTTCTCGGCTGATCATGTCTGTAGGGATCCGATGTCGCTTATATGTATTCATGCGCCGATTCTATCAATTTGGCCGAGTTAACTTGGCAGTAGTATATGACACTACAATTTTTTCCGCAGGAATTTGGTATGCCCTTAGCAACCTCGTCAGTCACCCGAGGCGCCCGACTAGCGTTCGCAGTAGCCGTGCTGTTTAGCCTTGCTGCCTGCAGTGATAGTAGAGATCGCGTCTCCACAGACACAAGTCCCGTACGCATGAACGAAGTGCAGTACCTAGGTACGCATAATAGCTACCACCTGCGTCTGCGCGATGATCTTTTCGCCCTGCTTGCCAATTTCGATGCAGAACTTGCGCTCACTCTCGACTACGAGCACGTTCCCCTGCAGGAGCAGTTTGGGGCTCAAGGCATCCGCCAAATCGAGCTGGATGTTTTTCACGACCCCGAAGGTGGCCTGTATGCCAACCACAACGCGCTCACACTCATCGGCGAAGATGTTGCCTCGGGTATCCCTGAGCTGGATGAGCCCGGCCTCAAGGTTCTGCACGTGCAGGAGGTCGATTATGAGACTACCTGTTACACCTTCAAGTCCTGCCTGATGGAAGTGAAGCAGTGGTCAGATGCAAATCCCGGGCATCTTCCCATTACGGTGTTAGTGGAAGCCAAGGATGCTGTTATTGAGGATCCAGGTATCGGTTTTGTTATCCCTCTACCGTTTGACGCCGCTGCCTTGGACGGTATCGATGAGGAGATCCGTGCGATCTTCCCCGAGGATCGGCTGATAACGCCGGACTTCGTTCGCGGGGACGCTCAGTCGCTGGAAGCAGTCATCCTGAACGAGGGCTGGCCGCTACTGGAAGCGGTGCGTGGCCGGATAATGTTGGCGCTCGATAACGGTGGTGCCATCCGTGACCTCTATACCGAAGGGCACCCGGCGCTTGCTGGCAGGGTGATGTTTACGGATTCAGCGCCCGGCACACCGGAGGCCGCTTTTGCAAAGCGTAACGATCCAAGTGACTTTGAGGCCATTCAGGCGCTGGTCGCACAGGGATATATTGTGCGAACGCGCGCTGATGCAGATACTGTGCAGGCGCGCACTGGCGATACCACGCGCCGCGAAGAGGCACTTGAATCAGGCGCGCAGCTTGTCAGCACCGACTATCCGGTGCCGGACCCACGTTTTACGGATTACCAGGTGTCCATCCCTGGCGGATTTATCGCGCGCTGTAACCCGGTGAATGCCACCACGGAATGTGCTTCAGAAGATCTCTGAGCCCGGTTGCATTACGCTAGGCGATTTAGCACCTGGCGGCGTGGGTTCTGTCGAATTAAGTGGTTGAGGCGAGGTAAGTCCATCCTGTGGCAATCAAACAACCGCCCTTCCACGCACTCCAAATGCTCTCGCGCTGAGCACGATCTTCCTGGTTTCACTGCCATGATTTCGCAATAGCGGCTTGAAGAACCGCTTGGCAGCATTCCCATCTCGCTTAGCCTGAAGGAACACATCAACCACTTCACCATACTGGTCAAAGGCTCTCCGGAGATAATGCTGCTTGCCGTTGCTTTTGACGGAGACTTCATCGATGTAGATGGTATCGCCGTAGCCACTGTGCTTCCGTTTCAAACGGCGGGTATATATGGCGCCAAACTTGATACACCAGAGACGGATTGATTCTCTACTGACCGTGATACCTCGTTCTGCGAGTAGATCTTCGATATCTCGGTGGCTGTGGTTGAATTTATAGTAGAGCCAGACGGCATAGGAGATAATGTCGGGTGGAAATCTGTAGCGTTTGTAAATTCATCTGCCGACTCAAGCAATTTCGAGCGGTTAACTTGGCGATACCGGCGTAAAGCAGGCCCACCTATCAGCACTGCCCTATCGTTGCCGGTTAAAGTGCTCTAATCATTCGTTACTTTAACCGTCATATCAGTTCCTGAAACAGGAACATATGCCCTCAAAATCGCATAGAAGGGCTTTCCGGTAGGAATGCCATTTACGCCGCTGCCATCAGGGCTTAAGGTCACCGTGTAGCTGCCATCTCCGTTAGGCTCTGATGAGTAGGTGGTTCTGTCGTAGATGTTTTGATCATTGGGAATAAGCAGCTTGTTGTCGGCCCCGTAGACGGTAATCGAATAGTAGCCGCTCTCTTCGGCGATTCCGGGCGGCACCGTTAACGTGTAAGTCCCATCGGCGGCAAATGGCTGACCAAATTCATCGGTTAAAATAGTCCCATATCTTACCGTGTCAGCGGGCGTACCTAACTGCCCAATCATAACCGCGCCTGCCGACGTAATATAACCAACATCGCCAGATTTATTGCCAAATGCGATGTCAGGGTTAAGGTAGGGCAAGGAAGCCTTAATAATGGCCAAGCCTGAGGCTTCAATTTGAGGCGAAAAACGCTGAACATTTCGCGTCATGTCACCCCTGCCACCCTCCATCGTAATAGACGCACTCAATGCTCGAACTTCTTGCATATTGTCGATAACGACCATACGGGTAAGTGCAAGGCCCTGATCGGTCTCAAGTGTCACCACAGTAAAATCTCCGTCAGGTATATCTTGGTCTGGCCTCCTGATCAGAATGGGTTTGCTGGGGTTAACAATAACAGCAGGAACGTTGTGCTCCATGTCAAAAATAGACACCGAGAAAAATTTATCATAAGCGGGGACGGCAATAATCGCTGGCGCGTCTGAGACGCTAAACCAGTTATAGCCGTAGTCTACCGTCGCTTGAGGGGTAACAACAGTGGCATCTGTTGGGTCGACTAGACCCGTGAAATGAAACTCCCCCTTGTTATTATCCTCCAACCAAGCATTCATCATTTTGGCTTGCTCTTGGTTGGGGTACTCACGTATGTAGTCTTCCATCGTATCGCCGGCAGATGCCGTACTTGCAAGCAACATCGTTAATAACACTAGGCCAATAATTTTCATCCGCTTCTCCTTCGTTACTACTAATGATGAAGGATGTAACGATCACTGCGGTTAGTCAATAAGCAAAACTGGATTCAATGAATCAGAACCCTTGTCTAGCGCGATACATCGATACAATTCATTAGCTTAATCCGCTCAAAGGCGGTTTTCCTCATATTGCGTCGGTCCCAAGCGTTCTGCTTATCTAATGCAACGCTAACTAATCTATTTATTTCTCTCGCCCGAAGATCTGTCTCAGCGAATTTTTCAGCGCGCTCGCCCCAGGGCTTCACCACGAGCTCCAACTTAACTACTTGAGTCGGTGAGTGCGTTGGAGGCTGATCGAGATGGCTAACGCTTTGGGAGAAAGTTAACTTGTAAGTACCCTAATTTTCGTAGCCTTGTCCGACAACCTGAAATTAAATTGCCAGTATCTCCTTGAGGATTTGATCTATAAGAATAAAAAACTTACTGACTGTTGTTGATAAAAGCGTAGTATTAAACCCTGCACTGGAGTTTAGCTTTCCTGATATCAGGAACAGCGATAAGGCAGCAAACCTTAAAATCAAGTTATCTAGCGAGGCAACACATGTCTATAAAAATAGTAACGGCTGCAGTATTTACGATTGTTTTATCAGCCACAGCCTTGGCAGACGGGCACAATCAATCCGATATCCGAGAGTCGAAATCAGGCAACCCTATGATTGCGCTTCATCCCGCTTCCAACCAGGCAGCCGCGAAAGCGTATTACGAAGCAGTAGAAAAAAATGTTTTCAATGGCGCCATCCCGTTAAAGCATGCTCAATTAGCTGCTATTTCAGCGTCGGTGGCAGCTAAATGCCTCTACTGTATACCGGCCCATACCGCAATGGCTAAGGCGGCTGGTGCCACGGAGGAAGAAATTAAAACTGCAGTAGCTATAGCAGCTGATGTAGCGCTGAACAGCAGCATGCTGTACGGGAATCAATTTGATATGGACGAGTTTATGGAGATGTTCCCACAGTAATTCGGAATCTTGCGTTAGATGACATTTGAGTGGCCACTCCTGATTAAAATGCGGCAAGTGCCGTATACATGGTTTAAAAAAGTTGCCACGCGTGCGGCGAAAGCAATAACCTTGGTCGGCTTTAAGCTCCGGCCATGATTAATCGTTTCACCGTCAACCTGACGCGCATAGGGGTTGTGCGCCTACTGTGAAAAAATAAGCCATAAACTCAGGCGGGTGGGGTTTGAAAAGTTCGCACCCCTAGTCCTGCAATCGTCAACGCTGGCGTGGGCTACTGCGAGCGCCAGATTCATCAAGCGCTCCTTTTGCAGCGTTCAGTCGCTTGCGATTTCCGAAACTGAAAACTTCATCGTTTTCGCAACGAAGTCGACAACCCCGGTGGCAACATTCAACTTCCCGTCTGAGACATTATCAAAGGAGTAAAGCTTAAATACGCTGCCTTGCTTCTTGTAGATGCCTCGCAATGTTGCCGTGTTTACTTCCTCGCCATTTTGAGTCCACGCAAAACCGGTAAACTCTCCTTGGGACTGCATTCCCAGTTTATCTGTAAACTCATAGGACAAATACACTCTGCCATAGTCGCCAGCCTCGCCAGACGCAGATACTTCATACGTTTGTCCCGCATCCCGCGTGAATGTGGAGTCAATCTGAAATACCCCTTCAAACGCATTTTCGCCAAATGCCAAATCCTGTGCCTGCGATGTGATTGCTACTGTGAAAGAGAGCACTGCAATAATTAACTTAATCATCTTAATTTCCTCGCTCGTGGTCTTTTAGTTTATTGAACTACCTTTTTTCCATCACGCCTGAATTACATTGCAAACCATGGTGTAAGCATGTTCGTACTCGCGTATTTTTGCGAATTTTTTCAGGTGTTTTTGTGCCCATTTTGAGCTTCTAGCATCGATAAATGCACCCAGCCTCTCAGGCGTGGGAGCCTGAATAGAAGCCATGACTTTGCCAGCATGTTCGCCGGTATCTATCCCATAAGCTACCATCGCTACATCTTCAAAACCGTTTTCCACTGCTGCTGCTTTAAACGCATTAAGCTCGCTCACATATTCTGCGGGACTGTCAGTGTCGACGATGATATTCCAGTTTGCAAAAGACTGCCCGATCTCGAAATTTGGCTCAGTTGGATTCATAATAGTGTAGCTGTCGACAAGGCGCACTGTTCGCTCTGTCTGCAATTTTCCGATCTCACTTATGACAGTTGCGTTAGTCATGGGCGCTGTCGCACTGGCAAAACCGACTTCTGCGCTTGGAAATAAATAGTATAAAAATAGATCGCCCGGCTGCTCAAACCCAGCCGTCGGTATACAAACGCCAGCAGTTGTTGAACTGATGGCTTCGCCAATAGCTGGGCCGCTTTTGCCTGCCCAATCTACATAAGCCGCCGGATTCTGGGCGTTGACTGTAAATACAGACATTGAGGGTGCGGCGCTCAACGACACAGGTAACGACATAAGGATTGCTGTAATTATATTTTTCATTGTTACGGTTACTCCTGAAAGTTTGTGTTGACTAACGACTAGGGCCACCTTTTCAAAATACAATTATTACTGCGGCGGCAGCCTAGTATGAAGACCTTCATTTTCACTTTCATGTTAAGCGAATGAACTGCCCACAAAAATCAGTTTAAAACGGTTGTAATGAATATAGCTATTAATTTCTGAGCGCTTGCCGTCAGACCCTATGGTGCCAACTCGGTCTTTTTTTTAAGAGACACTTTTTTGATAAGACCCTACCTAGACGTCTCCACATCAGGATCGGCAGGGACATTGATAAACTCGGGCTACGTAAGTGCTCAATTCTCGGTGCGAGTTCGGTTTTCGATTGCAAATTGCACTTTATACTTATCGTTGCGCAGACCAAGGCTGACTCAGAAAACGTTCTGCCAAATTGAGTGATTGAGGCGAGGTAAGTCCATCCTGTGGCAATCAAGCAACCGCCCTTTCCCACTCTACGAAAGCTCTCGCGCTGAGCACCAAAAAATCGCTGTCCCTGCATGCCCGACTTGAACTTGCGCATACCTCTTTGGCTGATCCTGGTCGCCTCGTGCGATTGCTCTGCCCGATTATTCTCATACTGCTGCGTACTCTCGTTTAGAATTAAGACAGCAGAAATGACAAGCCAAACACGATGAACAGAGGGTTGATATCAATCAGCGCCAACTGCCTCTAAAATTCTGCAAAACCCCTTTTTACTGATACGTAGAAGTCTTCGTGGACGGACACGGGCACTTCCGGCCTACGTCAGCCTCAAGGGGCAAGATATTCACTTTCCCTTCCGCGCACACGACTGATACGCAGGCACTGCGAGGCTTCCAACGATAGACGACGGCGCATTTACTGACGAAAATTTGCGAGCTTTGTCCAATTTTGAGAACCAGTTGGCAACCATTATTTGTTTTTCGTTGCAATATATGAAAATATCGAATCAATGTTTTAATATTGCGTTCATAGCAGTTGCACCGTCGAAGCGGCTAAAGCCCTGAGGGGGATCGAGGAGAATTAAAGGTAGGATCGTCTGGAGACTAATGCTAGCAATCTAATGATGACCAGACCTCCTAGTGTAGGCTACGTCAACCAAGGCTGGACCAGCCTCCGCACCTCCGGCAACGCAATTTATGACAAAAAGAATGGGCTTTTTTCGCCCAAGGTAGGACGGCAGCAGGGCTTTACTTTGATAGAGCTGATGGCCGTCATCGTAGTGCTGATTGTTATGTTAACGGCCGCTGTGCCAGAGTATCAGAGCCTGACTCTCAATGATTGATTGCTCGGCGAATCTTATTCTTTGCATGCCGCACTCAGTAATGCCCGGTCTGAGGTCATGACCAGGCGCGCTACGAAGCAATGAAGCAGACACGCTCTGTATTTGATCTACAGGGTTGTAACGAGCACGGAAGTAAAATTACGCGGACTAGGAGGGTATTACTCATTTCGGTAAGGAAAAGTGATGAAATTTGGCAAATTTATGTTTTTCAGCATTGGTGCATTCATATCATTGACCGCCAATGCGGAGACCATTGTTGACGTTCCCAACAAAATAGAGGCGCTAGGACTGGGAATTTATGCGCCCCTAGACGGCGGTAATGGGAAAATTGAGGGAAGCGAAAAAGAGGGGGATAAACGCGGCGGCAATGGTGCGATCGTCATGTCCCTAAAGAAATGCACTACGGGAGAAGATAATCGCTGCCAACGTTCACGGTCTGCGGTTGCCTATGATATTGGCGATCTAAAAAAGACTGAGCTGAGTGGTCTAGGAATCATCAGCTACGATTACTATACGGATGACTTGCAAGGCAAAGACACTGCATTCAAATTCTACTGCAACAACAACACATTGATTACCGCGAACCATGATGCGCAAGTAACCGGCAACTGGACAACTCGGACGGTGGACCTTGCTACAGCCACCTTCTACCGGTCAATTAAAAATGCAGACGGTATTTACGAACCCAGAACTCAGACGCTTGCTGAGTGGGCAGGCGACAAAGATTGGTGCTCGGGCATCTTTAAAGTTACTGCGATGCAAATAGGCGCGGGTGACAAAGAAGGCATCGGGGCAGATGCGCAAGTATACCTCGATTACCTCGATTTTGGCGGCGCAGTGGTCCTCGTTGGAAACAGCGTCCAGCCGGGCGAGGTTTATAATTTTGAATACCCAGCGGTCGAGTCACCGCCAACCGTAGAGACCATCATCGTTGACTCAGCAGATAAGGGGTGGGCGATAGCCGGTTGGTCGAAGCCCCTACCGCGCCCCATAGTCGGCATTGCAGACAAAAATGGCGGCGCCACCTCACTAGATTTAAGCCTCGATGGCGGGATCGAAGGGGGCCAAGTGGCGGTTACATTAACGCCAGAAAAGTTCCCCGATGGTATTCAGGTTTTAGGTGACCTAAAAAGTCTGAGTTGGTTTGCTCATCACGATCGCGAATTTGGCTATCCAAAAGTCTCGGTCGTCATAAACTGTCCGACAGACGGCGCTTGTGGAGCAAGTGGCCAAGAAAATATCTATTTTGCACCGCGCAACCAAGGTCTTGTGGAAAATGTTTGGGGCAAGGTTGAGGTGGACTTCGATGGCAGCATATTTCGTAATAATGGTGGGCTTGGTAATGGGGATCCCGTAGACCTCACCCTTGACCAATGGATTAGGGAATACCCCAATGCCGAGATTCGTCGCATCCAGTGGACCTATGGCTCGAAGGGCAGCGCCACTCCCTCTGAGGGCATTGTCTCTTATATTGACCACCTCGAGATTAACAGCACGACCTACGACTTTGCCTTTGAGCTTACAAAGGCGCCACAAAGCCCCTCGAACCTGAAAGCGACCCCGGGCGATGAGTCGGTGAGCGTTGCCTTTACGCCCGGTGCGGATAATGGCGCTGCGATAACGGACTATGAATGTCGATTGGACATCGTCGGTGGTGCTAGAGGCGATGACTATTTTTCTTGCGGCGCGGCCGTTTCACCCTCTATTTCTGAGCCGGAGAAGATTGAGCTCGACGGCTTAGACAACGGCATTGACTATAACTTGCGCCTGCGCTCGGTGAACAATCAGGGGACCAAGAGTGGCAAAAGTGAGGTCATGTTTGCGCCCAGGGCGCCCGCGACTTCGGATGATGTCACCGTTAATTCCCCAGACCAGGGATTTTATCTCTCTGGGTGGACCTCGAGTTACGCACAAGATAGAGATCCCGCGGGGGGCGAGTACGAAGCGCCGGGAACGGCGAGCCTCAACGCCGGCCTTGCAGGAGAGGGTGGCGATCGTTGGGGATTAATGATCAAGCCTGAGAGTATTTCTGAGCGCAAGGTTACCCGCCTGTATGACTTAACGAGTCTGAGCTTTCGTTACCAAACCGATGACGTACGCAATTACCCACGGCTTGGTATAAGGCTGGTAGGCAATGGAGATTTAGGCAATGGACTGGTTGAAGAGGACGTTATTCAGTTGGACGTAGCCATGGATAAAGCGCCTCAAACTACGCCAGGGACCTGGAACACGTTCACAGTGGATTTTGACAAGACGCTATTCCGCCGCGCAAGTGATGGCTGGCTTTTAACGTTGCAGGAATGGATTGATAAAAAAGGTAACAGGGAGATTTTTCTCTTTCGCTGGCAAACGGGTAATGGAAATGGGCAAATTGCGACGACACAAGAAACGTACATCGATTTTATTGAAATCAATGGTTTAACGCATAACTTTGAGGTAGCAAAGCTTGAGGTACGGCCTGATGCGCCAACGATTACCGGAATTACCCCCGGGGACGGCAGTGCGGTGGTGAGCTTTACTGCGGGAGCTGACAACGGTACAACGATTAACCGATACCAGTATCAAGTTAATAAAGAGGGATGGGTAAAGTCTACAAATGGGACTGCTTCACCTATTACCATCACGGGCCTGACAAATGGCGTAACAGTCGATATAAAAATTAGGGCCTTTGCTTCGGTGGACTCTCCACCAAATGTGGCGTCATTGCCAAGTAATACGGTCTCGGTGACGCCAGCGGGTCTGCCGTTGCCGCCATTGGCCTTAAGCGCTTCAGGCGGTGATCAGCTTGCGGTGGTGGATTTCAATGCTGCGGGAACGGCTAACGGCGCGGAGATCTCGAACTATCAGGTTAGCGTTAATGGCGCCGGCTATGTGGCGCTTAGCCCTGCCCAAACGTCGAGCCCAGTGACGGTTACAGGCCTGACTAATGGCCAAACCAGTACACTCAGCTTGAAAACAGTCACGAGTGTGGGTGCAAGCGCCGCTTCTGCTGCAGTCAGTGTGGCGCTCTCACCTCCTTCATCTGGAGGCGGTTCGCCTGAAACTGAGGCGACAGTCCCTGACGCTCCCGTTATTGGCACCATCACTACGACCAGCGATGATGGGTCCGCGACGATTGCGTTTACTGCGGGTTCCAGTAATGGTGCCGACATTTCTAATTATCAGTATCGGCTCAATGGTGGAGATTGGGTGGCGCGCGCACCCGCATCAGCCGCTAGTCCGCTCACCCTTGAAGGGCTTGAAATTGGGTCGGCCTATGAGGTTTCTCTTCGTGCGGTCAATACGAAGGGAGCAGGAGCTAGTTCCGAAGCAGGGTCGTTCAGTTTGCCTCAACAGTCTATATTTATCGAGGCGCAAGAAGGCAACCTCACGTTGGCAATCGAAACGGTGGCTGGAAGCACCTGCTCGATAGACCCTGACAATCTCGGGCTAACAAGTGCCCCCGCGATAGAGGATAATGTCGAGCTAGCTTACCCCAATATGCTAGATTTCTCGCTAATAAGGTGTGCTACCGGTGAATCAGTCGACGTCAGTATTACTTTGAGCGAAGACCCCCCAGCTGGGAGTGTCCCGTACAAATACACAGACGGTCAGTGGAGTGTCATTGAGGGCGCTACACTGGCGGACAGAGTGATACGTTATACGCTGGTAGACGGTGGTCCGCTCGACAGTTCAAGTATTGCCGGGCAGATTGACGATCCGGCAACGGTCGCTGTGCCTTCCGGCAAGCCAGAGGCGCCTAAAAATCTGAGTGCAACGGCAGGAAACGGTGAAGCCACGGTATCATTTACCCCGGGAGGTGATAGTGGGTTCGACTTGAATAATTATTTGTATAGTGTCGATGGCGTGAATTATGTGCCGCTTGACCCTGCCGACACGACCACTCCAATTACGATTCCTAATTTGACTAATGGTGAGGGGGTCAGCATTACCTTGAAGGCGCGCAACAGCGAAGGGGATAGTCCTCCCTCCGACCCAGTAGTGGTCGTGCCCGCCGCACCCATCGTGCCGGCGGCACCCGTGCCGTTACCGTTGTGGTTGTTCGCTATGCTGACCGGCCTACTCGGTTGGTTAGGTTGCCGACGCCTCAAATTGGTTTAAACCATCAGAGGCAGGGTTCACCATTTGGCCCAAACTGATCAGATAGACCCCGTTAATTTAGCGGGGTTTATTTTTGCACGAAAACTCGGGCCGCAGATAATAAGTTACGGCCACTTGGCCTCGATTGTCCATAAAGAAACTATTACCCACTCTCAAGTTACTGCCCTACTCTGTCCACTGAACGCGCTCATCCTAAGGTTCCGAGAGTGTTCAGCCCTGACGAGGTTCTCCTGAGATTGAACAAGAGGACTTCTCTACCCAATTGTTGGCTTACTAATACAATATATAAGATGTTTCAGGGACCAGATTACGATGGCCGGCTAGTTAAACTCGCAATTCATAGGTTGAATCTATCGTACAACCAGACGGCATAAGAAATGATATCAGAAGGGGATCGGTGGAGGCTGTAAGTACTCATCAGGCGATTCTAGAAATTTCGACCCGTTAACTTGTCGATACCTAGCCTGGCGCTACCTGCCACCCGTTACGTAAAGGCACTGGCCGGTAATCCAGCTCGCGGCCGGCGATGCCATAAAAACCACAGCGGCACCGATGTCCTCCACCTTGCCAAAGCGTTGCAGAGGTATGCCCATATTTTTTTCCATCTCGGGCACCTCCTCTTCGCTTATGCCGGTAGACTCGTGGAAATTTTGCGTAGGCACGGGACCAGGCGCCACGGCATTTACCCGAATCTTGGGTGCCAACTCTACCGAAAGCGTCTCAGTGAGACTGTTCGTGGCCGCCTTGGCCGCGGCGTAAGGCCCATTTTTTTTCTGCGGGCCGAAGGCAGTTCTCGATGAGATGTTGATAATCACGCCACCGGCCTCATCCATACACTTTGCGGCAGCCGTCGAACCAGCCCAGACGGATTTCAAATTCAGATCTATCTGGGCGTCCCAGCGATCTTCGGGAGTACGGGTAAGGTAACGCGGTGTAGCATCGGGCAGGCCACCGGCATTGTTAATCCAGATAGTTGGCGTGCCGAGAAAGGCGGCAACCCGATCCCCCAGTGCATCGAGCTGCCCTGTAACAGTCACATCGGTCGGCACAGCGAAGCCCTTACGGCCGCGTTTCTCAATCTCACGCACAACATCTTTGAGATCATCTATGTTGCGCGAAGCTACGGCAACATCGGCACCGGCCTCGGCTAGGCAGAGCGCTATTCCACGGCCAATACCCTTACCACCGCCAGTTACCACTGCAACTTGCCCATCCAGGCGAAATGAATCAATAATAGCCATAAGCTGCTTACCCAATTTGATCGGCCATTAGTATGCAACAAAAAGGTACTGACAAGTTAACTCTAGGTCACGGGCTGGCCCGATGACCACAATACCCTGCAGCAAAAGCTGATAAGTACTGCAATGGTGAGTGACTATCGCAATTCGCGTCTATAGACTGCTTCGCCGCAAGCATCAAAACGCATTTTGGAGAATACATGGGAAAGTGGATAGCCAGGATTTTGGTAGTGATCGCCGTGGGCGCGGCTTTGCTATATGCCTCTGCAGACAAAGACACGCGTCGGCTTCTTGCCAACATACCTTTAGACAGGGACGCTCTATTCTGGTCGATACCGCAACGCGACGCTGCCTTCCGCGCCATGGACTGGCTACCCATTCTCGCAGAGGCAAGAGTTATTGCGGCCGGTGATAACACATACGCCCTGCTCCAGGGCAGTCCTATTGCAATCGATACCAACATTGAACGATATATGGCAGAGCAACGGACTGCGGGGCTGATCATCATTCAGGACGGCAAAGTAAGACTGGAACGATACGGGCTGGAGTTTGACGCCACTGGGAAATGGACAAGCTTTTCGGTAGCCAAGTCATTTACATCAACGATGGTAGGCGCCGCGATTAAAGACGGCTTTATCAAAAGCATAGATGACAAAGTCTCTGACTACATTCCGAACCTTAAGGGTTCTGCTTACGACGACGTTTCCATCGAACATCTTTTAACGATGACATCAGGAGTAAAATGGAGCGAGGACTATGAAGATCCAAATAGCGACGTTGCCCTGTTCAATGAACACGAGCCAGAACCCGGCATAGACGCTACTGTCAGCTATATGCGCACTCTTTCGAGAGAGGCACCCGCTGGAAGTAAGTGGGCATATAAAACTGGCGAAACCAATTTGATCGGCGTTCTTGTGAGCGCAGCCACAGGGAAAAATCTTGCTGATTACCTGTCGGAAAAAGTATGGGCACCTTTTGGCATGGAAAAGGATGGAAGCTGGTTGTTAGGAGCAACAGGCCACGAAATCAGCGGCTGCTGCATACAGGCTTCCACCAGGGACTTTGCACGTTTCGGTTTGTTTATCTTGGGAGGCGCGAAAATAGACGGAGAAACAATTCTTCCCCCGGGCTGGATAGAAAGCGCCACAACAAAACGGGCTGAAATCGACTTTCCGGGCAGAGGCTATGGCTACCAGTGGTGGACAAACGACGATGGCAGCTTTTCTGCACAGGGTATATTCGGCCAGGGCATTTATATCGACCCGAAGCGCAACCTGGTGATTGCCTCTAACAGTAACTGGCCGCGAGCCACCCACTTTGAAACGGTGGGCGTTCAACGGGAGAATTTTTACAGGGCAGTTCAGGCAGCAGTAGATGCCGAATAAGGCCAACGTAGGCCGTTAGATGAGTAGCGACAAGCTAACTTCTTGAGGCCAAAGAAACCCAGCACCTGGCCTCACGCAACCGCCCTACTCCATGCATTCAACGCACCATTCCTGAGACTTCGATAATGCTCAGCTCGTGCAAGACACCTTCCCAGATTAAACAGATGGGGAACAGTACTGTGTACCGAGGAATCTCCGTGCTTGCTTCAATGGTTTGATATTCGAGTTGTTGGACCACCGCATCCCTGACTCCCTGACGCTGGGCGCAGCCTACTTGCTATCGCGTCGTTATAGGCCGTTCGCAATAGTAAAATAGACGCGCTGTTCGATTCCCAGGGCATGGTGATCAGGCGCCCGCAGGGTTATTCTCAGGTAATGCTGCCCGGGCCCGATATCATCAGGCAGAGGGAACTGGACCTCCGGCAAATAATCAGTGAGGTGCTCTGCTGAATCATCTTCCGTGTTCAGGTATATGTGGTAGTGACCGCTGTCTACAGCACCGTGGTCACCGCCATCCGCAGCACTGTCGACACCATTATCGTGGCCGCCATGGCTATTGTGCGGCAGCGGCGGTACCAGCGTGAAGTTGCTCATTTCCAGCTTCACTGTGATGGCACTGCCTGCTGTAAAGGTTTGGTCTTGCTCAGGTGTTACGATAGCAAATCCCGGCTGGAATCTAGCGACCTGACCAGCATAGTCTCCTGCCTTGATCCCGAGCAGAATGAACATTTCATCGTCGCTGGTAACCCCCGGAGATATCGGGCAGGCATCGCAGAATCCGTTATTTGCTCCAGGGGAGCTATCGCAACTTGCGTGGTCCTCAGAGCCATCGCAGCTAGCACCGATATTGCCTTTTGTGCAGGCAGTTGGGCGACAGAAACTACGGCTGGGCTTGACGCTTAGTCGTGTCACCGTGTCCAGATTAGCGGTACCGTCCGGATTGACGCCGTTATTGTAAACAGCGCAGTAAACGAGCGTTCGGCTATCAACGTTTGCGTCATTGAATTCCCACGGCGGGTCGAAATTCATTTCCAGCGGTTCGTCATAATTCTTGCTCACGTAAAAGGGGTCGTCTTCCTGCCCCTTAAGTGCCATGGTAAACAGCTCTCCACGCTTGTGCGTGTGCGAAGATAGCATCAGCAGAGCATCTCCCTGTTCCAGGGTGTATTCGCGACAGACTTCTTTTTTGGTGAACGGAGCGGTTCCGGTGCCGGCGTAGATATGGGGAGAAAAGGTGATCCTCTCCGACTCGTAGCGTTTGTCATTCGCAAAGCTCAGGTTGCGCCATACATTGTGCATAGCGTCTTCAGTGGTCAGGTTGAAAGCGTGCGAGTTCCAGTAAAAAATGCCGTGAGTGGGAATTTCTTCATAGAAGCCCTCGATCTCCGAGCCTCCCTGCACGGAAAACTGATTGATTTGTGAAACCGTGTCCAATAAGCCGGTGCCGGGGCCATAGCCCCTGCAGGCGATGGAGTCCTTTAATTCACTGCGGCAGCGGCCGTTATCGCCACAGCTATTCCGATCGGTGGGTTCGCAAACCTGGCCGCTAATGTCACCTCCGGCGCAACTCCAGGTGCCAAAACTTTCATCGTGTATGAGTTCCAGAGGAACAGCCGAATAAAGCAGGACATTGTGGTGGGTGAAGGGATCCTCGCGCACTTCAGAGCCCTGCACATAGAATACTTCACGAGCAGCATCCATGTACTTATTGGGGATATCGTCCCTGAAGTCCTCGTAGACGGCGAAGCAGAGTTCACGCTCTTCCTCCGCCGGTACTTTGTGGGCAGGCATACGAAACTGGACCCCTTCGTCGGTTGCAGGTGGATCCAGTGGAATGACGTTTACCGCGTCGGGCTCGGGAAGGCAGACGCCCAACAGTCGCTCAATTTCGTCTTCGCCTCGGCCGAGGGTGTCTCCTACGGAGCCGCTTTCAGGCGCCCCCGCCTCTATCCAGAGGCGCATTGCTTCCAGCTGTCCGGAAGAAACAGGCTCACCCCCGCTAGGCATAGGGCTGCCTGCAATATCATAGCTTCCCGGTTGTGTTTTGGCTGCGAGCTTCTGGTAAAGGAAACTGTCTGATGGCTTTCTCGGAGCGACCCGCAAGTCCTCACTGCCGGCAGAGACAACGTCCACCAGATTGGCATAGGAGTTCTCCGGGCTAAGGTCCAATTCTCCAGCTGCATTCTGTGCACTGTGGCACAGAGAGCTTGCACAGCCATGCTGTGCAAATACAGTGGCCTGAATGGCTTCATAGGTGCTGTCGTAGGCTGGACAGAATGCGTCCGAGTTGAACTCACCTGAGACAACCGCCTCCAGTCCATGAATTGTCCAGGCGTTGCTGCCGTGGTTGTGCAGGTGTATTTCAATACTGTCTCGCTGGGCGACTTCGAACTCCAGTTCAATATCTTCGCGATAGATGGCTCCCTCTGAGGGGATGGCGATTTCCTGTTCCCACACGATCACGCCGCCTACGGACAATGCCGCGTGAGCCGAGCTGTTCTCGCGGTACACCAGATCGCCGTGACTCAGTGCAAACTCAAGGCGACTCCCGGCGGGAATATTCAGCAAGCTCTCCTGCGTCAGCGAGAGGTAATTGCAAACATCAGTGCGCACTTCAATTTCATCATCTTCGATGAGCCAGCCTTCATCCCGATCGCACTCGATATCCTGCGGTCGATGATCAGCGAAGACATCTCTAGTCCGGCTCTGATAATCCCAGGCTGCGGCTTCCACCAACGAGATTCGCGTCTGCACAGGCGGGACGGTCGTCACACTGACTTCAGGCTCGCTTAATATGCTTCGAGAAGCGTCGTGACCGCCGCTACAAGCAACAAGAAACAGCAGAAAAAAAACTGGCAAAAGCAAATTTCTAGCGTGGTTCAAGATATCAGCCTCCTGGCGAGACGTTAATCACAATGGCTACTATATCGCTTTATTTGAATGCGAGGAAATACGCAGCAGTTAAGCCATAACGGCAACTTAACTCGTCCAGACTCAAAGAGCGCTTATTGGTGCGGATATTTGCTCACAATAGGCCTTTCATTTGTCTTATACTTTGCTGCTGCTAGGCGCGATGGAAAACAAGAAGATGGTTGATATTACACTGCTCGATGGGGGTATGGGGCAGGAACTTTTGAAACGCTCGGCTAATCCGGCCCATCCAATGTGGTCGGCTAAAGTACTTCTGGACGAGCCCGGTATTGTTCAATCTGCCCATGAAGACTACATCAAGGCAGGTGCCGACGTTATAACACTCAACACCTACTCGGTGACACCAGAACGACTGCAACGAGACGGCAAGCCAGAATGGTTCAAACCGCTGCAGGCCAAAGCCATCGAGCTTGCCAACGCGGCGCGAGCTAGTGCCGGAAAAAACGTAAGAGTGGCCGGATGCTTACCACCCCTTCGAGCCTCTTACCGGCCTGATCTTTCCCCCGATTTTGAGGACAATCTGCGCCGTTATCGCGAAATTGTAGCCGAACAAAAAGACCATGTAGATTTGATCCAGTGCGAGACCATGGCCTCAATTGCAGAAGCAACTGCGGCCTGTACCGCAGCGGTGGAATCCAGTCTGCCTGTCTGGATTTGCTTGACGGTATCTGATGACGGAAGTCACACGCTGCGTTCCGGGGAGAAGCTTAAAGATGCACTGGACGCGCTGGCTGGCCGCGGTGCCGAGGCCGTTTTGCTGAACTGTTCGATCCCGGAGGCAATCACGGCAAACCTTCCAATTCTCGCGGATCATGGCCTGAGGTTTGGCGCCTATGCCAATGGCTTCACGTCAATCAAAGCACTGGAGCCAGGCGGCACTGTGGATGCTCTGGAGGCCCGTACCGACCTGACACCGGAAAAATATGCAGATCACGTAGACGCCTGGATTGATATTGGCGCAACTATTGTTGGTGGTTGTTGCGAAGTGGGTCCCGCCCATATCGCCGAACTCGCGGCCCGTCTGAAATCATGAACCGCACACTCCGCCCTGTTGTCCGTTGTTAAAACCAACAACCCCACAGTTTTGCTTTCCGTCTTCCCGGTACCGAAAAGACAGCTTGTTTTGGGCCTGGAAGCGGATACCCCAAGCTAAACCATCTCGCAAAACGGCGCGAAATTGACTAGTATCTCGCCCTAAATTGAAATTGACAGCGGGAGCCAACCCGTAACGTGTTGAGGAAAGGTGCCAACCCTATGAGTGAATACACTAAAATTCTCCTTGAAGAAGACGAAATGCCCACGCAGTGGTACAACATTGTCGCCGACCTGCCTGAGCCGCCACCGCCTGCCCTGCATCCGGGCACTCATCAACCGGCGACTGCGGAGGATTTCGCGCCACTATTCCCTATGGCTCTGGTAGAGCAGGAAGTCAGCACCGAGCGCTACATTGATATCCCGGGTGATGTGCTGGATGTTTATCGCCTCTGGCGCCCGTCGCCTCTTTTCCGCGCTCGGCGCCTGGAGAAGCTGCTAGATACGCCCGCCAAGATCTTTTACAAGTATGAAGGCGTTAGTCCAGCCGGTTCGCACAAACCCAATACTGCGGTACCTCAGGTCTGGTACAACGCGCAGGAAGGGATTCGCAAACTCACAACAGAAACCGGAGCCGGGCAATGGGGAAGCTCACTGGCATTTGCCTGCGCTCAGTTTGGACTCGAATGTGAAATTTGGCAGGTGGCAGCAAGTTACCTCGCCAAACCGCACCGACGCACTATGATGGAAATCTGGGGCGGGAAGGTACATCCCAGCCCTTCCGATGTGACCGAGTTCGGCCGTAAGCTGTTAGCGGAAAATCCAGATCACCCGGGCTCATTGGGTATTGCGATTTCCGAGGCTGTTAGCGAGGCGATTGAGGATGAAACCGTTCGCTATGCGCTGGGCAGTGTGCTTAATCATGTGCTGTTGCACCAGACAATCATTGGCGAGGAAGCACTGTTACAACTTGCCAAAGTGGGTGAGACACCTGATGTGTTGGTGGGTTGCACCGGCGGTGGTTCCAATTTTGGTGGGCTTGCCTTCCCATTCCTGCGCGAAAAGCTCGCTGGCAAAATGAGCCCGGTAATTCGTTGTGTAGAGCCCTCAGCTTGTCCGACCTTGACCAAAGGCGAGTATCGCTATGACTTTGGCGATACAGCCGGGCTTACGCCGCTGATGAAGATGCACACACTGGGTCATGGATTTATCCCGGAACCCATTCACGCCGGAGGCCTGCGCTATCATGGTATGGCGCCACTGGTATCGCACGTCTATGAGCTTGGACTGGTGGAAGCTATCGCCGTACCGCAACTCGAGTGCTTTGCAGGTGCGGTAAAGTTTGCTCGCAGTGAAGGTATTGTGCCTGCACCGGAACCGACTCATGCAATTGCCGCTGCCATACGTGAAGCTTTAGCATGCAAGGAAAGTGGCGAAGAGAAAACTATTCTCACTGCGCTGTGTGGTCACGGCCATCTCGACCTTGCCTCCTATGACAGATACATGCGAGGCGAAATGCAAGACCTTGAACTGTCGGACGACCTTATAAAAGCGGCAATGCTCGACGTACCGGAAATTGCCTGATTACTTAATGCTGAAAGATCTGCAAGGATAAAAAAATGAATAAGACTTTAATTGCTACGCCGCTGCCCATGGTTGCAGTGTTTCTGTCGCTGACGGGGACATTGGGCAGCGCCACTGTTGCTTTTGCCCAGACTACTGGCGCCGACCGCATGCTGGAGGAAGTCAGGGTCACAGCGCGACGTCGCGAGGAGGGGTTGCAGGATGCGCCTATCGCAGTGTCAGCTTTTACCGGCGAAAATCTGGCATATCGTGGCATTACAAGGCTTGATCAGATAGAGAAGTTTGTTCCAAACCTCACGTTACAGAATAACCCCAGCTTTGGTGGAGCCTCTAATTCTGCCGCTATCTATCTTCGTGGCGTTGGCCAAAAGGAATTTCTACCAACCTCCGAGCCCGGTGTTGGCCTTTATGTCGACGGTGTTTACATAGCGCGCTCAGTCGGCGCAGTGCTCGATTTGATCGATATAGAACGACTAGAGGTTTTGCGAGGCCCACAGGGAACCCTGTTTGGTCGCAACACGATTGGTGGCGCTATTTCGATCACTACGGTTAAACCTGATATCGGCGGCGAATTTAGCGGTAAAGTAGGCGCTGCTTATGGCACCGATGATCGCCTAAACCTAAAAGGCTCGGTGGATATACCCATCGGCTCAACCGTTGGCCTCAGGGTTTCTGCAGCTTCGTTCCAACAAGATGGCTATGTCGAACGCCAGGACGGCGTTGATTTAGGGGATGACGATACATTGACTGCTCGCCTGGCGTTAGCCTGGGAGCCGAGCGAAAAGCTGCGAGCGGATTTTAGTTTTGACTATACCTCCGACTCAGAACACGGGCCGGCGATGGAGTTGATTGGCATTGACTTTACAGACCTGAGTCAATTGCAGGGTGTGGTCGCGGCACCGCCACCGCCGATGGCGTTTGTTCACAACGTTACTGCAGCAGCGTTAGGCCCGGGCATGCCATGTGCTGCCACAGATGTTAATGGCAACGGTGTCACCTATAACCCCGACAGCCCCAATTGTTACGACAATCGTTACTTGCGTGGCAACGGTCGAAATGGCGGCACTGCGGAAGCCAAATCAGAGACAGATGTGTACGGAATGTCATTGAATCTCAGCTACGAGCTGACGGAAGCACTGACGCTAAAGTCCATTACTGCATGGCGTGATCTCGACTCAGAGTTTGCGCGCGATGGCGATCACTCGCCTCAGCGTATTTCCCAATTTTTCGATGATCTGGAGCAGGAACAGTTCAGTCAGGAGTTCCAACTGCTGGGAGACCACGGTCGGCTTAACTGGATTGCCGGGGCCTACTACTTCAACGAGGAAGGCAAGAACGCAAACATTCTCGACTTTACGGTTTCCAATTTTCGCTCCGGCGGTGAATTCGATAACGAGGCGCTGGCTCTGTTCGCGCAGGCAAGCTATGACCTGACAGATACCTGGCATTTAACACTGGGCGGACGCTATACCGAAGAGACCAAGACCTTTCGTCCCGATCAGGTGATTTTTACCAATTACTATGCGGGTATTAGTCAGGTGGTGCCACCGGGCAACCCCCTGGCTGCGTTAGACGCGCCATTCCTGCAGGCAGGCTCAAGAATTCTTCCCTACGTAGAGAAAGAGTTGGAAATCGACGAATTTACGCCTCTGGCCAATTTGTCATGGGATGCCTCTGATGACGTCATGATCTATGCCACTTACTCGGAGGGCTTTAAATCTGGTGGCTTTACCCAACGAGTTTTTCCACCTATCGTGCCGCCATTTACTGCTCCTCCGGGCACGCCTGATCTCGATCTGATTCCCACCTTTGAGCCAGAATTTGCAGATGTCTATGAGTTAGGCTTCAAGTCGACACTGCTGGATGGTCGCGTTCGTCTTAATGGTGCGATATTCCATACAGATTACGAAGATCTGCAAGTGCAGGTTTTTAATAGCGTAGCGCCAGTGACTGAGAATATTGGTTCTGCTGATATAGATGGCCTGGAGCTCGAGCTGCAGGCGTCGCCGGGTGCTGGCTGGCTGGTTGACGCGACGTTTGCCTGGCTTGATGCTCATTATGACCAGATCGATACAGGACTAACCCTGATCGGTGAGAATTTCGCCTTTGAGCGCGTCCCCGAGTACAGCGGTAGCCTTGGGCTATCTAAAGAGTTTGGCTTGAATGAGTGGGGAACTGTAGTTGTTCGTGGTGACGCCAGCTACCGTGACGACACCTATAATGATGCCTATAACACGCCAATATTGAAGACTGACGCCTACACGCTGTTAGACGCCCGCGTGCGCTGGACTAATGCCGAAGAGAATCTCTCCGTTATCCTCTCCGCCATCAACCTGACCGACGAGGACTACCTGGCTACTGGAGTGTACGGCACTGCGTTTCAAAGCTATGAGGGCATATTCGATCGTGGTCGCCAGTGGTTAGTCGAAGCCCAGTGGAGCTTTTAATATGGCACGTGTGAAGATTGCGAAGCCAAACGCGGTCACAGACCCGGCGGTTGCAGGAATTTTCGAATGGGTCACGCAAATGGAAGGGGCTGTCCCAAACCACTTTTTTGTTGAAATGAATTTTCCCGAATTCTTCCCTGCCAAGCTAGGCGCAACCAAGGTGTTATGGGAGTCGGGTGAACTTTCGATGGAAGAGATTCAGCACGTTGGCATTCTGGTATCCAAGGACAACGGATGCTCTTACTGCACGGCTGCATTCTGCACCATACTTACTCATGGCCTGGGCACGCAGGAGGAGGATGTTAAAACGCTGGTTGAGCAAGGTGTCAGTTCAGTCGAAAATCCGCGTTTGGCAACCTTGCTGAAATTTGCATTACAAGTTAACCGCAGCCCCGCTACCACGACTGACGCCGATGTAAACGCGCTGCGTGAGGCAGGTTTGACTGACAAGGGCATTGTTCAGCTCATTCACCTAGTCAGCGACTTTGGTTCTTACAATCGTCTCAATCTTGCTTTAGACACTGACTACGATTATCGCGATATGTGGCGTGCATTAGCCTCACAAGTATAAGCAATCTGCAGGCAGTAAAAGCGGGGACCCGGCGAAACTCCGCCCACGCAAAAGATAAATTGGGTTATTAACGCTGTAAAAAGTCTTCCAAAGATCCTAAAGCACGCGAGAAGCTGACGGCACAATGGCAAAAATCCGGCTCATCTCATCATCGCTGTAGCAATCCGGGTTATCAAGAAAATGCAGCAGCATATCCAGACTGTCTACGCCCCAGAAGAGTTCTCCTTGCGCAATAATAGTGGGCACGCCAAACACCTTTTCTGCTAGTGCATCGGCACCATTTTCCTGTAGTTCTTGCTTTACGACTGCATTAGCTATTTTTTCTTTCGCCACACTATCACCCCCTTCGAACGCCAGCGCTTCCACGATCGCCGAAAAGCCTTTTGGATCATCCGGCCGATGCCCTCTCACCCAAATGCTGTCGAATATGCTGCTTATGGTCTCAGGGGTGTTACCGGCGGCAATGGTTAAACGCAAGGCAGCCAGCGGGTTAAAGGGATGTGCATCGGGCATACTGAAGGGAATGCCAAACTTTTCAGACAGGTAAACAACCTGTCTATACGTATGCACACGCTTCGCTTCAATCTCTGCTGGTCCTTTTTGACCCCAGTGATTCAATAAGCCTGCAAAAAGAACCGGTCGGTAACGAAGGTCCAGGCGTGAGGCAAACTCCCGATTTTCATCATTGAGCCTTCGCCACATCAGGTAAGCATAAGGCGAGATGTAATCAAAATAGAACGTCGCTTTTATCGAATTAGCCATCAAGAAGCACCTCAAATCAGTTTTTTCGCAATTACCTGCCAACGCTTTCAAACAGGGTAGCCAGACGAAAGAGTCAGTCGCAGGTCAAGCTAGGTTTATTTACCAGGTATTCAGGCGCGCAACATTGAAACGATTGACTGCAGCACTCTCTAAATCTCACATAAACCCTCGCTAAACCCCCACTAATTATACTCTCATGTCGCAAACAGGCTTTGTATTGTCGCCATTTGGTCAGCACTCAATCGCTCCGCTCGCTCGGCCTGCAAACACTCCTTTAGTTCAATCGTATTTTTCACTCCCAGTATGACCGAAGCCACTTTCGAGACACTCAATGCATAACGGTGAGCAAGGCTTGCGGGAGATTCACCCCACTGGTCAGCCAGCCGCCGAAAAGGAGCAGCTCTTACATAGTCTTCGAAATCTTCTGCATCAAAGCCTGACGAATGAGGCTGTCTATCCATCGATGAAGTTAGCGCACCGGCTTGTACAGCTCTAATCGCCAGGATCGGAATATCTTTATGCTGGCATTTTTGTAAAATAATTTTTGGATCGAAGTTTTCTGATACGTAACTGATGGCGCCTGCTGAGTTAAGCGGATTGACGATACACTGAACCGCAGCCGGCCTACATTCGTGATCGAGTGCAGCTAATAACGCTTCCTTTTGCCCTATACCGCCAATGCCCCAGTCGCCGATCTTGCCTTCCTGTTTTAACCGCTCGAAAGCGGGAATAACCTCGTTGAAATAGCAGCTTAATGTAGTCGCGTTTTTTTCTCGGAACTGGTTGTATTTAAACAACTCATAGTCATCTTCAATTAATTGCGAATGCATAAGAAACAAGCTCACTCTTTCTATGTCCAGTAATTTCAAACTGTCGGTTAGCGAGGCATTGATTTTTTCATAAACTTTATGACCTCTCGGCGTACCGATCTGGCATTTAGTGGTTACATACAAACCGTCAGTACTCTTGCCACGCAATGCTTCACCAACGACACTTTCTGCTTCACCATGACCATACATTGGCGCTACGTCTAAATGGTTAATGCCTTGGTCCAAGGCAATTTCGATGGTTTCGAGCACTTGCTCTCTCGAAGTTTCACCCCATATTTGACCAAGGCCTCCGCCGCCTAAGCTTAATGCACTGATGTTTCCAAACGGCTTGAATTTTCTGTATTGCATCGCCAGTTCTCTTTACTAATAATGAGGTTTCAATGTAACGCTTTTCATTGCTGGACATTAGTGTTCGTCGTTACTCCGTACGGAGCGAATTGGACCCAATTTAAAGAAGCACAATTTCACCAAGGACCTATCCAATCTAGCCTGCCGATCGCAGCTGATACCTTTTAAATGGATTACAGTTTCGAGACAATCTAAACCACGTTCGATTATGGCACAAAGCTTATCCTTGAATAGCTGATGTTAGCTGACACTCACCGACGTCACCGATACGGATAGCAAAAAATCTAAAAATGGCTATATTAACTGACTGCTAAGATTCAAAAACAGGGGTGTGTAATGGGGTTCTTTTTATTAATGCTTGCGGCAATTTTTTCCTTGTTCGGAGCATTTTTTCACGGGGTGATTGGTGGGCGCCTCTATCTCGCTAATATCAATCACTCAAGCTTGGACGCGCTGGGCAAATCCTTAAGCTTGGTGAGTTGGCACATGTTCACTATATTTTTGTTTATCGCGGCCATTGCCTTCGCATTGCTTGCCTTCAACCTGATATCGCCCGTGGCAGTTTATCCGCTGATCGTAATCAACGCATTGGGCGCATTGATGTTCCTGTTCTTGGCTTTTGGCAAACATAAACATTTATTGAAAATGCCAGGAGCATACTTAATGGGAACCACCGCGATATGCGGTTATCTAGGCATCACTCTCATATTCTGAGCGGGGTGATAAACGACATTAACCGCTCTGGGCCAGCTCAGCGCATAATCTCAAGTAAGCTAGTCAGTTTACCGATTTTCTGGTTATTCACTGCGCAGTATAACCGCCGTCAATGACCAGATCTGCACCGGTTACAAAGCGCGATTCATCACAGGCCAAATAAACCACGCCATAGGCGACGTCGTCCGGCGACCCCAAAAACCCGATAGGATGTTGGTCGATCAAGCGCTGCGTTTCCTGCTCGGGGTCATCAAAACTCGCAAGGTGGTCATTAAGTAATGCGGTACGAATTACTCCTGGGTTGATGGCATTTACCCTAATCCCGTAGCCTTTCTCTGCGCATAGCAGCGCGGCAGATTTGGTGAAGGATCGCACACCCCCCTTGCTGGCAGTATAGGCAGATAAATTGGCATCGCCAATCATTCCTTCGATAGATGAGATATTGATAATTGAACCGCCACCGGTGTCTTTCATTATGTTGATGGCCGCCTGAGTACCCAAAAAAACACCATTCAGATTAACGTTAATAACTGCATTCCAGTCACTGAGCGCTATGCTCTCAGCATCTCCCCGCTCTGTAATGCCAGCATTGTTCACCAGAATATCCAGTCCGCCACAGCGCGCTTTCACAGCAGCAGTTACCTCTGCCCACTGTGCTGTCTCACTCACATTCAGCGGCTCAAAAAAAGCCTTACCGCCTTCCGAGATTATCTCGTCGACGACTTCGCGTGCGGCCCCTTCGGTGAGATCAGTCACGACCACCTGGGCACCGTGTTTGGCAAGCATTAAAGCGATAGCTCGTCCAATCCCTGATGCTGCACCGGTTACCAATGCGGTTTTATCCTGGACACGTCCCATTATCATCGTATTTTTCCTGGTTTATTATGTGCTTGGTGTTGCCGAGTATAAGGGATTACCCGCTTCAAATATTGGCAAATGAAATGTTCCTGGTCGCAAAAATCTAGCCGCACACTCTACGCCACTGCCCTGCTCCACCTCGCTCTACCAATAGTGCGGATTACTCTTATTTAAATGACTTAACACTTTATGCAGCAGCGCCCAGTCGTCTGCAAGCTGGCCTTGATGCCTCTCCGGGCGAGTCAGCCCTCAAAATCACGACAGTTGCGTTTCAATCGATGGGATCATTTACCTAGTCAGTACTCACACATGCCCCTTGTTTGTAATATACTTCAGGAAAATAAGAGAAAGGTACCTGCTTTGAAAGCGACAATGGTGTGCATGGAAGACGGCATTATTGCGTGCGGATTTCGCAAATTCAGCGGGCATGTTGAGCGCATCATCCCCGACGCCCGATTCTGTTTTGTTTCTACACATCATGTACGGTCATTGACTCGTGCACTCACCGGTAAAACCGGTGCTGGTGGAGATATGCCGCCAGAGGCGGTGGACGAAATGGCCCGTGATCTCGCTGACTCTGATCTTCTGGGGTTTTCCAGCATGAGCGGTTATGCCGATCTGACAAAATCGGTGATTGCCAGGGTAAGAGAGATTAATCCCAAATGCATGATCATCTGGGGCGGTATACATCCTATTATTCATCCGGAGGATGCGATTCTTGCGGACGTCGACGGTATCTGCACGGGTGAGGGTGAGTTTGCATTCGAGCAATTCTACGAATCCTGGATAGCTGGCGAAGACTATACGACAACTTCAAATTTCTGGTTCAAGAAAGACAACACCATCATTCGCAATGGTTTTTTACCACTGCAGACTTCCGAGGAAATGGAGACTTTGGCTTTCGCTCGTCATGGCGGAGAGGAGTTCCTTTATAGGCCCGGTGCAGGCTTTCAGCCGATGACCTTGCACGATAGATTGCTCAGTAACGGTTTGGCATTCAACACGGTGTGGTCAATTGGCTGTCCCTTCAAATGTACCTACTGCGGCAATACCAAATTCATTGAGAACGACGTGGGCTACCGCAAACTGCGCCACCCCAGTGCACGTTATGCGGTCGCTGAGATAAAGGCAGCGCTAGAGGCGCAACCGTATCTGAGCACAGTGTGCTTTCACGATGACAGCTTTATGGCGATACCCTATGACCGGTTGGCGGAGTTTGCCGAAATCTGGCGCGAAGAAGTTGGTATTCCCTTTGCGGTCTATGGCGTCATCCCCAATTATGTGCGCCAGGACAAGTTACAGGTGCTAACGTGGGGGGGAATGAATAGAATACGTATGGGGGTACAAAGCGGCTCAAAACGAATCCTGGACTTCTACCAACGACCAACACCACCTGAAGATGTTTTGGCGGCCTCTATGGTCTGTGCCGAATTTGCCCCCAAGTATCATATTCCCCCTGCCTACGACATTATTGTCGACAACCCCATAGAGACTCGAGAAGATGTCGTTGAAACACTCGAGTTGCTCCATCAATTCGGCCGACCCTTCACGCTAAACATCTTTTCCCTGAAGGCGATTCCCAATACACGCTTGGAGGAAACCCTGCGTGAAGCTGGTGTCAACATTGAGGAAATTTCTGATAATTACGCCCACATCAGGCCGAACTGGGCTAATCTGGTGCTTTACGTGTTAGTGGTCTGGCGACCGCCCCGCTGGTTGTTCGACCGCATGCTAAAACGCGTTCGGAGCAGTTCTGAAGCACAGCCCATGTACCCGGCTACAGCCGCGATACTGCGTGCGCTATACCTTTTCAAGCGTGGCTTTGATCACCTTCGCCACCTTGATTTCTCAACTATTCCCGGACTTCCCGGTTATCTTGCCTGGAAAGTAGGCCTTGTACAGTTTTGGTGGAAGCAAGCGATCCCGAAAATGGCGAAGCCTGCGCGACCTATCCGTCGACGCCGGGAAACTATGGTTGAAGTGGTGGAAGTCACCTGACGATACTTCTAGACGCGCTTCCCCGCAGTAAAAGTAGCTATTGCAATATACGAGTCTGAATCTAAGCTTAGCAGTAGAAAATGTGTCCGTGCGTCTGGCGTTTTATTTTTGCCCCTGCGCGCCCTTAGTATCGCTTGGGAAGTCACTTTGGATAGAAAAACAGCGCTTTCAATAAACAGACGCCTGCTGAACCATTACATATCGGGCACGACAGATGTTGCCCCTGGCGAATTTTCGGTCGGTACCGACATTTTCACTGATCCCAAACTCGCAGAGTTGGAGCGGGCCAAGCTATTTCACGCTACACCACAGCCAGTCGCATTCAGCGGTGAAATTCCTGACCCCGGTTGCTACCTGACGCTAAACATTTTGGATGTACCAGTGCTTTTGGTGCGGGACGATCACGGGAGGTTGTTTGCCTTCATTAATTCGTGCATGCACCGGGGAGCACAGGTAGCCCGAGGCAGCGGCAAAGCCTCGTCGTTAGTGTGTGCGTTTCATGGCTGGTCGTATAAGCATGATGGGACTCTTAAGGGCAGGCCAGAAGCAGATATGTTTGCGACCCGACCGGAGGATTGCTCACTGGCCCGCTTGGCCGTTGCAGAAAAGCACGGGATCGTCGTTGTGGGCTGCTCCGCTGACACTAGCCAACGCGCGGTTGACAGCGCATTGGACGAGATCGGGCTTGAGCTTGAATGCTTGCAGTTGAGGGAATACAAGCTCATTGAGCGCAGGCGCTTTGAAGTCGCGGCAAACTGGAAACTTATCAACGATTTGAGCCTGGAAAGTTATCACTTCAAAACACTTCATCGTGAAAGCGTTGCAAAAATTCTCGCACCAAATGCTGCCGTTGACACTTTCGGTCGTCACAGCCGATGGGCATTTCCCATGAAGTCGATAGCCCGACTGGAACAACTAAAGGAGAGCGAATGGCCGGACTCAGTAGAAGGCTCAGTGACATACACCTTATACCCTGGTGTTATGTTGCTGGTGAACGCCTCCGGCGCTCAGATAATCCGAAGTGAGCCTGGTCATTCACCCGGTTCCTCTGTAGTGACATACGTCGGCATGTACGCACCCCACGGTAGCTTTGATGGGGCATGCGAAGCATTCCGGTTCGGCGGTGATGTTTTTGCAGATGAAGATCTGCCAGTGGCTGCGGAATGCCAACGTGGCATCGAGGCAAGAGGGGGTCGCTACCTGCTGGGAGCTAATGAGCCATTGCTGCAGTTCTGGCACAAGCTGTGGGACTGTCGCAGCGACGAATAACACGGTGGATACCAACGCGGTCAATTCCTCGTCAAATTCTGTGCACAACTGATGTCGAGCAGGGAAAGCCTTGTTATAACACTGTATCCCGTCAGCCACGATGGTACCAAATGACTTGATTTGCTAAGAGAGACTTCTGCTACTTTTAAACTGAAGTACAGGAGCATCATCATGAGCATGTCAAACACCGAAAAGACGGTCAAGGATAT
>NZ_SHNP01000020.1:0-678 GCF_026262685.1 Candidatus Seongchinamella marina
CTCGGGTGGAGGGTTATCGTTATCCTGAATTGTCACCACGCCCTGCGGATCGGCGATCGTGGCATTGCTCGCATTGCTCAAGTTAAGCAGCAGGTTCTCGGTGGACTCAACTAAAGCATCATCCAGTGTCACCACGGTGATATTCAGCGCGGTCTGGCCAGGCGCAAACGTCAGCGTGCCTGAGGTGCCCAGGTAATCACCGTCGACTTCAATAGCAGTGCCGTCGGCGCTGACAAAGTCCACGGTAACCGCCTCTTCTACGGCACGGGACAGAGAAACAACAACAGATGCAGTTTCTCCCTCAGTAACCGTATCGTCACCGATAGAAATGGTGGGCTCTTCATAGATATCGATGATTTCAACCACGCCCTGTCCGTCGCCAATCGTGGCGTTGGTGGGATCGCTGAGGTTGACGTTAAGAAACTCGGTCGGCTCGTTCAGGTTGTCTTCATTGGTCGACACGGTCACAACCGATTCGGTCTGACCAGGCTGGAAGGTAATGGTGCCAGTGGCGGGATCATAATCGCTCCCAGAAACCGTCGCTGTGCCGTCGGCAGTCGCAAAGTTCACCGTAACCGCCTGATCCGAGGCTTTAGACAGCGTCACTGTAACGGCTGCCGTGTCACCTTCAACGACCACATCATCGCCAATATTGATCACTGGCGGCTCGACTGGCGG
>NZ_SHNP01000011.1:0-50343 GCF_026262685.1 Candidatus Seongchinamella marina
ATATCCTTGACCGTCTTTTCGGTGTTTGACATGCTCATGATGATGCTCCTGTACTTCAGTTTAAAAGTAGCAGAAGTCTCTCTTAGCAAATCAAGTCATTTGGTACCATCGTGGCTGACGGGATACAGTTCCTCCCAGTTCGTCATACGCTGAACTGGAAAGTACCGGGACTGAGAAAGGCTGCAGGCGGATGGGAAATTGCCCGTGAAGCTGCCGCGAGAGAGCCCGTTTAAGACGCGATGGTCTCAAATGGTCTCAATTTGGTCTCAGAATGGCCTCAACATAGAACGCCCCACCAAGGGGTGTTGCGTTTATTTTAAGAAAAAAGTCAGGAAAATCAGACTCTAAGAAATGGTGCCCAGAAGAGGACTTGAACCTCCACGCCCTTGCGAGCACTAGCACCTGAAGCTAGCGTGTCTACCAATTTCACCACCTGGGCTTCAAGGTATAGCCGCGAGAAACAGCGGGAATACCTAAGGGCGCGCACTGTACTTTTACCGCGCGGCTTTGTCAATCCTCGCGTATAATACAGACATCCGGGCGGTTAGTGCTTAAAAGCCCAGCTTTATATTGGCTTTTTTGGATACCCGTCAACGGGTGGCTGACAAAGGCCGCTTACCTCCCAAGACTCTAATGCAGGCCCCCAATAATATGGCCAAAAAAGGCAAAATTGCCGACCCTCACGCAGAACGTGAGGCCGCCAAATACGAAAATCCGATCCCCAGCCGCGAGATTATTCTCGAGGTGCTGCAGGCGGCGAAAAAGCCGCTGAACCACAAGCAGCTCTGTAAGCAGCTCCACCTGACAGCACCAGAGCCTATAGACGCACTGCGCAAGCGCCTGCGGGCCATGGAGCGAGACGGACAGGTGATGTCGGACCGCAAGGGCGCCTATGGTCTGGTGGATAAAATGAACCTGGTGCACTGCAAGGTACAGGGCCATCGCGATGGCTATGGCTTTGCCATGCCCTTGGGAGAGGGCGACGACATCTACCTGAGCTCTCGGCAGATGAACTTTGTATTTGACGGTGATGAGGTCCTGATTCTCATTACCGGCGAGGATCGACGCGGTCGTCCAGAGGGCAAGATTATTGAAGTACTTAAACGCGGTGTGACCACCGTGGTAGGTCGCTACCAGGAAGAGAGCGGTATCGGCTTTGTCATCCCCGATAACGGCCGCCTTACCAACCAGTTCCTGATTCCACCGAAAGAGAAAAACGGCGCCAAAAATGGCCAGATCGTCAGCGCTGAAATCACCGACTATCCCACGCGAAAACTGGGTGCCAAGGCGCGAATTTCCGAGATACTCGGTGATCATATGGATCCCGGCCTGGAAATCGACGTGGCTATTCGATCCCATGATATTCCCTGGGAGTGGCCAGAAGACGTGTTAGCAGAGGCTGGGGCTCTTGCTGAAGAACCCGCAGAGCAAGACAAGTTGAATCGCAAGGACTTGCGTCATCTTGCCTTCGTGACTATTGATGGCGAAGATGCCCGCGATTTTGATGATGCGGTCTACTGCGAGACCGCCAGCGGCGGTGGCTGGCGACTTTGGGTGGCAATTGCTGATGTTTGTCACTACGTGCGGCCCGGTTCTGCGCTCGATGAGGAAGCCAATAAGCGCGCCACCTCAGTGTATTTTCCCGAGCGCGTGGTGCCGATGTTGCCTGAGGCCTTGTCGAATGGGCTCTGTTCACTCAAGCCCATGGTCGACCGTCTGGCGATGGTCTGCGAGATGGAAATCAGCAATGCCGGAGCGCTGGGAAAGTACCAGTTTTATGAGTCGGTCATTCATTCCCATGCCCGGCTCACCTACACTCAGGTAGGCGCCGTATTGGAAAATGGCAATCACCCTGATGTGGATGCAGGTCGTGAGTCTGATCTGCGGCGTTTGCATGACCTGTACAAAGCGCTGCGCGGTGCACGTGATGTGCGCGGTGCAATCGACTTTGAAACGGTAGAAACCAGGATCATCTTTGACGACCAAAAGAAAATCGACGCTATTGTGCCGGTGGTGCGCAACGACGCTCACAAGCTGATTGAAGAATGTATGTTGTGCGCTAACGTAGCGGCGGCGGGTTTCTTCGAAGCCAACGAAGTTCCCATGCTGTATCGCGTGCACGAGGGACCGAATGAAGAAAAGCTGGAGAACCTGCGTAAGTTTCTCGGTGAGTTAGGTCTGAATCTTGCCGGTGGGGTCAAGCCCACGCCCGTGCATTATCAGGAACTGCTGGCACAGGTAAAAGACAGAGATGACGCTCACGTGATCCAGACTATGTTGCTGCGTTCGCTCAGTCAGGCGGTGTACCAGCCCGAAAACAATGGTCACTTTGGTCTGCATTACGACGCTTATGCCCATTTCACTTCTCCTATCCGCCGCTATCCCGACTTGCTGGTGCACCGCGGTATCCGTCACCGAATCCGGTCAACCGACAAGGCGATATCGGTGCACAGGATCAAGGGTGCAGAGCCCATTCCCACAAAGCGCATTTTTCCCTATGACGTCGCTGCGATGGTAGTACTTGGTGAGCATAGTTCCATGGCGGAGCGTCGAGCCGATGATGCCACCCGGGAAGTTAACGCCTGGCTTAAGTGCGAGTACCTGCAAGACCATGTCGGTGACGAATTCGATGGGGTCATTGCCGCGGTCACCAGTTTTGGCCTGTTTGTAGAGCTGGTCGACATCTATATAGAAGGCCTGGTGCATATCACCGCGCTGCCAGGCGACTACTATAATTTTGACGCCGCCAGGCAACGTCTCACTGGTGAGCGCAGCGGTCGCAGTTTCCAGCTCGGCGGCAAGGTGCGGGTGCAGGTGGCTCGGGTTGACCTGGATGACCGCAAGATCGACCTGGAATTGCTGGATTCCAAGCCGCCGAAAAAGGCCAAGGGCGGCTCCGGTGGTGACAAGCCCCAAAAACATCACACCAAGAAAGGCGGGAAGAAGCCATCCGGTTCGCGCAAAAAGAAGACAGCCGCACCGGGTAAGAAGAAATCCAAGGGTAAGACTGGATTGAGAAAGCGTTACTAGCCCCTCAGATGATCATCATATAACTATGCAATACATATACGGAATCCATGCGGTTGATAGCCTGCTGCGCCAAAACCCCAAGTCCGTGCAGCGCCTATGGGTGCAGCAGGGGCGTGAGGACAAGCGCATTGCCTCGCTGTTGGAATTGGCCCAGAACCAGGGTGTACCCATGGCGAGGGAGTCGCGTAAAGACCTCGATGACATGGTGAGAGGCCGCCACCAGGGGGTGGTAGCTGAAACCCTGAGTGACCCCGTCCACGGAGATACACAGCAGGCCAACCTGTGGCAAGAGTCCGACCTGCTGCGCATGGTTGATGAAAAAGATAGCCCCGTGTTGATTCTGGTTTTAGACGGAGTCACCGACCCTCACAACCTCGGAGCGTGCCTTCGCAGTGCCGACGCGGCTGGTGTTGATGCCGTCGTCGTGCCCAAAGATAAATCGGCTGATCTTTCGCCCACGGTTCGCAAAGTGGCCTGCGGCGCCGGTGAAGTCGTGCCATTCGTGCGGGTGACCAATATTTCCCGCACCCTGGATGCCCTAAAGGAGCGCCAGGTGTGGATATACGGGGCTGCCGGAGAAGCTGAGAAATCGATATATGACAACGACTTAACAGGCTCTATGGCGCTGGTAATGGGCGCTGAAGGTGCAGGACTGCGCCGTTTAACCCGCGAGCATTGTGACTTTTTGATCAAACTACCCATGTCGGGGTCAGTCAGTAGTCTCAATGTGTCGGTGGCCACCGGCGTCTGTTTATTCGAGGTGGTCAGGCAACGGGGGTGACGAAACTGCCCCGCGGTGCGTGTCCAAACCACCCCTTGCGCGCCCTGCTCAAACTATATACAATCCGCGCCTCAAAATTTGCCCGGTGGCCCTGAGCTGCCGATCCTCCTTGCTGCATCGCCTTCTTTGAAGTGACGGTCAGCATTAACCCGTAAGGAGCTGCTATATGCGTCATTACGAAATCGTATTTATGGTCCATCCGGACCAGTCTGAGCAAGTGCCTGGCATGATCGAGCGCTACTCCGCCGCTATCCAGAAGGATGGCGGCAGTGTTCATCGCCTGGAAGATTGGGGCCGCCGTCAACTGGCATACCCCATCAACAAGATCCACAAAGCACATTACGTGCTGATGAATGTGGAAGCTTCCAATGAAGCGCTGGACGAACTGACCACTACCTTCCGTTTCAACGATGCTGTGATCCGTAATCTGGTGATCCGTCGCGACGAGTCTGTCACTGATGAGTCCTTCATCATGAAGGCAGAGAAAGAGTCCCGCGAGCGCAAGACCCGTTACGAAGAGCGTAAAGCTGCCGAGGCGCCCGTCGCCGAGGAAATGCCCGCTGAAGAAGAAACAGCAGCAGAGCCGGCTCCTGAAGCCGCCTCCGAAGAGTAATAGAGGAGTAATACCATGGCCCGTTTTTTCCGTCGCCGTAAGTTCTGCAAGTTCACCGCCGAAGGCGTTAAAGAGATCGATTACAAGGATCTTGAGACCCTGAAAGCTTACGTTTCCGAAACCGGCAAGATTGTACCTAGCCGTATTACAGGTACCAAAGCAAAGTATCAGCGTCAGCTGGCTACTGCAGTGAAGCGCGCGCGTTTCCTGGCTCTGCTGCCTTACACGGATTCGCACCAGTAAGAGTCCTGACCCGTGTCGCAAGCAGTGAGGCCTGAATGAAGGCGATTGCTGAATTTGCCATGCGCGGGCGCTTTCAGGCCCTACTACTTGCCGTAGGTGGGTCCGGAAGCATTTTGTTTTGTTGGATTAGTGCTGCGGTTATTGCACTGATCACCCTGCGTAAAGGCGTGGGGAATGGAGCCCAGTTATTGTTGTGGGCTCTGCTGCCCTCCGGGGTCTTGCTGTATGCCGTTGGCGACAGCGGTCCACTCGCTCTGATTGTGGGGACGACCGCGCTGGCAATGGTGTTGCGAACCACGGTGAGCTTGTCGTTGTCGGTGTTGACCGGCATCGCGGTCGGTGCCCTGAGTGGCCTGGCGCTGGTGGCCTTTGGTGGCCCCTATCTGGAGCAGATGGTAACTCTGTTTGGCGATTTTCTTGCCAACTTGGAGCAGCAACTATCCCAGGGAGGAGACGCCGTGCAACTGCCGCGTCCCACCGCCGTGCAAATAGCCGGAATGTTGGGAGCGGGTACCGGGACAATGTCGATACTGTGCTTGCTTTTGGCACGCTATTGGCAGGCAGCGTTATACAACCCGGGTGGTTTCGGCGGTGAGTTCAGGCTCCTTCGCTATACCCCGGCGGTCGCCACAGCGATGGCACTGGCAGCCGCTGCGCTGTCTGGGCTGGGCCCGGAATACCGCACCTGGGCAGTGATTGCTTTATTGCCGCTGAACTTTGCCGGATTGGCACTGGTTCATGCGAGGGTCCTTGCGAAGGGGAAGGGTACAGGATGGCTGATTGGCTTTTACCTGGCCTGGCTGCTTTTGGATCCGGTAAAACTAATGGTGGTGTTCGTTGCTATCGCAGACAGCTGGTTTGATTTTCGCCAGCGCTGGACCGGCAAGCCCGGTACCGATGTCAGCTCCGGCGAAGACGATTAACGAAATTTTGAAGTAGAGGGAGCGTGCTCCCCATAACGAGGAAAGTAAGATGGAAGTCATTTTGCTGGAGAACATCAGCAACCTGGGTGGCCTGGGCGACAAGGTTGACGTCAAGGCCGGTTTTGGCCGCAACTACCTGATCCCTCAGGGCAAGGCTGTACCTGCCACTGAAGATGCAGTTGCCAAGTTTGAAGCGCGTCGCGCTGAGTTGGAAGCTGCTGCTGCCGATTCACTAGCGGCCGCCGAAGCTCGCGCTGCTACCCTGAACGAAATGCAGCTGGTGACTATTCCGGCGAACGCAGGGGAAGAAGGCAAGCTGTTTGGCTCTATCGGTACTCGCGATATCGCCGATGCGGTCACTGCTGCCGGCGTTGCCATCGACAAGTCCGAAGTTCGCCTTCCTGAAGGTGCACTGCGCGAACTGGGTGAGTACGAGATCAACGTTCAGGTTCACGGTGACGTGACTGCGATCATCGCCCTGGCGGTTGTACCAGAGTAAGACTCTTGGTATCCGCCTCGGCGGGTACTCAGGGACTTGAAGATGCACCGATCACTCAGTGGTCGGTGCATTTTTTGTGCCTGAAGAATGACGGAGCCGATAATATTGGTTAATCTGTCTGGCCCTATAAGAAATAGCGATCCATGGAAGACCACGACTATCCACCCAATGTCTCTGAGATGCCCAGTGCCTCTGATGGCGAGCTCGCGCGTATTAAAATGCAGCCCCATTCGTTGGAGGCAGAGCAGTCCGTGTTGGGCGGGCTACTGCTGTCAGCAGACGCGTGGGACTCGGTAGCGGAGGAAGTCGCGCCAACAGACTTTTATCGGCCTTCGCATCGATCAATTTTCCGAGAAATTTCCCGTTTGGCTGAAGCGGCTGAACCGGTAGATGTCATCACTGTGGCTGACAAGCTCGAAGCTCTGGGAGAGCTTGAGGGCGCTGGCGGCCTGCCGTACCTTGCAGAGCTCGCCCAGAACACCCCGAGTGCATCAAATATTCGAGCTTACGCTCAAGTGGTGCGCGAGCGCGCCAGTTTGCGCAAGTTGATTGAAGCCGCGCAGGATATAGCTGATTCTGGCTTTAATCCGGAAGGGCGCACCTCCACCGATCTGATCGATGAGGCAGAGCGCCTGATCATGCAGATCGGCGAACAGGGACCCAAATCTGGCGGCCCGCAGGAGGTGAACCCACTGCTAAAGCGGGCGCTGGACCGTATCGACGAGCTGTTCAATTCAGGCGGCGACATCACTGGCATTACCACTGGTTTCAAGGACCTCGATGGTATGACCTCCGGTTTGCAGAAATCCGATCTGGTGATTGTGGCTGGAAGACCCTCGATGGGTAAAACCAGCTTCGCCATGAACCTGGTGGAAAATGCGGTAATGGCGCAGAAGAAGCCGATTCTGGTGTTTTCTATGGAGATGCCCGCGGATCAGCTGATTATCCGTATGCTGTCTTCCATTGGGCGTATCGATCAAACTCGTATTCGTAACGGTAAGCTGGAACAGGAAGACTGGCCCAAGCTGACAACGGCGGTAAACAAGCTGCGCGATGTGCCGCTTTATATCGACGATACCCCTGCGCTGACTCCCACTGAAGTGCGTAGCCGGGTTCGTAAGGTTGTGCGCGAGAATAATGGTGAGTTAGGCATGGTGATGATCGATTACCTGCAGCTGATGCAGGTGGCGGGCTCTTCCGAAGGTCGTACAGCTGAAATTTCTGAAATTTCCCGCTCGCTAAAAGCCATCGCCAAGGAGTTTGAGTGTCCTATGGTGGCCCTGTCACAGCTCAACCGCTCCCTGGAGCAGCGCCCCAACAAGCGTCCGGTCAACTCCGACCTGCGTGAGTCTGGCGCCATCGAGCAGGATGCCGATGTCATCATGTTCATCTATCGGGATGAGGTCTACAACGAGGATTCACCCGACAAGGGTGTGGCTGAAATTATTATCGGCAAGCAGCGTAATGGCCCCATCGGTTCCTGCCGTCTGGCCTTTATCGGTCAATACACCCGCTTTGAAAATCTAGCCAGAGGATTTTCTGACGATTACTAGCAAGTCTCGTTATCTTACAGCCCCGACTCTTCCCGAAGCTTTTTCAACTCCGTCATCTGCTCATCTTTAGACAGTGGCTCCGCAGCCTCTTTTTCAATGGCCTCCGGGGCAGGAATCAGCAGTTCCTCTCCCCTTAATACCGCCGCACAATAGCGCTGGTAGTGCTCGCGATACACGGGCCAGGTGATTCGCTCCTGATTATTGGCAAGGAAAAACCAGTCGCTGTCTCGTCCGGCTAAATACACTGCCGGATGGCTCCAGTGCTGTGCCGATTTCGGGGAGGGCGCCTGGCAGGCTTCAATGTAAGCATCGTGGGGTGCGGGCAGACCGAATTCGATCAGGCCTGCCTGGCAGCACTCGATCATACGATGCAGGGTGGGCAGGTACTCACTGTTCTCGATGGCATGCTTGGCGCCTTTGAGAATTTGCTCTACCGGAAAATCGGCCAATGACTCCAGCCACAGCTTTTTGATCTGGCTGATCTGGCTGGCGTCCGGATAGGCAGCGTAATACTGGTTGTGATAATTGAGACGAAACAGAGCAAAGACCTGGTTAATGGCCTCTACGTGGCCCTCGGTGGCCTGGTTTTTCGACTTAGCTTGCCCAGCTGGTGTCGTTGAGGTCGTCTTCGAGGCTTCTATCTCTTGTGCGACCTGTTGAATGAGATCCCTGCTGTCCGCCATGGCTGTTTTCCGTTTGTTGCAGTTGGTGGCGCTTGGCCCAATGATATTTCGCGTGTTGCAGAAACTTGCTGTTCCACGAGGTATGCGTTTGGTTAGAGTCTTTCCAGTAGACGATAAACTCCGGCAACAGGCTGCGTGCGAAGTCCAGATCGATATGCGACATGCGCAGAATATCGTAAACATCATCGCTGGGCTGCCAGTGGTCGACAATGCGCTTGGGCTCAGTGCTGTGTTCCAGGCTGGAGCTGTAGCGCGCCCATTGAATGCGAATGTGCTGAATGAATTTGGAATTCAGTTCTTTGGGCGCCGCACCGCGCTCACGCCAGTACAGGATGAATTCGGGAACGGCCTGTTCGATAAAGTCCCTGGAAATGCCGCCACGTTCCATGATCTCCATGGCATCCATGCTGGGTCGCCAGTGGTTATCCAGCGCCATGGGCTGCCTGACCTGGAACTCCGACGCACCGGTTTGCTGTTTCCTGCGCCAGTTGTTGGTGACGTGCTGGCGGAATTTGTTTTCCCAGGCGTGTGACGTCTCGCCACGCTCGCGCCAGTAAAAGATGAAATCTTCCAGTTGATCCAGCGAAAACTGACGAGGTATGTTGTGGTTGAGCGCCATGAGCTGCAGCAGGTCTTCACTGGGCGACCAGTGCACCGGGAGTAAAGCTGCACCGCGTCGGGTCGGCGCGGGCTCAGGTTCTGGTGGCGGCGCAGGTTGGTGGGCACGTACCGGCTCATTGAGCGCAAACACCAGCTTCTCGCTGCTATGCAGGGGTGGGGATTCCATCAACATGACGCCCTTGTCGACCAGACTGCGGGTGATGCGATGCAAATCCACGGCGTTCCAGAAGGGCAGTGTGGTCAGCAGATAATCCCGCTCCACGCTAAGCCAGGCATAGTTGTCCCGCTCCTGGGCCTGACGGTGCTCAAACAGTGCCTGCAGATGTTGCAGTAAGATCGATTCTTCCAGCCCGATAGTCGCCGCCAGGCCGGGTGAGAACACCAGCTGTCGTTCGGGGACCAGGGAGGAATTGGACATGCTTCTAACTGTTTTCGTGAGCGGTCTGCTAGGATACCGCTGTTGGGCGCTGACATACAGTGATAACAGGTCCATTACCCGGTTTCTACCAGTAGGTGATGGCAAAGTGGTTTGGAAACTTAAAATTGGCTAAACAAAAAACAGCGTTTGTCTGCAACGAATGCGGCTCTGACTACGCCAAGTGGCAGGGTCAATGCTCCGATTGTGGTGAATGGAATAGCATTACCGAAATCAGGCTGGGTCCCGCCAAGGGTTCAGGCCGCGCGGGCAGTGGTGTCACCGCCAGTCGGGCGGGATTCGCCGGTGCTTTGTCTTCGGCGCAGGTGTTAAAAGACATAGACCTCAACGACCTGCCGCGCTTTTCCGCTGGCGCCGAGGAGTTTGACCGGGTGCTGGGCGGTGGTCTGGTTCCGGGCTCGTCAGTGTTGGTAGGCGGTAACCCTGGGGCGGGTAAGAGCACCTTGCTGCTGCAGACTATGTGCCATCTCTCCCAGTCGATGGAGGGGCTCTACATTACCGGGGAAGAGTCTTTGCAGCAGGTGGCGATGCGCGCCCAACGCTTGCAGTTGCCCACCGAAAAACTGCGCTTGATGTCTGAGACCAATGTGGAAACCATTGTCGCCGCCGCTCAGGAGTTCAAGCCGAAAGTGCTGGTGGTGGATTCTATTCAGGTGGTGCATACCGATGAAATAAGTTCCGCACCGGGGAGCGTTTCCCAGGTGCGCGAGTGCGCCGCCTACCTGACGCGGTTCGCCAAACAAACCGGCACAGTACTTTTTTTAGTGGGTCACGTCACCAAAGATGGTTCGCTGGCAGGTCCCAAGGTGTTGGAACACATGATCGATTGCTCCATCTTGCTGGAGGGCACTCACGATTCTCGTTTTCGCACCCTACGTGGGCAAAAGAACCGTTTTGGTGCGGTAAACGAGCTGGGTGTGTTCGCCATGACTGAACAGGGCATGCGTGAGGTTAAAAATCCCTCGGCGATTTTTCTCGACCGCAGCAACGAACCCGCCGCCGGTTCCGCCGTGATGGCGGTATGGGAGGGTACCAGGCCATTGCTGGTGGAAATTCAGGCGCTGGTCGATGACAGCCAACTTGGCAACCCCCGCCGGGTGGCAGTCGGCTTGGAACAAAATCGATTAGCGATGCTACTGGCGGTACTGCATCGCCACGGTGGTTTGCAAGTGGGCGATCAAGACGTATTTGCCAATGTGGTAGGCGGGGTGAAAGTGCTGGAAACCAGTGCTGACCTGGCCTTGCTGCTGGCGATTGTTTCCAGCTTCCGCGATCGCCAGCTACCCCAGGACATGGTGATCTTCGGAGAGGTGGGCTTGTCGGGCGAAATACGGCCGGTACCTTCTGGTCAGGAGCGTCTGTCGGAGGCCGCAAAACACGGCTTCAAGCGTGCCATCGTGCCCAACGGTAATGCACCCAAGGGAGAAATCCCGGGGATGCAGGTCATTGGCGTTAGCAAATTGAGCGAGGCCCTGGGGGCGGTGGAGTAGCTGGCGGAGCTAGCTCTCAGAATCCAGACGGGAAAGTTCGTCTTCCAGGGTGGCGATATCCATGTGTTGGCCCAGCAGAGCCATTAGCGGTTCAATATTCTCTTTATCAACATGCTGTACCGCAAAACCCAGGCGACCTGACTCAACATGCTGCAGGTAGGCGTGAAGTTCGAGGTCGGTACCATCTTCCAGTTTTATAATCAGGCTGAAGGGCTCATTGTATTGAGCGTCCCATAAATCTGGCTGATCAGTTGCCACACCTGACAAAGAAATATCAATGAGCCGCTGAGGCCACATGCTACCGCCCTGGTGAACTTCTGCGGGCAGGTCTAGTGCGACGCGGGTGCAACGACGCCGTTCGTTACGAATCTCGGTCATTCTGAAACTCTTGTAATGCTTGAATTTGTCTATGATAGCGCCGACATTGAGGTTTGGCGATAGCACGTTGCGATATTGGTAACCGAGGCTTTATGGCGCCTAACGCCACCTTCGGCCCCGGGCGAGTGGGTGCTGGATAACGATAAACACACAGTGTCTCGCGGTAAAAGTGCCTTAGCTTGTCACTTCAGCTTGCGGTACTTGATTCGGTGCGGTTGATCCGCCGCTGCACCTAATCGCTTCTTCCTGTCTTCTTCATAATCACTGAAGTTACCTTCGTGGAAGACGACTCCGCCGTCATCTTCATAGGCAAGAATGTGAGTGGCAATGCGGTCCAGGAACCAGCGATCGTGCGAAATCACCATGGCAGCGCCGGGGAAGGCCAGTATGGCTTCTTCCAATGCGCGCAGGGTTTCCACATCCAGGTCGTTGGTGGGTTCGTCCAACAGCAATACGTTGGCGCCCTGCTTGAGAAGCTTGGCCAGGTGCAAGCGATTACGCTCACCACCGGAGAGGTCTTTAACAAACTTCTGCTGATCGGAGCCCTTGAAGTTGAAGCGGCCGCAGTAGGAACGGGACTGCACTTCGTAATTGCCGATGCGGATAATGTCGTTGCCGTCGGACAGTTCTTCCCACACAGTTTTTTCGCCCGCGAGGTCATCCCGGGATTGGTCTACGTAGCCCAGTTTCACCGTTTCACCGACTTTTACTTCACCACCATCGGGCTGCTCTTCACCAATCATGATCTTGAACAGCGTCGACTTACCCATACCGTTGGCGCCGATAATGCCGACGATGGAACCCGGAGGCACCACGAAGCTGACGTCATCAAACAGCAGGCGGTCGCCAAAGCCCTTCTTCAGGTTTTTGACTTCAATAACATTGTCGCCGAGGCGGGGGCCGGGGGGGATGTAAATCTCATTGGTCTCGTTGCGGCTCTGGAATTCCTGGGACTGCAATTCGTCAAAGCGTGACAGACGGGCTTTGCTTTTCGCCTGGCGACCCTTGGGGTTGGAGCGAACCCACTCCAGTTCGGCCTTGATCGCTTTCTGGTGCGAGGCTTCCTGGCGCTGCTCTTGTTCCAGCCGTTGTTCCTTGGCATCCAGCCAGTCGGAGTAATTGCCCTCGTAGGGAATGCCATAGCCCCGGTCCAGTTCCAGAATCCAGCCGGCGGCGTTATCGAGGAAGTAACGGTCGTGGGTGATCGCCACCACGGTGCCGGGGAAGCCTTCGAGGAAGCGCTCCAACCAGGCCACGGACTCTGCGTCCAGATGGTTGGTGGGCTCGTCCAGCAAAATCATATCGGGGTTTGATAGCAGCAAGCGGCACAGGGCGACCCGGCGGCGCTCACCACCAGAGAGGGTGGTGACATCAGCGTCCCATGGCGGCAGGCGCAGGGCATCGGCAGCGACCTCCAGTTTGTGGTCCAGGTTGTGGGCGTCGGTGGCCTGAATAATATCTTCCAGGCGTGCCTGTTCCTTGGCCAGCGCGTCGAAATCGGCATCAGGTTCAGCGTAGTCAGCGTAAACCTTTTCCAATCCAGCCAGTGCGTCGGTCGCTTCCTGAACGCCTTCTTCCACATTGCCACGCACGTCCTTGGCAGGATCCAGCTGTGGTTCCTGCGGCAGGTAGCCAATGTTGATACCGGGCTGGGGGCGGGCTTCACCGATAATGTCGGTGTCGACACCAGCCATGATGCGCAGCAGCGTCGACTTACCCGAGCCGTTGAGGCCCAGCACACCAATCTTGGCGCCGGGGAAAAAAGACAGCGAGATGTCCTTCAGAATTTGTTTTTTGGGAGGCACGATCTTGCCGACCCGGTTCATGGTATAGACGTATTGAGCCATGGATAAACCGCTGTGAAATGATGACGCTCGGATTCTACCAGCGACAGGATTAGCCGTCATTCCCGGCGTTGGGATTGCGCGATTGTTACAATGAGCGATTAATTTGGAAGTTTGTCGCGCCACACCCCAACATCTGCCCAATAAACCATCAAATCTTGCTTCTTCCTGCCCCTTTTATTCTGTAAAATGCCGCGCTTGTCTATTCGGGGCCAGCCCCCAAACTCAGCCGGGAGTACCGCATGTTCGACAAAAGCATGACTATCGAGGGATTTGACGACGAGATCTTTAGCGCCATTGGCGAAGAAGAGCGCCGCCAGGAGGAGCACATCGAACTGATTGCTTCTGAGAACTACACCAGCCCCCGAGTGATGCAGGCGCAGGGTACCGTGCTGACCAACAAATACGCCGAAGGCTATCCCGGCAAGCGCTACTACGGTGGTTGCGAGTACGTTGATAAAGCCGAAGACCTGGCGATTGATCGGGTGAAAGCCCTGTTCGGTGCAGATTACGCCAACGTTCAGCCCCACTCCGGTTCCCAGGCCAACTCTGCCGTGTTCCTGGCGTTGCTGAAGCCTAACGACACTATTTTGGGAATGAGTCTTGCTGATGGCGGTCACCTGACTCACGGCGCCAAGCCCAATTTTTCCGGCAAGAACTACAACGCAGTGCAGTATGGATTGAACGCAGAGACCGGCGAGGTCGATTACGATCAGGTAGAAGCCCTGGCATTGGAGCACAAGCCCAAGATGATTATTGCCGGTTTCTCTGCCTACTCCCAGATTATGGATTGGGCCCGATTCCGCGAGATTGCCGATAAAGTCGGCGCCTATCTTTTGGTCGATATGGCTCATGTGGCAGGTTTGGTCGCAGCAGGTATTTACCCCAACCCAGTGCCTCACGCTGATGTGGTGACCTCTACAACGCACAAAACCCTGCGCGGTCCTCGCGGCGGTATCATCCTCGCTCGTGCCAATGAAGAGCTCGAGAAAAAGTTCAACTCCGCAGTATTCCCCGGCGGCCAGGGCGGCCCCTTGATGCACGTCATCGCCGCTAAAGCAATTTCCTTCAAGGAAGCCGCGGGCCCCGATTTTGTGGAGTATCAGAAGCAGGTAGTGCGTAACGCCAAAGCCATGGCGGCAACATTTATCGAACGCGGCATCAATATTGTTTCCGGCGGCACCGAGAATCATCTGATGCTGGTCGATCTGATCGGTAAGTCCTACACCGGTAAAGATGCAGACGCAGCGCTTGGCGAAGCCAACATTACGGTCAACAAGAACGCTGTCCCCAACGATCCGCGCTCTCCTTTCATCACCTCCGGTTTGCGAGTGGGTACTCCCGCGATCACCACCCGTGGTTTTGGTGAGGAAGAGACCGTTCAGCTCACTCACTGGATGTGTGACGTACTTGAGTCGCTGGAGAACGACACCTCCGAGGCTGTGATTGCTGAGGTGAAGGGCAAAGTGTTGGAGATCTGCGGGCGCTTCCCGGTTTATAAGTAAACCCGCAACGGTAGGTGGTGTTTTCTCTTCCGACTTGAGGGTCGGCAGAGAAGTTAGTTTTCCAGAACAATCAGGCCACCGCCTTTTGCGGAGTCACGTTTTTGGGTGTAATCCGCGAGGACTGTTTGAGCCTTCAAAATTGCGCAGCAATTTTAGGCGAGTTCCGCAGCGGCCCAAAAACGGGGCGAAGCTTGTGGCCGTTCTGGAAAGCTAACTTCTCTGACGGCCCGATTTGCCAGAGCCAGAACCTAGCCCGACATCGGTTCAGATCGACTGGCGATCCGTTCCCATAAATATGTTAAAGTTCAGCCACTTAGCAATAAGGGACTACGCCATGCACTGCCCATTCTGCGCCGCTGAAGACACTAAAGTGATCGACTCGCGCCTCGTTGCCGAGGGTGATCAGGTACGCCGTCGCCGCGAATGCCTTAGTTGCAGCGAGCGCTACACCACCTATGAAGTGGCAGAATTGGTGATGCCGCGCATCATCAAGCAGAACGGCAACCGCGAACCCTTCGACGAAGCTAAAATGCGAGCCGGCTTTACCCGCGCCCTGGAGAAACGTCCCGTTTCCACTGAAGACATAGAAGCCGTCATCAACAAAATCAAAAATGCCCTGCGTGCCACTGGCGAGCGCGAGGTTAAATCCGTGATTCTGGGTGAACTGGTGATGGATAATCTCAAGCAGCTGGATAAGGTCGCCTACGTGCGCTTCGCCTCCGTTTACCGAAGCTTTGAAGATATTTCCGAGTTTCGCGATGCCATTGAATCACTGGAATCCGAACCCCGGTCTCACTGACCGCCCCAACCCATGGCCACCGAATTAAATACCCGTATGATGGCGCGCGCCCTGCAACTGGCACGTCGTGGGCAGTATTCCTGTATGCCTAATCCTCATGTGGGCTGTGTGCTGGAGCGAGATGGCGCGGTGATTGGAGAGGGTTTTACCCAACCTGCTGGTGGCAATCACGCTGAAGTCCAAGCCCTGGCAGAGGCGGGGGACGCCAGCGGTGCAACTGCCTACGTCACTCTGGAACCTTGTTCCCATACCGGTAAAACAGGCCCCTGTGCCGATGCCTTGATCGCTGCTGGCGTCAGCAGGGTCTTTGCCGCGATAGAAGACCCCAATCCATTGGTGGCCGGGAACGGGTTGGATAAATTACGAGCCGCGGGTATTGAGGTGGAAGTTGGCCTTCTGGAAGCCGATGCACGTAGAGTGATTCCCGGCTTTATTTCCCGAATGACTGGTGGCAGAGGCAGAGTGCGTGCCAAGCTTGCGATGTCGCTGGATGGTCGCACTGCCATGGCTTCTGGCGAGAGCCAGTGGATTACCGGGCCAGCAGCGCGGGCCGATGTGCAGCGTTTGCGCGCCATGAGTTGCGTGGTGGTCACCGGCATCGGCACTGTGCTTTCAGACGATTGTTCTCTCACGGTAAGAACCTCAGAGCTGGGCTTGCCGTTGGCAGAGGCCGAATTGGCCAGCCTGAACCAGCCACTGCGGGTGGTGCTGGACTCAAACCTGCAAACCCCAGCGAGTGCCGCCATTCTGGATGGTGCTGCGCCGACGCTTATCTGCCACGATGAGAAGCTCGATGCGTCTACCGCTATTTTCGCTAGCGGCGTCGATCGACTGGCCTTGGGAGGTGACGAAAATGGCCTCAATTTGGCCCAATTAATCGACTATCTGTCAGCGCGGCAAAGCAACGAAATTCTGGTAGAATGCGGCCCCCGCCTGGCGGGAGCCTTTGTTCGAGAAGGCCTTTTAGACGAATTGATCGTATACATGGCACCCGTGCTGATGGGTAGCGCGGCGAGGCCGCTGCTGGATCTGCCTTTAGAGGCCATGGCGCAGAAGATCCCGCTGCAGATTGAGGATATGCGCAAGGTCGGCGACGACTGGCGTGTCACTGCTATCCCGCAGTACTAGAAACACCAGAGACAGATTATGTTCACAGGCATTATTCAGGCCGTTGGCGAAATTGCCGACATGCAGCCCTCCGGGGGTGATATGCGCCTGCGCATTAACACCGGCAAGCTGGACCTTAGCGACGTGGATTTGGGCGACAGCATTGCCGCTAATGGTGCCTGCCTGACTGTGGTCGAGTTACCGGGCGATGGCTACTGGGCCGATGTCTCGGTGGAGACCCTGAACTTCACGACCCTGGGTGGGTTGAAGACAGGTTCCAAAGTGAATCTGGAAAAAGCCCTGACCCCAGCGAGTCGCTTGGGAGGCCATATCGTATCCGGTCACGTGGATGGTGTTGGCGAAGTGGTTAGTTTGCAAGAAGACGCTCGCTCATGGCGCTTTGTGATGCGTGCGCCGGATGACCTGGCTAAATATATCGCTCATAAAGGCAGCATCACCGTCGATGGCACTAGCCTCACAGTGAATGCAGTTAACGGCGCTGAATTCGATCTGAATATCATCCCCCAGACCATGGCGGAGACGGTGTTTGGCGACTATCAGCCCGGGAGCAAGTTGAATTTGGAAGTGGACGTAATTGCGCGCTACTTGGAGCGATTGATGCAGGGTGATGGGGCGGCCAAGCCCGGTGCGGGCTCGATATCAATGCAGACCCTGGCCGAGAACGGCTATACCTAATCCTGTGATTTCCACTTTTGTGGCGATGACGCCGACGGAACCAACATGCAAGTAAACACAGTAGACGAACTCATTTCAGATCTCCGCCAGGGCCGTATGGTCGTGCTGGTGGACGACGACGCCGACAGCCATAACGAAGGCGTGGTGATGGTTGCCGCTGAGCATTGCGACGATAAGCACGTAAACTTTATGGCCCGCCAGGCTCGTGGCCTGGTATGCCTGACGCTGACCGAGGAGCGCTGCCGTCAGTTGGACCTGCCGCCCATGGTCGATGACGCTATGGGCGAAAAATCTAACTTCACCCTTTCGATCGAAGCTTCTGTGGGCATCGATACCGGCATATCTGCCGCAGACCGCGCCCGAACAGTGCAGGCCGCCGTTGCGCCTCATGCAGAGCCTGCAGACATTGTTCAGCCCGGTCATATTTTTCCATTGGAAGCAGCACCCGCTGGAGTACTGACTCGCGCGGGCCACACCGAAGCCGCTTCCGATTACGCTCGTCTGGCGGGTTTGTTGCCTGCCGCGGTCATCACGGACATTTTGACGCCAGAGGGCACGTTGGCCGATGGCCCAGCCCTGGCTGAGTTCGCCGCCAAAAACGAGCTGAAAATTGGCACCATTGCTGACCTGATCCACTTCCGTATGGTTAACGAGCGCACCGTATGGCGGGTCCGTGAGGGCAAGATCAACACCGCTTTCGGCGAATTCCAACTCACCGCCTACCGCGACCAGACCGAGGGCAATGTACATTTGGCCCTGTCGCGCGGGGAGATAACCCCCGACCAGCCCACTCTGGTCCGCGTGCATGTGCAATCGGCCTTACGCGACCTGGTAAACAGTGAGGTTGAAGGTCGTGCCAGCTGGAGTATTGCTAAGTGCTTGGAGGCAGTTGCCGAGAATGAGCGGGGAGTCATTGTGATCCTGGCCAAGGATGAAAGCCCCGAGCGCCTATTGGGCAGTATCGATATGGCCCTGGGCGCAGAGCCGTCAGCTGCGATGGCCAACCCCGATAGTTACACCACGGTAGGACTGGGTTCCCAGATTCTCCGTGACATGGGCGTGGGAAAAATCCATTTGATGGGCGCCCCGATCAAGTACAATGCGATCTCCGGGTTTGACCTGGAAGTGCTGGATTTTGTGAATCCAGATAACTAGAAGGAAAGCGAGAATGAGCGATATCAAAACCATAGAAGGTGATTTCACTGGCGGCAAAGGCAACTACACCATCGTTGTGGGCCGCTGGAACAGCTTCGTTGTAGAACACCTGCTGGAAGGCGCTATCGATTGCCTGCGTCGCCACGGTGTCAGCAAAAGCCAGATCACGATCGTCCGCGCCCCCGGCGCTTTCGAAATCCCGCTCGTCTGCAAAAAGGTCGCGGCCAAAGGTGATGTTGATGCCATTATCGCCCTGGGCGCAGTTATCCGCGGCGGCACTCCCCACTTTGAATTTGTGGCCGGCGAGTGCACCAAGGGTCTGGCCATGGTCAGCATGGAATACGGCGTACCGACTGCCTTCGGTGTCCTCACTGTAGACACCATCGAGCAAGCCGTAGAACGCTCTGGCACCAAAGCCGGCAACAAGGGTGAAGAAGCCGCCATGTCTGCCCTGGAAATGGTCAGCCTGCTGGGTAAGCTTGACTAAATGAGCGCCAACTCGCCTAAGAAGCCTCATAACACCCTGGCTGCGGAGCGTCGCAAAGCCCGTCATTACGGCATGCAGGCACTTTATCAGTGGCTGATGGCCGATGCCTCGTTAAACACCATCGAGGCCGAGTTCAGGGCCGATTACGACTTTGCTCATGTGGATCTGGAGTATTTTCAGGCGCTGCTGCACGGCGTACCCGCCTGTGTCGATGAGCTTGAGGCAGTATTTCAGCCCTTGTTAGACCGTGATATTGGGGAACTGGACCCGATCGAGCGCACTCTTTTGCGTATGGGCACCTTCGAGCTTAAAGAGCGCATCGATGTGCCCTATAAAGTGGTGATCAACGAAGAGGTCGCCCTTGCTAAGCAGTTTGGTGCCAGCGAGAGCCATAAGTACGTTAATGGTGTGTTGGATAAAGCGGCCCGTGAGTTGCGTAAAGCTGAAACTGGAGCCTGATGGTCGCTGCTAAGCTCGCCCGTTAGTTCTGAAAACTGCAACATCACACCGTTATTTCCACGCCAGCGGTGCTCCGCTATTACTGAATCCAGCGAACTTTGGAATCGTTCATGCCCACCTCTGAATTCGACCTAATCTACCGCTACTTCTCCTCCCTGGGGGCCGGCCCCGCAGTAGACCTCTCCGTAGGCGACGACTGCGCCATCCTCCGTCTCGAGCCCAACGAGCGCCTGGCCACATCAGTAGATACAATGGTTGAGGGAGTTCACTTCCCCGAAGACATGTTCCCGGAAGACATAGGCTTCCGCGCCGTATCAGTTGCCGCCTCAGATCTCGCCGCCATGGGTGCCCGGCCCATCGGTATGACTGTCGCCCTGACCCTGCCCGAAGCCGACGAATTCTGGATCAATACCTTCAGCCAGGGCATCGCCCAGGCCGTATCTGAATACAGACTCCCTTTGGTGGGCGGTGACACCACTCGAGGCCCTCTCACTATCAGTGTTCAGGTTATGGGCGCTTTGCCTGCAGATAAAGCCCTGTTGCGAGAGGGTGCCCAGGTAGGTGACCTGGTTTATGTGTCTGGCACCTTGGGCGATGCCGCTGGGGCGCTCGCCTTTCTCAACGGCGAATGGCATCCAGAACCGGATGCGGCTGAGTTTCTTTTGCAGCGCTTCCACCGTCCCCGAGCGCGGGTAGAGCTTGGTCGCGAACTGCTGGGTAAAGCGACTTCCGCCATCGATATTTCCGATGGCTTATTGGCAGATGCAGGACATATTGCCGCTGCCAGTGGTGTTAGCATCGACATCGAGTGTGGCCGCGTGCCCCTGTCATCTGCCTTGAACTCACACCCGGATAGTGAAAGTAAATTAAAGTGGGCCTTGTCGGGGGGTGATGACTATGAGCTATGCTTGACCCTGCCTGAAGAGGTGCCAACGCCCGAGGGTTGCACCCGAATCGGCCGCGTAACCAAAGGGCAGGGCGTGAAAGTCGACCAAGACATTGACTTCACCGCCGGATACCAGCATTTTTAGCCTATAATCGTCGTTCCCGCGTAGGTGGGAATCCAGAGATCCCAGAGCCTGGAGCCCATGCCAGACCCCATAAAACCAAATCTTAAATCCCCAGCCCAATTCCTGGCCTTTGGGTTCGGCTCCGGCCTGGCCCCAAAAGCCCCGGGCACCTTCGGCACCCTGGCAGCCGTCCCCTTGTACTGGGCTTTATCTCACTTATCTCTGGGTTATTTCACCCTGGCCGTTGTCATCACCTTTATTCTCGGCATCTGGATCTGCGGCGAAGCTAGCAAACAACTGGGCGTTCACGACCATGGCGGCATCGTTTGGGACGAATTCGTGGGCTACTGGATCACCATGTGGGCGCTCCCCAACAGCTGGCCATGGATAATCGCCGGCTTCATCGTTTTCAGAATATTCGATATTGCCAAACCCTGGCCCATAGGTCCGTTAGACAAGAAGGTAGACGGTGGCTTCGGCATCATGATCGACGATGTTGTCGCCGGCATCATGGCCTGCGCCTGCCTGCATATTGCGTTATGGTTGATGCCATGAAAAAGCTTTCCCAGACACTTGAGTCGTCAGTCTCGCGAGCGCGGGGATCCTGTTTTTGGGTGATCAGGGCCTTGCTACTTTTGCTTGGCATGCACTATACAATTAGCACGAATGCCGCGCCTCAAATCGACCTGGAAGGCCTAATGCCCAATGCCGCCATCCTCCTAATCGACGGCGAACGCAAAATGCTAAAAGAGGGCCAAACCCACAAAGGCGTAACCCTAGTTTCAGCTTACACTAACACCGCTACTCTGGAAGTAGACGGCCAACAAATGGTCCTCGGCTTATCAAGGAAAGTGGGCACTAACTATCAGCCTCCGGCCCCACAGTTAGTGACGATCCAACGCGATCAGATGCTCCAATACCGCACAAACGCCCAAATCAATGGTCGCCAACTGGAAGTGCTGGTAGACACCGGCGCCAACATCGTCGCCATGAACGAAAGCCACGCCCGCCGCATCGGCCTGAACCTCGAGCAGGCCACCCCGGCCAGGGTCGAAACCGCCTCCGGCATGGCCAAGGCCTGGTCCTTGAATCTGCGTTCCGTGAACGTAGGGGGAATCAAGGTTAACAACGTCCCAGCGACAGTGATCGAAGGTGAATTCCCCAACTACGTCCTGCTGGGAATGACCTACTTGCGCCATGTCAAAATGGAAGAAAATCAGGGGGTTATGACCCTTAGTCGCACTCAGTAAGCCATCTCGCTAATTTCTCCGTAAAACTGTTAGACTACGCGCCCTTTTGAACGGATGAGCCCTTTGACCGCACGCTATATAGAATCGTCCCGCCTCCCCACCGCCTGGGGTGAGTTCGAGATGCATGGCTTTGAAGATGCTGAGAGCAATAAGGAGCATGTGGTGCTTACTCTGGGTGATCTGAGTAACGGCGAGCCCGTTTTGGCCAGAGTCCATTCTGAATGCCTGACTGGCGATGCGCTGTTCAGCATGCGTTGTGACTGCGGTAACCAACTGCAAGCCGCGATGAAGGCAATTTCCGAGGAGGGTAGAGGAGCCATTTTCTATCTCCGCCAGGAAGGTCGGGGTATCGGACTGCTTAACAAGATCAGGGCCTACAAACTTCAGGATGCCGGGGCTGATACTGTTGAAGCTAATGAGCAGTTGGGTTTTGGGGCCGATATGCGGGACTATACTGTGTTAATCCCAATGTTTGCGCACCTGAACATCAAGTCTGCGCGATTAATGACTAATAACCCGCGTAAAGTGGCGGCATTGGAAGAGCAGGGTGTTGAGGTTGTAGAGCGAATTGCGCTGGAAACGGGCAGTAACCCTCACAACGAAAAGTATCTCAGCACAAAGGCTGGAAAGTTGGGTCATATGTTCGAGGCTCAGGGCTAAGCCACCTGTCGTGTTCCCGGCTCCCCTGGGACCCAGCGAAGGCCTTAATGCAACCTAGCCTCAGTGAAGAAAGTCTTTACTTACCTATCCCTCTTGACAAGGTACCTCGCCAAATCCCGTAACCCATCTGCTGATTCTCCGAACGAGTCTAATTCTATTAGCGACATCGCCAACAGACGGCGCGCTTCGGACTTGGCACCGTTGAGCCCCAATAATGTCACGTATGTCGGCTTGTTGGCAGCAGCGTCTTTACCTTTAGTCTTGCCTAGCGTCGCTTCGTCGCTCTCTACGTCGAGAATGTCATCCACCACCTGAAAAGCCAGCCCTATATGTTGGCCATATTTATCCAGCGCTTCGAGCTGTTCATCTGAAGCGTTGGCAGCGATACCCCCCAAAGCCAGGGACGCCTGAATGAGCGCCCCCGTTTTCATCATGTGCATACGCTGAAGTGCTTCCAGACCAAGGTCTGAGTCTACCGCCTGAATGTCTGTGTATTGGCCGCCAACCATGCCCCGTATGCCCGCAGCCCGGGCCAGGATTTTCACCATGCGAACTTTTTGTTCGGCGGAGATGTCTGGCGCATCTGCGATCAACTCAAACGCGCGAGCTTGTAGTCCATCTCCAACCAGAATGGCTGTAGCCTCGTCAAAGGCCTTGTGCAGGCTGGGTTTACCGCGGCGCATGTCATCGTCATCCATGGCTGGCAGATCGTCGTGAATCAAGGAGTAAATATGGACGATTTCTATGGCGCGCGATACAGCGCTTAAAGCTGCTGATGACACCCCCTGTGATGTGACTGCCCGAGCCGAGCCCAACAATAACAGCGGACGCACCCGCTTTCCTTCGGCGGATAGGGCATAGTTGCAGGCAACTCTCAAGCCTGCAGTGCTGCCATCGGTATAGCTATCGAGCATTCCGGGGTCATTTGTGGTGGCTTCTTGCATGGAGGTTAAGTGAGCGCTGACCTCTTGGTAGAGTCTTTGGAGCGGAGACTTAGTCATTCTCTTCTCAAGGTCTCGTCGATGTCTATATTGGTGGCGTCACTCTTCCGTGATAAGACCGCAATCACCTGCTCTGCTTCCTTCAGCTGTGCTTGTGCTGAGTAAACCAACTCAATACCTTCCTGAAATCCCTGCATTGCATCTGACAAGCTGAGATTGTGGCTTTCCATCTGCTGGATCTTATACTCTAATGAGGAGAGCAGAGACTCCACCCCCTGCAGTTTCTTGTCTGGCCCCGCATTTTTTTTGGTCATAATGCATTTCCCACGCTAAAAGACTGATTATAACTTTCTCGCTTAAACTTGATAGCAAAAAACTTGGGCTTGGGTTCCCGATCTCGTAGCAAATTTGTTGACTCTAGCAGCCTTGGGTTACCGCTAAGTAATTAGGTGTGTCGAATGGGTAAATCGTCTAAAGTTGTGGGTCTTCCGAGGAAGTAGGCCGATTGTGTGCAACTGGTTCGCAACTCACTTTACAGTCTGATTGGGACCCTAGTTCCGATCATTATAACGCTGGTAAGCGTACCCCTGTTGTTGGGTGTCGCCGGTCAGGCGCGATATGGCGTATTGGCAATCGCTTGGATATTTCTCGCTTATTTTGCGCTGTTCGATCTAGGGCTGGGCAGGGCGACGGTCATTCGCATCGCGTCTGCGACGAAGCCTACTGTTACTGGGAAGGAAAGTGTTTTTGGCAGTGCGCTGATTCTAGGTCTTTTCTCGGGACTGATTGGCGGTCTCGTATTGTGGGCCAGCGCCTACTATTACTTTTCTCATGTAATGCAGCTGGAAAGCGCAATGCGCGACGAGATCGAATTGGCTCTGCCTTGGTTGATACTGGCTGTGCCCGTATCCACGACTTTGAGCGTATTTAATGGTGTGTTGCATGGTGAGGAGCGGTTTCTTGAACTCAGCACAGCGAGCACACTCTCAGCGGGGGCTTTTCAGTTAGCTCCATTGGCAGCTGCCGCTTACTTTGGGCCAAATCTTGGTGCAATGATTCCCATGACTGTCGTTTGCAATTTGCTGGTCACAGTAATCGTGGGGATTACTGCCTTTCGAGTCCTGAACTTGAATTTGAGGCGGCTTTCTTTTTCTGTGGCTGAGGCCATTGCGCTGTTGAGGTTCGGTGGTTGGTTTACTGTCTCGTCGGTTATTGGGCCGTTGATGATAATGACTGATAGATTTTTGATTGGAGCATCGCTCGGTGCAAAGGCGGTAACCCAATATACGATTCCGTTCCAGCTGGCTGAAAAGACCTCAATCCTGGCAACGGTAATCTCAAATGTCTTGTTGCCAAGATTGGCCGTTATCAATGAGTCGCAAAGGAAGGAGCTTGCGGTCAAAGGTTCCAGGGCTCTTGCTGGTCTGGTGACTCTGGCTTTTTCTGTTGCGCTATTCTTTCTTGAGCCCTTTCTTGCGATATGGATTTCTAAAGACTTCTCCGCAGATGCAGGTCTAGCTGGGCAGATTCTACTGGTAGGGTGGTGGATAAACTGCTTTGCTAGGATACCCATGGTCCTGTTGCACGCCAGTGGTCATGCCCAGCTGGTCGCTAAGTGTCATTTGCTAGAATTTTTTCCTTATCTTGTTTCGCTCTTTTTCGCAGTTAACAGTTGGGGGCTTGTTGGGGCAGCCCTGGTGTTTTTCCTGCGCAGCTTGGCTGATTTTATCTTGTTAGCGAAGCTCTCTGGTATGCTTTTGGTCCTGTTGAGGTTACTCTGTGCGCCCGTTGCTTTAATATTGGCAGCGCTGTATGCAGCGGTGGGACTGGACCCTGGATCAAAGGGCTGGCTCATCGCAATGCTGGGTTCCCTCGGCTTTGGGTCGGTTTGGGCTTGGCGTCAAGTTTCAGACAGTTTGTTAAGCAGTGCTAGGGGTCTCATGCGTTCAAAACGCGCTTGAAGCGCATTAGATTGATTGGGATTGACTAAAGTCGCGATAGCAGAACAAGGTGTCAGGTAGCGGGAAGTTTGTATGTCATCGCCTGAAAGTGAAAGTGGGATCAAATACGATACTGTGATAGATGTCAGAGTGATGGATAACAGTCACTCGCAGATGATCGATGCTATTAATTTTGGGAGTCGCGTACTGGACGTTGGATGCGCCTCGGGTGTGGTGGGTGCGCATTTACATCGTGAAATGCAGTGCACCGTGGTTGGAATAGACAATGATGAAAAACTGTTGCGGATCGCGAAAGCAAGCAAGGCTTATGAATCTCTACACCACCTGGATCTCGAGAAAGCGGGCGCTCTAGACGAAATTTCCGAAAACTTCGATTACGTTTTATTAGGAGACATTGTAGAGCACCTTCGTCATCCCACATTGCTTATTGAGCGTTTGATCCCGCTGGTGGCCGTTGGCGGAACTTTTCTTATATCTATTCCAAACGTGACGCATGGCTCGATAAAACTGGGTTTACTGTTGAATCAGTTTGAATATGCTGACGAAGGCATTTTGGATCGAACTCACCTGCGTTTCTTTACAGCAGCAAGTGCCTATGATTTTGTTCAAAACTGTGGCCTCGAGGTGACGAAATTCTCTAGAGTTTTTGCACCTATATATCAGCAGAACCGTGGTGAGAGTTTTTTGAAATTACCTAGAGCCATTAGGCGATATGTCGAGAGCGATACTGAATCTTGGGTTTTTCAATATGTTCTCAGCGCATTACCAAGAGTAGCCGATGATGCGTGCGGAGAAGACTTGTATAGCAAAATAACACCAGACGAATCTGAAATAGACCGGCTACGAAAGCTAAAGTTCCGATGGGCGAGGCAGGTCTTGATGAGTAAATTGTTAGCATTCCGAGAAAAGTAGAAGCATGGATAGAAAGGAGGCAGTTCTTTGTAGCATCGACCGTGACGGAATAGGGTTGGAAATTGGTCCAAGTCACGCTCCTATTGCTGCAAAAAAAGATGGCTTCAAGGTTGAAATCATCGATCATGCAAACGCTGAAGATCTTATCGATAAGTACACCGGACATGGGGTAGACATTAACTCCATCGAGAAGGTCGACCACATATGGCAAGGGGAATCGTACGCGGAGCTCACGGGGAAGAGGAGTTACTATGATTGGATCATTGCATCTCATGTCATCGAGCACACACCTGACATTGTCTCTTTTTTGCTCAACTGCAATGAGGTTTTGAATGATGAAGGTATGCTGTCGTTAGCCGTTCCTGACTACCGTTACATTTTCGATCAGTATCGAGCACCGACGGGCCTGTCAAAGGTGCTGGAAGCTTTTCACGAGAAAAGAACCCGTCATTCCATTGGCGCCGTAGCGGAACACTACCTCTATTCTTCAAATAAGGGAGGCGCCATTGCATGGAGTAAGTTTGCTCATGGAGAGAGTGCTCTGGCTTACGACTATCAACAGGCAGTCTCTTATATTGAGCAGGCTAGTAAAGACGAGAGATACATGGATGTCCATGCCTGGTGCTTTACACCCAGTTTGTTTCGACTTGTGATTAAAGATCTTAACTCCCTTGGGTTATGTCCTCTGAAAGAGGCTTCATTTTTTTCTACCAGCGGCTGTGAGTTCTTTATCACATTGTCACGGTCGGCGCAGGGGGCCAGGGAAAGCAGGTTGCAGTTAATGAAGTCAATGCAGAGAGAATTGGGAGGGGTCAGCGGCTTTTCTGGCAATGTCAGATCTATGGTTGGGTTGGCCAATAAACTCGGACGTTCGGCTGGAAGACTCTTTTCTTTTTCTGATAAAGCCTCACCACAAGAGTAAAAATAAAAGATGTTTTCGGCTATCAAATTGCTAATAGCACGACGTTTTCCGAGTCTTTTACAGGGTTCGAACCGAAAGTTCGACTCGTATGCTGCGAGCCGCCAGGAGATTAAAGCATTTTCGAATGCCGCGGAGCGTGAAATCGAAAAACTTTTCTACTTCCATTCTGGACGCTGCATACATAAGTGGGCTCATTATTTGGAAGTTTATGAGCGAGAATTTGCTTTGTTACGAGGCGCTACAATACGGTTTCTTGAAATCGGAGTATCCGAGGGAGGTTCACTTGAACTATGGAGACGGTACTTCGGCGAAAAGGCCATAATAACGGGTATCGATATTAATCCAGCCTGCCGGAGCCGCGTCGATCCACCGAATAAAGTCAGGATTGGCTCGCAGACGGACGCCGGATTTTTAGCAGACGTGGTCGAGGAAATGGGCGGGCCACTCGATGTTATTCTCGATGACGGATCGCATGTGGCCAGCCATATCTTAATAACGTTTAACCTGTTATTTCCGCGTTTAAGGACCGGAGGTTTGTATGTCATTGAGGATATGCACACCTCCTATTGGGCTGAGATATTTGGAGGGGGATATCGCAGGAAAGGAACGGCAGTGGAGCTTGGCAAAACACTCGTTGATGACATGCATGGTTGGTACCACGATAATGGACAGGAACAGCTAGATAAAACTGAAATAGCCAGTGTCCGTTTTTACGATTCTATTCTGGTTATAGAAAAAGGCAACGTCGCTGAGCCAAGGCACATTAAAGTCGGGTCCGACGAGTAGGATTGCCTGCATAGCCTTCGGAACGATTGCTTGGAGCGGAGAGAGGAAAATGAGTTTGGCTGCCGATGGAGTGCTGTGTATTTTTGGAAGTTTTAATGATTCCGAATTGTACTCGAGAAATAACGAATTAGTTACAGCGGTTTCTGAGTGTTACCAGCAGTCGTATCGAATTGGGTCTGCATCAACTGACCTAGATACTAAGGAAAAACCCCAAACCTTCCTGAACCGGGTAGTTCTGTTTGCGTTCAAATCTCTGAACGAATTTTTTGGGCTCGCCCGACAACGAGGGCAGCTTGGGAAAGCCAGCGCCTACTTTGTACCGTATCCGGCTTACATAAACCTCTTTTTTTTATTGCTTCTGATAGGTCGGAAGGATCGCCAGAAACCCATTCTGGTGGATGCTTTTTTTTGCCTTCATGACACTCTGGTATACGATCGCGGCTTATTGAAGCCTGGCGGGCTGCTGGCTAGGCTTGTTAGAAGTATTGAACGCAGGACGCTGTCTAGGTCGTCGCTGGTATTTATAGATACCGAGCAGCAAAAGAGAAGTCTTTGTATTCAGTACCAGCAACCTTTGGTCAAACTGGTCGTCACTCCCGTCGGAATCGATGAGTCTGTGTGGACTCCACTACCGCAAGCGAGCATGACGGGAACGTTCAGGGTTCTCTTTTGGGGAACCTGCATTCCGCTTCATGGGATAGATACGATTATTCGCTCGGCAAAGTTATTGGAGAAAACTCATCCCGAAATTTGCTTTCAGTTGATCGGTGATGGACAGGTGGCGGACACATTAGCCGAGCTGATTTCGCAGTTGAAGCCGACGAACCTGAGCTGGAAGAGAGTCTTAGTGAGTGCTGCCGAGCTAAGGGAAGAAGTCCGTCGTGCTCACTGTATTCTGGGTATCTTCGCAAGCACGGAAAAGGCAGCCAATGTTGTGCCCTATAAGGCCTATCAAGCGCTTGCTTCAAATCGCATCTTGGTGACCCGGAGAAGTCCAGCGTTCGACGACATTCTGCAGGACGTCGTTCCAACTGGGCTGTTTTTCGTCGAGGCGGACGATAGCCTAGCTCTTGCTGAATGCATAGCAAAGGCAAAAGATCAGTTTGTAGAGATCGACGCGGCAATAGCGACGCGCGAATTTTATGATTTATATCTAGGTCGGAGCATTTTAAGAAAGAGTATTCGGCGAGCTTTAGAAAGACTCTGATAATATTGAGGACTCCGCCGTATTCCCTGCGTCTGTTTATATAGCCACACCCTCCAGCTTCCCCGCCCAGCCGTGCCGGATGCCCTTGAAGAAAGCTCTAGCGCGTTCGATTTTTTTGTCAGCAAATATAAATATTGCAACAAGTTCCAGGGTAAGGCTTAGACTCCGTTTGAGGCACCATCGGGCCTCCCGAGGAAAGTGGTGTCTCATCGTATAAGTTGTATTGCGTGCAGAGGTGTAATTCCGCCATGAGGGGTGTTGGTGCGGGGAAACGAAATAGCTGCGGTATTTCGAATCAGAATTTTCGCCAATTTCGTGGTGCATTAGTACCCGTGGGTTGAGTCCCACTGCAAAACCGGCTTTGCGAAGTCGTAAGCAGAACTCGTGATCAATGGCGTCGATAAAGAAATCTGTATTGAAACCACCAATCGTTTTCCAGGCTCCCAGATTGGTCAGGCAACCTGAGGTGATTACTGTCGCTTTTTCTTTGAAACGCGGCTGGGGTGAAGGTTTGAAACGAGCCCCTGCCTTTGCGTCGTGCCGGTAGTTACAACCCACAGCAGCGAGGTTGGCCGGGTAGGGGTTTTTGCTCGAGAGCATTTCTTGCAAAAAATTTGGAAGTAAGAGAGTGTCTTGGTCTGTAGTAACTATCCAGGCGAAGCCCCTCTCTAGCGCCATGTTTGCCAATTCATTCAGCGCTGCCGCGAGCCCCAGGTTTTCGTTATTGGAAATAATTTCTATATGCGATGTCTCGCGTAAGTAAGAGAGCGCTTGTGCGTGTGGGTCTGAATTGTCGGCCACAAAGCATTTGCAGAACTGTCTGGAAGCATCGGCTATATTCTGGACACATTGCTCCGAAGGGTTGTAAGTTATAACGACCAGCGCAACGTCGGTGTATGCCGGCGGAGAATATTTTTCGCTGCTGGCTTCTGGTTTCAAATGTTGGTGACTCTCGACAGGTGAGCTTTGATAAGGGTGACAGGATAATCAGTCTCCTTCTCGAGAACAGAATAAATCTCATGCAGGTTTTTTACCCCAGTGGGATTGACCCTCAGCAATTCAGTTTTGATAAAGGGGACTCCGTGGTGCTCCAGTATTGATCTCCACTCTGTATGAGTGGGGTTTACGCTGATTTTCATTCCGGTGAAAAGAAATGAGTAAACCAGTTGCCAGAATCGCTTGTCGTTCCAGCGCCTACGCATTGCTCCGAAATAAAATTTCCATGATCTGAGGATTCGCTTCGTCTGGTTCTCATGTTCGAACGAAGCCACTGCCTGAAATGTAAGACCGTCCTTCACCAGCGACCGACTCAACCCGACCTCGTATGATTCGATAATTTCGCGTTTGTTATCGATAATGGCTAGGTTGTTCCAGAAAGATTGAAAGGTTTCACTAAGAAAAGCTTTCTGGTTGAAAACAAGAAAGTAGCTCTGTAGGTGCCGCGCGAGATCATAGCTTTCGGTCATTCCCCAAAAGTCACACGGACGATCGCGCATCTCCTCGATGATCGGTTGTAGCGCTGAACTCGGGCCATAGACACTGTCGTTGCAGAGGATTAACTCATCGAATTTATTCAGCTTTAGAGCCTCTAACCCCTTTTTATAGCTGTAAAAATCATAACCCTCATTGGTGCGCTCGATAAAAGCTATGTTTCTGGTGTGGAGTGCCTGTCGGCTTTTTTCATCGAGGCTGCTCGTTGTGACGAAAATAATTTCACTACACTGCTGTGTGAGCGCATCCAGGTAGTAGAGTACGTATTCGTCGATTATGTTTGAAATATCAAAGTGTGCAAAAACACAGGCGGTGTTAGTTACCTGGGCCATGTTGATATGTCTTTTTTCATTAAGGGACTGGAGAGTTCAGCGGATTTTTCTTCAAGCTCCAGCTTTTGTCGAATTTTGCGGGATGCGCTTTCAGCATCGATGCCGCAGCTCTTATAAAGTTCTTCGCAGGTGCCGTGATCGATAAACTCGTCAGGTAGGCCCAGTGAGAGCAGGCCATTGGTTTTTCCATGTTGATGAAGCACTTCACCCACCAGCGAACCGCCGCCTCCGGCGACCACGTTATCTTCGATAGTGACAAATAGCTTATGTGATGCGCTAAGTAGCAGTATCATCTCCTTATCTAAGGGCTTGATCCAACGCATGTTGATCAGTGTCGCGTCTACCAACTCAGCAACCTGCTTTGCGGTTTCGAGCATTGAGCCAAAGCTCAGTATCGCCACTTTCGATCCATCGAAAATTTTCTCCGCTTTACCGATCTCTAGTGCTGTCATTTGCTGAGAAATAGCTGCACCCGAACCAGTCCCTCTCGGGTAACGCACCGCCGCCGGCCCTGGATAATGGAAGGCAGTATGCAGCATCTGTCGGCACTCATTCTCGGTTGAGGGCGCCGCGATGACCAGATTGGGAATGCAGCGCAGGTAACTGAGATCAAAGGCGCCGTGGTGTGTGGGCCCATCCTGCCCTACAAGGCCGGCCCTATCTATGCCAAAAGTCACATCAAGATTTTGTAGAGCGACATCATGAATCAGTTGGTCGTAGCCACGTTGCAGGAACGTGGAATAAATTGCTACCACTGGTTTCATGCCATCGCATGCCATCCCCGCTGCTAGTGTGACCGCGTGTTGCTCCGCAATTGCCACGTCGTAGTAACGATCAGGAAATCGCTCTGCAAACTCAACCATGCCAGACCCTTCGCACATGGCTGGTGTGACGCCAACCAGGCGCGCGTCAGTTTCCGCAGTGTCACACAGCCATTGGCCAAATACATCCTGGTATTTTAAACGCTTCATTTTCAAAGGTTTTGATGATTGCGGCCCTTTGGGTTTGGCTTCTACTTTGTTAAGCGCATGGTAGCCCACCGGATCTTCCTCGGCCGGCTTAAAGCCTTTGCCTTTCACGGTACGGATATGCAGGAACTGTGGTCCCTCCAGGTCCTTCATATTTTCGAGTGTTTTCACCAGCTGTGGCAGGTCATGGCCGTCGAGAGGGCCTATATAGTGAAAGCCTAACTCCTCAAACATGGTGCTTGGCGCAACCATGCCTTTCATGTGTTCTTCGGTGCGCTTGGCCCATTCCCAAAGGAAGCTGAACCGTTGCAAGAAGCGTTTGGAACGCTCGCGCATGCCGAGATAGGTCTTGGTGGCCCAGATTTTGGCAAAGTAAGTCGCCAGGCCGCCGGTATTGTGGCCGATGGACATTTGATTGTCGTTGAGTATCACCAGCATGTTGGGGCGTTCGTGACCGGCGTGCGCCAGCGCTTCAAAGGCCATGCCGCCGGTGATGGCGCCGTCGCCTATCACTGCAATCGCCTTACGATCGCTGCCTTGTTGGCGCGCAGCCAGGGCCATGCCCATGGCGGCTGATATGCTTGTTGATGAGTGACCTACACCGAAGGTGTCGTACTCGCTTTCGCTGCGCTTGGGAAAGCCCGATAGGCCACCAGCATGGCGCATGGTGTGCATTTGCTGCATGCGGCCGGTGAGAATTTTATGCGGGTAGGTCTGGTGGCCCACGTCCCAGACGATGCGGTCTTCCGGGGTATTGAATACATAGTGCAGGGCAACGGTGAGTTCAACGACACCCAGGCCAGCACCAAAGTGCCCGCCCGATTGGCCTACGCTGTATAAGAGGTAGGCGCGCAGCTCCTCGGCCAGCTGTTCTAGCTGAACCTTATCGAACCCGTTTAGCACCGATCTGTCTGCGTCGACGGCGCTCAGTAGCGGAGTATCGGGAGGTGTGAGGGGGATTTCCGAAGACATGTTTCCAATTCTATCGCAAATCGATGTTGGTGTGGGCCTCAGTCTGTCGAATTAGCGTACACAGCCTAGTCAGCTTCGATGGCCGATTTTAGCAATATCGATAAGCGCAAATACCCATGTTCATTGAGGTTTACCCCGTCAGCGCGAAAATAAGAAGGATTGGGTTCTCCGGTGGTTTTTTTCAGCAGTGCGTTGATGTCCAAAATTTCGATGTGAGTGATATCACTGGCCCATTCCTGAAGCAGGCGCATGGATTTATCGACCGTGGTATTGTCGCTGGGATAAAGCGGGGTTTTGAGTGGGCTAATAATATAAAAATGACATTTCGACTGATGATCGATGTTCAGTTCCACGAGTTCAACAATACCGCTCACGAGTGCTTCGGCGTCTTTGTTGGCGCGGAGGTGAAATTCGCTGTTGCTGGGAAGCAACACAATGCTGCCTGGCCGATAGAAGCCAATCAGTCTTTCGTAGTTGTGGATGAGGTCATCTACTGTAGCGTCGCCCAGACCGCGCATGAGGACAGGGCGGGGTGCCAGTAATTCTTCCAAGTCCGGCCAGAGTTTCACTCGCCGTCCTCCAACCACCAAGATTGGTTTATCGGGAAGTTGAGAGGCTCGGTCCTGGCGCGCGTAGGCATCGATCTCTGCCGCCCAGGCATCCGGGGAGTTGTTCAGAGTGGCCACGGTATCTCGCGAAATCAGGTAAACCAGATGCACGACAGGTAGCAATAGCATTACCAGGCAGAGGGTGCGTAATGTCTTCCAGGAAATCACAGGATCTGTTTTGGTCCTTTATTTTGTCCCAAGTGTCGCTGAAATAGTCGAATTGGGCAATAAATGCCCCAATAAGGGTGTGACAGGGGTCGCAGCTTTGGCTGCTAGGTGTATGCTTTTCAAGGATGAGATGTAGGATAACGGGATGATATATCAACGCCACATACCCCGGGAGGAGCTTTTTGCCGCCCAGCTAGAGATGCTCATGCAGAATGGGCAGCTGGCAACCGTGACGGCTCACCTGATTGGTGTGGCCGCCACCATGGCCATTTTCTGGCCATTTCTGAATATCACCGCGATTTTACTATGGGGCGCTGCGTTCCTGATTTTACTGCTGCTGCGTTCACTACAAATGAGTAATGCGCTGGTGAATCGTAGTTACCTGACCAACGCGAAAAGAGTCTACTTCAAACTTATACTGGGTGCTGCAGCCACCGGCTCGGTGTGGGCGGCGGTCTACATATATGCCGCCCAACATGTACCCGTTACCATGCAGTACACCTTCCTGTTGTTGATTGTGATGATCACCGCTATCTCGGTGGGCTTCTCGGTGATTATCCGTGAGTACTTCTTGGTCTATGTGTTTACAGCGCTGTGGCCTATTGCGTGGTGGAGTCTGATTCATTATTGGGAGCAGCCCTATAACCTGGTGATCGGTCTGTCGCTGTTGGCGTTCTGCGCGGTGTTGGTGGTGGTGTGCAACCGGGTTTATATATCCTTTCGCAATATGATTTCCCTCAACTGGGAGCGGGAAACCATGTCGCAGGAGTTGGGTGATCTCACGGCTTCCCTTAGGGATCGTAATAAACAGTTGCGTGATGCCCGTCGCCAGCTGACAGACCTGGCCAATATTGATGAGCTTACCGGGTTGGGCAATCGGCGCCTGGTGAACACCGCGCTCAAAGAAGAAATTAATCGTGCTCGCCGCGGCGGCACTAATCTTTCGGTCGTGCTGCTGGACGTGGATTACTTCAAGAACTACAACGACACCTATGGCCATCCCGCTGGTGATACTGTCTTGCAGCAGCTTGCCGATATCATGACTAAAGCCACCAGCCGTGCGGGCGAGGTGGTGGCGCGTTATGGCGGTGAAGAATTTATTCTGCTGCTGCCGGGTGCTTCGCACGACTCGGCTATGCGCACCGCTAATCGTTTGAAAGAACTGGTAGAGCTCGAGGCAATTCCTCACGAGAATTCCTCGGTTGCTGATGTGTTAACGGTGAGCCAGGGCGTTGTGACGGTGCAGCCGGATGGTGACATGCTGCCCTCAGAGGTGATTTCACGCGCGGACAAGGCTTTGTATGAGGCCAAGAAGACAGGGCGGGATCGAATTTCTGTGTCCTGGTAGCGTGCCATAGCGGCGCGCTTACTGTTCTTGCTTAAACCTGTGTATCTGCCTGCGCTGCTTCTTGGTAGGCCTGTTGACCGGCTTATCAATCATTCCTCCCGCTGCCTTGCGGGCCACCGCTTCTGCTTCTCGCTTTTTGATGCTGGCTTCGGTCTCCTCGTAAAGTAGCTGTGCTTGCTCGGCACCACGCCGTTGGCCAGAGAGTGCTTTGACCTCAATCACTTTTTCATCCCAGCCCTGGCGGATATGCAGGGTGTCGCCCACTGATATTTCCTTAGAAACCTTCACTCTTTGGCCATCCAGATGCACCTTGCCACCTTCGATCGCGGCTTTGGCCAGGCTGCGGGTCTTGAAGAAGCGCGCGGCCCACAGCCACTTGTCCAGACGCAGCTTGTCGCTGTTGAAGTTTCCGCTCATGATGCTGTTTCCGCGCTCACGGCTGTGTCGCCTCCGGCATTATCTCGTCAAAATGATGGATTCCAGGAAAGCGGGTATCAATGCGCTTTTGTCGCTGGCTGTCTGGCTGCAGTAGCGTCAGCAGATGGGCAATGCCATATTGGTGGGCCGAGTCTAGCACTCGCTCGGTATCATCGATCAACAGCGTTCGCTTGGGGTCGTAGGGGTGTAACTCCTGCAGGCGGTGCCAGAAAGCCTGCTCTTCTTTGGGTGCGTCGAGTTCGTGAGACACCACCACCCGGTCGAACCAGCCAGTGATGTCTACGTGTTCCATTTTGATATCCAGGGTTTTACGGTGGGCGTTGGTCACCATTACCACATCCTGGTGCGACTCGTGCAGCCTGGCCAGAAAGTCCATGGTGTGTGGGCGCACGCTCACCATGTGCTTGACCTCACGCTTAATGGCAGGAATATCCAATTTTAGCCGGTCTGACCAGAAATCCAGTGAGTACCAGTCCAGGGTGCCCTGGTCGATGCTAAAAGCGGCATGCAATCTCTTGGTAGATTCGGCATTGCCAAGCTGGTGAGTCTCGGCATAGACCTTGGGTATGTGGTGCATCCAGAAGAAGTTATCGAAATGCAGGTCCAGTAGGGTGCCGTCCATATCGAGTAGTACCGTGTCTATGCCGTTCCAGTCGATCATGAAAATGCCAAACCTTGAAAGATGATTGGATTATGCCCTGTCGCCGAGCGGCGCGCATCCTGACTGCGCTGGGCGTATAATAAAATCTTTTCGATGGAGTCTTACGTGCGCGATCTTTCCGCCCTCATTTCACCTCTGCTGGAGCTCTCCCTGTCAGCGGGGCAGGCTATAGCCGATCATTACTATGCACCGGGTGCGGATCAATACCAGTCCAAGGGCGATGATTCTCCGCTCACTCAAGCAGATTTAGCCTCCCACGATATTCTCGCGGCCGGGCTGCAGCAGATTACTCCTGAGCTGCCAATACTGTCTGAAGAGTCCAGCGATGAAGACAAGGCAAAGCGCCATGACTGGACCACTTTCTGGATGGTGGACCCCCTGGATGGCACCAAGGAGTTTTTAGCTCGAACCGGCGAATTCACGATTAACATCGCGCTGATAGATGATCACCAGCCCGTGTTGGGTATCATTTACCTGCCGCTCACACAGCAGGCTTATGTGGGTATTCCGGGACATGAAGCGCGAGTTTACCGGGGGCCAATGTGGAGTTACTCCGACCTGCTATCCCGATCCCTGGTGCAGGGGAGCCCAATGACTGTATTGGCAAGCCGTCGTCACCGAGGCCCCCGCTTGCAGTCCTGTCTGCGCTGGCTGGAAGAACACTGGGGTGAAATCGAGCGCGACAACAGCGGCAGCGCTCTGAAGTTCTGTCAGGTGGCCGCCGGCAAGGGAGATTTCTATCCCCGTTATTCCCCCTGCTGTGAGTGGGATACCGCCGCTGGCCAAGCGCTATTGGAGGCCTCCGGAGGCGCGCTTTTGGGGCTGGATGGCGCCCCCTTGCGTTATAACTGCCGGGACACTCTGCTAAGCGCAGATTTCCTTGCCATGGGCGATCCAGCGAATCCACTTTGGGCACAATTGTTGGCCAGTGGGGTGGGCTTGTCCGAATAGTGACTAACAATGCTTGTGCCGGTAATCCATGTGAGTATAGTGTTTCACTCGGATCGAATATCGCACGATGTAGACTGATGAACGCATGACTGACACTACGGACATAAGCTTCAATGGTTCCGCAAACCAGGAAGCTGCCAATGAGGTGATGACCCCGGCCATGCGCCTGTTCGAGTTACAGACCAAGCACAGGGCATTAGACGCCCGAATTCACGAAATGTACGAATTCCCCTACCAGAACCACATTTTGCTGCAGCGCCTAAAAAAAGAGAAACTTCGCCTGAAAGATGCCATCGAGCATTTAAAAGACGACATGATCCCAGATCTCAACGCCTGACCCCTTCGGAAACACAATGAACAAGACTTTTTCTATATTGACCGGCCTCGTGATGACGCTGGCAGCAAGCCTGTGCGCTGCACAAGCTGAAGACGCTCCTAAAGTGACAGTAACGCCCATCAAGGGGCCTCTTTATATGCTCGATGGCAGTGGGGGCAACCTGGTCGCCTCTATTGGCGATGACGGGGTGCTGCTAATCGATGCCGACTATGCGCCCTGGGCAGAAGCGCATGCTGCAGCAATAGCTGGTATAGATCCAGATGCCGCATCGCCGCGCTTCCTGTTGAATACACATTGGCATGGCGATCATGTGGGCGGCAATGAGCACTGGGGCACGCAGGGCACGGTGATTATGGCGCATGAAAACATTTATCAGCGGATGAGCACCCGCCAGGAAATGAAAGCCCTGGGCCGAGTGGTAGAACCCAGTCCAGCGGCGGCCTTGCCGGTGGTGACCTATGAGGATTCGATTGCCGTGCGCTTCAATGGCGATGTCATTCAGGTCCAGCATTTTCCCACCGGACACACCGACGGCGACTCAGTGGTGTTCTTTACCGAGCAGAACGTGGTGCACATTGGCGACCATGTGTTTGAGAATGCCTTTCCGTTTGTTGATATCGGCTCCGGTGGCAACGTGCTGGGCTACCTGAGCAATTTAGAGAAGGTTCTCGCGATGATTGATGACCAGACCATTATCGTCCCCGGGCATGGCACCTCGCTGTTGAGTAAACAGGATCTGCAAGAATGGGTGACGATGTTAAAGTCCTCTGTGAGCCGGGTTGCTGCGCTATTGCAGTCAGGTAGGACGGTGGACGAAATTGCTGAAAATGGGCTTGGTGTCGAATACGACTCCTTTGGTCAGGGCTTTATCAAAGAGCCGATGTGGATTGGTTTTATTGCGGCTAGTTTGTAGAAGCCGCAGAGCAAGGCGGAGTTTCACTCAATCGCCCCTTCCAGTCTCAGCAGCACCCGCTTAGCGTCTAACCCGCCGGCGAACCCGGTCAAAGATCCGTCACTACCAATCACGCGATGGCAGGGCACCACAATCGGTAGGGAATTGCGTCCATTGGCTGCGCCCACCGCTCTTACGGCTTTTGGCTTTTCCAGACTCTCGGCAATATCACGATAGCTGCGTAACTCTCCAAAGGGTATGGCTGTCAGTGCCTGCCACACGTTTTTTTGAAACTCGGTGCCGGTGGGCGCAAGCGGTAAATCGAAGTGCTGTCGTTTGCCCGCAAAGTACTCCTTAAGCTGATCGCCGCAGGCTTTTAATACGGGGTCGATGCGTTCCTCGCCTTCAATAGTAGCTGTTTGCAGATTTTCAAACTCGATGGCGACGAGGGACTCACCGTTGGAAACCAGTCTCAGCTTTCCGACCGGGCTACTCAGGTATTGGTAGTTCATGGGGTATAGCTCCTCCAGAGCAGATTGGCCGCATAGGAGCGCCACGGGCGCCATCGTGCTGCGGCATCATTTAATTTGCCTTCGCTACCCGGCAAGTTTGCCCAGGTGCGCTCAAGACCCAGGTCACCAGTGGGAAATACATCCGGGTCGCCGGCGCCGCGCACGGCAACCATGCCCACGGTCCATGGGCCCACGCCCTTGAAGTCTGCCAGCGCCTCCAACGTGAGCTCGTCTTCGCGGTCACTATAGGTTTGGCAAAGCGAGCGCAGGGTTTCCCTGCGGCGAGAGGGCATGGGGAAGTGTTCGTCTGTCAGGGCGGCTATGTCAGCGGCGCCCGGAAATGTGACTATGCCCTCTTTAGTGCAAGCCTTGGCAAGCCTCGCCAAAACGGTGCGGGCAGCAACGGTGCTCACCTGTTGTCCCACAATTGCGCGCACGGCAGATTCGAACAGGCTCCAATGCCCGGGGGAACGGGCCCCCGGCGACCGCTTTGAAAGCTGGCCTAGAGCGGGATCTTGTTGCAGCAATGCGCTGATCTGTTCAGGGTTAGCGTCCAGGTCGAACATTCGCCTCACCTGCCCCACGGTCGACATCAAGCGACTGTTGTCCGGCAGTTGTAGGCGCAATTCCAACGCATTTTTATTTTTGTGCGGCTTTATTTCCAGTTGGGCGACGCCAGCCGTCGTTCGAAAGTTACGCAGGTAGCGCGAGTCAATAATTTCTTCGACACCTGCTATGGCATGGTGAGACAGGAAGTCCACGACACCGTTCCAGTCGTAAGGAGGTCGATACTGCAATTGTAAATGGATGTCGGCACTACCCTGGGCTTTGCGCCGACCCCTCAGGTTGGAGGGGGTCAACCTAAAATGATCCTTCACCGCGCTGTTGAAACGTCGAACGCTGCCAAAACCTGCGGCGTAGGCTACTTCAGTGAGAGGAAGTCCTGTTTCGGCCAATAACTTTTTGGCGAACAGCAGGCGCTGGTTGAGTGCGACTGCCTGTGGCGAGACTCCCAGCTCTTGCTGGAACAGTTTGCGTAGATAGCGTTCGCCAATGCCCAGACGATCAGCGAGGTCCCCCAGGCTTCCTTCGCTAAGCGCGTTCTGCCGAATGAGTTGCAGGGCTCTTTGAACGGTGGTCGTGGTGCCTTCCCAAGCGGGGCTACCCGGGGCAGACTCCGGGCGGCAGCGCAAGCAGGGGCGATAACCTGCTGCGGCTGCCTGAGTTGCCAATCGAAAGTAGCTCACGTTTTTTTCTGCGGGTGCTCGCGCTGGACATATTGGGCGGCAATAAATACCTGTGGTTTTAACCGCGAGAAAGAATTCGCCATCAAAACGGGGATCTCGCGACATGCGTGCCCGGCTGCAGAGGTCGGCGTCTAATACCTGTGCTTGAGGTTGTTCAGAGTCCATGGTCCCAATATAGACCTCTAACCAGTCGTGTACTAGCCAAAATCGGCCCTCAATAGACCGGCTGTAATTGGGCGTCCTGCGTATTAGAATTAGCGCTCGCGCATTGCTGATGTATGTTCGACAATGCCGACCAATCTTTATGTCCCGCTATACTTCGAGGTGTCCATGCGCGCTATTTTAGTTATTCCCCTGGTTTTACTGATTGCTGCATGCCAGTCTGCCTAATACGAGGCCGCAGAGCAGGTGGGTTATCACAAGCGCGATATTCTGGTTGACAGGGTGGAGAGCCCACGGGATGCCGAGGAGCAGTTTCAGGATGCGCTGGAGCAGTTGTCTGAGTTGACTGACTTTGATGGTGGCGATCTGGAATATATCTATGAAGAGGTCGCCGATGAGTACGAGTCATCCTTAGAAGCTGCCGAGAAAGTGACGGAGCAGATCAACGCAGTGGAGCACGTGGCCAAGTCGCTGTTTGCAGAGTGGGAGGAAGAAATTAACCAGTATTCCAACGCCCGGCTCAAGTCTGAGAGTCAGGCCAAATTGCGAGAAACACGCAGTCGCTATAACGGGATGATGACAGCCATGCGTAAATCGGAAGCGAAGATGGACCCAGTGCTACGAGCGATGAACGATAATGTGCTGTATCTCAAACATAACCTGAATGCCAAAGCGGTGGCATCTCTTCAGGTTGAATTCAGCCGGATCGAGCAGGATATAGAGGTTTTAATCGTGGAGATGCGTAAGTCTATTGCCTCTTCCGACGCCTTTATCGCCAGTATGAAGTAGTACTATGGATTTAATTGTTTTCGCAGTTCCTTTTTTCATCCTTCTAATCGTGGTGGAGTTGGCCTATGGCGTCTCCACAGGACGCAACACCTATCGCCTCAACGACGCGGTCAGCAGTTTGTTTATGGGAGTTTTGAGCCAGGCCAGACGGTTTGTCACGCTGGGGATTGGCGGCTACATCTATTATCTCGTCACCGAGTACTTTGCCCTTTCCCTTATGGACAGCTCTCATTGGTGGACCTGGATGCTGGCCTTTGTACTGTACGATTTTTGCTATTACTGGCTCCATCGTTTGGGCCATGAGCGAACGATTCTCTGGGCCTCGCACGTGGCGCATCACCAGAGTGAAGAATACAACTTGAGCACGGCGCTGCGCCAAACCAGCACCGGGTTCTTATTTAGCTGGTTGTTTTACGTTCCCATGTTTGCGCTTGGCATTCCCGCCGAGGTCGTGGTGACAGTTGGCTCGCTTAACCTGATTTACCAGTTCTGGGTGCACACCGAGCACATACCCAAGCTTGGCAAGTATGAGTGGTTTTTTATTACACCCTCCAATCATCGAGTGCACCACGCCCAGAACGATATCTACATGGATCGCAACTACGGTGGCGTTTTCATTCTTTGGGACCGACTGTTTGGTACCTTCCAGGAAGAATTGAAAGAGCAGCCGGTGATTTTCGGTATTCGCGGACCGCTGCGCAGTTTTAACCCCGTTCAAGCGATTACTCACGTTTACGTCGATATGGCGAAAGACAGCTGGCGCGCGCAGCGATGGCAGGACAAACTGAAAGTATGGGTCGCCCGCACTGGCTGGCAACCCGCAGATGTGGCAGAAAAGTATCCGCGCAATAAGAATGACCTCTCCACTTTCGAGAAGTATGACCCTACGGTACCCGGGCGGGTGTCCTGGTATGGCTTTTTCCAACTGGTTGCTGTGGTGCTGTTATTAGGCTGGATGGAAAGTGCGCAGCCTGACTATTGGGGCGGCGTAGCCGCTTGGGCTTCGTTGTTGGCAACCACCATGACTACGGCCTTCTGGCTGGAGGCAAAGGGTGCTGATGCGGTGATGTTTTGGGAGAAATTGCGTCTGGTGTTTCTCGGGCTGCTGGTTCTTGTGACTGCGTTAAACGGTGCTGCGATTGCGTGGGTGGGAGTCTTTTATGTGGGTTTGAACGTGATCTTTTTAAGGTCTCTTGCTACGCCGTTTAACCGAGCAGCTGCGTCGGTTCCAGGCTGATCGAGTCTTTGCCATTGTCGATGTAAACCACACCGCCAACCACGCTGACATTGAGTTGCATGGTTCTGCTGATCAGTCCGGCGAGTGCCTCCACCTCTCCCCAATCAAATTTCCACACCTCTATTCTCGGCAACCCGCCGATCGCCTCGCTATTGAGCTTCCACCAGGTATCTGCGCTTTTGCCAAATGCATACAGTTTTACTTCACCGGATTTGCCGCAAGCTTTGCGCAGTCGAGGCTCTTCGGGCTGGCCGATTTCAATCCACTGCTGTATTTCACCGCTATCGGAATGACGCCAGATGTCTGGCTCATCAGCGGTAGACAGTCCCTTGGTGAACTCCAGGTTTCTTGCGCTGTTCAGGCAGTACGCTAAAAGTCGCGCTGCCATTCTCTGTAGTGTTTCGGAGGGGTGCTGGGCGATAGTGACAGACAGTGAATCGAAGCAATTTCGATCAGAGTCGGCCAGTTCTATTTGGGCTTTGTAGATAGTTGGTTTGAGGGCCATTCAGTTGTCCTGGTTCTTTAGTTGCTCAACCGCATGATCGGCAAAGCCTGCGCCTGCCTGTGCATAGAGATTAAATGCAGAGAAGCCGTGTTGCTCCAGTTCGCGGCCTTCTTCTGCGAAGCGCACCACGGCGGCCATGCGGCCGGCGTACCCCAGATCCTTCAGCAAGCTACCTACCAACATATTTTCCTCGTGATGAGTGAGCGCTAGAAGCACCAACTCCACTTGATCTAACTGCACTCCATGCCAAAAATCTGGGTCGGATGCATCGGCTGTCACCACACGTCGATGCATGCGTGAATGCTGGCTCAGCTTGCGCTCGTTGAGATCAACACCGAGTACCCCGTAGCCATGTTCTTCTGCTATAGCGTCGTATGCGCCCGTGCCAATATTGCCCATTCCCAGCACGATGATTTTAGCTCCGTCTGTGTCTGGCTTTTGCTCAATCACCCGAGCGGATTCAAACCGCAGCCAAAATTTGTGATAGCGCCGGTAAAGCTGATGCGCTCGATTGCTGAGGGGGGAAGACAATACAAAACTGGTAGCGATGGCGAGTGACACCGCGCTGGCCCATTCGCTGCCTATCCAGCCGGTTGTTGCTGCTACGGCGACCACAACGAGGCCGAACTCGCTGTAGTTGCCCATCATACTGGCACTTAGCAGGGCCGTGCGGGGCGTGGTGTGTAGCCATGTCATCAGCGGGAAGTAGAGCGTGACCTTGAACACTGCCAATACACCCAGCACCAGGGCGAGAAGGAGGGCCTCTTCTTCTGGCCAGCCGTCCAGTCCTATGGTGAGAAAGAAACCCACGAGGAACAGGTCTTTGAAGTTCATTAAGTTGCGATAGAGTTCTTTGGATTTCTGGGTGCCGGCCAGTAACGCGCCAATGGCGAGCGCGCCCAGATCGCCCTTAAGGCCGGCATAGTCAAACAATGCCGCTCCGCCCAGAGCCAGGCCCAGGCCAAAGAGGGTGAAGAGTTCGCCGTGCCCGGCCCGCTCCATGAGTCGGGTGACTACACCACGCAGCGGCCATAACAGGATCAGGCCCAATGCTTCCACATGAGGAATGGTGCCCTTGGTAGCAGAGAGGAACAAGACAGCTGCCAGGTCCTGAATCACCAGGATGCCTATGGCCAGATTGGCGTGCCGAGACGACATTTCGCCGCGCTCCTGCATCACCTGAATGACGAAAACGGTACTGGAGAAGGTTAATGCGAATGCAATGATCAGGGTCTCGTTCATGGCAAGGCCGAGGCCTGGCATGAGTTGCCCTGCCAGCCAAAGCACGCCCATAAAGAACAATTGCATTGAGGCCATGTGAATGATGGTGGTGCCCCATACTTTCGGTTTGAGTAGCTCTGCCGGAGAAAGCTTGAGGCCAATAGTAAATAAAAGCAGGGTAACGCCCAGGTTCGCCAGGCCCTGCAGCAGTTCACCTCCCTCGATATTAGTTTCATGCAGCACGAAGCCGGCAGCCAGGTAACCGATTAACGCGGGCAGTCCCAGCGCTCGGCTAGCGAGGCCACCTGCCAGTGCGATCAGAATGATGATGGGGTCGAGCATGACTAGACGCTGGGCCTGTTGCGTACGTGCCAAAGTACCGTGGTGCTCAGGACAATAGTGATTAAATCTGCTACCAGTCCTGCCTGTTGCAGGGGTTCCAACACCGCGATTGATTTGAGTGTGTAAAGGGAGACCAGAGAACAAACGCTTATCGCTACAAACAGAGTGAAGCGTGACTGGCCGAACAAGCCGAGGCCAATGATCAAGTAAACGGTGCCCAGCAACAATGCGGCTACGGCTTGTTGGTCAAGCTCCCTAAACCACAGGGAAGCGACCTTTCCTGCGCCGGAAAAGGTGACCAATATGGCGGCGAGCAGTCGCAGGGTGTTTATCAAGTGATCGGGCATAGCCCCGAATGTACCATTTTTTTGTGGATAATTCGGTGGCACTGCGGCTTGTTGGCCGCTTCTGTTATTATTTCGCCATTCTGGAAACACCAAGAGCCCTATGCCAAATACTTCACTTCTTCCCCTGCTGTCGTCAGGAATGTTCGTTTCCGGTCAGGACCTTGCCGACCTGCTGGGGGTGAGTCGTACTGCCGTTTGGAAACAGCTCAACAAACTGGAAGAGCTGGGTCTGGAGATCGAATCTGTCAAAGGTAAGGGCTATCGTATTCCAGGCGGTATTACGTTGCTCGATGAGCAGGCGGTGCGAGACACCATGGCCGTGGACTCATTACCCTTGCTGGCGATGCTGGACCTGCGTGATGCTATCGGTTCGACCAATGCCGAGGCCATGTCCCAGATTGCCGCCGGTCGCGGTTCCGGCTACGTTTGCACTGCAGAACAGCAAACCGCTGGTCGGGGTCGTCGCGGGCGCGAGTGGGTAAGCCCCTATGCTCGTAATCTTTACCTGTCTGCGGTGTGGGAGTACGAGCAGGGTGCCGCCGTGCTGGAAGGTATGAGCCTGGCGGTGGGGGTGGTGGTTGCGCGAGCGTTGGCAGCCTGCGGTGTGCCACCGGTGCAACTGAAATGGCCTAATGACCTGTTATACGAGGGCGCGAAACTGGGCGGTATCCTGCTGGAAATGACGGGTGATCCCGCTGGCGCCTGTCAGGTGGTGGTTGGAATTGGTGTCAACGTGAGCATGCCAGGCAAAGCGGCAGAGGCGATTGATCAATCATGGACCGATGCCAGTCGCATCAACTCAGGCAGTCCGCTGGATCGCAATCTGCTGCTGGCCGCTATTCTCGATGAACTGCTACCGATGTTGGCCAGCTTTGAGGCCACTGGCTTTGAGGCCTGGCGTGACGAGTGGCTTTTACTGGACGCTTACGCTGGCGCAGACGTTGTTTTGCACAGCGGTAATAAAAAGATGGCGGGAAAGGCCATGGGAGTAGATAAACGTGGTGCCTTGTTATTGCAAACCGTCAGCGCCGGTGTGCAGGCGATATACGGCGGAGAAATTTCCTTGAGGCCAGCATCATGAGTCTATGTCTGCAACTGGACGTGGGAAACAGCAGCGCCAAATGGCGTTTGCTGGAGCAGGGCGACGTGCTGAGCCGCGGGCGCTATAGCGCTGCCGATGCCAACACGCAACGTGAATTGCTGGAATCTACTGCCAGCGTTGATCAGATTTGGGTGTCCAGCGTGGCCGGGGGTGACACCGAAGCAGAACTGAGGGAGATGCTGGAGCAACGGTGGGGCGTGACACCATGGTTTGCTCGAACGCCCGCTGCCACAGGTGACTTACGTAATAGCTATGCAGATCCAGCACGCATGGGTGTTGACCGATGGCTGGCAATGTTGGGTGCCAGAGCGCGTTGCGGCAAACGAGTGTGTGTGGTGGACGCAGGCTCGGCATTGACTATCGATCTGATCAGCGCAACAGGGCAGCATGAGGGCGGCTATATCATTCCGGGGCCTGCACTGATGGAGCGGGCCCTGCTATTGGATACTGACAGGGTGCGGTTTACCGATGAGGTGAGCTACGACCTTGCTCCGGGGTCTTCTACGGCCGAAGCCGTTCGCCATGGCATAGCTGTTGCGCAGGTGGGCTCTGTATCGATCGTGCTTGATGGTTGCGCGAGCGAACCTCCGGCGCTGATATTCTGCGGCGGCGCGGGACAAGTGCTGCAGCAACTTCTAGACCGGGGCGGAGAGTTTATACCTGAACTGGTATTCGAGGGCCTGGAAATTATGGCGGCTGCACCCTAGATCATATTTGGGCTAGCGGGTTAGTTTGGCCGGCGCGGCCTCCAGTTCGAGTGCTTCTGCGAGGTGACGTGAGCCTTCCATTGAGAGGTGTGCTGGATCGCGGTAAAGCATTTTTCCATCCAGCATGCCGTAACACTTTTTGGCGTCGCAAAAGGCTTTTGGCGTATCCCACAGCAAAGTTTGTGGGTTCTTTTGCCACGCGTTCAGAATGATCTGCCGATATTCACTTTCACGCTTGTTGTGCCGTTGACGGGGTATTTCGCAGTCCCTGGGTTTAAAGCCTGACAAGCGCACCGGGCGTATGTCTAGACAGGTTTTTGGATCAAAGCCCAGCCCGGGCCAGTCGATAACCAAGACGACTTTCTTATTGGCAGCTAACAGCATAGCTATTGTTTTATCCAGCGCATTAGCAAAAATAAGGCGGTTGTTAGTCGCCGTCGGGGTCGAATTATCTCGAAGCACATAGCGCGGTTGCTTCTGGTTTAGGTACATCGGTCCCATTGAAGAAAGGTAGACAGTAGTCAGCGCAGGGTCTTGGATAGCCCAATCCAGGTGACTTCGGGTAACGTCTTTGCAAAAATCCAGGTTGCCGGAATCTTGAACTGCCACCCCGTACAGTGGCGGGCAGCCGCCCCGACCGAGGCGCACCACTCCAATATTGGAGCTGCGGTAGTGATGTGCCAGAGCGAAGAAGGTATTGGTACTGTGGCTGTCACCGATGACGGCAATTTGCGGTGGTTTGCCATCGCTGAGGCAGCGCCCGGCAAGGCCTAATGCCTCGCTGCAGTCATCTCTTTCATGAAGGCCCAGTTCCTGCCAATAAAAGGCACCGGCACTAGCATTGAGCTCCGCGGTGCGTTCGGGAAATCCATCTTTTTTGAAAATGGCATAACCGGCTGCTCCCAATGTGAATAGGCAGGCCAGCAAAATCATTGGTGTGTATCTCCCGGGGTGATAGCGCAACCGCGATTCCACCTGGCGATAACTCAGCCAGGCCAGGAGCACGCTTATAGTCACAGCCACCAGCCGAATCTCAACGCTTGGCTCTCCTTGCTCCATGATCCGGGCAAATGTTAGCAAGGGCCAATGCCATAGGTAGAGTGGGAAGCTGATCTTGCCGATGAGCACCAGTACGGAGCTGCCCATTAACTGCGCCAGTCTATGACTGGGCCCTGACCAGATGAGTAGCACTGCTCCAAAGGTAGGTAGCAGGGCCCACCATCCGGGAAAGTCCCGCTCACGGTTGATAAATACTACGGCACACATTAGCAGGCCTAGTCCCACCATTGCTGTCAGGTTGTTGGCGGTGACCGACACCCTGCTTAGGGGCAGGGCGGCGATTAGTGCACCCAGGAGCAACTCCCACACGCGGAACTGAGGCAGGAAAAAACTTGCCGCATTGTCATTAGTTATCGTTATTCCCATGCTGAAAGACAACAGGGCTAGTCCCGCTATTATGAAGACAATGCGGCTGGGCCAGCGAGCAGCTAATAGCAAGGCCAGTGGCCAAAGCAGATAAAACTGTTCTTCCACACCCAGTGACCACAGGTGCAGCAGTGGCTTTAGCTTACTGTTCGTATCGAAGTAACCCGCCTCAGTCCAGAACAGGATATTGGGCGCAAACACAGAGGAAGCGGCAGTTTGCTGGCCCAGCATGGCGTACTCATAGGGAAGCAGAACCCACCAGCCAGCGATTAGACAAAACAGCAGGACTAACAGTAAAGCGGGAATAATTCTTTGGATGCGACGGCGATAAAATTCGATGATCGAAAACTTTGCCTTGGCCTGACCCTGCAGAATTATTCCCGTAATCAGGTAGCCGGAAATGACGAAAAACACGTCCACTCCTACAAAGCCTCCAGGCAGGAGTGTGGGGAAGGCGTGATATACAACCACCGCGATGATTGAAAAAGCCCTGAGACCGTCGATATCGGGACGGTAGTTGTTCATCGCCGAGTGTTCAGTGTAAAAAACCCTGTCGCCATAGCATGGTTAGTTCCTTGTGGACAGTTGGACAAAGCAAGCAGCGATGCATAAGGTTACCAGAGAGATTTAGCCCAGTCCGTTCAAGGGCAGTCATAACCTCCTGGAATGTCTTATAATAACGAATTGCTATTGGACAATCTGCAGAATCGGGCCAACAATTAAATGAAGGCCATCCGATTGTCGTGTGTATGAAAGGAAATGTTATGAAAGCAATATTGCGCATTTTTTTGATGTCTGCGGGCTTGCTAGCTCTTGCGGCACAGGGAGCGCCGACTGTTCAAATAAAAGGTGGTCATACATCAATCGGGGTATCAGAGGATTTTTTGCTCCAACTAGACGGTTGTGACGTTACCCGCGTCAAGCCTGGTGTTGTTAAGCCTGGCGTGGAGCGCATGCGTTTTCCGGTGAGCGGTGGTGCTCTTGACCTTGAATATCTTGAGGGAGAGGTCGATCACCGAGGCGGTATAAACATTGATTGCGCTGCAATTGTGGGTCAGGTCACGATTGAAAACCTTCGTATCGATGCGATTCAGGATGAAGAAGACGAAATAAGACCCATGATCACAGCGCTAGTATCCATCGATGATAGCGTTATAGGGCGCATCGATTTCGCCGCCCCAGGTGGGGCTGAATTTGAGGTGCTTACTCAGGGAAACGTCGTTCAGCTTCGTAAGGCCAGCTTGAGCTTGGCGGAAGAAGCCAGGGAATTTCTAAAAATTGTACTGGATCTGGACTTGCCCGAAAATCTGCTGGTGGGTGAGGCGAATAGTCGCATCAATATAAAAACTGCAAAGGACGATGATCATCCCGGAAATGGCTTTGCCAAAGGTAAAAATAAGGGCGAGGACAGCGATCAGGAAGATGATGAAGATGACGAGGAAGAAGATGAATCTTGAAATGGTCTAGTTTTCTAGGTCGTTTCAACAACTACATCGTTTTGAACTGCGATTATATACCTCACTCTCACTCTCCTGGACCTCTTTTGCCCCCAGGCTGACGAGCTCCAAAGAGGCGGCCCTCCCTGATGATTAGCTCATAGCGCTCAAAGGGCAGTATACGGGGAGCGAATTAGTGACTTCGCTATTGCATCCCACCCCCACTTTCCCTAAAATCCCCGACCTCAAAACGGGTCAGGCGTTTGTCTGCCCCATCTTGCGCTTAGCTGGCGTAGCTCAGTAGGTAGAGCAGCTGATTTGTAATCAGCCGGTCGGGGGTTCGATTCCTCTCGCCAGCTCCATATTTTCTTACTTTATGGTCTGTTCCTTCCATATTGATGCAAGAAGGCCTTTCGCCTCACTATCCCTAACTTTCTGGGTGTTTTCGTCGATAAAGTTTGTGCCTTCTATATATAGGCATCGATAACCTGGAAATCGGTTAAAAAACGATCGCTCTAAATCCCTCTTCAAGAGGGTTAACAGGCCCTGATATCGCTACCTGAAAAATAAGTGCAATAGTGTGCGTAAGTCGATAATTTTATTGGGAGAAGTGGTTGACAAGAGGGGGGTCGATACGGACAATGTGCCGCCTTCTGGAGGGGTTCCCGAGTGGCCAAAGGGATCAGACTGTAAATCTGACGCGAAAGCTTCGGTGGTTCGAATCCACCCCCCTCCACCAAATACCGGGAGTGTCTGGAAGCGCGTCCATCGGGTTAACTCGTTGATCTGGAAGGGAAATTTGGTTTAGAGCGCAGCGGGTGTAGTTCAATGGTAGAACCTCAGCCTTCCAAGCTGATGATGCGGGTTCGATCCCCGCCACCCGCTCCAGAGTTAGAAGGCTCAGGGCTCATATAGCTCAGTCGGTAGAGCACTTCCTTGGTAAGGAAGAGGTCACCGGTTCAAATCCGGTTATGAGCTCCACTTCTACAGTGAGAAATTGTAGTTAGTTTGTTAAACGTAAGCGGTTCAATGCAAAGGCTACGGCCGGTGTCATAGGAGATTGTCGTAATGGCAAAAGAAACATTCGAACGTACTAAGCCCCACGTAAATGTGGGTACCATCGGTCACGTTGACCACGGTAAAACTACCCTGACAGCAGCCCTGACACGCGTATGCGCGGAAGTCTGGGGTGGC
>NZ_SHNP01000021.1:0-246 GCF_026262685.1 Candidatus Seongchinamella marina
TTACTTATACAGCGGTGGGCCCGGATGGCACCCAGGGTGATACGGCGACTGTTATTGTCGAAGTGACGCCCCCGCCCGTAGAGCCACCAGTAGAGCCACCAGTAGAACCGCCAGTCGAGCCGCCAGTCGAGCCGCCAGTGATCAATATTGGCGATGATGTGGTCGTTGAAGGTGACACGGCAGCCGTTACAGTGACGCTGTCTAAAGCCTCGGATCAGGCGGTTACGGTGAACTTTGCGACTGCCG
>NZ_SHNP01000022.1:0-234 GCF_026262685.1 Candidatus Seongchinamella marina
TTACTTATACAGCGGTGGGCCCGGATGGCACCCAGGGTGATACGGCGACTGTTATTGTCGAAGTGACGCCCCCGCCCGTAGAGCCACCAGTAGAGCCACCAGTAGAACCGCCAGTCGAGCCGCCAGTGATCAATATTGGCGATGATGTGGTCGTTGAAGGTGACACGGCAGCCGTTACAGTGACGCTGTCTAAAGCCTCGGATCAGGCGGTTACGGTGAACTTTGCGACTGCCG
>NZ_SHNP01000012.1:0-17852 GCF_026262685.1 Candidatus Seongchinamella marina
GGGTTAACCATTACAACCACGAGCGGTATCACGAATCACTGGAAAACGTGACACCAGCTGACGTGTACCAGGGTAGGAGAAACGACATTCTGGAGCAGCGTGCGATTATCAAATCCCGCACGCTGAATCAGCGAAAATTACACAACCTGCGATTTGCAGGCTAGACTGGAGAAGCAACTGGCAGAAAAGTGTCTCTTAAAAATCGGGCCCATTGGTCCCAAGTTGGCTGACGACGTACAGTTTGTAAACGACTAAAAAATAAAGGGAAAAAATTGGTGTGTTGCGCTGCACCGCACGAACCGAGTTTATCCCGAACCTCCACCAGATCAATTTCGCTGCTTCCTGTGCGTAAGCCAAAGAATTGTAAGCGCTTCTCCAAACCGAACACCGAACTTCTTCCGAGCTCGGGTCGGCTCATTTACCGGCGGTCTGCTCCTCAATTGCCCGCCAGGCTGCATCAAAGGCGGCATCCATCAGTGCGATGGCTTCGGAGTCCGTATTGGCAATAGAGATACGACCGAATTGGGCGCGGCCAATTTCGTGGGGTGCCTCGCCTTTTTCCCACTCGGGGTCGTCCAGAGCGAGGTAGGGATAGGAGTAGCCGTGGGGGATGCGGTTGACGGTGATGGCGCGAATATCGCGCTCGTGGTTGAAGCCGTGCTGGCCGAGCATGGATTGCAGCTGATCACGAATCTGCTGCTCGTAAGTGGCGAAGGGTGTGCTGTATACGCGATGGCGCCCCATGCGCAGTTGGTCGCGCCCGGAACCCTGCTCCTGTCCCTCGGTCATGGGGGAGTTCATCATGAAGACCACCATGGGGTCATCCGGCCCCCGGGGAGGCTCGTAACCGCCGACGCTCATGCCGGGGGCACTGCTCACCCATTGAAACGGATCGTGGGGGCACTGGAATATCTGTGCGCCCAGCTTATCGTAGGCTAGGCCATTATCCAGCTGCACGTTGGCATACACGAAGGGGGTTTTTACACCGTATTGGAGCCCCTCTTTCTGGGCCTCTGGCAATTCCGGGCAGAGGTGTGGGATCAGTGCGTTGTAGCAGGCCATGACACAGTGGTCGGCGGTGACACGCAGTGCCTGGCCCTTTTGCACGTAGTCGACCTCCACATGCTTTCCATCAATCTCTCGTGCACCCACCACGGTGCTGTTCAAGCGAATACGGGTGGGCTGGTTGGCGCGATCCAGTGCATCGTAATTAAATCGCGCAACAGCAACGTCCTCTGGGCCCTGCATGTCTGGCGCAACTGCAGGCACAAGATTCTGCACGATAAGGCGGGCCACGGAGGCATTGCCATCGGGAAACATTTTGACGTTCAGCAGGCTGTCGATGAATGCACCGACGATGGATGCAGAGGTACGGGCCAGCCAGCCTAGCGAATTTATGCCGGGGCCACCCTGGGTGATGGCCTCCAGTACGCTGAGGTTCCAGCCGGACATACCTGTATTGTGCACCAGTATTGAGTTCATCACCGGCAGCGACGTTTCGTCGAGCTTAACGCGATCAAGCAGGAAGCGGTTGTAACTAACGGTGTTGATGTATTTCCACGTTTTGCTGAGTGACATGTCATCTAAAAAGTCGCGCTTGCCGCCAAAGAAGTCGATGAACTTATCCTGTTCGCTACTGGGCACGGGTAGGGTGCGCACATATTTTTCGTAGCCCTCGCCGCCGAATATCGTGGCTAACCAGCTGCCCGCCAATGTCGTATGACCATCAGGCCCGGGAAGCGAGATCCCATTCGGCTCTGTCATTTCACCTCCCAGAAATTGGTCTGCTGGTGTATTCGCGCCCATGCTGGTAATGAATCCCTCATCGATGCCGATAGCGCGCATCAGGCTAGAAGCCGCTTTGCTATAGCTATCCGGATTCATCAGGTTTTGTGCGCCCCCCAGGCTTAACATCATTCTGCCGCCCTGGTGGAACTCGTTGCGCTTGGCGTGGCCGCCGAAATCGTCGTGATTATCCATTATCAGGATTCTGGCATCGGGACCCATTTTCTTCTGGTAGAAATGGGCAGCGGCCAGGCCGCTCATGCCAGCGCCCACAACGACCAGATCGTAGTGTTCATCCAGAGGCTTGTATTGGGACGGCTTTTCACCGCGCCAGGCAAGCGCATGCGCCACTTCGAATGACCCCTCGTGGCTGCCCCGCATGCCGGTAAGTGTAGGGGGGTAGTAAGCCGAGGCATCTGGTGGGCTAAATTGCGTGGGGACTCCGGGTAATAACTTCGCAGAAGGCTCTAGGTCGCCCCCACATGACTGCAGTAATATTCCTCCCGCACCAATCGCAACACCATTCAAAAAATCCCGCCGCGTTACTTGTATGGCCAACTGTGATCTCCAAATGCTTTGCATGCTCTGTCATGTCACCCGACATGACATGATCTACCTACTCAATATTATCGTGGGCGGAAAGTGGCTACCATGACGAAAGAGGCAAAACTTGATCAAAGCGGACGAGCGTCTATATTAACGATAGTTTAATTGCCATATATGAACCACCCCTAACTAGGCTGACATGTGGCGCCCATTACGGAACTCTCCTGGATCTGGGACAGCGGCAACAATGGCTGTGGCAGTCAGTTCACCAACCCCCGGGATCTTCAGTATGCGTTGGCAGCTCTCATGCTGACGACATAATTGCCGAATCTTGGTATTCAGGTTTTTCAACCTGGCTTCAACATCGACTAGCTCTTCATAGAGGCTCTGAAAGGATTCCCGTGATGAGGGCGTCAGCTCGTTATCGCCGTCGGCAATGGCTACGCACAGTGAAGATTTGACCCGTGCGGCACCAGGGATAAGGACGACACCGTACTCCAGGGACAGGCCTCTGATCTCATTGATCAACGCTGTTCGGTTCTTGACGGTTCGAGTGCGTATTCGGTGGATAGATTGGATGTCCTGCTTTTCAACCTGCTTGATCGGCACAAAATTCATCGATGGCCTACTGGCCGCCTCGACAATAGCCAGCGCATCGTTGGCGTCGTTCTTATTGGTTTTAACGAACGGTTTTACAAACTGAGGGCTTATCAATTTCACGGTATGACCACTGCCTTGAAAAATTCGCGCCCAGTAGTTGGCTCCTCCGCATACCTCCATCACAATTGTGCATGCTGGCAGATTGGCTACATGAGCGGCCAGCTCACGCCGAGCCAGGCGTTTCTTGTGAACAGCCTTGCCAGAATTATCGGCGCCGTGGAGTTGAAAAGTGTTCTTGGCAATATCAATGCCCAGCATACTAATAGTCATGTCGATCTCCCATCCGAGGTTAAGGTCCATCAGACTAAATCTAGTCTGGAAGACTCCGCCGGGCTAGCGGCGTGGGTGGGGATGGTTCATTACATTAGTACCTAAAAAGTGCAAGCGAACCTAATAATTACTATTGGTAACCGCAATGCATTGATCTGTTTTATACGCCTATGGTTGTGCAATTTAATATTTCGGACCATACCGTGTCGATAGCCGCGCGTCCGCTTTGATCAAGTTCTGCCTCTTTCATCATGGAAGCCACTTTTCGCCCACGATAGTATTGCGTATCCGCAGCGTCGTGATAATAAACACTGCAGCCGATTATTAATGATTATTCCAATAGAGGCTAGATCCGTATGAAAAATAATATGAAGGTTATACAAAAATCCCTTATAGCCATTGCCGTATCCAGCGTGATAGCGCCCATGTCGGCGTACGCACAACTAGAGGAAGTCGTAGTTACCGCACAAAAACGCGAGCAGAACCTCCAGGATGTGCCCGTTGCTATCAGTGCAGTCACTGGAGAAATGCTTGAGAAAACCGGTATCAATACCATTACCCAACTCATACCCATGGTGCCCGGGCTCACTGGGTCGGATTACGGGCTTGCGCAAAATTCGTGGGCGATTCGCGGTATTAGCAGCAATGACGGGACCATTGGCTCAGAGCATTCGGTAGGTGTGTTTTTTGACGACGCCTATGTGGGCCGCAACATGTTTGCCACCGGTACGTTCTTCGATCTCAACCGTATTGAAGTGGTTAAGGGCCCGCAGGGCACTCTGTTTGGTCGCAACTCGTCTGCCGGGGCCATTAGTTTGATAAGTAACAAGCCCGGTGATGAGAATGAGTTAAGGCTTGGAGTTGCCCTGGGTGACGAGGGGCAGGAACGGTATGAAGTTGTGGGTAATCTTGCTGTCAGTGATTCCTTTGCGTTGCGTCTCGCCTATCAGGGGCAGAAATGGGAAGGGATGTGGGAAGAAATCAACAGTGGTGAAGATATGTACACGGAAAGCGATACAGTGCGCCTTATGGCTCGCTGGAACGTAACTGACAACGTTGAAGCCCTGTTTCGTGCCAACTACAGCAACGCCGAGACGAACTATACCAGTGCCGCGAACATTGCACTCAATGTCGCAGAGCCTGGGGTGGAGTATCCCGACAAGTTTGCACTCAACAATCCAAATTATGAGGAAGTCGAGGATGACGGTTTTGGGATACGTCTTATCTGGGATATCAATGATTCGCTGACATTGGTTTCTATTACTGATGTGCGCAGTGGAGAGGCCAGCTTTCATGAAGACGCCGATGGCACTGCAGATGATGCTGGTTTTGATGCCGCTTTTGGCCCGATCACCGGCGGGCTCACAGTCCCCTTTGACAGTGAAGATAGCGCGGACACTGTGTATCAGGAATTTCGGCTCTCTGGTGGCTCAGATTCTCTCTCCTGGTTCGCGGGGGTGAGTTATTACTCTGAAGATATGGATGCCCCCGATTACAGAACCGAAATCATTGATACCGCCCTTGGCTTCGGTACTCTCCTAGCCACGCATATCGCGAATAATGCCGACAACGAGTCTTATGGCGTATACGCAGATGCCACCTGGAGCGTGAGTGAAAAGTTAGCCCTGATAGGTGGCCTGCGCTGGAGTTACGATGACAAGGACTGGTGTTCCAATACACTGGAAGACAGTATAGGACTCGGAGGTGGGGCGACAGACGGCGAGTTGTGCAGTAATGAAACCTGGGATGAATGGACACCGCGCCTTGTAGCGCAGTACGACATTGGCGACGATGCGATGATTTTCGCAAGTGTAGCAAAAGGCTATAAAGGTGGTGGTTTTAATCTCGGCGCAGCAGACACCAACGGCGATCGTCTGGGCGACACGATCGTGCCCTTTGATCCCGAAACCAGCATCGCCTATGAGCTTGGCCTCAAGTCGACATTGTTAGACGGCCGGGCTCAGCTGAGCGGCTCGGTATTCTACACCGACTACGACGACTTACAGATGCAGAGCTTAACGCTTGCGTACGGCCAGGTGATATCTAACGCCGGGACTGCTGAGTCCAAGGGCCTTGAGATGGAGTTCTCCTATTCACTGGTGGAGAATCTGGTGCTGATGGCCAACTATGCCTATCTCGATGCCGAGATTACCGATGGTGATTTGGAGGGCAATAAACTGGCCTATGCACCGGAGAACACTTTCTCAGCCGGGGTTAACTTCGACCACAGCTTCCTGGCCGGGGATCTCAACTGGTTCGCCCAGTACACCTGGACGGATGACTTTGCCCACCAGGCAGATGACGTTATTAACGTGGAAGACGCTTACGGCTTGCTCAATGGCAAAGTGACTTACACGGCGGAAAGCGGCCGCTGGGACCTGGCGATCGCGGCGGACAACATCACCGATGAAGGCTATGCAGCTGCTCGCTGGGATCTTGGCGCGGGGGAGCAAATTCACTGGGGCTTTAAGCGCATGGTAAGGGCGGAGTTTAATATCCACTTCTGAGAGTCTGCCAACGCAACTCATGAACAGGAGAATTGCTCATGAGGAGTAACTCGGCATGAAAAGCACTATTACCAGACGCGACTTTTTGAACGGCTGGCCGCTTTTTTTCCTGATTGCGGCTCTGACTTTCGCCTGCATGATGGCTGGCTTGGTTTTGATTGGCACCTCCACGCCAGAGGCCACCGTCGAGCTGATTCGGCTGTCGGTACAGCTCGCATCTCCCTGGATATTCATCGCCTTTGTCACTTCGGCCCTCACACAGCTTTTCCCCGGTAGCGTGTCAAAATGGCTTGCTCGCAACCGCCGTTACACGGGCTTATCTTTCGCTGCTGGGTTCGGTTGGCAGGCGGTATGCATCGCTGCGTTATTTGCATTGCACCCTTCCTATTACGGGGAGCAATTACACAACACGGTCGACCTGATTGGACGCATTGCTAGCTATATTTTTTTGATCGCTATGACTGTCACCTCATTTTTTTCCGTGCGCCGAAAAATGCGCCCTGAGCATTGGCGCTGGCTACATTTGGTGGGCATATGGTATTTCTGGGCGGTAATTTGGACGACCTATGCCGAGCATGCGTTGAGCAGTGCAGTTAGAACGATTGACGTGGTGTACACGGTCATGGGGCTGCTTGTGCTTTTTCTTCGTATTGCCGCCTATCTAAAGACCCGGGCCGGCCAGCGCATTCAAAAAACTGGCGGCCTAGGCACATAAAAGGCTTTTCATAACAGTAAAGATGGTTGGCTAAGTGTTAGGAGTATATTCACTCACAGGCAGCTTCTATTCGCACTGGCGTGCAGCCCTTGATGGGTTTGCCCGCTCACCTTTTTAGAAAAAACTTTTAGAGAGATTACTATGACTTTTAAATGTATTAAGTTCGATAGGCAGGACGGCGTAGCTCATATCGAGCTAACCCGACCTGAAAAAGCCAACACTATCGATCCGACCCTTTCCGCGGAGTTACATGAGGTGGCAAAGCTGTGTAGCAACGACGCGGAAACTCGCGCCGTTTTGTTGTCCGGTGCCGGGCCTATATTCTGTGCGGGGGGAGACCTTGGGGCCTTTGCTGCTTTCGGAGCGGCGCTTCCCAGTGCCATGGAAGATATGTTGCAGGACTTCCACCCGGCGATTGAGCTTTTGTCTACTATGAATGCACCCGTCGTCACAGCAGTGACCGGCGTGGCTTTCGGCGGAGGCTTGTCCCTGGTTCTTGCCAGCAGTTTCGTTGTAGCCGCCAGCGATGCGCGCTTTTCCATGGCCTATACCGGAGCAGGACTAACCCCGGATGGTGGCGCTACCTATTACTTACCACGGATAGTGGGGTTGCGCCGGGCGGAGGAGATGATGGTTACCAATCGCCAGCTGTCTGCAGAAGAAGCGCTGGATTGGGGTATCGTTAATCAGGTCGTAGAAACCTCAGAGCTTATGGAAAAAGCCCAGGCTATGGCCGCAAGACTGGCCAAAGGACCAACAGCTGCGTTTGGCGGTGTTCGTAGGATGTTGCTGCAAAGCTTTGACAATGACCTGCACTCCCAACTTGGATTAGAGGGGAAGTCTATTGTCGAGTTGGCCGCCTCCAAAGATGGCCAGGAAGGGATTCGCGCTTTTAGCGAAAAGCGCAAACCGGTCTTTACTGGCAATTAACCCGCGCTCAGAGCAGCCGCGTCTACTAGACAGCCGATTACTAGACAACTGCCTACTAGACGTGTGTCCGCTTTGATCAAGTTTTGCCTCTTTCGTCATGGTAGCCACTTTCCGCCCACGATAATATTGAGCAGATAGATCATGTATCGATGGAGTGTTGTCATTCTGATTGGTGTTGATTAACTTTTTTACTTTGACGCAAGGATATTGAAATGAAAACACGTATTACAGAGTTGTTGGGCATCGAGCATCCGATTATTCAGGGTGGCATGCACCATGTGGGTCTTGCCGAGTTAGCGGCTGCGGTTTCCAATGCGGGCGGTCTGGGTATTATTACCGGCCTAACGCAGGGCACCCCGGAAAAGCTGTCGGCAGAAATTGCTCGCTGCAAAACCATGACCGATAAGCCGTTTGGTGTGAACATCACCTTTCTTCCCACTACGACACCCCCCGATTATCCCGGCCTAATTCAGGCTGTGATTGACGGCGGCGTGAAGGTTGTTGAGACAGCAGGTAATAACCCGGCGACTTATATGCCAGCCTTAAAAGAAGCCGGCATTGTTGTGATTCATAAGTGCACTGCAGTACGTCACGCGCTCAAGGCACAGTCAGTGGGCTGTGATGCCGTGTCTGTGGACGGTTTTGAATGTGGTGGTCATCCGGGTGAAGACGATATTCCCAATTTTATTTTGCTGCCAAGAGCGGCGGATGAGCTGAGTATTCCGTTTGTATCCTCTGGCGGTATGGCCGATGCACGTAGTCTGGTTGCCTCGCTGGCAATGGGTGCTGAAGGCATGAATATGGGTACGCGTTTTATAGTGACTCAGGAAGCGCCTGTCCACGAGAATGTGAAGGCAGCGATTTTAGCGGCGACTGAATTAGATACTCGCTTAGTGATGCGTCCATTGCGCAATACCGAACGCGTACTTAACAATGCAGCGGTTGGGCGCTTACTTGAAAAAGAAAAAGCTCTAGGTGCGGATATTAAAATCGAAGATATTCTTCCTGAAGTGGCCGGCTGCTATCCAAAGATTATGAAAGACGGTGATATGGATGCGGGTGCCTGGTCTTGCGGCATGGTGGCGGGTCTGATTCACGATGTACCTACGGTGAAAGAATTAATTGACCGTATTATGTCTGAAGCGGATACCCTGATTAAGGAACGTTTGGCCGGCTTGTAATGGAGCGGGTTAAACCTACTTAAATAGAAACCTATTAAGAATTATAAATAATAGAAAGAAGAAATTATGTCTGACGCCGATACCTTTAAAAAAAAACAAACTGGCCAGCTATTTAGAGTCTATCAGGTGAAATATGCGAACATTTACTGAAGAACAAAATATGTTTCGGGATACTTATCGCAAGTTTCTTGAAGCCGAGATTGTTCCCAATATGGAAAAATGGCAGGAACAGGGCATTGTTGATCGTGAGGCTTTTACAAAGGCGGGCGATCAGGGATTTCTGATGATCTGGCCTGATGAGCAATACGGTGGTATGGGTGATACGGATTTTCGTTTTGAGCAAATCATCATTGAGGAAACCGCCAGAGTTGGGTGTGCGTCATGGCTCAATACGTTGCACAGCCGTTTGGTCGGTAGCTATATTCAGCATTTTGGAAATGACGAGCAGAAACAGCGTTTCTTGCCCGGATGCATAACGGGTGAAAAAATTCTGGCTATTGCTATGACTGAGCCCGATGCCGGTAGTGATTTGGCAGGTATGCGCACAACCTTGTGTGAAGATGAGGATCATTTCATTTTGAATGGTTCCAAGACCTATATTTCGAACGGTATCAATGCGGATTATGTTGTGGTTGCGGGTAAGTCTGACCCTGAGAATAATCCACACGCGATGACTCTTTGTATTGTTGAGCGCGGCATGGAAGGTTTTGAGCGTGGACGCAATCTCGATAAGATGGGCATGAAAGCTCAGGACACGGCGGAGCTATTCTTTAGTAACGTCAAGATTCCTAAAGAGAATATTCTTGGCGAGCCGGGCAATGGTTTTTTCTATCTGATGCAGGGTCTCGCAGAAGAAAGGTTGATCGCGGCTGTGGGTTCCATTGCCAGTGCGCGCCGAGCCTTTAATCTTACTCGTGAATTCGTTATGGAAAGGAAGGTATTTGGTAAGCCTCTGTCCTATATGCAGAATACACAGTTCAAAATGGCAGAGATGGATGCCGAGATTGAAATTCTGGAAGTCTTTATTGATCATCTTGTGGCGGAACACAATGAAGAAAGGCTAACGCCTAATATGGCCGCCAAGGCGAAGCTTCAATCAACTGAAATTGAGTGGAAGATGCTTGATTTGGGTGTACAGCTACACGGCGGTGCGGGTTACATGAAGGAATACCCTATCTGTAATATGTTCACCGACGCGCGTATAAACCGCATCTTGGCGGGCAGCTCCGAGATCATGAAGTTGATTATCAGTCGTGAAATTTTTTCTGAAAACTATAGTAGTAACCTTGACTGATAAGAGGATTGATTAACGGAGCATAAAACCATGACTGATTTTGAGACGACTAATTACACGGTGACCAACAGGGTTGCCACCATTAAACTGAACCGTCCTAAAGCCATGAATGCTTTTAATGAGAAGCTTCGAATGGACTTGACGGCGGCTATCGAAACGGCAGAGACCGACGGCGATGTGCGTGTCATTATCCTGACGGGAGAAGGCCGCGGTTTTTCAGCTGGCGCTGATTTGATGGATGGTTTGGGCGGTCACGACGACATTGAGTCGCACATCCTGAAGGAATATAAACCATTCCTTACGACTATTGATCAATCCCCAAAGCTCTATATTTCTGCCGTTAATGGCGCCTGTGCGGGTATTGGCATTGCGTTAGCGATAACCTGTGACTTTACCGTGATGGCCGATGATGCCTATTTCTATCTGGCATTCGCCCCGATTGGTTTGATTCCCGATGGCGGTGCCAGCTACCACCTGGTGAACGCCATGGGTTACAAGAAAGCCATGCAGTTGTTTGTTGAAGCGGGGCGTCTGGAGCCACAAGAATGCCTCGAGTACGGCTTGGCGAACAAGGTTGTGCCGGCCAATGAACTGTTAAACCAGACCCAGGGGTGGGCTGAGAAGTTGGCTCAGGGGGCTCCGTTAGCGCAGAAGTTTGGAAAGCAAGTTTTGAGGTCTGCAGCGAGATCCAGTTTAACCGATATGATTGACCAGGAAGCTAAAATTCAAGTGATTACAAGCACCAGCGAAGATCATATCAATGCGACGATGGCATTTTTCAAAAAAGAGAAGCCTGTTTCTATCGGCAAATAATGAGAGCTTAAGTTGCTGGCAACGATGGCCCCTAAAAAAAATAAGGGAAAGAGAATCATTGTGGAGAGACACATGAGCTCAACAAGGTATGCCAAATCCCTATTAGCATTGGCAATTGCGGGGACGGGGACGCCGATGGCGTTGTCGGTCAACGAAGAAACTTCCGCTTTGCTCGAGGAAATTGTTGTTACCCTCAGGAGCACAGTCTGATGAAACTAACCATTGGAGTTGGTGACTATCGAAAAATAGGCATTGAAGAAACGATAGAATACATCCAGTTTGCGGAAAAAATAGGCATCGACAGCGTGTGGTCTGCCGAGGCATGGTCCACCGATGCGGTGACATGTCTGGCGTTTATTGCCGCGCGTACCAGCAAGATAAAGTTAGGCAGCGGTGTAATGCAGGTGGGGCCCAGAGCACCCAGCATGATAGCGATGACAGCCCTGTCTTTAAACGCGCTGTCAAAGGGTCGCTTTTTGTTGGGTCTAGGTGCTAGTGGCCCGCAAGTCATTGAAGGCCTGGCCGGTGTACCTTATAACGAGCCATTGACGCGCCTCAGGGAAACCGTTGAAATCTGCCGTATGGCCTTTGCCGGTGAAAAAATCATCTATGAAGGTAAGCATCATGTGTTACCCCGCCCCGGCGGAGAAGGTAAAGCCTTGCGTCTGGACTTTGCACCCGCTGAAATCCCGATCTATCTAGCAACGCTCGGCCCTCGTTCACTTCAATACACCGGTGCCGCAGCGGATGGTTGGATGGGCACAAGCTTCTCGCCGATTCATGCCGGCGCTCATCTGGACTATATAGCGCAGGGCGCGAAGGACGCCGGCCGAGAACTGTCGCAGATAGACCTTGGTGCCGCGGTAACGATCGGTATCAGCGATGATGTCGAAGGGCTAATTGCCAGCAGGAAACCGGGCTTGGCCTTTCAGATAGGTGCCATGGGTTCAGCGGACACTAATTTCTACAATAAGGCCTTCGAGAGAGCGGGTTATACGGAGGATACCAAGGCGGTACAAGCACTTTGGCTGGCAGGAAAAAGGGAGGAAGCTGCACTGCGCATACCCGATGTAATGATCAACGAATTCCAGGCACTGGGAACGGCGGAGATGGTGCGCGCAAGACTAATGAGCTACAAGCAGGCCGGTATCACAAGCCTTAACCTGCGCCTGGATATTGCAAAAACAATGAAAGAAAGAATGGCGCTACTGGAGCAAATCGTCGATATCGTTAACAGTTTACCCAAGGTTGGCCATTAGTCGAAAAGTAAATAAGGCAAATATGGCCAGCGAGGCGTAAAAAACTTGAAGGTGTGATTGCCATACTCAATGGCAATACTGTCGGACTAAACACGTAAAACAGGACTGGGCATATGGCGATACTGGACGTACTTCGTTTCTCTCTACTCACCCTTCTCAGCATGTTGCACTCACCCGGACGTTTGATCCAGCGCCGTTGGATGACAGAGTTCGTCTGTCGCCTGGTAAAAAGAATGGCGAGCGAATCGAAGGGCAAACCCATCGACTGGTTGCGACACCGTCAGGGTGCACTGAAGATTCGTTCTCCTGCAGAAAAAAACGTCACATTCGAGACTGTGACATTGGCCGGGGTCGCCTGCCAGTGGTGCCGCCCCAAAGGCGTGCCTGAACCCCGTCATATTCTGGTGTATTTTCATGGTGGTGGTTATGTTATCGGTTCGGTAGCGGGCTATCAGAATACCTTGGCGCAATTGGCAGAAAGCAGCGATGCGCATGTGCTGGCTGTGGATTACCGGCTGGGGCCGGAGCATCTCTACCCTGCTGCACAGCAGGACTGTCTGGCGGTGACCCGACAGGTATTGAAGTCCTTCCCCAGCACGCCGGTGCTATTAAGTGGTGATTCCGCCGGTGGCGCACTGGCAGTCGCCACATCCCTGGCATTAGCTAACTCATTGGGTAACCGAAAGCCCGACGCTCTGGTACTCCTGTCTCCATGGGTACACCCGGGTTGCAGCACCGGCAGTATAAAAACCCATGCGGAAAATGATGTGCTAGACGAAGCGTTACTTCAGGCCTGGTTAACACTCTACCTGAAGGGAGACAGGCCTCGGAAGTCTCAAGGCTATAATGTGTCCAGTCTCGCTGACCTGGTTTTCACCGACGTAGACTTGGCGACCTTGCCGCCGACTTATGTGCAAGTTGCGGGAGCTGAGATATTTTTTGATCAGATCATCGCCTTTGTTGAGCGCGCCAAAGCTGCCGGAGTTGCGGTATCACTGGACGTCTTTGAGGCCCAGTTTCATGTCTTTCAGACCCTTAGTCCTCTGGTTCCGGATGCGAAGCGTGCACTGGAGATGATTGGGCGTTATATTAAAAGTGTTCCAGTACTGGGTTCCAAGCCGTAGCCGAACGTAATTTATGTCCATGGGCATGGGGTTGTTTGTACTCCTGCTATCTTCAATCCATCAGTTTGCTATCGTTCACTCTCTTAAAAAAATGCTTAAGTTCATGGTATTTTAGTAGAATTTTCATGACTGAATTTATGGCCAGTGTTCTTACCTTCTGTTGGATTGCGCCTGCTTCTTTTTTCCTTATCTCTAAATCGCCACTCGCGATTAATGTGTCAATCTCAATATCTGACAGGCCAATAAGCGTACTCATTAATTCGCGGGTATGTTCAGCAAGGGCGGGTGCGGGCTGAATCTGAGGTGGCGGAATGTTGTCACTAAAAGCGACGGGGCCATTTTCGGTTTCAATCGCTCGTCCGGCTGTGGGTTGGTGCAGCTTCCTAAAGAAATTCCGAGCATTGTAGTGGGGGTTTTCTATGAACTCTGACAAACGAAGCATGTTTCCTGCGGGTACTCCCTGCTTCTGACAAAGATTCATAACCTCATAGGGGGATCTGGAGTTGCACCATCGGGTGACGATACCCTCAATATCGATACGATGTTCGAGTCGACCTTCCGTAGTCTGGTAATTCGTATTGTCGGCAAGGTCGGCCCTGTTCATAGCGCGGCACAACCCCTGCCACTGATCATCATTGGTTACCGAAATTGCGCACCACTCATCTTTGCCTGCGCAGGGATAAAGGCTGTTTGGTGCATCAAATTCAGACTGATTTCCCGTTGGCTTTAATGAGCCAGGTGCAATGGATTCTCGAAGGAATTCGCTGGCAAGCGCATTGATTATGCACTCTGCCTGGGACGTATCAATAAATCCGCCCACTGCCGTTGTCTGTCGCTGAATAAGTTTAGCCAGAATAGCTGTTGCAGTGACTCTTGCGGCAAAGTGATCCGGAAAGATGGTTACACAGTCTCCAAAGCCCATTTCTTTTTCAGGGTATCGCCATAGGCCCGACAGAGCGGTGCTCGCCCTAACCAAAGGCCCATAACCCATGGTCCTGGCCTGAGGGCCGGCGCTGCCCATTGCGCTACTTTCGGCGCAAATAATGCCAGGGTTGATCTCTCTTAATACCTCATAACCTAACCCCAGGGATTCCATAGTGCCGGGTTTGAAGTTGGAGATAACTACGTCGGTATTTTTGGCCAAGCGTAAAAAAATCTCTTTTCCTTTATCGCTACGCAGGTTAAGACCTAACGATTTTTTATTTCGATTGGCTTGAGCAAAGGAGATGGGAACGGGATTGTTGTCAATACTCTGGCGAAGTCCATCAGGGTAGGCCTTGTTTTCGACTTTGATCACGGTTGCGCCCTGATCGGCAAACAGCCGTCCCAGATCACCACCTGCGACGATAACACCAAGGTCCAGTACTAATATTCCCCCTAAGGGTTTTCTCGATTCTCCGCCGGTTACCGGTAAAGCGTCTTTCACCTTCGCGCTCGACAAAAGGTCTTGAGTATTGGCACCGGGTTTCGGTGCCAGGGTATTGATACCTATTCGCCGTCCATCGATACAGAAATAACCTGAAGGGGCTTTAGCTTTTTTTCCGCCGATGTCGATTTTAGTGAATAAGTTGCGCTGGTCAAAGTGATCGTTATCAAATACTTCACCGGGAAGATTGAGCGATGCAATGGGTATGCCTCGCTTTTGTCCTTGAGCGACTAAATGCTCACGGGTCTGATTCTCGAAGAGGCTGGCCAATAATTTATTGATGCCATCAATATTCAGAAGACGGTTTGCAGGGGCCCCAAACTTGGGGTGTGTAAACGGGTGATCAGGGCCAAGCCACTCAGACATACTTCGCCACTGCCTTGGGTTTAGAGTACAGGTTCTGATATGGCCGTCAGCACATTTGAATATCGGGTAGAGCAGGGCCACAGACGGCAATTTTCCGGGTATGAAGTTAACTTCGGGTCTGCCATGAGGGGCGACCTCTATCGCTGTGCGGCCAGCGGCTGCGCTCCCGGCTGCGCCGACGCCTGGATCGAAGATTTGCGCTATCGCATCATTAATCGAGAAATCCAGTAAATCTCCCTTGCCATTGTGTGATCTCTGCCAATAGGCCAGCAACGCAACCCAGGCCGCTTGAATGGCGGCGGTTTCCAGCGCTAGCTCACCAGGTGGCAACAGGGGAGGGGAGCCGTTGGTTCCGGATCGGGATAGAACGGTAGACATCGCCATATGAACGGATTCAGTGGCAGTGAAATCTTTATAGGGACCTTTTAGCCCGAAATCCGTGATCGAAAGTATAATAAGGTCAGGATAAATGCTTCGTAGCTGGGAATGACTTGTACTCAGCATTTCCCAAACACTTTTGTCACCGCCATCAATCAGCATGTCACTGCTGCGAACAAGCTTGAGAAAATCCTTTTTTCCTTCCTGACTTGCAAGGTCTAGCTGCACACTGAATTTGTTGGCATTGTGTGTGGCGAAATACAGACTCTGTGAATCGACGACAGGTGCTCTGCGTCGAGATAACATACCTTCAGGAGGTTCTACAAGAATGACTTCTGCGCCCAGGTCGGCCAACATGCGACCACAGCTTTGCCCTCGAAGATCGCAAAGGTCGAGTACACGAAAGCCGGTTAATGGCAGTTGACTGTTTGGCTGGGGTTTATTTTTACCGTTGAGTTGCATTACCTACCTCTGACTTGGCTGCGTTAAAATATCCGATAGCACTGGATTTTTATTCTATATATCGAGATTACGCGGCCGCAGAAACTTCGTTCTTTTTGGTAGTTTTTTCCGTTTTGGGAGGAAATTTTTCGGTGATAAAGTCAGCCATTTTCGGTTCTTTCATTTCCTTTTCCCACTGCTGCCAGGTGTATGGCCAGAGGGCAGGGTCGCCATCATCATCTAGGTACCAACTTTGGCAACCTCCGACCCAAACCGTTTTCGACATGCCCGCTTTTAAGTATTCATTAAAGCTTTTAAATGCCGATGGCTTAACATCAATTTCGTCGAACTCACCCTGCTGCCAGTGACCGATAATCTTGAGAATATAGGCGCATTGCACTTCACTCATGGCAATGACCGAATAGTTGCCAATAGGGGAGTTGGGTCCCAGCATTAAAAAGGAGTTTGGGAAATTAGGTAAAAACATAGAGCGGTAGGCCTGAACCTTTTTTGACCAGGCATCGTCAATTTTCAAGCCCCCCTTGCCGCGCATGTCCATAGGTCGCATAAAGTTAAAGTTATGGAAGCCAGTGGATAAAACTAATGCATCCAGTTCATGCTCTTTACCATCGCGTGTTTTAATGCCTTTCGGTGTGATTTCAGCAATGCCTTCGGTGACTAAATCTACATTGTTACGCTGGACAGCCTTATAAAAAGTTTTATTAACAATAAGACGCTTACAGCCTACCGCATAGTCAGGGGTTAATTTCTTGCGCAGTGATTTATCTTTAATACTCAGCTTGAGGTTTAACTGACAAACTGCGCTCAATATGGCGCGCTGAGGTTGGTGGCCAGCCGTTGCTTTCGTGAGTAGATTCGCCATCATCCAGACGTAAAGGCCTCTTAGACGCCGTACGCGGTTTGGGTTGTCACGCAGCTTTTTTTTAGATTTTTCCGAAACAGTTTTATTGGCCCAAGGAAAAATCCATTGTGGTGTGCGCTGGAAGACCGAAAGCTTACCTGCGGCTTTCGCCACTTCAGGAATAACTTGTGCTGCTGTTGAGCCGGTACCAATAACGCCAACCCGTTTACCTGTTAAATCGACAGTGTGATTCCACTCGGCGGTATGAAACATATCACCACCAAAGGTTTCTATGCCTTTGATATCTGGTTTCGCCGGGTGGTGCAGAATGCCGGTGCAATTAATTATAAAATCGGCCACATAGGTGTTGCCCTTGGACGAAGTGACTGTCCATTGGCCCTTGCCATAAATGCTACGGGTGACGGCTTCATTGAACAGTATCTTTTCCGTCACGCCATACTTGCGACCCACACGCTCGAAGTACTCCCTTATTTCTGAGCCATAAGCACACAGGTGAGACCATTCAGGGTTGGGCTCGAAGGAGTAGGTATACATGTGCGACGGTACATCACAGGCAAGACCTGGGTAGGTATTTTCTCGCCAGGTGCCACCGAGGCTTTCCTTCTTCTCCAGAATGGTGATGTCGGTGATGCCAGCTTCTCTGAGCTTGATGGTCATCAGGATGCCGGTCATACCGGCACCGATAAGCATCACTTTGGGGCTTCGAAGTGGGAGCTGAGGCGGAGTTGAGCCATTCATAGATGCACCTTCAATCATATATTTTTGCCTACGTAGATCATTCGAGATCATTACCGGACGTTCATAAATAGTATCCCGATCACAAGCTTGTTAACATGATGAAGGTGGTCTGACTTGATCAAAGCGGACAGCTTTGATGCCATTTATGTCGAAGAGGGGGGGAGATATACCCGGTGCATTATCGATTGTTAAGGCGATAGTCCTTTGGCGAAATCGATTCCCAGGTCTTGAAGGCGTTAGAAAATGCGGATGCCTCACTAAACCCGAGCATCCCAGCGATCTGTTCGATGGGCAGGCTGGATTTTAGGTAATCTTTGGCAATCTCTGATCTTATTTCGTTGAGAATGGCTTGGTAATTGGTGCCGTCATTAGACAATTTTCGGCGTAGTGTTCTGGTAGTGCACTCCAATGTCTGTGCAACTTCTGTCGCGGTGGGGAAATAACCGGGTTCGGCGAGTATGATTTCGCGTATCTGTGAAACAATCTCAGATCTTTGCTTGAGCCTACCGATGATTTTCTTGCATTCGTCAAGGCAG
>NZ_SHNP01000013.1:0-15207 GCF_026262685.1 Candidatus Seongchinamella marina
ATCCCGCACGCTGAACCAGCGAAAATTACACAACCTGCGATTTGCAGGCTAGACTGGAGAAGCAACTGGCAGAAAAGTGTCTCTTAAAAATCGGGCCCATTGGTCCCAAGTTGGCTGACGACGTACAGTGAGTTTTCCCATTACATGGGGTAGCGGAATAAATCAGAAATCAACCACGGTATTTCGTGGGTCATCGTCAGCGTTCTTCTGATTCGCGACAAGCTCATCGAAAAGATTTTGGACCAGTGTATCAACGCCTTCGATGTCTCCTGGGCTGTCCTCTAACCAGTTACTTATTAGCGATAAGCCACCATTACAGTACTTCTCGAAAGTATTGACCGCGCTACCAATGTTATCGTCCTTCAAGCAATCCACTGACTTATTCTCTAACAATCCAATCAAATAAATGAACCCATCTTTCTCGTCACTCGCATAGGTTCCTAAAGTGATCTGTATAGAGTCAGATTCCAAATCTTCTTGAACAGCCTTTGCATAACCGAGAACACCAGCAAAAACCATCAGATCCTTGTTGTATTCGAATATCGGACGCTTAGAATGCTCGCCTTTTCGAGTGCAGAGCTTATCTACAATAGGTTCATACTTGCGATTCCTGCGAACGTTTATATTTCGCCAATCCTTTTTACGTTCCTCAGGCATAGCAACCCACCTCCTCAATAATTGTCCTATCCTTATCCTGGTTGTACCTAACGGTGTCATACGCTGTTCCGAGCACCTTAATCTTGCCCTCTTCTTTATCTCCCGGATTGGCAGCCACTTCGAGAACCATGTTGTACTCTCGGCCAACCTTTTCTCTGATGGATTGCTCTACTGTGCCTTCCCAGTGGCTTGATGAAAGCAAAAATACAACTTGATTTACCGAGTTCGGTATCTGCGCCGCAATGTTTGCTTTGTAGGTGTTATCAAGAACACCAAATGGAGCATCGATAATGAAAGGCGCGATAGCACCCGGTGTCAAAATTTCGCCTGACGCTCCCTTTCGCATCTTCGCGACAGCGATCAGAGACGCGATAAAGGTGAGACTCAGTAAAAGAGCCTGTCCATCACTTTCCCCGACTGGCCTATTTTCGCGGTCGAACAGGACTATTTCAAAGTCCTCTGTGATTTTAGCGGAGTAGTCTTGACGAACATAAAGGTCGAGGAAGCTGTTTATCTTCTCGGCGAGCATTAACATCGAAGACTCTTCAGTTGCACTCAGAACACGATTAAGGTCCTCTTCCATTTCGTGTACAAAGCTCATTAAATCTCTTAGTCGCTGAACTTCCGGCTGAGACGATTTGAAACTCTTCTCTTTCGATACTAACTTTTCCTTTTCAGCTTCAAGCTTTGAAAGTCTTTCGGTGTAACTTCCATGCAATCGATTCTGTTCCAAAACTTGTTGATACAACTTACCCCTGAGTTCTTCCTTTTCTCGGATCTCTTCAAAATTGACGCCCTTAATCTCTAGCGACAATGTGTCCAGCTCTACCTTTACACGTTGAATCGATTCCTCTAGGGTTGACAGATCGTCGAGCACCTCATTGAACTCTTTCCCGGCTGATTGCAGATCCTTTTTAATCACAGTCAACTGACTTCGGGCCCGTCTTACTCTGTTTAGTAGCACAGGGTCGGATGCCTTGCCCATAAGCATCTGTATCGCACCATATGCCTCTGTTCCTGGCGTAATTTCAGCGCCACAAATACATTCAGCTTTTTCCAAGATATCCTTCACCAGCTGAACGTTATACGGCGCAGGGATGGTACCTTTCAATTCCTTCTCGTCAATGAAGTCTATACCTTCTTCAGCTAGCTTCTTCGAGAAAGCACTTACCGCATATTTAGATACAAGACCCGCTTTTCTGGCAAGCGCTCTATCTTTTGCGTCTCTTAACCGACCAAGCTCAACTTGCTTGGAATCGCGACTCCTCTGCTTCTCAGCGACAACATCCACATTGGAATTCCTAAGTTCAGCTTGAACATCATCAAGCTTCTTAGCCAAATATTTCCGGTCCTTATCGCAGCCTAAAAGTGAATCACTTAGGCTCCTGTGTTTATCTTCACAGTCTGCGAGTTTCTCTTCCAACGCGCCCAGCTCCGAGCTATTGTCTAGGCGCTGCAGTTCGCGGCGATACTCTGTTCGAATTTTCGAGAGATCTTTTAGAGCCTCTTCAGCTACCGTAAATCCGAGTATATCTCGGATCGCGTCCTTTACGTCGCCTCCTCCATTACTGGCAAGACTACCCACACCCTCACCCTGGAAGAAGAAGTAACCAGCCATGTCCTTAGGTATGATCGAGTTAATGAAAACCTCGGGGCCATCAATTTCCTGATGGGAGCCACTGTCCAGAACTTTATAGACCCTGAATGTTTTTCCATTTATAGCATTCACATTTCTCTGAGCGACGTAGTGTTCACCACCTTCTTCGAACTCAACGAAAACGTAAAAGCTCGAAGCACCCTCGTCTTTGGCCTGGTGATTTAACAGTTCCTTAGAGCGCTTGAAGTTTTCTGTGGTCTTTTCGTATAGACACCAAAGAATAGCGTTCAGGAAAGCCGTTTTTCCTACACCGTTCTCAGCGTGAATCAATGTTATGTTCTTCTCCTCATCTGTCGAGAATTGAAGAGTCTGTTTTCCATAGAACTGACGAAAATTAGATATTTCGACTTTACTTATCAGCATCTTCAGTCCCTCTCTCGCTACTATACTTACCCACAATATCTCTAAGCTCTCGGAGGCGACCAGACTTATTCTTCTCCGCGTAGTAGTAACGACGTTCCACACGAATAATTTCTGAAATTGCCCTCTTTTTTGGGTTTTCAGATTCTTTTTCCAGATCTTCTTTAACGCTCTCAAACAGAGCCTTCAAATCAGTCATGTTAGAGCTTCCTGTCTCACTATCATTTCAAGCTTTAATCTTAGTTTTAATAGGGATGCATTTCCATGTCACTAAACGACAAACACATGACCGGTTACGCCACTTCGGCAACATTCGCCTTATCCAGTCTCTTTCTCTACGCTAAGAAGCCCTCTGTCTCCAAAGCTTCATAGATATCTCGTTTATTGAGAGCCAATTCCATAAAATCGTACACCCTCTCCATTTCAGACTTCATCAGTCCTTTTCCAGCATTTGTCTCCTCCCAGCCCAGACACGGCGCGACCACAAAATCATGTATCTCTGCACGATCCTTACCAGGGTACTTTCGCAGAATGCGACCACGCCTCTGGACGTATTGACGGGGATTTTTGGTACTCGCAAGGATAAACGCAGTACGACATACAGGGATATCAATGCCCTCATCTAATACCTTCATGCTCACAAGGCCATCGATACCACCGCTGAGGAAAGATCTCATTAGTGACTTCCTCTCCGATGTAGTTTCTTTAGACGTGAAGTGGGATACGCGCCAACTCGCGGCTTTTAGAATATTCGAGACTCGATCAATGTTTCTGTACTCACCACCATCGTCCTCAGATGCACCCTCGGCGCAATAAAACAGCGCATGAGCTCTCTCTTCATCCGAAAGTTCACCTAGCAACGCCTTTAGAGCCGGAATTTTGTTCCCTGCAGAGCCCAATAGTCGACTGCGTTCACCGCACAGCATAGTTAAACTGCTTGGCTGATTACTGCCAGAGGAAGGAACCTCTCCCCTAGAAATTAGATGGCCGATTCTAGTGGTAAGGTCTTCATATTGCTCTTGTTCTTCATCGGTGAGGCGCACAATATGAACATGATAAGTATAGGGCGTAAGTACATCGTCATTGATGGCATCGCTCAATGTGTACTCATCCACGACCGCGCCGTAATACTCTTCCAAACGTCTTTTTGCATCATCTGGAAAAGGGCTATCAATTTCGTCTTCATCACTGCGAAATGGAGTGGCTGAAAGCCCCAGTCTCATGGAAACGGGCGGTAGTGCCTGGCTCAACTTTGAAGAACCATGTCTATGGCACTCATCACCAACGAAAAGCGTCCTAACTTCTGGCAACTGAGACAGGAGCTCAACAAAGTGCTCACTCCCCAACGTTTTATTCACAACCACTATTGGCAGGAAGTTTCTAGCACCCACGTTGAATGCCTGAATGTCCAGCTTGAGTCGATCATACCAATTTTTTCTACTGTCATAGCACCTATGAGGATAAATACCGAAGTCCCTCAAATTACTAACCCACTGTATTGCAAGCTCCACATATGGGACAGCAATCACAAGCGCGAGCTTGCCAAATGCCTCGTAGATTTTCACTGCCCCGTATATGGCAGTGATAGTTTTTCCTGACCCGGTAGCTAGCTTCAAAATCCCACGGTATTCATTTGCTCTCCATTTAGTTAACGCGGTCTTTTGGTGTTCCCTCACTACGAAGGGGCGCCCACCCAATACCTCCGGAACAAATGGATGACTTTGCTCAGGTGAATCCTGGACCTCGGCCAACAGCTGCGCCGACTCAGCGAGCTTCTCTTCAAAATCTAAGTCCGGCTTTTCTAATTCGCCGACATTACTTGCAATTCGTTCGTAAATTTCAGAAGGCATCGAAACTGTGAGAGTGTCCTTTTGATGGCCACCCCATAATGAATCGAAGCCGCGAATAAAGGGTTGGCCGTATGCTTCAAATATCTCTTCTTTCCAACTAGGAAATACAGATATTGATTCAGCATTGGAATCTATGTGCAGTGCATTAATTGTTTCGTTGGCAGAACCTTGAAAAACCAGAGAGTCACCAGATGAATCCGACATAACCCCAATTTTTTCGTGATACATACCGCGCTTACGAAATGCGAACTTTATTTCTAATGCTCCGCAAGCTAGCATCCAAGTCAATAGGCTGAGGCGATATGATGCAACCGGTCCCCGACTGCCTTCGAGTGTATCTACGATCATCTGCTCTAAGTCATCGTATACCCAGGACACACTATGACCATCCTTTATCGCAGCGTACTCGTCGTCGTCAAGCGGGTGCCCTATAACAAGTCGCATTCTTCCGCCCGACCGAATGAGCTCGCTGATGCCGCTCGAAGCAAAGGTAATTAGTTCGGAAGAGAAATAGCCTACTGCTCGGTCATATCGCACAGATTCAGAAAGGGCTTTTAGGTAGAAGTCCTTGAGCAAGTCATCCTCGCCCGTTCGATATACACTCTTCCATGTGGTATCTCTCAACATCGCGGAAAATTCCTACAAACTATATGACACGGGCAGTTTACTCGATACGAGGATTAGGATCAGACTTTTGACTTGATCGGCTCTTCGCCATAGAGAATCTGCATTTAATGCCAAAACTGCCCTCCGGCAACCCAACCCTTAGCAAGTATTCAATGGCGGAAGTCGGCCCCGCCCAAGCATTTAGCAACCTGTCGCCCCCTAAGCTATCCAATTTGCGCTAATCCGAAGGGACGACCCAATGTAGCCCAAAAATTAATTAAGACTAAGTCACTACACAGTCTAACGTAAAGTTACATTTCAATCCTTGCCGTCGCGCCTTCAATTAGGTTTCAGTTCGGCCTACTACTACCCCAAAAACCACCCTACACCTCGGACAACATAACTTTCATAAAGTAGACATCAAACTCTCACCCGATCCGATTATTTTCATACATTTCAATATGTTATGATTGTCACGCCTGAAACGCCTAAATACTGTACAGGTGAACAGTATTGGTGGTAAATATGTCTTTTATGCCCTCCCGAATAGCATTACTATGTTTCCTGGACAAATTCTCCAGGGCATATAGATTTTTAATGAAAGCTAGATTTACAGGGCACGAAACCTTCCCCTTGAGGTACGGCTGGTTACAAAAAGCCGTCAACCAATTGAATAATAAAGGAAATTTGAGCATTTCTTCTGATGAATCTGTGCGCGAGGCGGTTATCGAACTCGGCGTCGGTAAAAATATGGTTAGCGCTATTCGTTACTGGGCTGAAGCAAGCGCAGTTATCGACTTAGAAGCTCAAGCAGTTACCGAAGAGGGTAACTATCTATTCGGCAAGAAGGGCAAAGATCGCTATCTTGAGCATCTCGGCTCAGTCTGGTTGTTGCACTTTTGGTTGAATTTTAACTATAAAAACCTTACGGCCTATCGTTACTACTTTAACTTTTCCAACGCAAGGCATTTTCAGAAAGCAAAGCTCGTCGATGATTGTATAGAGCAAGCTGGAGCTATATGCACAGGAAAAATACCTAATGAAACGACTGTCAAAAAGGATATCGACTGCTTTTTGAACACTTACTGTCACAAACAGACGGTCGCGAAGAAAAAAGGTGCCATCAATGAGGATCACTTCTCGTCACCATTATCAGAACTCAATTTGGTGGAAGACACTGGGGGCGGGTACTACATCTGCGACTTAGTGGAAAGGTCGGATTTGCCCATCGAAGTTTTCATGTACGGCCTACTCAGGTTTGTAGCCGTAGAAACCGAACAGTCTGATAGTACGACTATGGGATTTGATTCCCTGCTGACCAAACCATACTCACCTGGCAGGATCTTCCAACTATCCGAAGGTGGTCTCGGCCAAAAACTAGATCAAGCCCAATTGTATAAAGAGAGTGGAATTTCCTGGACAGACTCGGAAGGGCTTAGACAGATTGCTTTTGACAAAAATTCACTCGCTAATCCCAAGCATTTTTTAGATATCTATTATAAGGGCGCATGACTGTATGCCTAAAAAAGCCATCATCATTAACCCTCGGTACAAGAGCTCTACACGAATTGATTCCGGTTCTTCTGAATTTAAATCATTCATAGACGACTTCATCATACATGGAACCGCTATCAACACTCTTGATACATTGTGCGCTGAAGTTTCAGGAAGTGCCCAAAGGGCCTATACGCTCACAGGTCCGTACGGATCTGGGAAGTCGACACTCGCCCTCTACCTTGCATACCTAATTTCTAAAGATAAGAAACCCAGAGAGGAAGCACACAAGAAGCTTAAAAAAACAAACAAAGAGCTCTCCAAAGACATTAAGAAAAATTTCAAAATAGAAGATGGTTGGCTTGTAATTAAACATGTCTGTGGCATCGAATCGCCAGCACAGGCAATCCTATTGAGCATTCTTGAGTCACTAAACAAGTCGCCCAATTATGACGAACTTAAACTACTCAGTGATGAAGAGTGCCTGAGTCAGATAAAGGCTGAACTATCAAAGCCGCATAAAGGAACTGATGGCATTATCCTCTTGTTAGACGAGATGGGAAAAGCACTAGACTTCCAGTCTAGAGAAGGCAAAGACTTACATATATTCCAATCATTAGCCGATATCGCACAGCAAGCTGAGTCACCGGCGGTTATAGTTGGTTTTTTGCATCAGGCGTTCACTGAATATGCCAAAAACAAAGATGCGTCATCGCAGAACGAGTGGGCGAAAGTTCAAGGACGGTATAGAGACTTAAGCTACAACCCATCCATTGATGAGTCACTCGTCCTGGTTGGTGAATCCATAAACATTCTTAAGCAAACATCCCTGGAGCTCAAAGAGACACACAAAGGTACCACTTCAGCAGTTTCGCAAGCGTTTTCAAAGAAAAACAGAAGCGTCGCCACGCTGGAGAAGACCTTACCGCTAGATCCTCTAGTCAGCTTACTCCTCGGGCCGATTTCTCGACGTCGATTCTCTCAAAATGAACGCAGTATTTTTGGCTTTCTTGCGTCTCAAGAAAAGCTGGGATTTAGAGAGTTTTTAGTAAATAACTATGAGACCAACCAGACCCGGGAAATCTACCATCCAGAGAGATTATGGGACTACCTGCACCATAATTTGCATCATCTGATCACAACCTCCCTAGACAGCAAAGCTTGGTTAGAAGGCTGTGACGCCATATATAGAGCAGAGCAAAAAGGTAATGAAAATCACGTCATAGTGACCAAGGTTATCGCTCTACTAACTATATTTGGTTTTCAACACCAGATACATGCCAGTGAAGCTTTCCTGAACGACTATTTCAGCTCACGCGGCTTCACGGATATAGGAGACGTATTAGCTCAGCTGCAAAAGTGGACGGTAATAATCTACCGACCAAACCACAAAGCCTTTTTCGTATTCCAAGGTAGCGATATAGACATTAACAACCTTGTACTTGAACGCATAGAGTCTATTAGCCATGGAGTTGACTGGACCAGGGTTTGCGAGGATTCAGAAAATGTCCTAGCTACTGCTCACTATCAGAATACCGGCACCATGCGCTGGGCAAAGACTAGGCTACTGAAGAAGCTAACTGCGGCTGACATCGAGTTATACTCGAAAACGCCAACGACCGGTGAGCACTTTTTGAGCTTTGTGCTTTCTGCTGACCCTATAGCTGAAGAAACGCTCAAGCTCATTGAGATTACCCCCCATCTAGCTGTTGGTAATTCGGAATCCTTGGGCAGGCTTAAGACTGTAGCTATCGAACTTTTGGCCTTAAGGCAGATCGAGAAGGAAGACGGGAAGATCAATCATGACCTGATAGCCAAAAAAGAAATCGCAGACAGAATCCATCTAGCCGAGAAAAACCTAGGGATCGAACTAAACCATGCATTCCGATCTGCGCGTTGGCGAAATAGGTTCATTGGAGATCAGACGAAGAACCAGCCTCTCTCCGTTTACACATCACGTATCGCTGACCGCATCTACGCTAAATCACCAACAGTTTTAAATGAGCTCGTTAACAGATCTAAACCTTCTGGAAGTGCAAACGCCGGAATTCGTAAATTGATGTCCGCCATGCTTGAGCGGGGCGAACTCGAAGATTTAGGCTTCGACAAGAACACTTTCCCTGCTGAAAAAGCGATTTATTTGACTTGTATCAAGAGCAAAGGTTGGCATCAAAAAACCAAAGAAGGGTTTCTTTTCACTGACGAGTGGAACAAAGAAAACATCGAAGAAAACCCTGCAATGCACTCGCTCATGCTTTCGGGAATAGAATTCATTAAGAACTCTAAAGAAATGGTGACGTTGGAGCAGTTGTATGCCTACTGGATGGCTCCCCCGTTTGGTCTCACGGCGGGATTATGCCGTCTATACGGTATGGCTTTACTCAAAGCTATGGATGGAAAAATTGCTTTCTATGACAGGGATTCCACCAATCAGTTCATCTTTATTCCGGAACTTGACGAAGAACTGGTAACCAAAATTTATCGGCGCCCCACCGAGGCGGGCGTCAGGTATTTTCACATTTCTTCGATTCATTCTCATCTAATTGATACTTTAGCCAAGGCCAATGAACTAAATACCACTTCAAACAACGATGTAATACTGAGCATTGCTAAGCACATTGTAAAAATCGTACATACGCTTCCCCATTGGGTGAAGCGCACAAGCGGTGAATGTTTTTCAGATAGACAAGGCAGCGAGAGCCTGAGCATGGAGGCTCGTAGTTTTCGAAATAATGTCATGAAGGCTAACGACCCTTACAAATTGATACTTGAAGAGCTTCCCACTATATTCGGAGAAGACATTAGGAATAGGAAGACGGCTGAAAGATTGAGCAAGACTCTGCTGCACGTTATATCGGAGTTAGAAGGCCTCCATGGTCAGCTAATGGACACGTTTACACAGATCATTGAAAATGGTTTGAATGCTAAGCTCGATGACGATTTAAAAGAGCGTTGTAAGCTAGTCGCTAAAAGTGCGAAACGACCCGATACAAAAGAACTTGCTAGTAGACTAGTAAAATATCTTGATAAGAAAGCCAGCATTGAGCAAGTGGTTTCACTTTCCATCGGCGCACCTGAAAAAAATTGGACAGATACTAATATACGCAATGGTCTAGACGAACTTCAAAATCAATGTACACAATTTCGTAGAATAGAGACATTCAGCTCAATGAATGGCTCAGACAGAAGATTATCAAAGCCTCTAGCATTAATTACCACAGACGAAAACGGCGGCTATATCAGTGTGGAAAGCTTCGTTATGAACAAATTGGAGAGTGATAAAGAGGTGAAAAGCACGATGAAATCTATTGAAAGAAGCATTAAAGATATATCCCAAGAGAAGAAAATCGCTGCTCTAAGTCACCTGCTACAGCAGTGTATGAGCGAGCCTTCAAATGTCTGAAAAAGTTAAACATGTTCTAGGTCTATCAGGCGGAAAAGACAGCAGCGCTTTGGCACTCTACGTTAAGGAAACCCGACCCGAGCTGGATATAGAGTATTTTTTTACAGATACCGGGTATGAACTTCCAGAGACGAATGAATTTATCGATAAGCTTGAAGAGAAGCTAGGTTATATAAACCGCCTAAACTCCCGATCTTTCAACAACATAGAAGGACGAGGCGAGAAAGACTTTTCAAACTTACTAAAAGAAAATGGAGATTACTTACCCTCACAAAGGGATAGATGGTGTACAGTCCAGCTAAAATTGAAGCCATTCGAACGCTGGGTAGATGAATTCATTAAAGATGGTTACATAGTCAAGAATTACGTTGGCATAAGAGCTGACGAACAGGAACGCTCCGGCTTTATGGTCATAGAAAAGCCGATCGAATCTATAATGCCCTTTCGTGAAGATGGCATTGTGAAAAGCGACATCAAAAACATACTCGAACGAAATGGTCTTGACCTCCCGGCTTACTACGAATGGCGCTCGCGTTCGGGGTGTTCATTTTGCTTTTACCAGAAAAAGATTGAATGGGTGAGGCTGATGGAAAAACACCCTGACTTGTTCGAAGAAGCCAAGGCATTTGAAAAAGGGGAAAAAAATAACACCGTCGGAGAGAAATTTTATTGGATGGGACAGGGTCAGCCATTGACAAAACTAGAGTCGCCGGCGGAAAGAATTAGAATTATTGAAAATCATGAGAAAGCTGTCGAACGCTTTAAGAAAAAGAAAAGACGCAATGCACTTTTAGACGATGTCGAAGACACCTGTTTAGTTGGGGACATTGACGAAATTTATGACGAAGTCGAAGGAGGAGGAGCGTGTGTAACCTGCTACAAGTAACGTCTATCTAAGTTAGAAACTGAGGCCTTCTTTATCGCCTCGATCAATTGATCTAATTGGGTTAGCGTAATATTCAAGGGAAAGCTAATACGCAGTGTTTTACCAGCTAAGTCTCTTGATAGGCCTAGTGCGGTCAGAACATGCGAAGCTTCAATTTCTCTCGATGAACACGCTGATCCCTGCGCCAGGCAGATTTGACTCTCATTGTCTCTTAGTAAAGAGCCGACATCTGTTTCACCAAGAGTCAGTGAAACACAGTTAGGCAACGAATCGCCCCCGCCATTGACTCTATAAGCGATACCCACTTCGGCTAACTGTCCAAGCAAATAATCTTTAGCACGCGTTCTTTCGAATTCGTGGTAGTGCATGGGAAAATACTTCGCAGCCTCACCAAAGCCAACTACCAATGGTGAGGCAACAGTCCCTCCCCTCAAACCCTCTTCTTGTCCTGCACCGTGAATTACCGGTTCTAATTCGAGTTTCCGTAGATCCCGAATATATATAGCACCGACTCCCTTAGGACCGCCAATCTTATGTGCCGAAATTGAAAGCAGATCGCAGTTACAATCATCTACGTCTACAGGTATTTTTCCAAAGCTTTGTGCCGCATCACTATGAAACAACACACCTCTTCTCGAGCATAACTCACCAATTTCGGCGATAGGGTTAATGGTTCCTAGTTCGTTATTGACATGCATTACTGACACCATGGCAGTGCTGGTTTGTAGAGCAGCTTCGACCTTCTCGACGCTTATGATCCCATTACTATCAGGTTTCAAATAAGTCACCGAAAAGCCGCGACGCTGCAAATACCCGCAGATAGATAAAACGCACTTGTGCTCAATGCTTGTCGTAACGATATGGTTCTTATCAGGAGGGAAGCCATCCGCAAGAAGTAAACTCTTGAATGCAATATTGTTGGATTCAGTGGCTCCACTAGTGAACACGACTTCGCTGCTATAGGAGCCAATCATATCTGCCAATACTGATCGTACTGATTCGATATTTTGACTGACGCGATCAGCTAACAAATGACTTGCTGCGGAGTTTGCGTAGCATAAATCGGAAGCTGCTATCAGCGCCTCTCGAACCTCCGGCAGCACTGGGTAAGAGGCAGATGTATCTAGATAGATCACACAATATTACCTGAGTTGATGATAAAATAAACAAACCAATGCTAGCATATACCTATCGTATACCTTGAGTCTTTAGTGTATTCAAAGATATTCATTCGATAGAATATTGTCGGGGCCATAATTGTAACTTAACAATCAATTTGGGCATCAAGTGTGGACTATCCAAAATTCAGAAATCTGGTTAAACAGATCGATATCGGTAAGGAATTGCCGGACGCAATCTACGTTCACGAGAGCGCTATTAGTTTAGTTCCCGAGAGTCTCACAAGTGTCGTATTGAAGGTCGCAGATGCTCTCAAAATCAACGATGATGATTGGAATATCGTCAAGTTTTACAAGGGTGACTTCAAAGTTTCCTTTCTGCTCTATCCAGCATTTGAAACCGATTCCTACCCTAAGTTAAAGCATAGCCTCACTGTAGACCTATCCAAGCTCGCTATCAGAAAAGCCGATTACTCAAATTCAGAGAATCCACCAATATTGCACCGCAAGGAAACATTCGTGGACAACAGCTATCCTCTGCGCAGCCTATTTGAGGAAGTAACAGCAGAAGGTCAAGCTCTAGGATTATATGAGAATCCGAGGTCCATCGGCTTTCTGAGAAACTGGGGCAGACTGATATCTAATAAAGGTTATTTCCTTGACAAAAATGGCCGCCTGCAGCCCAAAGAAAATAGAGTAACTACCTCATTGAACGAGGTTATTGACGTGGAAAGCAATATCCAGCGTCATAAGACTGCCATAGACCGCAACCAACTCTCTCAACCCATGCGGATACTTGCCCGTCACAACTACCTAAACGGTGACTACAGTATTTTGGACTACGGGTGTGGCAAAGGGGATGACCTGAGGGAACTTGAAGCTCATGGCCTTGATGCTTCAGGCTGGGATCCGATCCATTACGCCGAAGGGGTTCTCGTAAATAGTGATATTGTGAATCTTGGCTTTGTTCTAAATGTCATCGAAGACAAAGACGAAAGAACAGAAACGCTTCAGCGAGCTTGGGGCTATAGCGACAAACTACTAGTCGTCTCAGTAATGATAGCGGGCGACGCACTGATCAATCAGTTTACTCCATACAAGGATGGAGTGATCACTAGCCGTAAAACCTTCCAAAAGTACTATGCACAATCTGAGTTTCGATCATATGTAGAAACGGTATTAAGCGAATCTGCCATCGCGGTCGGCCAGGGAATTTTCATACTCTTCAAGGATAAAGTTGAAGAGCAAAATTTTCTACTAGAACGACAACACATCAAACGAAATTGGAGACAGAAGACACAGCGTAACATTAAGACTAAGACCACAACCGTAAAAAAGGAGCTTGTCGAAAAGCACCTGGAGTTATTCACTGATTTTTGGGAGGCGAGCTTGGAAATGGGTCGAATACCGGCCAACAGCGAATTTGAGTTTTCTGAACAGATACGCCGTGTGGCGGGATCGCATGCAAAGGCGCATAGCGCTCTATTGGAATACTTTGGACAAGCCGTCTTTGATGAGGCCCGAATCAAGCGCAAAGAGGACCTCTTAGTCTATTTCGCACTAGGTCTTTTCGAGAAACGTAAACCTCAAACTCAAATGCCAGGGGGCCTTAGAAGAGATATAAAAGCGTTCTATGGCTCATACAATCAAGCAATAGAGCAGGCCACCGACGCATTATTCTCTGTCGGAAACCCAAAACTAATAGAAAACGCCTGTGAGACAGCTTATTCATCTCTTGAATCCGGAGAGATGACTAAAGGGCACAGCTATACTTTCCACAAGGACCTTCTTGGGCACCTGCCCACAGAATTACGGATATATATTGGCTGTGCCATACAGCTCTATGGAGACTTGGAAGGTATACAGCTAGTTAAAGCTCATATCACGTCCGGCAAAGTCAGCCTAATGGGCTATAAAGACTGGGAATCCGAAACCCCACTACTGATCGAGCGCATTAAGATCAAGATGCGCGAGCAGGATGTCGAATTCTTTGACTATGTGGGACGTTTCAACCCTACTCCGCTTGTTAATAAGCTGGATTTTGTCGATGTGTAATCCAAGCCGTGGGGTAGGAATGACACCTTATCGTCACTATTCATCAAATCGCCACTCGCTTTTGGTGCTGCGGTTCAGGCAAGGGCTTTCCGCTGGTCCCTAGACACCTTCATTCCATATGACGAGGAATGCCCGATTGCTATAGATGCCTTAACGCCACTAGTGGAAAAAATGAAGCCTCTCCGGAATACCTATAACGCTGGCCCCACGATTAAATTGGTATGTGGTCCCATGAAAGCACCTGCAACCTTTTTTATTCTATAAGTATTCTTCAGCGTTAAAGATCAACATACCCCGATATATAGCCCACTCTTCATTGCAGACCATTGTGAGCGCTGCAGCAAAGTCTAGGTAGTCTCTTGTTACTTCAAAGATTATTGAACCCCATATTTCCTTGGTTTGTTGCTTGACAGACCAGGAGGACGCTTAACTTACGCAATCAGGCAGATACGGCTCTAAATCGGTTGCGTAAGCCATCCCTACACCATTCGCCCTTCCAATTTGATCTGGACATTGAGCTTAGGCTAAGCTTCACTTCATTCGCCGAAGTACATTTAGTCATCACGAATTTGTAGTAAGGCATAAATCGGCAATTTAAGGAAAAATTGTTATGCCTTCAACTTTCGGCGGCTCCCATCAAACTGTTTTTGACTTTCTGTCTAGAAGCCCACACTTTATTATCCCTGAGTATCAGCGGGAGTTTTCATGGAGCGAAGATAATGTTGACCAACTAATCGACGATATTGCTCAAGGCGTATCAAAACTCGAAAAAATCCAGCCTGTAGACGATCGGAGGGATTCCGGATCTAAGTTTTTGGGATGCATAATTCACTGGGACAGAGAGGCGGTTTCCAATGAGGACTTTCACCCAGTTACAGGTATAAACTACATATCTCGTGTGTATGAGCTAATAGATGGGCAGCAACGGGTTTCCACTATTACGCTGCTTTTGTGTGAACTGTACTTTCAAATCGAAAGAATAATCGATCGTCTCTGTATCCCGTCAGCCACGATGGTACCAAATGACTTGATTTGCTAAGAGAGACTTCTGCTACTTTTAAACTGAAGTACAGGAGCATCATCATGAGCATGTCAAACACCGAAAAGACGGTCAAGGATAT
>NZ_SHNP01000014.1:0-5749 GCF_026262685.1 Candidatus Seongchinamella marina
GTGTTGCTTAACAAAATAGACGAAGACAGATGTGTGGGCACTTGTTGGGATAGTTGATCACGACTATTCAGACACAACGAGTGACTCACAAATTCTTGTAATTTTTGATTTTCGAATTGTGTCTGAGCCGATGATTTTGGATGGTAAAGCGAGGTACTCGCGTAACCATCTCCTCTTGCCTTAGGGCAGAGGTTAAAGATTAAACTGAAGAGTTTGATCATGGCTCAGATTGAACGCTGGCGGCAGGCCTAACACATGCAAGTCGAGCGAGAAAGTACTTCGGTACGAGTAAAGCGGCGGACGGGTGAGTAACGCGTAGGAATCTACCTGGTAGTGGGGGACAACATGTGGAAACGCATGCTAATACCGCATACGACCTAAGGGTGAAAGTGGGGGACCTTCGGGCCTCACGCTATCGGATGAGCCTGCGTAAGATTAGCTAGTTGGTGAGGTAAGAGCTCACCAAGGCGACGATCTTTAGCTGGTCTGAGAGGATGATCAGCCACACTGGGACTGAGACACGGCCCAGACTCCTACGGGAGGCAGCAGTGGGGAATATTGCGCAATGGAGGAAACTCTGACGCAGCCATGCCGCGTGTGTGAAGAAGGCCTTAGGGTTGTAAAGCACTTTCAATTGGGAAGAAAGGTTGTACGTTAATAGCGTGCAGCTGTGACATTACCTTTAGAAGAAGCACCGGCTAACTCCGTGCCAGCAGCCGCGGTAATACGGAGGGTGCGAGCGTTAATCGGAATTACTGGGCGTAAAGCGCGCGTAGGCGGTTTGTTAAGTCGGATGTGAAAGCCCTGGGCTCAACCTGGGAACTGCATTCGATACTGGCAAACTAGAGTGCGAGAGAGGGAGGTAGAATTCCATGTGTAGCGGTGAAATGCGTAGATATGTGGAGGAATACCGGTGGCGAAGGCGGCCTCCTGGCTCGACACTGACGCTGAGGTGCGAAAGCGTGGGGAGCAAACAGGATTAGATACCCTGGTAGTCCACGCCGTAAACGATGTCTACTAGCCGTTGGGAAACTTGATTTCTTAGTGGCGCAGCTAACGCACTAAGTAGACCGCCTGGGGAGTACGGCCGCAAGGTTAAAACTCAAATGAATTGACGGGGGCCCGCACAAGCGGTGGAGCATGTGGTTTAATTCGATGCAACGCGAAGAACCTTACCAGGTCTTGACATACAGCGAACTTTCCAGAGATGGATTGGTGCCTTCGGGAACGCTGATACAGGTGCTGCATGGCTGTCGTCAGCTCGTGTCGTGAGATGTTGGGTTAAGTCCCGTAACGAGCGCAACCCTTGTCCTTAGTTGCCAGCACGTAATGGTGGGAACTCTAGGGAGACTGCCGGTGACAAACCGGAGGAAGGTGGGGACGACGTCAAGTCATCATGGCCCTTACGACCTGGGCTACACACGTGCTACAATGGAACGCACAGAGGGCAGCAAACCCGCGAGGGGGAGCGAATCCCACAAAACGTTTCGTAGTCCGGATCGGAGTCTGCAACTCGACTCCGTGAAGTCGGAATCGCTAGTAATCGTGAATCAGAATGTCACGGTGAATACGTTCCCGGGCCTTGTACACACCGCCCGTCACACCATGGGAGTGGGTTGCTCCAGAAGTGGCTAGCTTAACCTTCGGGAGAGCGGTCACCACGGAGTGATTCATGACTGGGGTGAAGTCGTAACAAGGTAGCCCTAGGGGAACCTGGGGCTGGATCACCTCCTTAAACGATAGTGACACTACCTTTCAAGTGTCCACACATTTGTCTTCGTCTTATTCGGTTGATGCGACAGTATCACGAGCTCGCTTGCGAGCATTTTATTTGCAGGCCTGTAGCTCAGTTGGTTAGAGCGCACCCCTGATAAGGGTGAGGTCGGCAGTTCAAATCTGCCCAGGCCTACCATCTACTCAGAATAAAGGGGCTATAGCTCAGCTGGGAGAGCGCTTCCCTTGCACGGAAGAGGTCTGCGGTTCGATCCCGCATAGCTCCACCATCTTTTATGAGAGTCATCGCATCACTGAAGTCAGACAGAAACGCATGTGTACGTGTGTTTGTGTCTGGTTTTACACCGGAGTTGTTCTTTAACAAGGTAAATCAAGCTGAGTCTTTTGACTGAGATAACGCACCATGTTCTTCCTTTGGGAGTCGCAGGGTGAGTTATACAGTCTTAAGATAAATTGTTCTTGATAGCGGGTTTCAATTCCCCGTTATCAAAAAACGAGTTGTAATAAACAACACTGTGACTTAAGCGTCACAACATCCGGCGGGCACAGACTTTGATCGGTCTGTGTCTACTAAGTACCTGGCCTGTGTTAAGGGGGTCGGGGAACTGTCTTCTTGAGCGTTTGCTTTAGTAATAAAGTGAGCGACTGTCTTGTGCTAACAAGACAAACAGATAACTTTGGTTATATGGTCAAGTGACTAAGCGCATACGGTGGATGCCTTGGCAGTCAGAGGCGATGAAGGACGTTGTAGCCTGCGAAAAGCTTCGGGGAGTCGGCAAACAGACTTTGATCCGGAGATGTCCGAATGGGGAAACCCACCTGGTGTAAGCCAGGTACCTTGCACTGAATACATAGGTGTAAGGAGCGAACGAGGGGAACTGAAACATCTAAGTACCCTTAGGAAAAGAAATCAATTGAGATTCCCCCAGTAGCGGCGAGCGACCGGGGAACAGCCTGCAAGTGATAGCGTGGAAGTTAGTGGAACGGTCTGGAAAGTCCGGCGATAGAGGGTGATAGCCCCGTACACGAAAGCTTCTATGTGGTACTAAGCTTGCGACAAGTAGGTCGGGACACGAGTTATCTTGACTGAACATGGGGGGACCATCCTCCAAGGCTAAATACTACTGACTGACCGATAGTGAACCAGTACCGTGAGGGAAAGGCGAAAAGAACCCCGGAGAGGGGAGTGAAATAGAACCTGAAACCGTATGCGTACAAGCAGTGGGAGCACCTTCGTGGTGTGACTGCGTACCTTTTGTATAATGGGTCAGCGACTTATTGTCTGTAGCAAGCTTAACCGTATAGGGGAGGCGTAGGGAAACCGAGTCTTAATAGGGCGACATAGTTGCAGGCAATAGACCCGAAACCGGGCGATCTATCCATGGCCAGGGTGAAGGTTAGGTAACACTGACTGGAGGCCCGAACCCACTTATGTTGAAAAATGAGGGGATGAGCTGTGGATCGGAGTGAAAGGCTAATCAAGCCCGGAGATAGCTGGTTCTCCTCGAAATCTATTTAGGTAGAGCGTCATGTCTTACCCGCGGGGGTAGAGCACTGTTTCGGCTAGGGGGTCATCCCGACTTACCAACCCGATGCAAACTCCGAATACCGCGGAGTACAATCATGGCAGACAGACTGCGGGTGCTAACGTCCGTTGTCGAGAGGGCAACAACCCAGACCGCCAGCTAAGGTCCCAAATACCAGTTAAGTGGGAAACGATGTGGGAAGGCTTAGACAGCTAGGAGGTTGGCTTAGAAGCAGCCATCCTTTAAAGAAAGCGTAATAGCTCACTAGTCGAGTCGGCCTGCGCGGAAGATTTAACGGGGCTAAACTGGTAACCGAAGCTGCGGATGCATGCTTGCATGCATGGTAGAGGAGCGTTCTGTAAGCCGTTGAAGGTAAACCGGGAGGTTTGCTGGAGGTATCAGAAGTGCGAATGCTGACATGAGTAACGATAAGGGGGGTGAAAAACCTCCCCGCCGGAAGATCAAGGTTTCCTGCGCAACGCTAATCGGCGCAGGGTGAGTCGGCCCCTAAGGCGAGGCAGAAATGCGTAGTCGATGGGAAGCAGGTTAATATTCCTGCACTTTTTATTATTGCGATGGAGGGACGGAGAAGGCTAAACCATCAGGGCGTTGGTTGTCCCTGTTTAAGGTTGTAGGCTGGCTGCTTAGGTAAATCCGGGCGGCTAAGGCCGAGAACTGATGACGAGCTCAATGCGAGAGCAGCGAGTGAAGTGGTTGATGCCATGCTTCCAAGAAAAGCTTCTAAGCTTCAGATAATAAGGAACCGTACTGTAAACCGACACAGGTGATCAGGTAGAGAATACCAAGGCGCTTGAGAGAACTCGGGTGAAGGAACTAGGCAAAATGGTACCGTAACTTCGGGAGAAGGTACGCCGGCTTTGGTGATGGGACTTGCTCCCTAAGCTGAGGCTGGTCGAAGTGACCAGGTGGCTGCGACTGTTTATTAAAAACATAGCACTCTGCAAACACGTAAGTGGACGTATAGGGTGTGACGCCTGCCCGGTGCCGGAAGGTTAATTGATGGGGTTATCTTCGGAGAAGCTCTTGATCGAAGCCCCGGTAAACGGCGGCCGTAACTATAACGGTCCTAAGGTAGCGAAATTCCTTGTCGGGTAAGTTCCGACCTGCACGAATGGCGTAACGATGGCCACACTGTCTCCACCCGAGACTCAGTGAAATTGAAATTGCGGTTAAGATGCCGTATACCCGCGGCTAGACGGAAAGACCCCGTGAACCTTTACTACAGCTTCACAGTGGACTTTGACTTTACTTGTGTAGGATAGCTGGGAGGCTTTGAAGCAGTGGCGCTAGCTATTGTGGAGCCAACCTTGAAATACCAGCCTGGTAACGTTGAGGTTCTAACTTAGGTCCGTAATCCGGATCGAGGACATTGTGTGGTGGGTAGTTTGACTGGGGCGGTCTCCTCCCAAAGAGTAACGGAGGAGCACGAAGGTGCGCTAATCATGGTCGGAAATCATGAGGTTAGTGTAAAGGCACAAGCGCGCTTGACTGCGAGTCTGACAAGACGAGCAGGTACGAAAGTAGGTCTTAGTGATCCGGTGGTTCTGTATGGAAGGGCCATCGCTCAACGGATAAAAGGTACTCCGGGGATAACAGGCTGATACCGCCCAAGAGTTCACATCGACGGCGGTGTTTGGCACCTCGATGTCGGCTCATCACATCCTGGGGCTGAAGCCGGTCCCAAGGGTATGGCTGTTCGCCATTTAAAGTGGTACGCGAGCTGGGTTTAGAACGTCGTGAGACAGTTCGGTCCCTATCTGCCGTGGGCGTTGGAGAATTGAGGGAAGCTGCTCCTAGTACGAGAGGACCGGAGTGGACGAACCCCTGGTGTTCGGGTTGTGTCGCCAGACGCATTGCCCGGTAGCTACGTTCGGACAGGATAACCGCTGAAAGCATCTAAGCGGGAAGCCCCTCCCAAGATAAGTTCTCCCTGACCTCTTGAAGGTCCTGAAGGGCCGTGGAAGACTACCACGTTGATAGGCTGGGTGTGGAAGCGTTGTGAGGCGTTGAGCTAACCAGTACTAATTGCCCGTGAGGCTTGACCATATAATCCAAGTTATTTGGATGGAGAGCATCCATCTGAGAGCATCGGAACTGTTCCAGACAGTTCTTGATGGCCCTACATCCTTGTAGGGCAAGACAGCGGATGTTGTGATTAAGTCCCGTGTTGTTAACAACACACCAAGAACAAGACAGCTTGATTTACCACCCTATTTGGAAGGCTAATGCCGTGCGACAGCACGTAAGACTCAAGGCGTCCAAACCAGTTTGCCTGGCGACAATAGAGCAATGGAACCACCTGACCCCATCCCGAACTCAGAAGTGAAACGTTGTATCGCCAATGGTAGTGTGGGGTATCCCCATGTGAGAGTAGGTCATTGCCAGGCATCTAAAAAGTAAAACCCCCGTAGCGTAGGCTGCGGGGGTTTTGTTTTATGGGGAAGAAACTAGTACTGCCAGCTGGGTCA
>NZ_SHNP01000015.1:0-5485 GCF_026262685.1 Candidatus Seongchinamella marina
CACCCAGATCTTCACCGCTTTCTAACGCCGCCAGTATGGCGTCTATGGATTCATCCTGAACGGCGCTTTCATCAGCGCCGGGAGCAAGGTCTGCCACCATATCAGTGGTGAGAGTCAGTTCGGGTACGTCAACAACCATGGGGCTGCCGTCCGAAAGGGACAGTTCAACCGTGCCGCCGTCGGGCGTTACGATTGTTTCGCCTTCCAGGAGGACATCGCCGGGACGAATTTCGCGCAACTCTCCATCTGCATTCCTTGCGTAAGCGTTGCCGGTGACTGCCACTACGGTTGCGATTGCTACAGGATCCATTGTTATCTCCTTCTGATGGCCGTCGTGGCCACAGTAAAAACTGAATTTTATCGATGATCTGCCCATACAATACGCAAAATTCACGCTATCAGCATCGTACGAAAGGGCAGTTGATTAGAGGTTTAATGACATTTAGTTAAATATAGATAAAAGGTCAAATTTGAGGATAAACGGTACGACTGGGGGATTTACAGGCAGAAAAAAACCCCGCTACCAACGTAGCGGGGTTTGATTAGCGAAAATATTTAATCATTTGTAAGCCGGATTGCTCCTACTCTGATTTATCATTAGTCGCTATTCAACTGACCATTATTCAGCATATTCTGAATGGTTGTCGCCAGGTCGTCGCTGCCCACCAGATCCACTCCTTCTAAGGTAATAGTCTGATCTACGATACCGCCACTGCTATCTCCGCTAGTAAACTGTCCAGCGTTGCTCACTTCGATGACTGTAGCCGTACCATCAAAGACAACATTTAGATATGAAGAGACGTCGTCGCCAGCAACGTCATTGGAGAGAAGGTCTCTCAAATCAAGTGCCTCGGTGGCGAATGAAGTGTCTTCAGCGATCGTGGTACTACCATCGCTCCACGTAACAGCAGACTGACCGAGGATAGTTACATCTCCATCAGCTGCATTGCCCGGCACACTATCAGCGGTGTAATCAAGAGCAATACTCTCCACACCCATTTCGATCAGTGAGGTCAGTTCGCCTGCGTCAGTGACTCCGTCAGAATCGGCGTCTTGCCAAACTGCGAACTCGTCAAACCGCTCATCATTCGCATCAAGGACGCCATCCTGATTAGTATCAAATACTTCAGCAACCGCCTCCATATCGGTCTCTGCGGTATCACTCCACTCGGTAAACACATACTCCTTCGATTCGTTAACCGTACCAGACTTATCAGCATCGATAACAAGAAGACCGTCATCCTGGCCAACCCACGCTGTAGAGACCGATTGGCTAGTAGCCTCATCTGTGAATACCACACCCGAATCGCGAGACATATAGTCCACACCATCGTTCTCAAGATCGAGAACAATGGGAGCGCTAGTACTACTGATTGTTAGCTCATAAAAATAGCTCGCGCTGTCACCATCGCCATCAATCAGGCCAATTTCTAGTTCAAAAGAAGGCGCCAATTGGTTAACGACCGTGTAAGTGTAGTCACCCGTGAGAAAGTTAACTGACAATGTGTTACCAGCAAGTGCTGCAACGCCAGACAGGTTAATTTGCTGTGTTGCGTTATTGGCATCATAATTTGTGGACTGACTACCAATTTTGATCGAGTCGATATAGCCGTCATCTGCACCATAGCTAACCGACAGGTTACTTCCTTCTGTAAACAGATTTCCCGTCAACTGAGTTGACACCGTTCCGCTCACAGCCTCGGCTAGATCCCCGACATCGTCAATATTTACCGGAGTTGCTGCGGTATTGGAATTGGAGAGAGCGCTAATATCGCTCAACACACTGCTTGTATTAACGCTGTAAGCGAAAAAACTATCGACGGCCCCGCTGTTGAGAAAAGTTAACCAAGTAGGCAGATAGGCGATAAAGTCAACCTCATAGTCATCATAGGTATTGCCATCGCCAAAGAAATACATGACATCCTTGTTTGCAGTCATTGGCGCATCGTCGTACTCGCCGACCATTCCGCTCAAGCCTCGCTCGATATCTGTACCCGACTGATCACTGTCTAGGTAACCGCTTACAGTAAAGCCGTCAGATGAAATCCATTCACTGAGTATTGTATTGTCTTCGTAAAATTGTACGATATTCAAATTGACAGCACCGAAGAGCTCATATTCCTGAATCAAAGTGGCTATAGCGCTCTCAGTCAGCGTCAGATCGTTATCACTCATACTCGATGATATGTCGACAATAAATGACAGATTGGTGACGTAAGCCTCTACATTTCCATCTTCTTCTATATCGGCAGCTACCGGCGTATCGTCGTCGAAGGTAATTGCCAGTGAGCCAGTGTCATCAAAGGAACCATCACTGTCCGTTACCTTAATAGCCAAAGTAACAGAGGCATCGTTCTCATCATTGGCGTCGTCATCCACATGCAATACATTCTGCAGCAGTGTCACTGTGTACTGACCTGTCGCTCCACTACCGTCGGTCTCAAAATCAACCTTAAAGACGGCTCCGCGAGCGGCGCTGCTTGCCGTCAGCGTGTTGCCAGCCCAAGCGTAGGTAATCGCCTCTGAACCCAGTGTATCTCCTACGTTAGATGACAGATCAATCGTCACAGGAACATCACCACCCAGGTCAAACCCAGACAGCGAACCAATAAACACTGATTCATCTGGAACCGCTGCAGCAGCGTCGCCCTGATCCGCATCCAGATCACCCGCGGTGCTGGCCGCATTGCCACCCGACAGACCATCGTCATCAACCGCAGCAGTACCTGTACCTGCTACTGGCGCTTTTGTATCACTCAGATTGATCGTAATCGTCGCTTCCGAGGTATCACCGTCAGCATCTGTAATCGTGTAAGTGAACACATCTTGCGCAGCTGGATCGTTATCAACAACATCGTTCGGCTCATACGTCCAATCACCATTAGCCGATATCGTCAACGAACCGAATTCGCCCGCCAGATCACTGCCAACCGTACCAACGACACTCTCATAATTACTGCTTATACCGGTCACTTCAACAGCACGATCAGCGCCCTGATTATCGTTCGTCAGCACATTACCGCCCACGTTCGCACCCGCTTCTTCAGCCGCTACCGCAGTTTCATCAACAGCCGTCGGCGCATCGTCATCAAGAGTTACACGCAATATATCTGTGACACCTGCACCTGGCAGTGAGTCGCTGTCGTAGACCGTGTAGGTCAGATCTACAGACGCATTGACCGCCTCATCGTTTGAGCCGCCTGCATGCAATACGTTGTTCAACAACGCTACCGTATAAGCTCCGGTGTCTTCATTCAAAGTCACCGAGAACAAATCGGTACCTATGCGATCACCATTAGTCGTCGTCGCCGTCAGTACACCACCGGAGTATGCGTAAGCCACATCCTCAAGGCCAATAGTGCCCACAGCACTATCCATCGCAACAAAGTCGACAGAACCAGCACCATCATTTCCAAAACTGAAGTTCAAAGTACCTTCAGAGAATCGCTCGCTCGCATTGCTATCAGCCCCGATCGCATTACTATCAAGATCACCAACAGTGCTCAAAGGGTTACCATCAGTAAGACCATCGTCATCTAGCGCGGCTAAAGTCAAGTTAGCTGTCGGTCCATTCGCATCGACAACGTTAAAGCTCACAGATGCAGTAGCTGTGTCTCCATCGTCATCGGTAACAGTAAATTCGGCTCCTGTAAAAACAGGTTCAGTTACAGGGCTATTTGCAGTGAAAGAATAGCTACCATCTGCTTGAACTTTAATAACACCGTCACCAATGTCATATTCATCGCTGTAGCCATCCTCTCCAAACTCAAGAGTGACTTTGCCGAAAATCTCAGTAACCGCTGCGCCGTCAGCTCCCGCCGAGAAAACTAGCTGTCCAGTAACTGTTGTTCCCTCATTCACATTCGACGTGGCTACCGCTGTCGCAGTCGGAGCGTCATCGTCAAAGCCCACAGTCAATGTGCCTGTCGCTGCAGGACCGTCCGTATCATTTACCGTGTAGGTCAGGTCAACCGAAATATCATTGAGTTCATCATCAGGGCCTTGTGCATGCAGCACGTTGTCTAACAGCGTCACTGTGTAAGCACCCGTCGCGGGGGTTACCTCAACCGTAAACAGAATGCCACGCGGACCAGTCGCGGTTAGCGTGGTACCGGCCCACGTCAGATCTACTGCTTCCTGGCCAACTTGAGCTGTCGTGTTATCCAACGAGGCAAAGTCAACCGAACCGGGGCCGTCTCCACCAAAATCAAGATCCAGTGTGCCGGCAAAGATAGCTTCCTCGGCATTACTATCACCAGGATAAACTGTCAGATCACCAGTCGTACTAGCCGGGTTCCCCCCGGTCAGACCATCATCATCAACCAGCGCTGAGCTATCGCCGCCACTGGGCTCGTTCGCATCAACAACCTGAAATGAGAAATTCGCGGTGGAGACGTCACCATCACCATCAGTAACGGTGTAGGTACCTGTAATCGGATCTACCAGGCTTGTCGTTGGGTTGTCAGCAGTGAACGAGTAAGAGCCATCGGCTTTAACCTTTATCGCTCCATCGTCAAGATCGATAGATTGGCTGAAGCCATCCACGCCAAATTCCAGATCAGTTCCATTGATCTGGGTTACTGTTGCTGCATCTGCTCCTTCGACAAAATCGAACTCGCCGGTCACCGTTGCACCTTCGCTGACATTTTGGTTCGATTCATCACTTGCAAGGGGCACATCATCAACAATGTCTATCACCAGATCGCCTGGTGCCGAATCATCATCGCTATCAGTGACTACCACTGCGAAAGTATCTGAAGTGGCGTCACCACTGGTGTTATCCGTCAGTACGTAGGTGTATTCGATAGCACCGGCAGCGATGCTGTCTATGGTCAGTGTGCCATGTGAACCTGTAAAGGTTTGGCCCGCGACAGTGATTGCCACACCATCTATCGTAATCGCCGCTGGCGCATCTGGCGCCGTGTAAAGGAACGTTCCTGAAGTCTGTTCAGAATCAGACGCTTCATCCGAACCTGCAGGTTCTGCACCGCGAGGCGGGAGACCCGCTTCATCAACCGCAGTGCCAGCTTCACCTTCAACAGGAAGATCCAGTACTACAGGTGCATCGTTGATGGTGATTGTTACAGTCGCTGTATCGCTGCCATCGTCATCAGAGATTGTATAGGTAAAGGTGTCTACACCACTGAAGTTCTCATCAGGTGTGTATTCAAAGGTACCGTCAGTGTTAACCGTCACTGATCCATTGGCAGGATCAGTGTTACTCGTAACAGTGAAGGCATCACCATCCGTTTGAACGTCATTGGGGAAGACCGTGCCGGACACAGATTCGTTCACATCGGTAGTGAATTCATCATTATTGGCGATCGGCGGTGTCTCGGGCTCGGGCTCGGGCTCGGGCTCGGGTGGAGGGTTATCGTTATCCTGAATTGTCACCACGCCCTGCGGATCGGCGATCGTGGCATTGCTCGCATTGCTCAAGTTAAGCAGCAGGTTCTCGGTGGACTCAACTAAAGCATCATCCAGT
>NZ_SHNP01000016.1:0-4968 GCF_026262685.1 Candidatus Seongchinamella marina
ATCCCGCACGCTGAACCAGCGAAAATTACACAACCTGCGATTTGCAGGCTAGACTGGAGAAGCAACTGGCAGAAAAGTGTCTCTTAAAAATCGGGCCCATTGGTCCCAAGTTGGCTGACGACGTACAGTATAGATACCTAAATGAAACATAGAGAAGATGGGACGCAACGACCACCACAGACGGAGACTGAGCGATGGCCACGGCCTCGATACGATAGTCAAGATGAGCCCCATTTCGTGTTCATTCTTACTCCACCCTACACGGGGTCTACTACCATTGCCAAATACCTGGCTACCAGCCCAAACATAGGGTTGCTCAGAAGAAACGGGGAAGGTCAGGAATTGGTACCCGGTATACAGCGGAACTGGAATGCGGATGCCAGGATTGACGGAGAGTCGATCAAGTCTACATGGCTGAATAGATACCAGGAAATCAACAGCGATGGCCGTATAAAAATCATCGTTGAAAAATCGCCTCCCAACATGGTGCGAATTGAGGTACTCCGCTCACTATTCCGTGAGACGACGTGCCTTGTGAATAACCGAGACCCGGTTGCATTTTGTTCCAGCACCTTCTTTCGAAATACTCCCGATTTAAACCAGTTAAAAGAGGCCGACAGGCTGAATGCTTTACAGAAGAAGGCCCTGAATTGGGTCCTTCACAGTAGTATCCTCAAAGAGTATTCGTCGGCCCACAAAGTCGCGGCTTGCAGCTATGAGCAGTTCTGTGATTTACCGCAATCCCTGCAGACAATATTCGAAAAGGCCACCGGCAAAGCCATTCAGCCTGACGAAAATCTGGTTTTGAAGATAAAAGATTATCAACCGTCTGGCATAGAAAACAAAAACCAGGAGCAGATAGGAAAGCTGAGTAAAATTGAAATTGAAACTGTCGTCAATACCTTGCGCCCGCACTCGGCATTAACATCATTTTTTGGCTACACGCCAGAAAGCTGGCTACAGATGGCTGAATAGCAGAAACTACTCGCGCAAGTATAAGCGGGATTAACGCTATCTTTTCGGTCAGCAAATCAGCTACCAGAACCTAGAGCTCCGCCTCAAGCAGGTCTCTTCGACTACTAACAATTACAGGGAATGTGACGAATTATGCTGCTCAAGGAAGAGGCTGGCAGGGCCAACTATCGTTTAAAAAGGTTTCTTTAGCAAAAGACACGGCGCTGATGGATTTTTTATGGTCATTTGGTTCATTGCTAACACTAGTTTATATCCTGGACCGCATTAAATGGTTGTCTGCAGTCCGATGTTTGTCCTAAATTGGCGTCATGGGTAGCGTCTAACCCACTTATACTTCGCAGTTTTCTGATCCCGGCGAAGTCCAGCATACTCGCGGAGTTGGGCGACATGCGGTTCGATCACGCTGGGTTGGTAAGGCCCGCCTCACTCGAGAACGCGATAAACTGAGAGGATTCGCAATAATGAAGACAGTATCTCTGATAGTAACCGCTTTCGCCATCGCTATGGCGCACCCGTTGCTTGCACAGACAGTCCCGTCTCGGGAAACCCTTACTATTGACTGTAACATTGGTGAAGGAGCGGGCGTAATTGGTGATGATCACGCTTTAATGCCAGGAGAAACGCTCACAGTAACGCTGCTGAATTGCAACGGATGGAATATCGACGACCAGGACGCAGGCAACGTGATGATGCTCAACGGCACTGCTACCAATAACAGTGATATCTCTGGTGATAACGCGACACTTGCTGTGACCGGCGCATCAGACATCGATTTCGACCCTCCCGCAAATTGGACTATGCCGGACACTTTCTTAGAGCCACCAGATCCGGACGATAATGCGGACATCGATCTAGATGTTTACCTTGCTGCTCCCGCTACTAACCCAGCGGGCTCCTTGGTCTTAGAGCGCGAGTTGGTGTTTCCCGTCTCAAATCTGCCGCAATTCACAGTCGGCAGCACTACGACAAATGAAGCTGATGACTACCTGCTGGGCGAGGATAGCGACTGCAACATGGAGAACGGTCACCATGTCTATCAGCAGTTTTCTATCGGCATAACCGAAACGGGTAGTTACAGCTTCTTAGTGCCTTGGGTGACACCAGTCGATGAGGACCTCTACTGGGGGTCGGCCTACTACCCTAGCCAAGATTTTTTCCTCGCGCTGTACAGCAGTTTTAACAAGGACGCCCCCAATTCGAACCTGCTTGGCTGCAACGACGACCGCGCCGGGGGATTCTACCTATCTTTTGGGTCAGGTAACGCCGCGCTGATTATGGATGATCAGCAACCCTGGATGACCGTTAATCTCGATCCGGGGACTTACACGCTGGTTCTTACCACCTTCCGATCTATATCTAGCGAGAGCCACAACATCGGATATTTTAGCTCGACTTCAGACTACGCCGACGGGGCGTATGGCTCTAATTGGTCTCCGACCACGATGAGCGCGTTTTTCAAGCTATGGGGACCGAGCTCAAGTTCGATATTCCCGGACAGTGATGACGACGGTGTACCGGACAACAGCGACGCTTATCCGCAAGACGCAACACGGTCTGTCGCGCCGGTGCCGGCAGTACCAATGCCCTTTCTCATAATGCTCTCTCTAGGATTCATGGTGACAGGATCATGGTGGCTCACGTGGCGCAATCCAAAGCGGCGCTAGTCTCATCGACAGATGCGAGAGAGGCGCCAATCCCTCTTACAAAAAAGGCCCAACACTCTGAAATTTAGTTAATTCTCTTCGACTTACGGACAGCGCATCTAAAAACCGAACCCGACTAGGTTCGGCCTACGTTCGGTTTCGCCGTCCCTGTCCTACAGCTAATTGAATACTGCTTAGCTTTCATCAACTTACCAAATCAAGTAGAGCCTGTTCCTGCTCCTCATAATCGGCAGGTCGAAGACGGTCGGCCGCTGCCGTTCAAATCCTTCTGGGCCGACCGTTGCTGCCGCTGCGCGTTGGAGAGAAGTATAAGCGGGATTAACGCTATCTTTTCGGTCAATCCATTATAAGCAACGTTCCACTGGCAACCACTTATCGCGGACCAGGCTGATTAGACTTTTGGTGATCTCAACTATGGATTCAGGATGCTTTAATCCTCTTCGAATCTTGTTCTTATATAGTCGCCCATCACTCCAGTAACTAGTTTCAGTATCTTCCAGAATGTAGATACCGCCGTTAGAAAGCATATTTCCAAAAAGATAATTGAATGTTCTCAATTGATGCTCAGGATGGTGGCTACCATCATCAATGATAAATCGGACTTCCTTCTCGATATTTTCGTTCACTTCATTCAACAAATCCAAATCAGACTGATCCCCTTTGAAAACGATTCCTCGTGGATGCTGAAATCCCTTATTTATGTCAATTCCGTATATCTCCGCTCTAGAGAAATATTCGCTCCACATCTTCAGAGAGCCACCCCTCTCAATTCCGATCTCCAGCATCGCAAAATCCATATCTCTAAGGTGTTCAAGAAACGTAGTGTAATACCGGTGGTATCCATGATGCCTTATCTTATCTGTACCAACGCTAAGGCCGATTTTTTTTAGGCTTTTTCTTTCCATAATGAACGAAATCTCTCCTTACACTATTTATTCAATCTATCCTTCAACATCAATTTGAGAGAATTTGAAGTCGGTGAATCTAGCTTCCGAGCAAACAGACTCTTTGACGAAACAATTTCTTCAAAGTCACGTGAATCAAGTACAGCTGGATACCCCCCTCTACCAGAGCTCCAGTCGATATATCTCAAATTACTGTTTTCAACATTAGCAGCATATTTGGAATTCATTATTACGGTTTGGAAGTACATCTCTTCGGGGCAAAACGTGTGCTTCATTCTGCGTATGAGACGACTATCACCATTAGCCTGGTTGACGACAAATTGTAATGTCGGCCTAGTTAACGTCCAATAGGTGCTACCACCATACAGAGCTGGGTTTTTCTTTGGAAAAGCCCTTCTCAAGCGAACTGATTTTTGAATTTTTACTAGTCTGGATATCCACTTTTCGCCGCCTTCTTTCACATCAAAAGTGTCATAGAAATGAAAGTATTCAATTCTTTCCATACCTCCACCCTTCCAATTTTTATTGGGAATTCTCTGATTAATCATGTAATCCTTTTGCTCAGAGCAGTCTAAAAGTTTTCTGAACTCAGATATCGGAGAAGCAGGGAAATCTTGCGCAGTGATGAGATGGAAGTAGGTATTTTTTTGATCTTTTAGAGCTTCAGAAGACAAGTGCAAATAGGACTTTAGGTAGTTTAGTCCACCCCAATTTACCGAGTATTTGAAAGACACCAGCCTAACATTGCTAAAAGACTCGATTTTTTGCGTGACTACTTTGTCTGGTCTTTTTCTCTTATCGATATGGATATAGATGTTGAAATCCTCATCCAAATCGAAGCATCGAATCAATTCAACTAATTGATCAAAGTTCTTATACGCGGTGATTAGTATGGCATTTTTCAACGGCTCACTCACTGCAATTCTTCCAAACATCAGCCAATCAAAAGTCCAATAGGTGTGTCCACTGGAATTTGTGCTAGCGAGCTCTCCCTTTGAATTTTTCGGGCATGCTATCCACTAGGGCAAATCAACATTTCTACTCTGAATACTCTCTCATAATTGGCAGGGCGAAGACAATCAGACTTTATAGCCCGATCCTTCTACTGCCGTTCATATTGCTTTACCAGTTACGCCATTCTGGAAAATGCCGTAACTACTCGGAACACCAAGTTGTAGCTAACGTGGCTGAGATGGATTCGACTGGTTTATGGCCATCAAATTCAACCTTCATTAGACGCCCCAGATTTGCAAAAAGGGGACTATCGCAGATATTTGGACGGTATCGAAGTCCTGGGTGTACGTCGTCAGCCAACTTGGGACCAATGGGCCCGATTTTTAAGAGACACTTTTCTGCCAGTTGCTTCTCCAGTCTAGCCTGCAAATCGCAGGTTGTGTAATTTTCGCTGGTTCAGCGTGCGGGAT
>NZ_SHNP01000002.1:0-781321 GCF_026262685.1 Candidatus Seongchinamella marina
TGTCTGTGCAACTTCTGTCGCGGTGGGGAAATAACCGGGTTCGGCGAGTATGATTTCGCGTATCTGTGAAACAATCTCAGATCTTTGCTTGAGCCTACCGATGATTTTCTTGCATTCGTCAAGGCAGTGTTGTGAGAAGGCGGGGTCTTTTCGAGATTGGACTAATTCAGCAATACTCTTATCAAAAAGAATTTCATTTTGATGGTGTCCGAGCTCAACCTGACAGCCGAAGTGCTCCCCATAAAGCTTGAGGTCATTCTCGTCCTTGTGCATTAGCCGAATTTTGCAAATATCGATTCTGAAGCCTAAGGATGTCTGTATTGTATTGCGGGCGGCCTCGAGGGCTCTATCCGAGAAGATTTGCAATAGTGACTCCGGCGTATCGTACTGCTCCTGAAAGGCAATCCCTAAAAGACTACCTTCATTAAACTGAGAGTGTTTGAAGTGACCGAAACTGAGCGGGTCGTAATCCAGGCCGATATGCATTGCCTCACCAGCCGTTCTCGCCGTCAGCATGGCATAGCCCAGCATACCAAAGCTCTCGATTCGATAGGTGCGGCCGATTTTTAATCCGATGTACGGATCTTGACTGATCTGTAGAATATTTTGATAAATCAAATACTCCTGTTCCAATGTCAAATATCTCTCAGAGTCATCACTTCCTTCAAGCCAGTCCAGATGAAGGCCAGTCCCTTTTATACAGCTTTGCGGAGAGAACCCCAACGCTCGCATCGCCTCGATAACCGGTTTTATGCTCTTGATATGTATGTCAATGGAGGCCGCTGAAGATTTGGCTACTGTCACTCTAGGATCTCCTGCTTGGTGAATCATGTGGCTATTCCGAAGGGATAGATAGGGTAACGAACCTGTCCGCTTTGATCAAGCCCGGCCACCTTCATCATGTTAAAAAGCTAGTGGTCGGGATACCATTTCTTAATTTCAGCCGGAAGTTTCGAGAGATCTTCGTCAATTGCCAATAGCCTGCTTTTTTATTGTAGATTGGGAAGAATAAGGGTATTTATCCTTCTATATCAGTTCTAACCAGCGTTGTTCTAGCGGTTAGTTAGGCTGTCATTGCTTGTGTAAAGACAAGTTTTGATCGTGCTAACGAAAGACCTGATTTTTGTCAGACAGAAAAAAATGAATGGAAACATTCAGAAACGTATAGATAAACTATAAAACCGGTAATTAACTATGAATGGTTCCACAGTTGACACAGTATCCACCTTCTGCCGCGTTTGCGAACCTCTTTGCGGTGTCTTGGCAACCGTGGAGAACGGCAGAATAACCAAAATTGGTCCAAATCCGGATCATCTGTCGTCCCGAGGTCATTTCTGCAAGAAAGCCTCTAAAATGGTCGATGTGACCTATGATCCCGATCGTATTTTACATCCAATGAAACGTACTGGTGAGCCCGGTGAGTTCACCCGTATTAGCTGGGAGCAGGCTTTTAACGAGATATGTACAAGCCTGAAGAACACCAAGTCGAATTTCGGCAAAGAAGCCGTAGCATTTTACCGCGGCAATCCAGCAGTGTTTTCCTCCGCCAATGCACTGGTGATGGATAGCTTCTGCAAAGCACTGGGCATAAAGTGGCGCTATGACGTCGATGCTGAGGATGGCAAAGCCGTCAAGGCTGCCCTCATTCTAATGTATGGCTCCATGGGTGGATTTACCGTACCGGATTTATGGCATACAGATTATGTACTAATCGTTGGTGCCAATCCGCTGGTATCGCATGGATCCACCATATCAGAACCGCGGGTGGCGATGGCGCTGAAAGACATTCGCAAGCGCGGTGGGCAGGTGGTTGTAATTGATCCGCGGCGCACAGAAACTGCCAAAGGTAATACCCATATCCCCATTCAGGCGGGGTCCGATGCCTACCTTATTTCGGCCTTGATTTATGAGGTCATTGAACAAGCCTGGGTGGATATAAATTTTGTCGAATCCCACACCAGTGGGTATGAGGCATTAAAGCAGGCAGTAACAGGGTGTACTCCGGAATGGGCCGAGACTCACAGCGGCATTCCAGCATCAACCATCCGCGAAATTGCTAGAGACTTTGCAACAAACAAGCGTGCCTGCATACATTACCGCTTGGGCACCTCCATTACGCGCTTCGGCACATTAACCACTTTGCTAATCAACTGCCTAATAGTCGTCACCGGTCATTTAGGCCGCGAGGGCGGCAATAAATTTGGCGCCGGGATTATTGACGCGGCTAAATTTGGCGGCAACAGTATCGGTGAAAACCCGGGACGCGCTTCCGGTCTGCCTGATGTCGGCGGCACCCTGCCGTCGCTATCAATGATCAATGACATCGAAACACCCGGCCCAGAGCAGGTAAAAACGCTATTAATGATCGCCGCTAATCCTTGCTTAACATCTACTGGTGCCGGACCAAAAATGGATGCGGCGATGCAAAAGCTGGATCTATTTGTTTCATTGGATTTATACATGAATGAAACCAACCGTTTTGCCGACTATATTCTCCCCTCAGCAGGAATGTACGAGCGCGAGGATATACCTCTACTGGGTTTTATGGAGATGCTGAGACCTACTTTGTTTGCAACCGAAGCAGTTATCCCTAAACAGGGAGAGTCACGTGAAGACTGGGAGATACTGGACGAGATTTGTCGGCGTCTGGGCCATGGTTCGACATTGCCATTCCGCCCCCTGCGGATACTAGCCAAAATGGGTTTGCGTGCAAAACCCAGACATTTAATGGACCTAATGATTCGCACCAGTTCAGTCGGTGATAAGTATGGCTTAAAGCCGGGGGGGCTGAATCTGAAAAAATTACAAACCCAATACCCCAATGGTTTTGTTCTGCACGAACAGTTACCTGATAGCGATATTGCCAAGAAATTACAGACGCCTGACAAGAAAGTCCATCTGGGAACACCAGAGCTTTGCGCCGAAATGGAACGCCTCAAAAACGATGATTTCTACTTAAATGATGAGTATCCATTACGCATGATTGGTATGCGGGAAAAGCTGACGCATAATTCCTGGATGCATAATGTCCTCTCGCCGGAGATTGCATCGTACAAGCATACTGCGCGTATTCATCCAGAGGATGCCAGGGCACGGAATATCCAGAATGGTGATATGGTGCAGATCTGCTCGCCTTATGGAAAGCTGGAAGTTGAAGCGAAATTAACCGATACAATGAATCGGGGTAATCTAGCGCTTCCCCACGGATGGGGTCATCAGGGCGGTTGGGAAAATGCTAATGCCCGTGGTGGAGTTAACTCCAATATTATTGCCAGCGACAACCCGGCTGATATGGACAAAATATCGGGCAATGCTGCGCTTAACGGTATTCCGGTACAGCTAAGCAAAGCATCCCCAACGCAGAAAGTACTTACAGATAAAAATAGCGAGGTAAACAAAAATGGCTGATTTTTCTCTTATACCCATTTCCTCGAATGCGAGATCGATGTATGTCCACAGACTTTTCCGAGTAACTTTTCTCGCGCGTTTAAAAATTGGACCGGAGTATCAGCTGGTGAATATCGCAATTTAAAGCGAGCATAAAAAAGGGCATGCAACATGCAGCCCTTAGTTTTGGTTATTTAAAACTAGAAGTTATAGTTAAACTGAACCGCTACATTACGAGGACGGTTAACAAACGCGTAATAAGAATTACCGGTTCCACTTGTCAACGTGCTCGCTAATGGCGTGTTACCACCAAAGTTTAAGATTTCTTCATCGGTTAAGTTTCTTCCGATTAAAGCAACTTCCCAAACATTATTAACCTCTGCCAGCGCTATACGTGCATTAACAACGGTAGTTGCATCTTGGCGAGTTTCCTCATCAAGTGTAGCGGCATACAAATAATCATCCATGTAATTTACGTCAGCAGCTAATTTGAGTACTAGCCCGTCAGTAATCGCCGCCTCCCAATTTGCACCAATGTTAAACTGATACTCAGGGGTATACTCTTTACGCTTACCTGACTGATCACACAATCCAGGGAAGTCTGGCGAGTTAGGCGCTTGGCCAAAAGCACACTGGGAGTTAGGAAAATCATCAAAGTTAAAGTCTAAATAGGCACCAGATGCGTTTAGCACTAAGCTTTCCGTTACAGCCCAACGACCATCTACTTCAAGGCCCTGTACCGTTGCTTCACCAGCATTGGTTACGTTAAAACCTAACACCCCGTCAAACTGAGAAGTTTGTAAATCAGTAAACTCGGTGCGGTATAAGGCGAGATTTAGTTCGGCAGCGCCGTCAGAAAGAGACATTTTTGAACCCAACTCAATGGTTTCAGCTTCTTCGCGATCAAACTCGAAACTACCAGTAATGGTGCTATCACGTCCGCCTAATAGCGCTGCAACGTTCTGTGCGTTATTAACCGAGGCATCAGGATGGCCGTTTGATCGAGTATCAAAGCCGCCAGATTTAAAGCCCTTAGTCCATGTTGCATAAAGCATCGTTTCATCGTTCATATCCCATTGGCCAGTAATAACCGGACTGAATGAGGTATCGTCAAGATCGCCCTTAATTTCTTCATAAGGCTCTATCGAGAAAAGACCGAACAGATTGTCATAGGTTCCTAGGTTGGTTACATCTAATGCCCACGGAGTGGTTGGAGCGGGAACAGCAACACCTGCTGCGGTGAAATGAACCTGCTCTCGCGAGGCTTCTTTGGTTTCATCGGTATAACGACCACCGACGGTTAAGCGCAAGTCATCATTAATATTCCATGTAACTTGCAAAAAAGCAGCCCACAGATCGCTATCATTCTCAAAATTACGTTTAGTTGCTGCACCCGGTGCAAGTGCCGCAATAGGCCCTGCCGCAGGGCTTAAACTATTAATCGCTATGGGCACAATCCCGTTTACAGGCAGATCGACAGCGTCGCTAAAATCTAACTCACTGCTTTGATAAAATAGGCCGCCGATGTAGTCAAACGTATTACCAAGTTCAGAGGTAAACCTGAACTCTTGACTAAATTGCTCATATTCTTCAACAAAGCTGGCGTTAAATACTACTGCACCAGAAAAGTCACAGTCACATAGCGCTTCTATATCGTAACCAACCATTGCCGTCGTAGACGAGATGGTTAGGCCTTCTAATGCCCACTCTATACTTAAAGTAACGTTATTAACTTCGCTTTCACTAGTATCGCCGTTGTTATCGCGTACTCGGTCTAACTTCCCGTCAACTAATGGGCGGCCTAATGTAGACTGAATACTGTTTAAAACCGTTAAGTGATCAACCGAGCCAGCTTCACCGTTATCAATACTATTAAAGACCTCACTGTTATGCCCTTCAGTATCAAAATTTGCTTGCGATACTTTCAAACTAGCGGTCACATTATCAGTTACATCCCACGCCAACGTTCCGCGAATGAATGACTCCTCTTCAATTTGCTCATCTCTATCCAGTGTCGTGTTTTTAAAATAACCCTCTTGCTGTCGATCCATTATCGATAGACGACCGCGTAAGCCATCTGTTAATGGCCCCGACAATACTAAGCGCAGATCTTCTTCCTCCGCATCAGGTTCATACAATGCGGTAAACGAGCCTTCAAATTCATCAGTTGGTTTTGCCGATATCATGCTAACGGCTCCAGCAATACTATTCTTACCAAACAAAATACTTTGAGTACCGCGCAATACTTCCACGCGCTGTAAATCAAACAATGGCACCCGGGCTAATTGGTCACGGCCATAAAATACACCGTCGTTATACATACCAACCGATTGTTCAAACCCTGGGTTAAGCCCTGAAGAAATACCACGTATTGTAATGGTGTTTGAAACACCCGTTTCATTAATAGAGAAGTTGGGCACGTAAGCAGACAGACTTTCTAAATCTACAATACCGGCATTAGATATTTTCTGTGCTGAAATAACCGAAACTGAGACGGGTACGTCTTGCAGTGACTGGGCACGTTGTTGTGCTGTAACGATAATTTCTTCTAACATTTGTGCTGACGTTGTAGCACTAGCACCTGCCGCGAAAATTGCCACTGCTAGTTTTGTGTAAGTAAAACGATTGGTTTTCTTCATAGTGAATCCCAAAGTTATTATAATTAATTGGCTCTTATTGCCGGCCAACGTTGTTGCCTACGTAGATCATTCGGGATCATTACCGGATGTTCAGAAATGGTATCCGGATCACAAGCTTGTTAACATGATGAAAGTGGCTTGACTTGATCAAAGCGGACTGTTTTGATGCCATTATTCTTTCGCGTATCTGTGAAACAAACTCAGATCTTTGCCTGAGCCTACCGATGATTTTCTTGCATTCGTCAATGCAGTGTTGTGAGAAGGCGGTGTCTTTTCGAGGTTGGACTAATTCAGTAATACTCTTATCAAAAAGAATTTCATTTTGATGGTGTCCGAGCTCAACCGGAAAGCGAAGTGCTCCTCATAAAGCTTGAGGTCATTCTCGTCCTTGTGCATTAGCCGAATTTTGCAAATATCGAATCTGAAGCCACAGGATGTCTGCAATCCCGTGAGGGCGCCTTCGAGGGCTCTATCCGAGAAGATTTGCAATAGTGACTCCGGCGTATCGTACTGCTCCTGAAAGGCAATCCCTAAAAGACTACCTTCATTAAACACAGAGTGTTTGAAGTGACCGAATATGAGCGGATCGTAATCCTGGCAGATAAGCATTGCCTCACCAACCGTTCTCGCCGTCAGCATGGCATAGCCAAGCATGCCAAGGCTCTCGACTCGATGCCTATTTCGATCAGTTACTCTCACAGAACAAATAGGGGGTCAGGTTGATGACCCCCATATAAAAAAGGGCGCCGAAGCGCCCTGAAGTATTAGCCGTTAATCCTAGAACTTGTAGCTAAGCTGTACGGCATAGTTACGGGGACGGTTGACGAAGGCATAGTAAGAGTTGCCGCCGCCTTGAGTCAGGATGCCGGCTAGAGGTGTATTACCACCGTAGTTCAGCACGGTTTCATCGCTGAGGTTGCGTCCCAGAAGCGCGACTTCCCAGGTGTCATTGACACTTGCCAGAGCAATGCGGCCATTCCAGATAGCAGAGCTATCCTGCTTGGTGTTGGGATCCAGGACGGCAGAATACAGATAAGAATCCATATAGTTAACATCCAGCCCTGCCCGCAGCTCCAGGTTGCCAATGGGGCGGCGCCAATCAGCGCTCAGAGTGGCGGTTATTTCAGGGGTGTACTCTTTGCGCTTGCCGGTCGCATCGCACAGCCCGGGGAAGTCGGGTGAGTCTGGTGCTTGCCCGAACGCACACTGCGAGTTGGGAAAAGAGTCATAATTGAAGTCCAGGTAGGCGATGCCACCGCTCAAAGTCAGCGAATCGGTTGCCGCCCAGCGGCCGTCAAGCTCTACACCCTGTGCCGTCGCTTCACCGGCGTTGGTTACGTTAAAGCCCAACGTGCCGTCAAACTGGGACACCTGTAGGTCAGTGTACTCAGTGTAGTAAAGTGCCGCATTCAGTTCGGCCCTGCCGCCGGCAAAGCGCATTTTGGCGCCCAGTTCGGCGCTGTTTGCTTCTTCTTCATCAAACTCAAAAGTACCCACCAGATCCTGGCCTGTGATCGCGTTGACCGCGTTCATCACCGCGGGATCCGGGTGTGCGTTGGAGCGTGCGTCGAATCCGCCGGATTTGAAGCCCTTGGTCCAGGTGGCATACAGCATGGTGTCATCCGTTGCATCCCACTGCGCGGTTACTACCGGGGTGAAGGCAGTTTCATCCAGGTCACCTTTAACTTCCTCATAGGGTTCGATACCGAAGGCCCCAAACATAAAGTTGTAGAGGGTTGGAATGGACTCGCCATTGGGTTCGGGGGGAAGGAAAGTGCTGCCAAAATTAGAGCCAGACAGGTGCTGCTGGTCTTTGGAGGCGTCCTTGGATTCATCGGTATAGCGACCGCCAACCGTCAGGCGCCAGGCATCGTTAATGTTCCAGGTCACCTGTGCAAACACAGCCCAAAGGTCTGAGTCCTGTTCAAAGTTACGCTTAGACGCGGAAAGGTTTGCCAGCGGCGCCAGGGCCGGGGAGAGGCCTCCTAGAACCTGGGTCAGAATCGTGTCATCCACCAGATTGACACTGTCGCTGAAATACAGTTCGGAGGTTTGGTAAAACACGCCAGCGATATAATCAATGGTCTCGCCACCGAGAGATGTCAGACGTAGCTCCTGGCTGAACTGGCTATAGTCTGAGTCAACGTCAGAATCAACGACCAGGGCAGCGGTAAAATCACAGTCGCAGATTTCTTCGTATTCATAACCGACGAAACCGGTGATCGAGGTAACGGTGAAGGGCTCAAGCGTCCAGTCCATTCGTAAGGCGGCGTTGTCGACAGTATTGTCGCTGAGGTCGCCGTTGTTATCACGTTTGTAATCCAGCTCGCCGCCCACTGCGGGGCGCCCCAAAGCAGTTTGAATACCGTTTAGAACCGTTAGGTGGTCGGGGCTGCCAATGCTGTTGAAAACATCAACGTTACGGCCATCCACATCGAATGTGGCCCTGGAGACTTTCAGGTTGGCAACAAAATTGTCTGTAGCTTGCCATTGCAGAGCGCCGCGAATGAAGGTCTCTTCTTCCCCCTGTTCATCACGGTCCAGATAGGTGTTCTCCATGTAGCCGTCCATTTCGCGGTACAGGAAAGCCAGACGACCACTCAGGTTCTCTGTTATGGGGCCAGAGATGGTTCCACGGATATCCTTTTCATCCGCATCGGGCTCGTACAGGCCGCGTATGGAGGCTTCGAACTCATCGGTGGGCTTTGCAGAGATCATGCTGACCGCACCGGCGATGCTGTTCTTACCAAACAGGATGCCCTGAGGTCCACGCAGGACTTCCACCCGTTCAAGGTCCATCATAGGCACGCGGGCTAACTGATCACGGCCGTAGTAGATGCCGTCGTTATACATGCCCACGGATAGTTCAAAGCCCGGGTTAACACCCGAAGATATACCCCGGATGGTTACGGTGGTGGAGATCCCGGTTTCGTTAATGGTGAAGTTGGGTACATAAGCCGAGAGGTTTTCCATATCCGTAATGCCGAAATCGGTCATTTTGTCGCTGGACACGGCAGCTACTGAGATAGGTACGTCCTGCAGGCTTTCAACCCGCTTCTGGGCGGTTACCAGCACTTCTTCGAGCTTTTGGGCATTGGCTGTGCCAGCCAGGGCCATGGTGGCGGCAAAGACGCCTGTGAAAATACGCTTGCGAGCGCCTCGGTGTTTTGGGTGAGTCATTTGTAGCTCCCTGATAGTTTATATTCCGCAGCGGTCTGCTTCTAGGGCAAGATATTAGGCATTGTTGCCTACGTAGATCATTCGAGATCATTACCGGACGTTCAGAAACAGTATCCCGATCACAAGCTTGTTAACATGATGAAGACGGCCTGACTTGATCAAAGCGGACAGTTTTGATGCCATTTATGTCGAAGAGGAGGGAAGATATACCCGGTGCATTATCGATTGTTAAGGCGATAGTCTTTTGGCGAAATCGATTCCCAGGTCTTGAAGGCGTTAGAAAATGCGGATGCCTCACTAAACCCGAGCATCCCAGCGATCTGTTCGATGGGCAGGTTGAATTTTAGGTAATCTTTGGCAATCTCTGATCTTATTTCGTTGAGAATGGCTTGGTAATTGGTGCCGTCATTAGACAATTTTCGGCGTAGTGTTCTGGTAGTGCACTCCAGTGTCTGTGCAACTTCTGTCGCGGTGGGGAAATAACCGGGTTCGGCGAGTATGATTTCGCGTATCTGTGAAACAATCTCAGATCTTTGCTTGAGCCTACCGATGATTTTCTTGCATTCGTCAAGGCAGTGTAGTGAGAAGGCGGGGTCTTTTCGAGGTTGGACTAATTCAGTAATACTCTTATCAAAAAGAATTTCATTTTGATGGTGTCCGAACTCAACCGGACAGCCGAAGTGCTCCTCATAAAGCTTGAGGTCACTCTCGTCCTTGTGCATTAGCCGAATTTTGCAAATATCGACTCTGAAGCCATAGGATGTCCCGCTTAGTGAATCATGTGGTTATTCCGAAGGGAGGGAAATAGTAACGAACTTGTCCGCTTTGATCAACTTCGGCCACCTTCATCATGTTAACAAGCTAGTGATCGGGATACTATTTCTCAACGTTAGCAGTGTGTTTCGAGAGATATTCGTCAATTGCAAATAGCCTGCTTTTTTATTCTAGATTGGGAAAAAGAAGGGCATTTATCCTTCCTGTACTCCTAATATGCGTTTTATCCACCTGTTTTATTGGAAAGAAGCCTATGTCTATCCCAGCTCAGTTAGAAAATAAATCGGCCTCCGACAAACCCGAGGCGATTCATATTTTGGAAGTATGGAGTTTAGCGAATATGGAGCTTAGCTATGTCTTTAGATTTTGATAGTGCACGCTTACACAACCGTCTTTTAACGGCAGACCATGAATCATGGCGTACTCAACTACGCAAGTTCTTGGATAAGGAAGTTGCCCCTAACCTTGATGACTGGGATGAAAATGGAAAGATCCCTGATGAGATGTGGGCTAAAGCGGCAGACATTGGCTTGCTTCAACTGGGATACCCAGAACAATACGGTGGTGTTTCAGAAGGTATTGATCAGCACTATATAAATATTGTGGGCGAAGAGTTAGCGCGTATTGGTTCTGCGGGTGGGATTAGTAGTACCTTGCTGGTCCACGGTATTGGCTTGCCGCCTGTGATTAATTTTGCGAGTGATGACATTAAGGAAGAGGTGGTGCCTGCGGTACTGTCTGGTGAGAAAAGGATCTCGTTAGGCATTACAGAACCCTCGGGCGGTTCAGATGTAGCTAACATTCAAACCACTGCAAAGGCTGAAGGCGACTTCTATATTGTGAATGGCAGTAAAACGTTTATATCGGGTGGTATGGGGGCTAACTGGGTCAGCACGGCGGTCAGAACGGGTGAAGCAGGGCCTAAGGGTGTTTCTATGTTGCTTATTCCGATGGACCTTGCCGGTGTATCTCGAACGCCTTTAGATAAAAAACAAGGTTGGTGGTGTTCAGATACGGCTACTTTGTATTTCGATAATGTGAAGGTGCCTAAGAAATATTTAATTGGTGAAGAAGGGCATGGCTTTCTTGTCATTATGCATAACTTTAATAGTGAGCGATTGGCTATGATAACTGCTATGGAAGCTGCTGCGCGTTGTTGTTTGGAAGAAGCAGTAACATGGGCGCAAGAGAGAAAGACCTTTGGAAAGCGTTTAGCTGATCATCAGGTGATTCGACATAAAGTGGCCTTGATGAAACAAAAAATAAATGCCACACAAGCTTACCTGTTACACCTTACCGAGGCATTTATCGAGGGCCGTTGTCACCCTGGTGATTTAGCCATGCTGAAAGTGCAAGCGAGTGAAACCATGGAATTTTGTGCGCGTGAGGCGAGTCAGATTCTCGGTGGAGCAAGTTATTTACGTGGAAGTAAAGTTGAACGTATTTATAGGGAAGTGCGCGTCAATGCGATTGGTGGTGGCTCTGAAGAAATTATGCGTGACTTGGCTGCAAGTCAATACAAACTTTAGGCGCTAGGCAATACAAACTCCAGTTGCAAGACAATATAGATTATAAGCCGCTAGGCTGTACAAATGTCTCCAGACAGCGTCTTCATATCCCTATATTTGAATAGGCCGAACACCGAGACCACTGCAGAGACCTGGGTCAATCGGTTAGTTAGGCTGTCATTGCTTGTGTAAAGACAAGTTTTGATCGTACTAACGAAAGACCTGCTTTTTGTCAGACAGAAAAACAATGAATGGAAACATACAGAAACACATAGATAAACTATAAAACCGGTAATTAACTATGAATGGTTCCACAGTTGACTTAGATGACTTTCGCCAACGTATTATTTAAAGCGCCTACTTGCAATCGATGCGATTTTTGGAAATACAGATTATCATCTGCGAGTTGTAGGTGCTGGGCAATAGGACTTTTTAATTACAGCGGCAGGATGGTTTGAGAGTTGTGAGGTGAATATAGATTGGGATCAGCTGACAATGGCACTAACGTAAGCAATATTTACACGGTCTCTATCCCGCTGGTTAGAGGGCGTAGCCAAATCACGGGAATGTATATAAAAGGTAGTTATCCTAGTCAATTAGAAGAACAAGGCCTAACTCGATGGCCCAAACTCAGGAAAAAGCATGCAAGCTAAAAAAATAGACATACCGGAAAAAGCCCAGATTGTGATTGTTGGCGGCGGCATCATTGGTTGCAGCCTTGCTTACCACCTGACTAAATTCGGCTGTAAAGATGTCGTCGTTCTAGAGCGGGAACAACTCACCTCAGGCACAACATGGCATGCAGCTGGGCTTGTTGTCTCAGGCCTTCTCAGCGACGAAACCAGCACAGATATCTTCACCTATGGTCGCGACCTATATAGCCGCTTAGAAGAAGAAACAGGCCTTGCTACCGGTTTTAAATCAGTAGGTTACTTACAAGTCGCCTGTAATGAAGAAAGACTCGAAGAAATGCGCCGTTCCGCCGCCTTTATGCGTACCCGAGGCATAAATTGTAATGAAATTACTGTCGATGAAGTTCGCGAGCACTGGCCTAAAGCTAAGCTTGATGATGTCATCGCTGGCTTTTTTACCCCAGAGGATGGCCGAGCTAACCCTGTTGACCTAACCATGTCTCTCGCCAAAGGTGCTAGAAATCAGGGCGCACGTATTATTGAAGGCGTTAGCGTTACTGGTGTTCATAAAGAACAGGGTCGCGTAACGGGCGTATCAACTGACCAGGGTGATATTGAAGCGCCGTTTGTTGTTAACTGCGCAGGTATGTGGGCCCGCCAGTTTGGTGAAATGGCTGGCGTAAACCTGCCGCTACAGGCAGCAGAACACTATTATTTGATCACAGATGATATGGAAGGTATGCACCGAGACCTCCCTATTCTCGAAGACCCTGATAGCTATGCCTATTACCGAGAAGAAGTCGGCGGCCTAATGATCGGCCTTTTTGAGCCTGTCGCCAAAGCGTGGAATGTTGATCACATTCCTGAAAACTTCTCCTTTGGCGAGATTGATCCAGACATGGATAGAATGATGCCTTTCCTTGAAAAGGCTTATGAACGGGTTCCTGAAGCCATTGAGCTGGGCATTCGTAAGTTTTTCTGTGGACCAGAGAGTTTTACCCCTGATCTGGCCCCTCTGGTAGGCGAAGCCTCCGAACTGGAAAACTACTTTGTTGCCTGCGGCCTCAACTCACTCGGCATACTCTCTGCCGGTGGTATTGGTCGCCTGCTAGCACGCTGGATTATTGATGGCCGCCCAGACTGGGATGTCAGTGGTATAAATGTTAATCGCTTCCACAACTGCCAGAGAAACCCCAAGTACCGAGAAGATCGCTTGGTTGAAGTATTGGGTAAGATGTATGAACCCCACTTCCCCAACCTTGGCATGAGCAAAGCCAGAAATGTAAAGCAGTCTGTACTGCACGAGCGCCTATTAAAAGCGGGTGCCCATTTCAACGAAAGCGCAGGTTGGGAAATTGCTGATTGGTACGCCACTGACGGCAAACCCGGTGTTGTTGAGCGTTATAGCTGGGGCAGACAAAATTGGTTTGCCGATCATGAGGCCGAGCACCATGCCGCACGCAACGATGTCGTGCTGATGGATATGTCGTTTATGAGCAAGTTTCTTGTTCAGGGCAATGATGCCTGTAAGGTGCTCAATCAAATTTGCTGTAATGAGATTGATGTAGAAGACGGTCGCATTGTCTATACGCAGTGGACTAATGAGGCTGGTGGACTCGAAGCCGATTTGACCGTCACACGATTAGCTCGAAACGAGTATATGGTTATCGCATCAGATACCACTCACGGCCACGTGAAAATGTGGATGGATCGCAATATTCCTAAAGACAGCCATGCGTTTGTCACGGATGTCACATCAAGCTATACACAGTTAAACATTCACGGGCCGAAGTCACGAGAGCTATTAAAGACTCTTACCAGTGTCGATGTAAGCAATGAAGCTTTCCCATATCTAAGCAGCCAATACATAGATGTAGACTATGCCAGGGTGCTGGCTATTCGTGTCACTTATGTCGGTGAGCTAGGCTGGGAGTTTTATATTCCCTCTGAACATGCCATTCAGGTTTACGATCGTGTTGTTGAAGCCGGTAAAGCCTTCAACCTCACCCATGCAGGCCTGCAAACACTCAATAGCTTGCGCTTAGAAAAGGGCTACAGAGATTACGGCCATGATATTGATAACTGCGACACACCACTTGAAGCAGGCCTTGGCTTCGCGGTAAAACTGGATAAGCCCGACGGATTTATAGGCCGCGATGCACTCGCCGCCCAAAAAGCTGAAGGTGGTTTCAAACGCCGCTTATTACAATTCAAATTGGAAGACGCGGAGCCTCTGCTCTACCATGCTGAAGTGATTTATCACAACGGCGAATTTGCGGGTTATATTCGCGCTGGAGCCTATGGCTTTACAGTAGGTGCTGCAGTGGGTCTTGGATTTGTAGAATCCGACGACATTATCACCGCCGATAATGTGAATAATGATCTGTGGGAAATCGAGATTGGCAATAAGCGATACAAGGCCCTAGCCTCACTTCGTCCATTGTTTGATCCAACAATGGAAAGAATCAAATGCTAGCCCAAGCAATCAGTGAAGCTAAATCTATTAATAAGAAGGCATAGACAATTGTGACAAACACGACTGAATATATATTAAAAGCCACCTGCCCAGCCGCCTGCGGAATCGTCGCTGGTGTCAGCGGCTTTCTCGCCGAAAGAGGCTGCTACATTTCTGAGCTCAGCCATTTCGATGACAGACAAAATGCGAATTTATTTATGCGCAGCCGTTTTCATATCGACAATGGCGATGCGACACAAGAGAGCATCCAGGAAGAGTTTCAAGCTATTTCCGATAAGTTTTCTATGGATTGGCAAATAATTCCTGCCAGCCAAACCGTTCGTACATTGATTATGGTTAGCCAGTACGATCACTGCTTAGACGATTTACTCTATCGCCTTCGCAAAGGCGAACTCAATATAGAAATTACTGCTGTTGTATCCAATCACCAAGGCTTGCGCCCCATGGTAGAGCGAGAAGGCATTCGCTTTATTCACTTACCCGTGACTAAAGATACAAAGCCTCAGCAGGAAGCAAGGCTGCTGGAAATCATTGAAGAGACAAACAGTGAACTCACCATTCTTGCCCGCTATATGCAAATTTTGTCAGACGAGCTATGTACTGAGCTGTCAGGGAAAGTAATCAATATTCATCACTCATTCCTACCGGGTTTTAAAGGTGCCAAGCCTTATCACCAAGCATTTGATCGCGGCGTAAAACTTATTGGAGCAACCGCTCATTACGTAACAGGTGATCTTGATGAAGGGCCTATTCTTAGCCAGTCTGTACAGGATGTTGACCACACTTATACACCTGAGATGCTTGTCGCCGTTGGCCGAGATACAGAAACCCAAGCGCTGGCTACTGCAGTAAAACTCCACACAGAACATCGAACATTTCTCGATGGCAACAAAACAATTATTTTCAAGTAAGGGGGCAGAAGTAATGGCAACAATTATTGATGGAAAAGCACTCGCAGCCCTTGTTGTAGAAGAAGTAGCCAAGGACGTAGCGTCCTTCGAAAAGCAATACAATATCAAGCCAGGGCTTGCCGTAGTATTGGTAGGTGAAGATCCCGCTAGTCAAGTTTATGTTCGCAATAAAGTACTGCGAGCGAATGAATCAGGCCTAAATTCTATTGAGAGAAAGCTACCTGCTGATGTAGACCAAGCGACCCTGAATAAGGTTGTTGATGAATTAAACCAAGACCCAGCAGTTCACGGTATTTTGGTTCAGCTGCCCTTACCCGAGCATCTGGATGAAGAGTATATTATCAACGCCATTGCTCCAGAAAAAGACGTCGACGGCTTTCACCCCGTTAATGTTGGCCGATTAAACTCTGGGCAAGAAACGCTAACACCCTGCACACCACTGGGATGTTTGATCATGCTGCAAAGAGAGCTGGGTGATTTGACGGGCAAAAATGCCGTTATAATCGGCCGTTCCAACATTGTTGGTAAGCCCATGGCCGCTCTACTTCTTCAGCAGAGTTGTACCGTTACCATCGTTCACTCAAGAACTCGTGATATTGAAGAAATCGTCAAACAGGCTGATATCGTTGTCGCCGCAGTAGGCCGCTCCGAAATGGTTAAGTCCCATTGGATAAAGCCAGGCGCCGCTGTTATTGATGTAGGTATCAATGCCATAGAAGTGGATGGTAAAAGAAAGCTGGTAGGCGACGTAGACTTTGCCGATGTAGAGCCTGTAGCCGGTGCCATTACTCCCGTACCCGGTGGTGTTGGCCCTATGACCATTGCTTGCTTGATGAAAAATACCTTAACGGCAGCAACGCAGCAGTTAAGAAAATAAACATCTAGGTAAGCTCAGAATGCGTTCACCCCGGATCGCTGGTTGGAGCAGGGCGATAGCGTGCATTTTGGCAACGAAACACTGGAATTCAGGCACTGCTCTAGGTACACACCGGGACTATGCTCCCTTCATCTCAGTTATAGAGGAAAGCATGTCACAACATAAAAAAGCGCTGGGCATGGTCGACATGACCCTGTTTACGGTCTCTGCCATCTTGTTTCTCGATACCCTTGCCGGTTCTGCCAGTATGGGTGCTGCTGCGCTGACGTTTTGGTTGGCTTTTTCCGTTCTCTTCTTTCTACCCTTTGGGCTGATTACCTCTGAAATGGGTACAGCCTATCCGGAGCAGGGCGGCATCTATGCCTGGGTGCGTGACGCGCTTGGCAAGCGTTGGGGGACCCGCGTGACCTGGTTGTACTGGATCAATCTGCCGATCTGGTCCGCCTCGATATTTGTGATGTTCACTTCAATTCTTTCGCAATTGTTCTGGCCTGATCTGGAGCTGGGTGGCCAGCTGGTGCTGGCAATACTATTTAATTGGGCGATTATTGGCTTGACCTGCATGCCCTTGAAATATGGCAAATGGATTCCTAATGCTGGCGCGCTGGTCAAAATGGTTGCTTTCGGGGCATTGATAATTGCCGGCGTTCTTCATGCGCTGGACCCGGCCAAGCCGCTGGCCAATGACTTCTCTGTGCAGGCTTTTATCCCAGAATGGGGCTCAGGCGTGCAGTACATCGCCATCGTTATATGGGGCATGGTGGGCTTTGAACTGATGAGTGCCGCCAGCGACGAAATGGAAAATCCGGTGCGTGATATTCCCCGGGCCACGTTATTCTCCGGGCTGATTATTATCTTCGGTAATGTACTGGGTATCTTTGCGGTACTGGCAGTGATTCCTGCTGAGGACATCAATATGGTCGAGGGATTGGTGGACACCTTCCTGGCGCTGTTTGGTGATAGTGGAATGGGTCGGACACTGGCGATAGCGATGAGTGTCTGCTTTATGTTTTCGTTGTTGTCGAATGCGGTCACCTGGTCATTGGGTGCCAACCGCACAATTGCAAAGTCTGCCCAGGACGGAGAGATGCCGGCATTTCTGGGTTACGAACATCCCAAGTACGGCACACCAGTAGGTGCCGGCATTGTCGTTGGCGTGCTGGTAACCCTGTTGCTCGGGTTTTATGGTCTGGTGGCAACCTCTAACGAAGAGCTGTTCTGGCTGCTGTTTGCGGCGCAGGGCGTGATCTTTATGACACCTTACATGGGGGCAATCGTTGCCTTTATGCACGCACGTATTAATGACCCGGACAGAGAAAGGCCGTTCCGGATACCTGGGGGCAAGCCTGTTGCCTGGCTGGTTACCGTACTCTGCTTTTCCTGTATCTGTATGAGTGTGTTGCTCTTCATGTACGTGCCAGGTGAGGGCTTCGACTGGCCGGTGGTTATCGGCGGTGTAACAGCCCTCGCACTGGGAGAAATTACGCTGCGTTACAGTGAGATCAAGCGCTCTCGCAGGGATTGAATCAGGCGGCCATTCGAAATGCCGGTCTCAGGATTATCGGTAATCCCGGGCCCATCGCAAAATATCGAAAATGGTTTACACAATTTTATGCTTAGTCGTTTTGAGTGCTTAAAACATAGTGGGTTATTATGCCTTTAATACATCGTATCGATCATCCGCATGTTGATGGAGTGCGTGTTGGAGCCGCAGACCGTAAAGGCAACTGGCGTTTAACGAGCACATGTATTGTCTATCGCATCGGTGATGCCTGTATAGATACAGGGCCTTCGAATGAGTGGCGATTGGTTGAGGCGTTTCTTAAGGAGCGCAAGGTCAAGCAAGCGTTGGTTACCCACTATCATGAGGATCACAGCGGTAACGGTGGTCACATTCACGATGCCTTTAATGCCAACGTCTTGTGTCATGAAAACAGCCATAGCCGGTTAAAGAACGGTTTTGCGATAGAGATGGTGCGCAAGCTTACTTTTGGCCAAGTGTCTCTAGTGTCAACAGAACATTTTCCAGACCGAATCGCCGTAGGCGACGGAATCGAGTTACAGCCTATGCACTTTCCTGGGCACTCAGATGATATGACTTGCTTCTACGAGCCAGAAAGAGGCTGGCTGTTCTCAGGTGATTTGTATATTGCCAGTCAAATCAAGTACATGACGAGAGAAGAAAACGTCAGTCAGATGATTCATAGCTTACGCGCGGCGATGCAGCTGGACTTTCAAGAGTTGTTCTGTGCCCACCGTGGAATCCTTAGTGACGGACCAGCCGCCTTAGCAAAAAAACTCGATTTCATTGTTTCGTTGCGAGAAGAGGTTCGTTATTGGCGCGATAAGGGTTTGTCTGTGCGAGCGATAACGCGACAGCTGATTGGCAAGGAAGATATAACAGCCTTAGTTAGCGGCTTCAGTATGTCGAAGCGCAATGTAATTACGGCTTGTTTGCGTAGCTTGGAGGAGGAAGAAGAGGCGTAATCAACGGCAACCTAAATAGAGCGGTGGCTTTATATTCTGTAGGCGGCCCATCGATAAATCTCCTTTATGCTTTAGGATAGAAACGGCAACGAACTTGTCCGCTTTGATCAAGTTCGGCCACCTTCATCATGTTAATGAGCTAGTGGTCGGGGTACTGTTTGTTAATCTTGGCCAGGTGTTTCGAGAGATCTTCGTTGTTAACCCTAAGCACCGGTTGGCGGGAAAATTGAAAATGTTGTTATGAGAAAGGGCGTAGCCAAATCGCGAGAATGTATATAAAACAGGCTTTTAAGATACTCTTTCATCATGAGAATAAACGCTATGACTCAATTAAAACTGAATTTACAGAGCATGTTGGTATCGTTTTTCCTACTATTTTTGGCCCAATGTAGCCTGTTCTAATCCTGAATTAGTTGTTGCTGTTTCTGAGGCAGGGGGAATGGAGATTATTCAACCTAACCGTAGAAAATTAAGAAGGGTAAATTATGATTAATACAGTTTTCAAAGATGGAATTTTCGAAGGTAAGGTAGCATTGGTTTCTGGTGGTGGTACAGGTATTGGTTTACGTATCGCTAAAGAGCTTTTACATCTGGGTGCTAGTGTTGCAATTGCCGGGCGTAAAGAAGAAAAACTGGCGGTAGCCATGGAAACGTTAGCGGAGTACGGTGATCGCGCTTTAAGTCTCATGTGTAATATCCGTGAAGAAGATCAAGTGAATGCGTGTATTGATACTGTTGTAGAAAAATATGGCAAGCTTGATTTTCTTGTGAATAATGCCGGTGGACAATTCGCATCACCCGCTGAATCGATAAAAGCGAAAGGATGGCGTGCGGTAATTGATACTAATCTAACAGGTACTTTTTTAATGTCGCAAGCGGCATTTAATAAAAGCATGAATACAAATGGTGGCGCTATTGTCAATATCATCGCTAATATGTGGAATGGTTTTCCTGTTTTGGCGCATACCGGCGCTGCTAGAGCCGGTGTTGATAATTTGACAAAATCCTTGGCCGTTGAATGGGGTGCACGTGGTGTAAGAATTAACTCTGTTGCACTGGGTGCTATCCATTCTTCAGGTTTGGATAATTATGACCCTGAGTCTCAGAAAACCTTTCTAGAAATGACAAAGAAAAATAAACCCTACCGTTTTGGTACTGAAGCAGAAGCGTCGGCAGCTGTGACCTTCTTGCTTTCACCTGCGGCGATGTTTATTACCGGTGAAACACTCAAAGTGGATGGTGGAGCGCCTTTAGATTCACCGCTGTTTCCGAATGTGGATCATGGCAAGATGCCAGCGTTTGATGATAAATAACGTTTAAGTCACAGGTGAAGCGGCTGAAGAAAATGCCCAAATCGGCCTGCCCGAAATGGATTTAGGCGTGGTTCCTGGCTGGGGCGGCAGTGCCCGCTTATCTAAATGCGTCGGCAGTCACTATGCGCTGAAATGATTTTACGGGCCAAAAAAATATCGGGGCCAGAGGCTTATCGTATTGGCCTTGTGCATGAGGTATGGCCAATAAACGCGAATTAAAAACCCCGCGCCATTACTTTGGCCCACCAATTAGCCAAACAACGCTCTCATAAAAAGGAGCAAACCATGATGGTGGAAGTGGAAATCTATGCGCAACTAGGTTAGTGCGGTAGCGATGGTTTCGACGCAAGACTAACAGCTGCGCAATACCAAATATTAAATCGGGAGAAGTAAAATGGCGGATGTTAGCGACACGATTCCAACGGGCTTCAGCCCGAAGTAGATGCGGCCATCAGTTGGTTTAATTCTCAGTAAGTTGACAATTTTTAAGTAACCGGCATTGTAGAGGCGCAGCAATCGCTGGATTCCTCAGGGCCGAAAAAATTAATGCTCGCATAAAAACTTTTGTGAATTTTTTAACGGGGTTTTAAACCCTGCCTAAGTACAGCTCATCGTTTGAGGTGGTGTAGGTGCCCGGGTACACATAGGGCAGGGGTTTGATTAACTGGCCCGAGTATAAATACTCTGCGGCTACTAAGTCATCACTTAAAATAACCCCTTCACTTTTACACTGTTGATATGGATTTTGATGGAGGCTGCTGAAGATTTAGTTGCTGTCAATCTTGGGTGTCCTGCTTAGTGAATCATGTGGTTATTCCGAAGGGATAGAAAGGGTAACGAACGTGTCCGCTTTGATCAAGTCGGGCCGCCTTCATCATGTTAATAAGCTAGTGGTCGGGGTACTGTTCGGTAACCTTGGCCAGGTGTTTCGAGAGATCTTAGTTGTTAACTCTAAGCGCCGGTTGGCGGGAACATTGAAAGTTGTTATGCGAAAGGGCGTAGCCAAATCACGGGAATGTATATAAAAGGTAGTTAACATGAGTCTTTGTAATAAAACGCCCATTATCGTAGGCGTAGGTCAAGTTACAGAACAGGTTCCTGCGGATTTGACGTCCTGCTCTTCACATGCCGATTTAGCCGCCCAAGCATCCAGTCGGGCAATGAGCGATGCCTTGAATGACTCCCTAGCCGAGCATATCGATACCATCGCCTGTGTACGAACATTTGCCGATTCGGGTCCATTCCAGACATGCCCCTTTGGTGGGTCTAACAATTTCCCCCGCTCTGTGGGCAATCGGATTGGCGCCAACCCAAGCTCGGCCGTGTACGAGGTTGCTGGTGGGCAGTCTCCACAGAAACTGGTTGGAGAGTTTTTCGAGAAGTTAAACGCGGGTGAGTGTGACATGGTGTTGCTCGCTGGCGGCGAGGCGATGGCGAATATCAAAGTCGCATCAAAGCACAAGGTGCAGCTTGATTGGCGTGAAGAGGTTGCGGGGCAATTGGAGGATCGAGGAACATTTGACGGCAGCCACATGGTTACTCGTATGGAGTTTGAACTTAATTTGATGCAGCCGGTTCAATTCTACGGATTGATGGAGCAAGCACGCCGGGGCGAGAAGGACCTGGATGCAGATGCTTATAACCAGAAGATGGCCAATTGTTTTTCCAAACTGTCACGTGTGGCGGCTGACAATCCCTACGCCATGAATACCAAGAGTTATGAGGCGGAAGAACTGATTACCGTTACGGACAACAACAAGATGGTGTGCTCACCCTACCCAAAAAACCTGGTCGCCAAAGATGGCGTTAACCAGGGGGCAGCACTACTGTTGACTACCGTTGGTAAAGCGAAAGAACTGGGGATCGCAGAAGAAAAGTGGACCTATTTGCATGGCTATGCCGACACCAAAGAACGTGTAATGCTGAAACGCGAAAAAATTGGACGTTCCCGAGCCATGGAGTTCGCGCTTAAAGACGCGTTGGAAGCGGCGGGCAAAACAAGTGCCGATATCGAACACTTCGATTTATACAGCTGTTTCCCTATTGTGGTCGCGGAGGCCTGTGAGGTCATGGGCATTGAAGAAAATGATCCCAGACCACTCACCCAAACGGGAGGCCTAGCCTACTTCGGCGGCCCGGGAAATAATTACACTATGCACGGCATTGCATCGCTGGTTGAGACTTTGAGAAAAGATCCTGGCAGCTTTGGCATGGCATCTGGCAACGGTGGCTGGATGTCTAAACACTCTGTTGGAGTCTATTCAACCGCTGCGCCGCAAGACGGCTGGGCATCGTGTGACAGTGGCAAGTTACAGCGGGCTGTAGACGCAATCCCTGAAGTCGAAGTGGAACACAACCCTCATGGCGAGGCGGTTCTCGAAGCCTATATCATAAACTACTTCAAGGGTAATCCGCTCAACAGCGTCATCATTGGTCGGCTAAAAGGCAGTAATAGGCGCTTTTATGCCACCAACCCTTTTCTCGATTCCGATACGCTGCAGCAAACTTTGAAGGGCGATTGTCTGGGGCGGACGATCTTTGTTGAGGCGGACCCAAAAGGCAACCGATACGCCTACAGTGAACCGCGACTGCTGGAGTTCTCGCCGAAGCAGGTAGAGGAATTTCAGGACAGCTATGAATTTTGCAAAGTGGCAAGAAACGGCCACATATTAACGGTCACTATCAATAGACCCGAGACAAGAAATGCACTGCATCCGCCTGCCAACCAGGAGTTGGAAAATGTCTTCAATGCCTTCGAAAAAGACAAGGATCTTTGGGTCGCTATTATAACGGGAGAAGGAGATGCCTCCTTCTCCGCGGGTAATGACTTGAAGTATATGGCCTTAGGCGGGGAAATGTGGGTCCCTAAAACAGGCTTTGCAGGTATTACATCCCGCACCGATCGAACCAAGCCCATTATTGCCGCAGTAAATGGCGTAGCGCTGGGTGGTGGGCTGGAGATCGCCATGGCTGCTGACATTATCGTGGCGGTTGAGCATGCCCGTTTTGGTTTACCTGAAGTGAAGGTGGGCCTTTTTGCGGGAGCGGGTGGTGTGCAACGGTTAACCCGGCAGATCGGACGCAAGAAAGCGGTTGAAATGATTATTACGGGCGAGCCCATTACTCCGCAAGAGGCTTTGGATGCAGGCCTGATCAACTATGTGGTACCAGCTGATCAGCTTATGAAGCAGGCTGAGGCGATTGCATTAAAGATCACAGAGGCATCTCCGATGGCGGTCTCCAGCAGCCTTCAACTTCTTAACGAAAGTTCTCGTTTTGCCGGTGAGGATGACGCGGTCACCTTTTCTCATACGGTGTTCGATAATCTTCTCAATAGTGACGACTTCTTTGAGGGCTCGACGGCCTTTGCGCAGAAGCGTAAGCCTCGCTGGATCGGAAAATAGGAAATTTATTGTGAGCTATTTATTACCACTTCAACAGTTTTCTCAACGAGTGAAACTGAATCCTGATCAACCCTATTTGCATCAGCCTGTCGACAGTCTATGGAATACCTATTCCTTTAAAGACGTTGATACCATGGCAAGAAAGATTGCCTCAGGCCTGTTGGATCAAGGCTACCAAAAGGGTGATCGAATCGCCATTCTGGCGAAAAACTGTGCTGAGTGGATCGTGGCAGATCTGGCAATCATGATGGCCGGAATGATCAGTGTACCCATTTACACGACGGCCAGTGTGGATACGATTAAACACGTTATCAGTCACAGTGGCGCAACAGCCATCTTCATGGGTAAGCTTGACGAGACCCGAGCGGCGGAGGAGGCTTGTCGGGACCTGAAGAAGATTGCCTTTCCCTATCCAACGGTTGAGTCCGAGTTTAACTGGAATCATTGGCTGGAAAACTATACTCCACTTATGAAGATTGATAACCCTGCCAGTGATAACACTTTAACGATTGTCTATACATCAGGCAGCACCGGAGACCCTAAAGGTGTTGTGCTTACACACGGCCACCTTGCCGTCGGAGTTAAGGGAGCCGATGACTTCTACTGTGCCCCACACAACCGCGTGCTCTCCTATCTGCCCATGGCACATATAGCAGAGCGAGCTTTGGTGATCATGGGGTCAATATACAATTCCGTGGAAATTTTCTTTAATGAAAGTCTGAATACCTTTGTGCAAGATCTACACCATGCACAGGTCACCATTTTCTTTGCGGTTCCAAGAATATGGACAAAGTTACAGTTCCAGGTGTTGGCAACCCAAAAAGATGCTGATCTACAGCCGTTATTGGTATCGAATCAGGGCGCTATGATTGCAGCACAAATCCGTGAAAAACTCGGGTTCAAACACTGTAAGGTATTTGCATCTGGCGCCGCACCCATTGCACCGAGTCTTCTGGAATGGTATGGCCGAATTGGCATAGATATCTCCGAGGGATATGGGATGACTGAGACCGGAGGACTGGTATGTAGCAATACGCCATTTTCTAAAGAGCGGCTGGGAGGTATTGGCATACCGGTCAAAGGTCTTGAAGTGAAACTCTCTGACCAAGGAGAGATTCTTGTTCGTGGAGCCTCTGTGTTTAATGAGTATTATAAAAATCCAAAAGCGACTCAAGAAACCTTTGATCAGGGCTGGTTAAAAACCGGGGATCGAGGGGTTGTGGATGAAAATGAAGGCTGGAGAATCACTGGCAGGTTTAAGGAACAATTCAAAACCGCTAAAGGTAAATATGTTGCTCCTGTGCCGATTGAATTACTGGTGTCAGAAAATACCTTTATTGAGCAGGTTTGTGTAACGGGCTCTGGGATGCCTCAACCCGTGGCGCTTGTGGTTTTGAATGTAGAGAATGGCCATAAAAACCAGGAAGTTGTCGATAGTCTTAATGGCTCCCTCGATAAGTTGAATGGCGAGCTCGAATCGCACGAAAGATTGGCAGCATTGTTTGTCATTGAAAGCCCCTGGACGATCGAAAATGAACTGCTGACGGCAACAATGAAACTAAAAAGACACAATATCGAGAGACAATATCGGGAAGTGTTGATGTCGACAAATCCAAGTGGGGTCGTCTGGGAGGCTGATATCTAACTGGCAAGCTGATTTATTAGGCAGAATAAATGTGGCATGCATAGCCGTCTTTAAATTAAAACCGATAATCCTTTTAGGACGTTATTATGATTTTTTTACTTCAAACCTCATTTTATAAATTATTAATGCTGGCGACGGGGATGTTGCTAAAAATAGTGCCGCTGCCTAAGCCGACGATTTATTGTGGCCCAGGTTCATCGTTGCAATTGTGTGGCAATGTGATTCAGTTTGGTTACAAGCATGTCCTGATTGTGACCGATGCAATACTGCATGAAATGGGTTTGCTGGATGCGGTTAAAGCCAAGTTTGAAACCGCTGGCGTCCGGGTGACGGTTTATGACGGTGTCGAGCCAAATCCCACCTTTGCGCAAGTTCATGCCGGCTTGAAACTGGCGAAAGAAAACAGCTGTGATGCTATCTTCACGTTTGGTGGAGGCTCACCCATTGATACTGCCAAAGTTATCTCAATTGCCGCTACCAACACGAAAACTCCGGAACAGCTGGTGGGTTTCTTCAAGGCAAAAAATCCAGGCTTACCCCTGTTTGCTGTGCCAACAACAGCAGGAACCGGCTCCGAAGTCTCTTTGGGTGCGGTTATTTCCGACCCTGTTACGCATAAAAAAGGTTTCGTTGCTGAACCTAAAACTGTACCGATTGCAGCGGCCCTCGATCCCAGTGTTATGCTGGGGCTGCCTGCGCCGATCACCGCGGCTACGGGGGTGGATGCTTTAACTCACGCCGTAGAGGCCTATATTTCTACGCTCGCCTCCGACGAGTCGGATGCTTACGCAATCGCCTCGGTTAAAATGATTTTTGAAAACTTGAGAGAAGCCTACAGCAATGGCAGCAACATTGAGGCCCGTGAGAGCATGGCGCTGGCTTCCTGTTACGCGTCTTTAGCCCTCAATAAAGCCCTGTTAGGTTATGTTCACGGTATCGCTCATCAGTTTGGCGGCTACTATAACACCCCTCACGGTCTCGCAAATGCCATCGTGTTGCCTCATGTTCTCGATTACAGTCAGGATGCCTGTATAGACCGATTATCGGAGTTGGCCGTGGCTGTGGAGCTGGGGCGCGACACAGAGTCTAAGTCGGTACTGGCGCAAAAATTTGTTGATGCTGTGCGCCAACTCAATAGTGATTTAAATATTCCAAGTACGCTGGATGCTCTTATTGAGTCAGATATTCCTGGGATTGCGAAAGCCGCGCTCAAGGAGTCTCACTACAGCTATCCCGTTCCCAAGTATATGAACCAGGCACAGTGTGAGGCTTTGGTTGGAAAGATGGTCAGTTAAGTTTAGAACCTAAGTTAATATTTTGGAGTCAATATGAACAGTAACGAGACGATAGTTGCAGAAACTGCGAACCTGCAGCGTTTGCTTGATAGTCAACGGGCGGCCCAATTAAAGGACCCTTATCCTACCTTTGAGCTTCGCCAAGATCGTATCAACCGCATGATCGATATGGTAGTTCGTCATGAGCACCGCCTGTTAGAGGCGGTGAAGGAAGATTTTGAAAATCGTTCTCATCTGATGACGCGTGTGTCTGATATCATGTCGACATTAGAGAACCTCAAACATGTTCGTAAACATCTCAAGCGGTGGATGAGGCCGGAGAAGCGTAAGAGTAGATTTCCCTTAGGGTTATTGGGCGCTAAATCCAAAGTAGAATATATGCCGCTCGGCATCGTGGGCAATATCTCACCCTGGAATTTCCCGGTAAACCTCGCTCTTGCGCCGAGTGCGGACATTTTTGGCGCGGGCAATCGAGTCATGTTGAAACCTTCTGAGCTTAGCCCCCAGACCTCCCAGGCGATGGCAGAGATCATTGCTGGCAGTTTTGATGAAACAGAGTTCGGAGTGGTGTTGGGTGGGCCAGAGGTGTCGGCAGAATTTTCCAAATTGAAATTTGATCATCTATTGTTTACCGGATCAACCAACATCGCGCGCCTGGTTGCTCAGTCCGCAGCACCGAATTTAGTGCCAGTAACGTTGGAACTGGGAGGAAAGAATCCCGTGGTTATTTCCTCTACTGCAGACATTAAGCTGGCGGCAGACAAAGTGACGTGGTCACAAACCTTTAATGGCGGTCAAATTTGCCTGTGTCCTGATACGGTGTTTGTACCTGAGCACTTGGTGGAAGAGTTTGTGACGGCGTGCCAGGCGAGTGTAAAGAAAATGTATCCTGATATTGCCAATGATGAAAACTATACCCATATCATTACCCAGAGGCATGCTGACCGCCTCAGGGAGATGGTTGCCGAGGCCAAAACTGCCGGTGCTCGGGTAGTCCCATTGTACGATACTCAAAACAGTGGGCGTCGGGTATTACCGTCTTTGATTTTGAATGCCGATACGAACAGCCGGGTCATGCAAGAGGAAATCTTCGGAGCTCTTTTACCGATAGTTGGGTACACACAGATGCAGGAAGTGGTTGACTATATCAACGAACGACCAAGTCCGCTTGCCTTGTACTATTTTGGACGCAATAAACAAGAGATAGAAAAGCTCACTTTTCAGACTGCGTCCGGCGGCATGGTGGTGAATGATATGATGGCGCATATCTTCCAGCCAGACCTACCATTTGGTGGTGTGGGAGAAAGTGGTATGGGGGCCTATCACGGCTTTGATGGCTTTAAAAACTTTAGTCATGCTAAATCCGTTTATGTCCAGTCGAAGCTGGATCCTTTCAGGCTGCTCCGCCCGCCTTATGGGAAGTTTTTTGATTCCTCTATTCGCAGTCAGACAAAACCATAAAAATGATTTTCCTCAGGTGTACGACACCATGTTGATCCGAATTTCCCGAACCTAAATATAGATAAAAAGGAAAAGTTATGAGCACAAAAATCACACTAGATTACCAAATTAACCGGTTGGGCTTTTGGTCCGCCATCCTGGTGATCGTCTCGGGGGTGGTCTCCATGTATTTGCCACTGGATATCCCCGCAGGTTCCACAGCGGAACACGCAGACCGTGTGGCCTGGCTGATTACCAACCGAGGTGCATTTATCGCCGGCTGGGTAAACCAGATTGTCGCTATGCTCCTTGCGAGCTGCATTTTATTTGGGATTGCCTGGCAGATTAGGGGGCAGAATCCGCTGCGCGCGATACTCGCGGCGATGGTGGTTCTGGTGTCCGTTGTTGGCTATATTATCCCGAAGTTTATGGCGGTGTGGACCATACCTCAGTTAGCAGAGGTCCTTTCAAGCGGTGTGACCGGTGCTGGTGCTGAGTTGGCTGATCCACTACTTCGCATACTGAATGGGGGCGTCGCGTTTTCGCTATACGAGTCTCTCGAGAATCTTGGTTTCTGGATGTGGGCGGTTTTTGCTCTGCTGGTGGCGGTTCCACTGTACGGCGATTCAGTGGCTTCAAAAATTGCGGCGCTTACTCTGGGATATATTGGTATCTCCTATCACGTTCTCTTGGCTGCGTTGCTGGTCGGTATTGTAGATCTGCCCGCGATTGACGGCTACTTCGAAGTCACGTTCAATATCATGGTAATCGTCTTCATCGCAATGGGCTTTCATTTCAAAGCAGCGATGGCTGCTGCCAGACAAACGGCCTAAGTAATCTCTAGTCCAGCTGCGCGATACGTGGATCGTTAGGGTAAATCCATTCATCCCCGATAACCTGCTGAACACGCAGTTCATCGGGGATGTTGTCGAAGCCCAGCGGGGTCGGTTTCCTTTATTGACGGCGGTGGATTGAGCTCCCCCCTATAACTTTTTCTAAAAAGACATCAAACGGTTATTTTATGATAATAAAATGGTTGGCTATTATGCTTGCAGTGGTTTTTGCGTTGATCATTGGTTTCAACGTTTGGGGTGCGGCAACTCAGGGGTCTTTAGAGCCCGCAGACAATGCCGAGCGCGATACCAGCGCCAATAAGGTGGTGATGGTTTTTGGTGCGACAGGTTCAGCCGGTGGCGGTTTATTAAAAGCCGCTGTCGAGGATAATGAAGTAGAAAAAGTCTATGTCGTTACTCGGCGCAGCACGGATTATATCGCATCTGTTGAAGCCCGCGATAAAGTCTCAGTGATTATGCACAAGGACTTTACAGATTATTCCCAGCTCGATAGTCAACTTGGCGAGGTTAGCACGGTGCTATGGGCGCTGGGCACTTCTTCCATGAGCGTCGACGCAGCGACTTACACGCTGATTCATGTGGACTTTCCCGCGGCCTTTGTGCCGGCCTGGTTAGCCGCGCGAAGAGCTGCCGGTCACATTGATTCTCCCATGGCCTATCATTTTATTGCCGGTATGGGCACCGGCGACAGCGATGCGCCCTGGGCACACGATAAACGTAAAACCGAACGGGATGTGGCGGCCATGGCCGAGGGCACCGGGCTGCGGTCATTTAGTTATCGCTCGGGTTATATACGCCCGATCAGTGAAACGACGAATGTCGGCCATCATATTACCGAGGTCTTACTGCGCCCCGGGAAGTTGGTCACCAGTTCAAAAGAGCTGGGCCAGGCTATGTTGGAAATCAGTGCCCGTACTCAGGAATTACCCAACGGTACTTTGCTGGATAACGGCGATAGCCTTGCCTATACAAAGGCGTATCTATTGAGGGGGGAATAGCGTACTGACAACTTAACTCGCTGAAATTGGTAGAATCAGCGAATGAATACCTATAAGCGCCACCGATTCCCACCTGACATCATTTCATACGCTGTCTGGCTCTATTATCGTTTCAACGTCAGTCATCGTGATGTTGAAGATCTACTTGCTGAACGAGGTATTACCGTCACGCGCGAATCAATCCAACTTTGGTGCATCAAATTCGGTGCCCTATACACCAGAAGATTGAAACGAAAGCACCGAGGTTACGGCGACACATTCTTCATAGATGAGGTCTTTGTGAAAATAAATAGCAAGCAGCACTACCTGTGGCGGGCCGTATCTAAGTTATTGATTTATATAGGTCTAACATTCAACAATTGTGGCTACGAACCAGGTGGTCGCACAGTGAGTGCGTCGCTCCAGTCATTGGTCAATTTCTGTAGCCGCTCTGGCTGCACATGTCGTGCACACATAGATATATAACTAATTGAAAAATATAAAAAATCGGACCAATCCATCATCGGGGCCACAGAAAGGCGTCTATTCCCTGAAAACCCCGTATTTACTGGGTTTGCGGCGTTTTCGGTGTCTTTTTTCAATTGTATTTCACCCTAGTTAAACCCTTATGTTCCGGTATTGTTTGAAATCTCGGGGACATCCTGGGGACATCGAGAATCCCGATGTCCCCCAAAGGGGCGTTTAATTCTCTTTTTGAACTCATAGCCTTTAGAAAACCGGAGAAACAGGGCATAGAAAGGGAAGTTTTTATGGCGAGCATTCGATTAATACCTTTTAAAAACGGAGGCCGCACATGGCGACTGCGGATCAAGTACAGCTATAAAGGCGTGCAGCGAGTAAGGACAAAGCAATTCCTCGCTGACAAATATAGCAAAAAAGACGTCCAGGCATCGGCCAGGAAGCGGGAGGCTCAATTGATGGAAACCGAGGTAATCTGCGCAACATAGCAGCAAATCACACTGGCCGATTTAACGTCGCGTTATATCGAGGAATACGAAATCGATGCAGGCAATCCGACCGTGGAACTCATTCATCGAGCCACCCCAACGTCGCTCTACTGCGTGTTTGGCACAATCAGTACCTTGCCGTTGCGGCCTCGCTGGGCCCCCCGCGATACCGCCTGCTGTATCTCATCGATGCTGAAGCGCGAGTCGATATCAGCCTTCAGTGATCCACCCCCAACCAGGGGAATAATCTGACCGAAAGCCGCCTGCCGCTGTTCCATTGTTGCCGTTTCGAACCACTTGGCCAGCCAGAAGCCGCGTATGCGAATGTCGTTGAAAATGGACATCGCAGGATTGAAGTTCGCGGGTTGGCCGGAGAGGACTCCGTATGAAACCAGGGTGGCGCCGTAATCCAGGCTGGCTGCCAGTCTGGCGAAGGTTGAACCGCCAACCGCGTCGATCGCCAGCGAAACCGGCGCACCGCCGGTCGCAGTGGCAATCTCGCTTGCGAGATCCGGACCGTCGATCAGAACTGCATCCGCACCCTTGGCAAGTAAATCCTCAGCCAGGCCCTCACGGCGTACGACGTTTACGGTCTTGACGCCCCGCTGTTTCGCAAGCTGGATAACGTAGCCCCCAACCGCAGAGTTCGAAGCACTTTGCACGATCCAGTCGTCCTCTCCAAGTTCGGCGAACGTCGTCAGCAACAAGAATGCCGTCAATGGATTTACCACAGCCATGGCGAGCTGCTCAATTACTTCCTGCTCTATGGAAGCGCTATCCGCGATGGGTATGAACTGAGACGCGGGGGCAACGATTTCCTCTCGCCAGGTGCCTCCACCGGCCAGCAGCACCAATTGCCCTACCTGCAGATAAGCGACCTCGGCGGAGGTCTCCACCACGCGGCCAACCCCTTCGCTGCCTGGTGTGTAAGGCAGCGAAGGGTCAACCCCATAGTTCCCACTGATCTGTAACAGATCCGATGGATGGATCGGTGTGGCGAGCACCTTTATCCTGACTTCGCCGCTCTGAAGTGGGCGCGCTGCTTCCGTCATTATTTTCACAACGTCAGCAGGGTTGCCCAACTTATCCACTTCAACGTACGTGAGTTTTGCCGCACCACTGTCTTGCGCGACTGCCAGAGACACAAAAAATGGAAGACATGCCACTATGGCGCGTTGGAAAAGGTAGTTCATAATGAAGTCCCGAGTGCTGTTGGATCAGATGACTGATCGTTTACGGATAGCGTGTTGGTTTTTGTTTGTCGCATGTCAACTGTAACAGTCATGCGAACCGGTTTGCCGGTTCAAATTATAAATGAGAACGTCCCAGCTCTCACTACTGCAGTTCCTTCAACAAGGTCCGGGCGGCCAGTTTTCCCAACTGGTTCGCTGCGTCAGGACTGGCACCTGTAATCAGCTTCCTGTCGAGGCACACGGTATCGTCCGCCTTGCTATTGGCAATTCTGGCTCCCAGGCCAGTCAATTTTTCGCTTAGTGCCCAGGACACTTGCCCTGGCAGGTAACCAATCTTCGGAGTCATTTTGTCGACCGAATGAGGAAATACTGCCATGTTGTATCCTGCGTAAAGGAAATCCTGACCACCCAGTGTAGTTGCCAGCAACGCCGCAGGCCCGTGGCAAAGCGTAACGGTGAACAGCTCGTTCTCATGCGCCCAGTTGAGAATCTTCTGCACATTTTCATCCACTGGAATACCCAGCATTGCACCGTGGCCTCCCGGAATGAAAACAGCAGCATAGCATTCTGGGTCTGGCAGTATTTCGCCAGCGAGTACCTGCAGGTTTTTTGGCTGGCTGAAACTCGACGCATACTTATCATGCAATGACTTGATCTGCTCATCTTTACCGGGAAACGCCCATGTTTCAAAAACAACCGGCTTTCCCGTCGGTGTCGCTATTTCGAAGTCATAACCTGCGTTCTTAAGATGCAGCATTGGCACCAATGTCTCTACGGGGTGGTTCCCGGTGGAGAACAATTTGCCATTCTGCATCATCATATTTTTTTGTTCGGTGCAGATAACCAATATCTTCGACCGCTTGCCCCGATACTGCGTGTATCGGGTGTCGTCGAAATCAGTCTTATCAACGGTTGCCAACTTCAGCGCGAGTTTTGAGGGTGAGTAAGAATTATCTGACTCAAGCCCCGGAGCAATGCCCAACAATTTTTTCAGCATCTTAAAAGTCTTCAGATGGTCTGCGGAGAAAGAACGAAATTTCAGCGTGCTAACGCTTATTCAGTCGAATGGTACCCCAGGCACCTGCGCTTGATTAGCCGCAGAACAATCACTACATTGTTTCCAAAATCGAAACACTAGAGGTAATAATGGCGGTAAAAAACCAGAATATGCAGGGATTGATTCTTTTTTCCCATATAAACAGACAGGGGAGCTTGTCGGCGGCAGCCCAGCTGCTGGGTATCAGCCGGTCATCTGTCAGCAAACAGCTTGCAGCCCTGGAGGAGCAAATTGGATCCCGGTTGTTCAATCGAACCACGCGCAGGATCGCCCTCACGGAAGTCGGCAAGCAGGTTCTCCTGGAGGCTCAAAAAGTGGAGCTGGCGCTGCAGTCCATTGAACACATTAGCGAGGATTCCCAGTCGGTAGTGGCAGGCAATCTGAACGTGACATGTGCCAGTGCCCAGGGGCGTATTCAGCTGGTCCCGCTCATCACACGATTTCTCGCGAAGTACCCACAGGTGAATGTGAACCTGCAATTGGAAGATCGCTTCGTCGACATGGTCGCAGAAAACGTCGATGTCTCCATTCGTGTTGGCTATTTGCCAGATTCCTCATTGGTCGCCCGGAAGATAGGAGAACTAGCAGGCGTGCTGTGCGCCAGTCCTGAGTACTTGAGCACCGCGCCGCCGCTGGAAACGCCCTCGGACCTTTTACATCACCGTTGTTTGTTCTACCAGAACTCACAACTTGCCATGAAGGCCTGGTCGTTTGTCGGCAATGAGGGCGAAGAGACAGTGACAGTCTCCGGACCGCTATCCATTAACGACCCGGGAGCATTGATATCGGCTGCCCTTGCCCACGTCGGTGTCTTACTTATCGATAAGGGTTTGCTGGGTGACACCCTGCGAGATGGGAAGTTGGTGCCTGTTTTGCCAGGGTACTGTTCAATCGGCAGCCTGCCGATCTACGTGGTCTACCCGGAGAGAGAATTTGTACCGGCAAAGACACGTGCACTGGTCGATTTTCTTTTGCATGAAATGCCCGACGTTGTTCAAGCGACGTAGGCCTGTAAGCATGGCAACACGCAGGGAACGGATTGTGCTCGGGAATCACGGAGGAGCTCTTTCACACACGGAGGCCAGGGTGCCCGCCACTGAGCCGCAGGGGTGATATCGCCAAGTTAACTCGCCCAAATTTCTAGAGTTGATAGGTGAATGCTTATAAGCGGCGCAGATTCTACCGGACATAATCAGCCACGCCGTCTGGCTTGAGCGCGATCAGCAATTCACCGATACTTATGCTTTACTGCGTTGTTACCAAAGAGATTAATTATGAATGTTTTTGGCAAGATACTGGTACTGACAATCGTTATATTGACCGGCAGCGCCGCTCTGGCGGGAGAACCCATGAAAGCGAAGATCGTCATTCTGGCAACCGGGGGTACCATAGCAGGTGCTGCGGCCACGGGGGTTCAGGCAGGCTATACCTCTGGAGAGGTCGGCGTTGAAACGCTGATCGGTGCGGTCCCGCAGCTCAGTGAGCTGGCCGATATCAGCGGTGAACAAGTCGCCAATGTGGGTAGCCAGGATATGAGCGATGAAGTGTGGCTGCTACTGGCCGACCGCGTGAATACCTTGCTGGCTTCCAAGGACGTAGATGGCATTGTGATTACCCACGGTACGGATACCATCGAAGAGACGTCTTACTTTCTCAACCTGATTGTGAATAGTGATAAACCTGTGGTGATGACTGCAGCGATGCGACCTGCTACCGCTTTGTCGGCTGACGGGCCGTTAAATATTTTCAATGCAGTTGCAGTTGCTGCTGATGCTGAGGCTAAGGGCAGGGGAGTATTGATTGTCATCAACGATGATATTCACGGTGCTCGCGGTATGACTAAGACCAGCACCACCGACGTGCAGACCTTCGTTTCTGCGGAACGAGGTCTTATGGGGGCAACCTTGTACGGTGAGAACCGTTACTACCGCTCTCCATACCGAACGCACACCAGCGCTTCCGAATTTTCGGTAGAGGGTATTAAGGTGCTACCGCGGGTAGATGTCATCTACATCAGTGCCGGCGTTTCCCCTGATTTAATTGACGCCGCTGTGGACAACGGAGCAAAAGGCATAGTGACCGCCGGTGTCGGCAACGGCAATATGACGGGTGACGCGCTCCAGGCGCTAGAGCGTGCCCGAGCCGAAGGTGTTGTGGTGGTTCGATCTACTCGGGTGACCAGCGGCACTGTGGGGCGTAACGTGGAAACCGATGACGATGCGATGGGCACTGTAGCCTCTGGTGAACTGAACCCTGCTCAATCTCGAGTCTTGCTAAAGCTGATCCTGACCAAAACCGATGATCCAGCCAAGGTCCAGGCCTACTTCAATAAATACTGAAGCGATGGAACGGCTCCCGATTATTTATCGGGATGAGTGCCTTGTTGCCATCGATAAACCGAGCGGGCTGCTCGTGCACCGTAGTCCAATTGATCGGCATGAGACCCGTTTCGCCCTGCAACTGCTTCGCGACCAGATTGGTCAGCGGGTTTACCCGGTGCATCGCCTCGACAAGCCTACCTCTGGCGTCCTCCTGTTCGCGCTCACACCTGAGGTTGCAAGAGCGGTTTCTGAGCAACTCGCTGATCATAGTGTGTTGAAGTCATACCTGGCAGTCGTCCGGGGATGGTGCCCTCTACAAGGAGTGATCGATCATGCGCTGCAAGATCAGCCAGATAAAATAGCCGATCGTAATCGCACTCAGGCGCGGCCGACGAGGGACGCTGTTACCCGGTTTGAGCGTCTGGATACTGTTGAAATCCCTTACGCGGTAGATCGCTATCCCCAGAGTCGCTACTCGCTGGTTGCCCTGCAGCCTGAGCAAGGGCGCAAACATCAGCTTCGCAGGCATATGAAACACCTGGGTTATCCCATTATTGGCGATGCGAAGCATGGAAAAGGCGTTCACAATCGTTTTTTTGCCGAAAAATACGGCTGTGGCCGTTTGTTATTGGCTTGTACCGGTATGGACTTTACCCATCCTGTGAATGGCGACACGGTGCATATAAAAGCTGGACTGGACGCTGCATTCCAGCGCGTGCTTAGCGCTTTTGGCTGGAAGGAGCCGTCGCCGTAATGCTTATTAAAGGCATATTCATAACTCGTAGATACTGACAGCCAGTGGGATTTAGGCGGGAGAGGCCGTATAATCGCCGCTCTTGAAAACTACCCCAGGATTGTCATGACCGTTCGTACTCGCGTTGCGCCATCACCTACCGGTGATCCCCACGTCGGCACCGCTTATATCGCCTTGTTCAATATGTGCTTCGCCAAGGCGCACGGAGGTCAGTTTGTCCTGCGTATCGAGGATACCGACCAAACGCGGAGTACGCCGGAATCTGAGCAGGCAATTCTCGACTCGCTGAACTGGCTTGGCCTTAGTTGGGACGAGGGGCCCGATGTGGGTGGAGACTGCGGTCCTTATCGCCAGAGTGAACGCATGGACATCTACGGCGACTACGCCCGCCAGTTGGTCGATGAGGGCAAGGCCTTTGTTTGCTACCGCACAGCTGGCGAGCTCAATGAGTTGCGCGAAGCCCTGCGTGCTGCGGGCAGCAGTTCTGCGCTAAAGCCGTCTGACCTTAAATTGCCCGAAGCGGAAGTCGCAAAGCGTGAAACTGCCGGTGAGCCCTATGTGATTCGAATGATAGTGCCTGAGGAGGAGGGCGCGTGTTCGGTAGACGATATGCTACGCGGCACTATTGAGCTTGACTGGAGTATGGTGGATGCGCAAATTCTGTTGAAATCAGATGGTATGCCTACATACCACTTGGCTAATGTCGTAGACGATCACCTAATGGGTATTACCCATGTGTTACGCGGTGAAGAATGGATTAATTCAGCACCCAAGCATGTACTGCTCTACCAGTACTTTGGCTGGGATATGCCCAAGCTCTGTCACCTGCCGTTATTGCGTAATCCCGATAAGTCAAAGCTTTCCAAGCGTAAGAACCCCACCAGTATTTTGTACTACCAGCGCATGGGTTTTTTGCCAGAAGCGCTGTTGAACTACCTGGGTCGTATGGGCTGGTCCATGCCCGATGAAAGTGAAAAATTCAGCCTGCAGCAAATGCAGGAAAACTTTGATATACAGCGTGTCTCTTTGGGTGGACCTATCTTCGATGTTGAGAAGCTTTCCTGGCTCAACGGTATGTGGATTCGAGAGGACCTGGATGAGCAGCAGCTGGCCAAGCGTCTGGTTGATTGGGCTTACAACGAGGCCAACTTGATGAAAGTGCTGCCGCATGCGCAAAAGCGCATGGAAACCTTAAGCGACTTCGCACCTCTGGCGGGCTTTTTAGTCTCAGGAACTTTGCCGCTTGATGAGGACAGCTTTGCCGGCGTTAAAGGTGAGAAGGAAGACGTGGTCAAGGGACTGCAGTTTGCTCTTTGGCGCATGGAAGCCTTACAGCAGTGGAATCGGGACAATATCTGGAATGAGCTAAAGGCTGTGGCTGATGCCTCCGGGGTCAAGGTAAAAGACTTCCTGGCGCCAATATTTGTTGCCATAGCCGGCACCAGTGCATCTTTCTCCGTCGTCGATTCCATGGAGATGTTGGGTCCGGATATGAGCCGATCAAGACTGCGTCATGCAATCTCTATCCTGGGTGGCGTATCGAAAAAAGCCATGAAGCGTCTGGAAAAAGAGTATCAAACCCTATAACGGAGTTGTTGTATGTCATCAGGTGTAGCCACGTCATTCGTATCGACCTTGATTCGGGGTACCAGCGGCATTCAGGTCACACCAGGCGCCGAAAAGCCGGCCGAGCTTCTGCAACTTTACGATATAGAAAACTGTCCCTATTGCCGCCTGGTGCGCGAAGCCCTTACTGAACTGGATCTGGATGTGTTGATTCTACCTTGCCCCAAGAACGGTGAACGTTTTCGTCCTGAGTTGGTAGAGCTGGGCGGTAAGGCCCAGTTTCCCTATTTGATAGACCCTAACACTGGCGCGGAAATGTACGAGTCTCTCGACATCATCGACTATCTATTCGCCACTTATGGTAACGGTGACTTACCACTCAAGTGGAAGCTGGGTCGACTTCAGACAGCAGGCTCCATGCTGGCCAGCGCACCGCGTATGAAGCAGGGTATGCAAGCGAATCCCGGCAAAGAGCCAGAACAGTTATTGGAACTGTATAGTTTTGAGTCCAGCCCCTACGCCCGGATCGTGCGAGAGAAGCTGTGTGAAATGGAAATCCCCTATATCGTCCGCAATTGTGGTCGCACCAAGCTAAAGGAATGGCTGTTGCCGCCGGTGCGCAATGCATTGAACATCATCCCTGAAAGCCATCTGGTTAATCGGCGTCACCTTATGCACCGGGAGGGCAGGGTATCGATTCCCTTTCTTTATGATCCCGGCCAGGATGTGGGTATGTTCGAGTCTGGTGATATTCTGGCTCACCTGAACCGATATTATTCGGACTGATGGTGATCGCGGGGAGGCTCACTAATCCGTTCCCCAAAAGTGTTCATAGTGGCGCCAGCGCCCTATAGAAGGGCTGTTAAACCGCTGTCCAGCCGCCATCTACTTTAAGGCTGTCTCCTGTCACCATGTTGGCCGCGGGGCTTGCCAAAAACAACACAGCGTTGGCTACGTCATCCACCTGGCCGATGTGCCCCATAGGAATACGAGAGATCACGTCCTGATGGAATTCAGGGTTTTCGAACATGGGTTTGGTAAGCGGAGTTTCAATAAAAGTGGGAGCGACTGAATTGACGCGTATGTCGAGCACTGCGAGTTCAACGGCCATTGCTTTGGTTAGTCCTTCGATGGCGTGCTTAGTCATGCAGTAGACCGCGCGGTTTTTGGCGCCGACATGTCCCATTTGAGAACCCATGTTAATAATCGATCCTGAACCTTGTTTCACCATTACTCGAGCGGCTGCCTGTGCCACCAGGAAGGCGGAGCGCACGTTCAAGTTGAGGATAAGATCCAGAGTTTCACGTTCCACCTCAGTGAACGGCTGTGGTTTGTTGGTGCCGACATTGTTGACTAGAATGTCCAGTCGCTCCAGCGATTCAATGCGCTGCAGGAATTTCTCGTCAGTCACATCGGCTACCCATGGTTCGATGAGCCCAGGGTGCGCGGATGCCAGAGTTTCCAGGTCGGCTTCTGTTCTCGCAACGGCGATGACATTAGCTCCAGATTTTGCCAGCCTCTGAGCACAGGCACGGCCGATTCCTTTGCCTGCGCCCGTTACTAACGCACGTTTTTTATCAAGTCGAAAAGGCGAAGATGGTGTGTCGTCATTCATGTTCAATTCCTAGGTACTTGTTAGAGTAGGCTCAATTAACGTCAGTCGGTGAGACCTTAACGTTTAAACAGTTTGCGGTCACAGCTTAAAGCGACAGGCGCGCCATCTATGGTTCCGGGCGGTGAGAACCAGCTGTGTCTGCTGGTTTTCAAGGAGTGCGTATTGCCGGGATAAATATAAACTTTAGCCTGTCCTCCTGACTTTGTTAATGCGTCTTTTTGGGAAATCCAGCTCGGAGCAAGTATAAGTCCTGGATAGCCGTATTCAGGCGGCTCGCAAGAGGGCAGGTCCAGTCGACTTTAGAGCGCTAACGAGTCCGACTGATAGCCGAGCATGTAGGTTCTGAGTGTGTCTTTGCGCGCTACTTTGTGCAATGTCTTGAGTGTGCTGTGATACTCACGCTGACGCTGACGCTGACGCAGCGCTTCGGTGGACAGCTCCTCCAGCGATTTCAGGCAGACGCCAGGGGCAGTCGTGCAATCGGGCTTGACCGGCTCAGGGTTGGCACTTGTTGTTGCAGTCGTCAGTATCAGGCCGCCTATCAAGATAAGTGCCTTTGCGGTCGTCATACATCGAGTTCCAATTCCCATCTCACCAATGTTTCCTGAGCTGCCGCGACAAATCGAGAGATTATATCGGATAAATTGCATTCGAAGTCACAAATGTTTAGCATGCGGTTTTACGCTTATAGCACCCCGGAGATAGAACAGTGGCCAGGTACCTCAAAGAAGGAATGCCCGTCGAGGAAGTCCAGACTCAGGACGCAAAAGTTAGAGGTATCGTGGAGGAAATTCTCGGGCAGATCGAAACGCGGGGCGACGCTGCCATTCGCGACTACTCAGAGAAATTCGATAGCTGGGGTCCTGAGCGCTTTCGCCTGAGTAAAGATCAGATCGCTGCTTGTTATAAAGAGCTGGATCAACAGGTCATTGACGATATTCGCTTTGCCCAGGAGCAAGTGCGTAACTTCGCGCAGATCCAGCGTAATTCGATGGTGGATGTGGAGGAGGAGACACTCCCCGGCGTTGTTCTGGGTCACAAGCATATTCCGATGAGTAGCGTTGGTTGCTACGTTCCGGGTGGTAAGTACCCGCTGGTGGCATCTGCGCACATGTCTGTGGTTACCGCCAAGGTCGCGGGAGTCAAACGAGTTATTGCAGCCGCACCTCCGTTTAATGGAACACCGTCGCCAGCGATTGTAGTCGCCATGGATATGGCAGGAGCCGATGAGATTTACTGCTTTGGCGGTGTGCAGGCCGTAGGGGCGATGGCGATTGGCACAGAAACAATTGCTCCCGTTGATATGATAGTGGGTCCTGGTAACGCCTTCGTGGCAGAAGCCAAACGTCAACTGTTCGGGCGTGTGGGTATCGATTTGTTTGCTGGCCCCACAGAAACGCTGGTCATTGCCGATGACAGCTGCGATGGCGAGCTGTGTGCTACAGACTTATTGGGGCAGGCTGAGCACGGCCCTAATTCTCCAGCGGTCTTGTTAACCAACTCAGAACAATTGGCGCTGGATACCATGGCTGAAGTAGAGCGACAGCTGACAGTTCTGCCTACTGCCGAAATTGCTGGCGCTGCCTGGAAAGACTATGGCCAGGTCATCTTGTGCGATAGCTATGAAGAAATGGTTGAGGTGGCTGATGTGATTGCCTCTGAGCACGTGCAGGTAATGACTCGGGACCCGGACTATTTCCTAGAGAACATGAGTAACTATGGCGCACTGTTCCTTGGCCAGGAGACCAATGTGTCTTACGGTGACAAAGTCATAGGTACCAACCATACTTTGCCAACAAAGAAAGCGGCGCGCTATACTGGCGGGCTCTGGGTGGGTAAGTTTATAAAGACCTGTACCTTCCAGCGGGTAACCCCCGAAGCCTCCGCCATGGTCGGTGAATACTGTTCTCGCCTGTGTGCCGTTGAAGGGTTCGCGGGTCATAAAGAACAAGCAGATATTCGCGTAAGACGATATGGCAAAAACCGGCAGTAGTACCCGCAAAGAAAATTTCGCTAACACGAAAAGGCATGTGACGTCTTACGACGTCGCTCTGCATGCCGGTGTTTCGCAATCGGCAGTCTCTCGGTGCTTTAAACCGGGCGCCAGTGTCTCTAAAAAGATGCGCGAGCGGGTAATGACTGCGGTCAAGGAAATGGGCTATACGCCCAACGCGATTGCCCGTGGTTTGATCACTAGACGTTCGAACATGGTCGCGGTGATCGTATCCAATTTGAATTTTTATCCCGAAGTCGTCTCTGAATTGAGTGCTCGTTTTACTGAGCGTGGTGTCCACGTGTTACTTTTCACGCTGGATCATGAAAGCGATGTCAGCCGCACTCTGGAGCGGGTTTGGCAATACCAGGTAGATGGTGTGATTGCCGCAGCACACTTTTCACCTGATGAAATCGTTACTTTCGAAGAGCGCAATGTTCCGTTGGTTTTTTATAATCGCTCTTATGAAGACATACCTGTCAGCTCTGTTAGTTGCGACCAGGTAGGCGGTGAGCGAGCCCTGATCAATCGTCTGACAAAAAGTGGCCAGCATAAATCCTATGCCATTATTACTGGACCCGCCGATTCGGTGGTAAGTATGCAGCGTACGCAGGGGGCGATTGACAGGTTGCATGAGTCTGGCGTTACCGATGTGACACAGGTAACTGGCGATTATGGTTACAAGTCCGGACGCAGGGCTGTGCAGGAGATAATCGAGCTGAGGGGTAGTGCTCCTGATGCCATCATTTGCGCTAACGACATGATGGCGTTTGGCGCTATGGACGAACTGCGCTTTCACCTCGAGTACGACGTTCCAGGAGACGTGTCAGTCGTGGGCTTTGACGGAGTGCGCGCCGCATCCTGGTCCAGCTTTGACCTTGCGACTGTTGCGCAGCCAGTGGAGAGCATGACTGAGGCCGCCGTGTCCATGTTGATGGACCGGGTTGATGATCAGAGTTTGCCGCCAGAAAAGCGTGTTTTTTCGGGCGTGCTGCGAGATGGCAGCAGCGTGCGTAATTAGGCTTTTTATTTATGCCCGAATGCATTCGAAGTACAAATTTATTGCTGTTGCCGGGCATGATGTGCGATGCGGGCCTATGGGCATCACAGGTTCAGGCGATTTCACCACTTTGTTCAGTTTTCCACGGCGACATAACTGGGGATAACAATATTCAATCCATTGCCTCGAATGTCTTGGATAACGCTCCACAACAGTTTGCGCTAGCGGGCCTATCCATGGGCGGAATCGTTGCGATGGAAATGTGGCGACAAGCGCCACAAAGGATAGAGCGAATAGCATTGCTCGATACCAACTATCATGCCGACACTGATGAAAAGCGCGCAATGCGGAATCGCCAAATGGACAAGGTGAGGCAAGGTGCTTTGGGAGCAATTCTGCGCGATGAGCTAAAACCTAATTACCTTGCCCGCTGCCATCGAGATAATACTGCTCTGCTGGACGATGTGCTTTATATGGGTATGGGCTTGGGTGATGACGTCTTCGTAAGACAATCTGAGGCTTTGCGCGATAGACCCGATAGCGCCGATACACTGACAACTATTAATTGTCCGGCTCTGGTGCTGTGCGGTGAAGAAGATGACCTCTGTCCGCCGAGCTTGCATCGGGAATTGGCCACTCTGATTAAATCATCCAGGCTAAGCATTATTTCGGAGTGCGGACACCTTTCCGCTATGGAACAACCTAATGCGGTGAACGCCGCGCTGCTGAATTGGCTTACAGACGACGAGAGTGCAATCCAATGAAAATAAGTACAGATAAAATTTTAACAACTCATGTGGGAAGTTTGCCACGCTCCAAGGCTGTCACCGATGGTGTTTTTGCCAAGGAAAATGAACAGCCCTATGATGTCGATAATCTCGCCGCTACGATTAAGTCCGCAGTGGATGAGGTCGTGCGCAGGCAGGTAGAGACAGGCGTAGATATTGTTAGCGACGGTGAGATGAGCAAGATTAGTTACGCTACCTATATCAAGGACCGAATTACTGGTTTTGCCGGTGACAGTGAGCGCAATCCCCCTGCAGACCTGGAGGAATTTCCCGGCTTCCTGGCGCGTCAGGCGAGCTCTGGCGGAACGCCCAGTTACAAAAGACCCTGCTGTGTGGGGGAAATTGCTGTTAAGGATATGCAACCGCTCGAGGAAGACCTGGCCAATTTTAATGCAGCGGTCCAGCAGCATGGCGCAGCAGAAGGGTTCATGAACGCTGCGTCCCCTGGCGTTATTGCGTTGTTCCAGCCTAACAAACACTACTGCAACCACAGTGATTATTTGCAGGCGCTGGGCGATGCAATGCGGGCAGAGTACGAAGCGATCGTCAATGCAGGTTTTATTCTTCAGCTGGATTCACCGGATTTGGGTCTTGGGCGCCACATGCTGTTCAAGGACAAACCCGAGGAAGAATACATCGCCATGGCCAACCTCCACGTGGAGGTGCTTAACGATGCCTTGCGTAATATACCCGCGGAAAAGGTGCGCCTACACGTTTGTTGGGGCAACTACGAGGGACCGCATCACTGTGATGCGCCTATGGAGACGGTACTCCCAATTGCAATGAAAGCTAAGCCACAGGCGCTATTGTTCGAGTCCTCGAACCCTCGGCACGCCCACGAGTGGGAAGTGTTTCGCGACGCCGATATCCCGGAAGATAAAGTGCTGGTGCCCGGAGTGATCGACTCAACTACCAACTTTGTTGAGCATCCCAGACTGGTAGCACAGCGTATTGAAAAGTTTGCCAGTATCGTTGGCCGTGAACGCGTTATTGCGGGTACCGATTGCGGATTCTCGACTTTTGCAGGATTTGGTGCGGTAGACGAAGATATTGTCTACGCTAAATTAGGAGCCATGGTCGAGGGCGCTGCCCTAGCCAGCCAAAATCTGTGGAAGTGAGCTAATGCCCGAAGCACTGAAAACCCGGATAGCCGCTAGGGAGCAGTTGCTTGGCAGTTTTGTTAAAACGCCATCGCCGATGTTGTGCGAAGTACTGGGCAAGAGTGCGCTGGACTTGTTGTGCCTTGATGCGGAACATTCACCCTTTGATCGACTTGTTCAGGATCAGTGCCTTTACGCCCTGCGTAGTGAGGGAATGCCGTCTCTTGTGCGTGTGCCGTCAGCGGCACCGGAACATGTTCTCAATGCTTTGGATTGCGGCGCAACGGGAGTGGTTGTACCTCATGTGACTTCGCCAGAGATGGCCGAAAGGGTCGCGGCATCAGCACAGTTTGGTGCCGGTGGTCGCGGTTATGCCGGTTCTACCCGCGCCGCTGGCTACACTACTAAGGCAATGCCCAGACACCTCGATGATAGTGCAGCGCAGTCGGTCGTTGTCGCCCAGATTGAGGACCTGGAAGCACTGGACGCTATCGACGAAATTGCGACGGTGGAAGGTATCGATTGTTTGTTTATAGGACGGATTGATCTAACGGTGGCTCTAGGCGCAAGTTCGCCTGCCGAACCCTCAGTGATACAGGCAGTGGAAAAAATTTGCCAGAGCTCTGTTAATGCGGGACGCCCGGTAGGCATGTTCGTCGGTAACATCGATGAAATTCCGCGCTGGCAGGAAGCGGGTGCCAGCTTGTTTCTGCTGTCTTCTGATCACAGCTTCCTACTGCAGGGCGCTGCTAACCTGGTAAGCGCATTTCCGCGCTAGTCAGATTCGATAAAAATTTTCAGCTGTGGTGCAGAACATCTGCTGGCGTTCGGTAGTGCTGAAATTAGCCGTCACCCGATCATAGGTCTGCCATAGGCAACCGTAATTGTTGTAGAGCTTATCTACCGGGAAGTTAGAGCCAAACATCACTCGCGTCGGGCCAAACGTATCCAGTACCTGCAGTATTATTGGTCGCAAGGCAGCTTCATTCCAATGGGGGTTGAACATGCCAAGCCCCGACAGCTTGCAATAGGTGTTGGGCAGGGCTGCGAATTTCTCCAGACCTTCGCGCCAGCTTCTTAATCCAGCCTGGGACTGGTCCCACGGAGAACCTGCGTGACAGAGCACGACGGGCAGCGTCGGTACCTGTTTAAAGAGTGCAACCACTTGGTCCATTTGCGGTGGCACCATTTGCAGATCGAATGACAGGCCCTGGGCGGCGAGTAGGCTGAGTCCCTGTAAAAAGTCAGTGTCTTTTAGTAGCGCATCACTTCCGTGTTTCTTGTCCTCAAGCTCGTGCCTGCCCAGTATTTGCCGAAATCCGCGCAGGCGGTCTGATTGACCGTGTGCCTCCAGGGCTGTCTGCAGTTTTTTAGCACGCAGGTCGGTTGCTGCAACAATGGCATGAGGGTAGGGCTGTTGGGATTGTAGCCAGGCCGTTTCTTTGACTTCGTCGGTTGCCGCCACGCCTACCTGTATATGTACACTCTTTGCCGGCCGATAATCGGGCGATTCCGCTAAAAAATCATCGATCAGGTAGTTTTTTTGTATGGGGCCGGGGTCTCCAAAAAAACGCATTTTGCCCTTTGCCATCAGCCAGGGATAGTTACAGTGCCCCAAATCCCAGAGGTGATGATGGGCGTCTACAAAGTGCAAATCGGTGCTTGTCATGATGTTTGGTTCCCGGGCTTGCTAAATATTTGCATTCGAAGTACATTTTCACAGATCGGACAGCCAGCGCAAGAGAAACACGCGGCTATTGAGCGAGATTTTACTGGAGTAACAGAATGTCCAAAGAATGGACTCCCGAAAAAATGAGGCAACGCCTTGTGCGCTACACTGAGTTGCGTCCCTGTCTCAACGCTTTTGTAGATACCTATACACCGGGAAGCGATAAAAAAGAAAACTTCACCATTATTGGCCCCGGTGTTGCAGAACACCCGGATCAACACGTGCACATCAAGGAAGCCCACGGCTTTAATATTGGCGGCGCGCGGCAGCCCCCTCGGTGTGCGAACTCCCAGCATAGCCATGAAACAGAAGAGGTGTTTATCGTTCATAGTGGCCAGTGGGCGTTCCGTTGGGGAGATGAGTGCCAGGATGGAGAGGCTGTACTCGGCCCTGGCGATTGCATCAGTATCCCCGTTAACGTATTCCGTGGTTTTGAAAATGTGGGCGACGATGTTGGTTACCTGTTTGCGGTACTTGGTCGTGATGATCCCGGGCATGTGATGTGGGCACCTGACGTGTTCGACAAGGCTAGTGAATACGGTCTGGTATTGCTGGAGAGCGGTTTGCTTGTGGATACTACCCGCGGCGAGCAAGTGCCCCAGGGAGAGCGACCTATGCCCAAGACCACCGATGAGCAGGTAAATTCTCATCGGGTGATGAGCGTGGCAGAAATGCTTGATTGCGTTATGCCCATCACTGAGCAGCGACAACTCGCTGGCTCTGCGTTAACAGATAGCGTTACCGGTGTCTCCGAGTACGCAATGATTGGGCCAGCTAGCGCAGCTGAGGGTATTCAGGCCGGCAAGATGAGCTGGGACCATGGCTTTCAGGTGCGTCGTTTGGACTTCGATCCCGCAGCAACTCTACCTTTTCATTCACGTGAAGAAGAAGAGGTAGTGTGCCTGCATAAAGGTAGTCTGATCTATCAATGGGATGGCGGTGAACTGGAGTTGAGAGAGGGTGATGTTCTTACGGTGCCTCGCAATCTCATGCATGGCTTCACCAATAAGGGTAGCAGCTTGGTGACAAGCTATGTGGTTAGAGGCGGGAACGCACCCGCTGCACCAGGCTGGATGGAGAGCCCTGTGCAGTCCGCTGCATCACGCTAGCGGTAAGGGCTCTACGATCGGCAGGCCGCAACTGGCCAGATTTCTATTCTAATAACAAGGAAAGCAGTATTCAGTATGAGTGTCATAGACAAACTCTATGCAGCGCTCTCAGGCGCTAATGAAGCACAGATTCGAAAAGTCGCCGCGGCGACCCTGAGTGAACAGGTTAAATGGTCGGCGTGCCACCCGGTCAATGACCTGGCGGGTGTTTCCAGCGTCGTCGATGACTTCCTGTTGCCGATGATCCAGGCCATGCCTGACCTTGAGCGTAAGCCTTTTATCCATATCCCCGGAGACTATCAGGGTGAGCAATGGATTGCGGGAACGGGCTACCTTATAGGTACGTTCAGTGCACCACTTTTTGGTATACCAGCTACGGGGAAAACACTATATCTGCGCTATTCAGAACTGGTGCGTGTTGAAAATGACCGTATTACCCAGTGTTACCTGTTCCCTGATTTTCTTGATGCAATGCAGCAGGCCGGGGTATACCCATTGCGCTCCTCGTTGGGGCATTCCGGATTAATGATGCCGCCGACCAGTCTTGACGGCATTTGCGGTGCTGACAGCAACCCGGACCGAAGCATGGGTACAGCGCAACTAATAATGGATATGCTCGACTGCCTGCGCAAATACGACGGGAAAACTCTCGACAGCATGGACCTGGAAAACTTCTGGCACCCTGATTTTATGTGGTATGGCCCAGCGGGTATCGGTACTACCCGAGGTATTGAAGGTTTCCGCCGCCAACATCAGGGGCCGTTTCTCAAGGGATTCCCAGACCGGGACGTTGATCATCACGCCTGTACCGTTGCTTGCGGCGACTACGTTGCAACAGGTGGTTGGCCACATATGCACGGTACCCATACCGGAGGAGATTGGCTGGGCTTGCCGCCGTCGAATCGACACTTGAGTTTGCGCGTCATGGATATTTGGCGACGAGAGGGCGATCTCCTGAAAGAGAATTGGGTGGCGATTGATATACCGCACATGCTGGACCAGATGGGTCTGGATGTCTTTGCACAAATGAGAGCAATAACAAACAGGTAGTGACAATGACAGAATTCGGCACGCTGAACTGGTCGATCCTGGTGATTTATGTAATCGCCAATCTTGGTCTTGGCTTTTATCTTGGGAAGAAAATCGAGTCGGCGAACGACTTTTTCCTGGGTGACCGCAGTATTCCCTGGTGGGCGATTGGTATATCAGTAGTCAGCACTTATGTCAGTGCGCTGACTTTTCTTGGCGGACCCGCCTGGGCCTATACAGACGGATTGTCTGTCATAGCCATACACCTGAACTATCCGCTGGTCATTTTCTTTGTAGTCACTTTTTTCCTACCGTTCTTTTTCAACAGCGGGGTGGCATCAATATACGAGTACCAGGAGAAGCGCTTTGGGCCCACCTCCCGGAGTGTGATGTCTGGTGTGTTTCTCCTGTCCCAGGGGTTAACATCGGCAGCCATTCTCTACGCGACTTCGCTGGTGTTGGAGTTTATTACCGGCTTGCAGGTCGAGTACTGCATTGTCATCGTGACCCTTATTGCGCTTGTTTATACGTCAATGGGGGGTATTGCAGCCGTAATATGGACTGACGTTATCCAGGCGGGAATCTTGTTTGTGGGTGCATTTGTTATTCTGTTTGCGCTGCTTTCAGAAATGCCGGTTCCTGTGGTGGAAGCGCTTTCAGAGTTAAAGGCACAAGGACGTACGAACGCTTTGGACTTCAGTTTTGATTTTACTAAAGTGACAACGGTCTGGTCCGGTGTGATCGCCATGACCCTGTTTCATGTTACTGTCTACGGCGCCAACCAGATGATGGTGCAGCGTACCCTGGCCGCAAAAAATATTGGCGATGCCAAAAAGTCATTCTTGATGATGGGCTTTGGCGCTTTCTTTATTTATTTTTTGTTCATTCTGTTGGGCGTGTTGTTCTACTCATACTATGGTGGCCGGGAGTTCGAAAACGGCAATACGATTATTCTCCAGTTTGCCACCGATTACGGCTTGCCGGGACTCATGGGGCTTATCGCCGCAGCAGTTTTGGCGGCAAGTATGTCCAGCCTCGATTCGGCTTTCAATTCGATGTCTACTGTTTCGACCATCGACTTCTACCAGCGCTATTTCAGACCGGATGAATCTGGTGCACACTATCTAGCAGTCTCTCGAGCGTTCACGGTGTTCTGGGCGGCGCTGATTGTGGTTCCAGCCCTTATGTTTGCCGAAAGCGAAGGCTCTATTTTGGAAACCCTGAGTAAAGTAGGGTCCTATTTTGTCGGCGCCAAGCTGAGTATGTTCGCTTTGGGCTTCTTTTCAAAACATACCACCGAACGTGGCCTGCTGATCGGAGTCGCCGTGGGCTTTGTTGTGGTCTGGTATGTGGCTACGCGAACAGACATTGCCTGGCCCTGGTTCTGCGCCATCGGCGGTGCGGTAAATATCAGCGTGTCTCTGCTGGCCAGCCTTATAATCGATGGGCGGCAGGAAGATTACTCCCCCTATACTGTAGTGGGTCAAAAAGCGCAGTATTTGGCAGAGGGGCGGGAAGAAAAAGATGGGAACTGGTTTGTTATTCCCGGACGAGTGGATAACATCAGTTATTACTTGCTGGCTTTATTTGCAGCGACCATAGCCTTCTTGTATTTGTTTAACGACTTAATTCCTTAATTATCGGGAGATTCTTTAATGGCCGACTACCAGCAGAACAAGAGCCTTGTTCTGGAGTATTTTGACGCTCTGGAAGGCTGCAGTGCAGATTCCGTCGGCGCGGTGTTAGGTCGATTTGCCAGTGACGACTGTGAGTTTCTCGGTAGCTACCCGTTTAATGAAATGCGTGGACATGCAGCAATTACCGCTGGCTTTTGGCAGCCGCTTTTCAATGCATTCCAATCACTTCAGCGGCGACAAGACATTTTTATTGCAGGCAGTAGCGAGATTGACGGTGATCAATGGGTCATGAGCATGGGCCATTTCATGGGGCTGTTTGATGACGACTGGTTGGGAATTCGTGCAACGCGCAAGATGGTCATGTTGCGCTATGCCGAATTCAACTGTATTGCTGATGGTAAAATCGTCAGGACCGGAATGTTCCTCGATATTGTTGGGCTGATGCAGCAGGTAGGTTGTAATCCGTTACCACCCCAGACGGGCGCCTCTTTTGTTTGCCCTGGACCACGCAACCATGATGGCATTGTTTTAGAGCAACAAACTGAGGAAGAGGGCATAAAAACCCTTAACGTCCTGAACGCAATGATTGCTGACCTTGAAGAGCTTAACAAAACGGGCGATGACAATTGCTCACAGCAGTATCTGGCCAGAACCTGGGATGAAAATATGCTGTGGTACGGCCCTGCAGGAATTGGAGCTTCTTACACGATTCCCAGGTATCAGGAGCAACATCAATATCCGTTCAGGGAAGGACTCACCGGCAAAACCTATAACGGCCACGTTTGTCGTTTTGCAGAGGGTAACTTTGCCTGTTTTTTCGGCTGGCCCAATCTCTCCCATAAACCAACTGGCGGTCTTATGGGCTTACCAGGAGGAGAGCAGACGCATATGCGCGTGGTAGATGTTTATCGTCGAGAAGGCGATAAGTTGATAGAGAACTGGGTTATTATTGACATACCTTACTGGCTTAAACAGCAGGGTTTGGATGTTTTAGAGCGCACTAGTAAGATCCTCAACCCCTGAGCAGGCCCGGCCTGGCTTTGTTGAACTCTCGCAGTCTGGCAAACACGTCCACATTCAGCTGATGATAGACGTGCAACAGGTCAACCAGCACCCAGTTTTCACGAATCAGCCCATTTTCACAGCGCCAGAAATCCAGGCTGCGCATTGTTATCTGCTGGCCCGAAGGCGCTATTCCCAACCACCCGTCGCCACCCACACTCATGTGCATTCCTGGCCAAGCCGTAAAACCAACAAAATCTCCGTCAGAGAACAAGTGGCCTGCGGCTGCGTCTCCGACTCGATCGGGTAAGCCGTTTAAGAACGGTATTTGGTGCCAGTTGCGAAAGCCCGCGATACCGCGGCCAGTGCCAATGCCCGCAGGGCCGTACCAGCTGCAGCGAGGATGCCAGTACTTCTCTAGTTCCATCGCCTCCACACCGCCTTCAGCGAAGTTCCCCAATGCATCGCACATATCGCTGACCAACTGTTGGCTGGAGGCCGAGTGCGCTTGATCCCATGGTCCCTGAACGATTCCGTTTTGCAGGGCGGGGGAGGGCACCTGCCATTCCCGCCCCAGGCTGGGAGCCATAGGCCAGGCATTTGCCTGCAGCATCACCTCCGGTATATCCCAAATTGCCTGCATCTCTACGATTTTGTCGTTCTCTATGCGAAAGAACTCGTGAAACCGCATAGCCACCTGGTGCCCCGTGGGAGGGATGTCTAGCCAGGGCTTTTCGAAACTCCCGGTATAATAACCACAGCAACCCACCCAGTTGTCGGCGTGATTGGTTGGCCCGGCAATCACGATATGATCGCGGCGCTCCAGATCGGGAATTGCATTGTACAGTCCACAATAGGCATTTTTGAAAAGAGCATCGGGTCCTCTAAGGCTCTCAAAAGGAAAGGACAGGTGTATGAGTGCATCTTCGCTAAACAGCGAGTTAAGCGTCTTGCAAACGTTGTCTGGACTGTAGTCGTAAAGGGCGCTGGTTAATTGCGCAACGAGCCGCTTGTTAGCGTTATGTCTGTCTGTCATTTTTGTCCTTGTTCGCTGCGCTTGCATTCGAAGTCATATCACTGGAGGATAACAAAGAACCCCTTTAGGGCACAGTCATGCTGGCGGAAAATTAAATGTGTAACAGACTTCAATATACCTGGGCACTGATCTGGCTGAGTTATTTCCTCGCAATTCAGGTTATGGGTGAAGAGGGTGGTGTAAGGCCTGCAGACCTCAGTTTAATGGCATTGGATGCAAGCTATGAATTTCACCATGTTCGCAATAATCACGCGACTGAGGGGATTCGCAGGGAAGTCCTGGGCTTTGAAGTCGACGGTCTTAGTCAGTACGCTCTTTTGCTTCGGCCTGCTGGCATAGCGCCAAAAGGCGGTTGGCCTGTAGTTCAGTTCAACCACGGCTTTCATCCTAATCCGCCGCTTAATGGTTTCAACACAGCAGGTCAAAGTGACCGCCCTGGCGACTATTATCGGGAAACGGTGCAGGCATTTGCCAGAGCCGGGTTTGCGGTAATAGCGCCAGATTATCGAGGGCACAATGTTTCGGAAGGGGAGGAGTTTACGCAGCGCGCTTTGGCTGATGCCTGGTATAGCCGTGACGCTATCGCGTGCTTTCTCGCATTGAGTTCCCTGGCTGACCTGAATTTGGACAGGGTCTATATGCTGGGTCATTCAATGGGAGGTCCCATCACGCTCAGGGCCATGCAGGCCTTGGGTGACAGAGTCAGGGCTGGTTCAGTCTGGTCCATGGCGGGTTCAGATAAGCGCGCTCAGTTGATGGCTATTACACTGAAGTCTGCAAACGCAGAAGATAATAGTGAGAGCAAGAAAGTACTGCTGAACGCGCTGCAATCGGAATTGGTTGATATCGACCCCAGTGCCACTGTTGATCAGTTATCGGCGATTAGCCAGGCGGCATCGATAAGCTCGCCATTGTCTATTCAGCATTCTCTGGGAGACCAGGCAACGCCAGTGATAAACTCACTTGAGCTGGCTGCTCGCCTGTATTTGTCCGGCGGGGAATATCAGCTGAAAGTCATTCCAGGTGAGGATCACCTGTTTAGCGGCGAGGCCTTTTCAGCAGCAGTGGTGCGAGATGTTCAATGGTTCCGGCGCCACCGCTAAAGCTTTACATCCAACCCAATTCTTTCAGTGCCCAGGGTGCGTTCCAGACTTTGGTCATTGCGCAAACCTTGTCGTCGTCGTCCATGGTAATGGCATACACGTAGTGTGAATGTGTGACGCCACCGGTCGCCGGAACTGGACCACCCTCACCAGAGTGCTCACCGTTAAACGTCGCAAAATAGAGAGCGGTGCGGTTGGCTTCATCCCAGGCTGAACTGTGGATGCTGTAGCCGCAACCAACCAGGGGACCTTTCCCCAGGCCAGCCATCCATTCGCAGTAACCCTCAACTAGCTGTATGTCGACCAGAGGCTCACTCTGGGCAGAAAACACAGCGTTCTCTGCCACGTACTGCTTGCAGCCTTCCCAACCTTGAAGCCCCTCGCAAGCGTGAAAAAATGCGGTTGCTGTTTCAAATGCACTCATTTTTATTCTCCAGTTGTAGCTTGCTCAATAGCGAGCCTTGCGCGTTCGATCTGGGTGAGCACGGCCAACTCGTCAAACACCAGCCATTCCTCAACCACCTTTCCATCAACAATACGATATTGGCTCTCGCCGAGAATAAGCAGCGGCGCGCCGGTGGGTGCACCCCACAACGCACCGCCTGAATGGGTGCCCGCAATGACCCAGCGCACTGCAACGTACTCGCCTGCAAGCATCGAATTGCTGCAGCTGTAGTCAACAGATATTTTTGCATCGGGCATTGAGCCAAGCATTTCCATGTAGAACTGTGAGATTCGTTCCACACCATCGTAATCGTCCCTGGCAGAGGCATGCAGTCGGGCGTTCTCAGTGTAAAGAAGGCGGCAATCTCCCAGCATGCGCGCATTCCATATATTGCCAAGCGCAGCGCTGATGTATTTTTCATTGTCTTCAGCAACAGGCGAGTAGGTGATTTTTTCGCGCGCCTGCATGCTCACTCTTTCGTGTTCGCTTTTGAGCCACTGGGCGAAGGTGCCGCTGGGCTCCAGTGGTCTGGCTGCCTGCTCTCTGGCATATTCCAGGGGATCAGCACCGAGCTGGATGGCTAGCGAGTAATTATCCCTGACCAACCATTCTTCTATGATTTTGTTGTCCTTGCATACGCAATGGGCAATGACCTGAATCTGGGCCTGTGCGCCGGTAGCATCTCCGAATTCACTGGGTCCAAGGTTCGTCATGTTAGTACAGATCAGGTGAGAGCTGTGGTAACCGGTCTCGGCGTCGCCGCCCCAGACAATATTATCCGCGTGCAGGGTACGGTCGGGGAAGCCTGCCAATGTGCGCATTGTGTTCTGAGTGACTTCTTCGGCACCTTGTGTGTATCCCGCGAGGGTGTAAACAGGGCAGTCTTCGGAGTAGTAGTCGTAACAAAGTCCGACCTGCTTTCCTTCCCAGATGCGGTAGGTGATACGCAGGATATAGTCGACAATATCTGTGAATTCAGGGTCGAATCCGGGTAGCCCCGCGGGTTCGCCGCTTGCAGGTGCGCTGTCGTAATGGTTTTCCATTAATGTGTTCCCTGTACTGCTAGCAGTTTAGATCGCAGCGTGTAGTGTTGCTGAATAATACCTTGCATTCGAAGTCAAAAAAAGTACTTTAATGCCTTGGTTTCGTCTACTGTGAGGCGGTCCGGGGCTTTACAATCAAATATTAACCAAGGTGTGAGTTAACCATGTCCATCAGTGCATTCGATTTGTTCAAAATCGGCATTGGCCCGTCCAGTTCGCATACGGTGGGTCCGATGCATGCTGCGCGGCTGTTCGCCCAGCACCTCGAAAAAGACGGACTGCTGCAAAGCTGCGGCAGGGTTTGCGTTGAGCTATACGGCTCTTTGGGAGCAACCGGCGCAGGGCACGGATCACCCAAAGCAATTTTAATGGGGCTAGAGGGCGAGACTCCCGAGGGCGTCAATGTTGACACCATCGCTGCGCGAGTGGCCGGGGTGCGAGAGCAGGGGGAACTGCATCTACTGGGGCAGCACTGCATCGACTTTAGCTACCGTAACGATTTGATCATGCACCGCAACGAGTCGCTGCCTTATCATGCCAATGGAATGCGCTTTAGCAGCTGGGATGCGAATGGCGATTTACTAGTGCAATGCGTGTATTACTCCGTAGGCGGTGGATTCGTTGTTGACGAGCAGGCGGCCGGTGCTGACGCGATAATCGAGGACCCCACGCCCTTGCCATACTCCTTCAGTACGGCTGACGAACTGTTGCAGAAATGCAGGGACAATGGTCTTTCCATTAGCGCTTTGATGCTGGAAAACGAAAAAGCATGGCGAAGTGGTGAAGAGATACGCAGCGAACTACTGGCTATATGGCAGGTGATGAGTGCGTGTATTGATAAAGGCGTGGTGACCGAGGGCGTGATGCCTGGTGGCCTCAAGGTTAAGCGCCGCGCCGCGCAATTGTATCGTCAGCTAAAAACCGAGCAAAACTCATTTGGCGATGAGTCTCTCAATACTATGGACTGGGTAACCCTTTATGCCCTGGCCGTGAATGAAGAGAACGCAGCTGGGGGTAGGGTGGTGACTGCTCCAACCAATGGCGCCGCTGGCATTGTTCCGGCGGTCCTTAAGTATTACCTGGATCACTGTCGTGGTTCTTGCGAAGACGACATCCAACGTTATCTGCTCACTGCTGCCGCTATCGGTATCCTTTATAAAACTAATGCTTCTATTTCCGGCGCTGAAGTGGGTTGTCAGGGGGAAGTCGGCTCAGCTTGTTCGATGGCAGCCGGCGCTCTTGCAGACGCTTTAGGCGGCACTCCAGAGCAGGTTGAAAACGCTGCTGAAATTGCTATGGAACACAACTTGGGGCTGACCTGTGACCCTATTGGTGGCCTGGTACAGGTGCCGTGCATTGAGCGCAACGCCATGGGTGCGATTAAGGCTATAAGTGCTGCTCGCATGGCCTTACGTGGCAGCGGCGAACACTATGTGTCTTTGGATCAGGTAATACGCACCATGCGTGACACCGGTCGTGACATGCAGGATAAGTACAAAGAAACCGCCCGCGGTGGACTCGCCGTTAATGTTTTAGAAGTGCCAGTAAATATTATCGAATGTTAGCGGGAGATGTCATCACAATAGTCGACCTTGTGGCGACTGCAGTATTTGCGATTAGCGGCGCGCTGGCTGCGGCAGCGCAACGTAACGACATTCTTGCCTTTGTGCTCTTTGGAACCATTACAGGCATAGGTGGCGGAACCCTGCGAGACCTCCTGTTGGGAGCCGAAGCTGTGTTTTGGCTGCACAATACAGAATATCTGTGGACATGCCTTGGCGCCTCTTTGGCTACCTGGTTTCTAGCTCCATATTTCAACTCAGTTCAAAAAGTGCTGCTCTGGGCGGATGCAGTGGGCATGGCGTTGTTCAGTGTGCTTGGGGCTGTCAAAGCGGTGCAGCTTGGGGCCCCCGCTATTGTGGCAGTGGGTATGGGCGTGATGACGGCTACCTTCGGCTCAATGATTCGAGACACTTTGCTTAATCAGGAACCTGTTCTGCTTGAGCCTGAAATATACGTGTCTGCGGCTTTGCTTGGCGCGTCCAGTTATACCCTGCTGGCCGGCTTCGAAGCTACGGCATCACTGGCGTTTCCTGTAGCTATTGCTGCGGCATTCGTACTGCGCGCGTGTGCAATAGTTTTCGACTTGAGGTTACCAAAGTACGGAGGGCAGGGTGCCTAGCAAAAAGTGTGATCAGGCTGCGCAGTGTCCGTGTGGATCCGGTGCGGCTTATGAAGCGTGCTGCGCACCTTTTGTGCGAGGAGAAGAGTTCGCTCAAACTGCTGAGAAGCTCATGCGTTCGCGCTATACAGCGTTTGCAAAGGGTGCGGAAGACTATCTCCTCGCCAGTTGGCATCCCAGTACCCGCCCGTCGAGAGTGAAGATTGACCCGGAGCAGAAATGGATCGGCCTGGCTATTAAGTCAACGGAGGCAGGTGGCGTCGCCGATGACGCTGGCATAGTAGAGTTTGTGGCGCGTTTCAAGGTTGCGGGTAAAGGGCATCGACTACATGAGCGCAGTCTCTTTGAATTGATAGAGGGGCGGTGGTACTACCTGGAGGGCGACCACCTGTAAGGCAATGCTGGTAAAGTTGTTGCTTAATGCTGGTGTCCGCCGACGCCGTGGGCATGACCATGGGCAACTTCTTCTTCCGTTGCTTCGCGCACATCCATGATCTCGACATCGAAGGTCAGCGACTGTCCGGCCAGCGGGTGGTTAGTGTCGATATCTGCGCTGTGTCGGCCCGCTTTAATTACCGTAACAGGTACTCGACCCTCGCTGGTATTCAGCTGCACGACCATACCGGTCTTCAGCTTCCCCTTATAAACCAGATGTTTGGCGGGAACTCGCTGCGTCCTCTTTGGGTCGGGCTGACCATAGGCATCTTCCGCCTCAAGCGTCGTGCTGAACACGTCTCCCGCTTCGTGGCCTTCCATTGCTTTTTCAAGACCGGCGATGATGTTGTTTGTACCATGAAGGTAAGCGCTGGGGTCAGAGCCTCGAGAACTTTCAACTTCAGAGCCGGACTCGTCACGAAGAGTATAGTGAAAAGTGGTGACAGTTTTTGGGCCTATGATCACGTTTAATATCTCTCAAAATGTTAGTCAGATCGTGTCTTGGACAGCTTGCCTTTACTTTCGCAAAGAGACTGCTGCCAGTGTGGCTGTAGCGAACTCAAACGCCATTGCGCCCCAAGTGTAACCACCGACCAACCAGTCTGCGGAGTAGGAGGAATAGAGCCGAGCAAAGGCGAGACATCCAATGACCATAACCAACATGGTAAGTCCTGCCTGAAAAAAGCCTGGTTTTAGCGCGCACAAAATGCAGAACAAACCGAAGCCGAACTGGAGTCCTCCGTACATCGCTCCCATCTCGGCATAGGCATCGCCGCTGCCTATGCTAAGTCCCGCATAGTTGGCAGGTAGTTCCGGTGAGAGAAAGCAGAATATGCCATAAATGGCGAAGATGAGGCCCGCGGCCCATAGAACGATTTTTCCCAACATCACGTGCTACTCCGAATATTTTCATTGTTGTGGTCAAGCTTATTACCAGAGTTTACGTCAAATCAAAGGTGATAGTTGGCTTAACATTCCGTGTTTTGCAAGGCTGGTATTGTCAACTGTACCCCGGTTGTCAGCGATTTCCAGAGTACGCTGCAGATCAATAGTTGGTTGCTCAGGAGGCTGCTTGACAGCTCCGGTGGGGATCACTAGAATGCGCTTCGCTGTGTTGGTCTTACTTAGGTAAAAATCCAGATTGATCAACAACTTAGCAAATTTTGGGGCTATAGCTCAGCTGGGAGAGCGCAACACTGGCAGTGTTGAGGTCAGCGGTTCGATCCCGCTTAGCTCCACCATAAACGCCTGATTTTCCTACGGTTTCTCACCGCCACGGGGTGCAAAAAACGACACGAAAGTGTTGTGCAACTTGAGAGAACTGAGGAGAGTCAAAATGCCTACATTTACGGCAACCGTTGAGGCCTATCTGGCCGCAGCAGATCAACCGTCAGGGACGCTGTCGCGCCTGGCGTTTTGGATAGGTGAGTTTGGAGATTCTGAACTCACTGCCATCACCCCCGATGAAGTAGACGCCGCCATTGTGCGACTGGCCGAACGTGGCAAGTTGACCCACGATGGCAAGCGCACTGGTCAAAACCTGGCCGGGTCCACACTCAATCGCTACATCAAACAACTGGCCCAGGTGTACCGCTTCGCCCGCCGCGTCAGGATGCTCCCACGGACGTTTGTGCCGCCGACCAAGGGGGCTGATATGGCACCAGAGAACGCCCATCATGATCGTTTCTTTGATCAAGATGAGGTGGAGAAACTGGTGGCGTTGGCGCGGTTTCTGGATACCCGGTGGGGCAAGATGGAAGCGTTGATCATGACCGCGTACCACACCGGCCTGCGCAAAAGTAATTGCCTGAACATCCGCTGGGATGACATCGATGTGGAGGGCGGCACCATCTCTGTGGCCGTCACCAAGAATGGCGACCCGCACCTGGCACCCCTCACTGACCGCGTGTGGTCGCTCCTGCGCAAACTTCCCAAGGATGGCGCCTATGTGTTCAGTAACAGTAAGGGCGTCCCGTATGAGCCACGCAGGCTGTGGAATCGCATCATAGAAACTGCTGGCATGAAGGGGCGCACCTTCCACGGGTTGCGACATTCCTGCGGCCACCGGCTGGCGAACAGCGGCATGAACCAGGCAATGGTGATGAAGTTTATGGGCCACCGTTCACTGGGTGCCAGCCAGCGTTATATGCATGCAAACGCCGACGATATTAAACGGGTGGCGGCTGAAGTTTTCGGGTAGAAAATACCCCTCTGAAAAACGGGTGCAGAAATGCGCCCTTTTTTTTGCCTTTTTAAAAAATAATTGAAAATAAATTTTGAAGGTCACAAAGGGTCACAAACGCACACAAACGCACACTGAGAAAATCCATAGTTTATTCGCAAGATATCCACAGCTAGTTCGTTTGCAGACCCTTATTTTTATAGTGCTAAATCTCCGTTATGCACCGTGGCGGTGTGAGAAACCTTAGGAGATTTTTTTGATGAACAACTTGAACAAACAACCCCATGAACTGGACAACCTGATGCCTTGTGAGGAGTGGCGAACCACGCGCGGCGTTCGTCTTTTTCCTACCGCAGATTCCTTTGAATGGTTCTGCCGAAACAATCGCGATCTGCTAATTGATTCCGGTGCGCTGATTCCCAGGATGGGTAGAGGTGGAAACCTGGCACATGCAGGAAAAATGTCAGACACCGTCCTTGCTCACTTTCGGGACAGCATTCAACGCGCAAAATAAAAAGGCCGCTACTGGGGAAAAGCAGTAACGGCCTGGGGAGAGTGTTCTTAGGAGAGAACGCGATCATGATAACACAACCCCCACGCTTGTCTCTGCTTCCTCCGGCCATAGGAGGAAACAATGAAAAACAAATTACCAGCCGGTTATCTCAATCTAGGCAATTCAATAATGCACTTTGCTCAAGTGCGGCAGTACACCGCAGACATTGAGCGATTCAAGCGGCACTTGCCGTTGATGCGCGAACTTGATGGTGTCGAGGATGGGCCAGAGGCTATTGATGGGCGCAACAGGCTGGCGGCTTGCAAGCTGGCGAAGGTAGAGCCAGAGGTTAAGCAGTTGAATGGGCATGACCCAGAGGCGCTGATCCTGTCCGAAAACATCATGCGGCGGCACATGACCAAAGGGCAGCGGGCAATGGCTGTGGCGATGATGTATCCAGAGGGGCAGCAGGGGAAGAAGGACAACATCGCAAAACTTTTGGGAAGTGGTGAGTACCTTCGCCAAGCCCGTACCGTCCTGAAGTATGCCCCCGAATACACCGATGCCGTCCTGGCTGGTGCCAAGTCCCTGTCTGAAGCCTACGAAGAAGCCAAGCACCGCAAACGTGCAGGTAATGCCATTTATGAGCGCATAGACGACATTCCGCAATTCGCTCTGTCACTGCGGGAGTTTGGTGCGCTGAGTATAGCTGAAGGCGAGAAACTCCAGCAGCAGCTTGGTGGGGGGTGCGCGTGATGAACAGATTACCCACAGCTATCACACAGAAAGATATCGCACCGGGATTTATCTACGTTGGCGATGATAAATCAATCCACATTGGATTCCTGCGTGGACTCACCACCGACCTGGGGCGGTTCATTACGGACATGCCCAAGGTCGCCGAGGCCTGCGTTTACAAAGACTCTGACCGTGCAAGGGCCAAGCAAATTATCGCCGAGGCCGATGACCGTGACGCATTCCTGCTGTCCTTTCAGGAATTTAACATGGTCCATGAACTGCGGGCGAAATTCCCAGACTGGGAACCCGGCGAACTGTCCGACGATGTCCCCGATGGCGTTTATGTTGGGGCCTTCACTGCTGCGCTTAAACGCACCCTGACGCGACAGCAGGAACTGGAACGGCATATCACCCCCGAACTGGTGGACATGGTTGCAGAGGCCTTTGTAGAGCGACAGGGCAGGCAGATGGCATTGGCTGAGAAACTGAGGAGTGCAGGATGATGCTTCATATAGCAACTGGACGTTATAAGTCCGACACATCAATCAAGACTGCCGAGGTATCCCTTGAGGATATGCAGGCCATGCTGTCCCGGTTTGAGTATCGGCAGAACAAGGATGGTCCGTACTACATTCCCGCCAAGTTCAAAAAGAAATATAGGGAACACACCAACATCATCAACTGGGACGGTGCAGTTATCGACCTGGACGAGGATGCCAATGCATCCGAGGACATTATCAGGGAGCGGCTGGAAGGTATTGCTTACATGGCCCACACCACCCACCGGCACCTGATCAAGGTGGACGGTGTGGAGATGTGGCGGGTGTTCATTCCCTTCAGCCAGCCAGTGACACCTGCCGTCTACAAAAAGGTGGCAGCGAAACTAAATGCACTGTTCCCAGGTACTGACCGAGGCACCGAGAAGTCGATGCAGTTTTACTTCCAGCCATCCTGCCCACCAGACATGAAGGATGCCGCCAGGGCATTCGACACCCTGGACGGGGGTGAGATTCTGAACCCGGTGAAGTTCCTGGATGAACCACTCCAGGCAGTACCTGATGCACCGGCACCTGTGAAGCGTGTCCAGGGTGGTGTCAGTGAAGGCAGCAGGAATGACAACCTGACCCGTAATGTCGCGTCCTGGCTCAATGATGGACTGTCACTGGATGAACTGCTGGGGAAGGCAAAGGCACTGAACCTTGAGAACAATCCACCGCTGCCTGATGCTGAAGTTGTGCAGACGGTGAAGTCAATGATTGGCACTCACCTGAACAATCCAGAGAATGACTTCCCTGCGGTGCATGATACTGATGCGCACCAATGGCCTGAACTGGTGGACCCGTTTGCCCAGATGGCAGCACCACCGTTCCCACTGGATACGCTGCCTGGTGCCATGCGCGACTATTGTGTGGACAAGGCCCGGCAGTCTGGGTTCGATGTGGGTGGCTATGCTTTCTGCGCCCTGGTGGCAGCAGGATGCACAGCAGACCACCGCATCAAGATGGACTGCGGTGCCTTCAAAGTGCCTGCGTTTATGTGGGGTGGTCTTGTCGATCCGTCTGGTGGTGGTAAGACACCGCTGATGAACGCGGCAAAGGAACCCGCCGAGGACATCGACCAGGCCCGGCAGGATGCATCTTCAGCAGCACACCATGTATGGAAGAGTGCCTGCCGTGGAGTGAAGCAGGAGGACCGTCCAGCCAAACCGGCCTGGTTCCAGCGCCATGCCACCGACATCACCACTGAGGCACTGGGTGAGCTACTGGTGGACAACCCTGAAGGGGTGAACCTGTTCCACGACGAGTTGACCGAGTTCTTGGGCCGCATGGATGCCTACTCAGGCAAAAGCGGTAAAGACCAGGCCGTGTTCCTCAAGGGATACGATGGCAGCGCCGTCACCATCAACCGGGTGGGAAACAAGGGTGAACCTCACAGGGTGCCAAACTTCTCTGTGGGCATCCTGGCCGGTGTCCAGCCAGAGGTACTGGGTGAGAAGTTCAAATCTCGCAGCCAGGGTGCTGTGGGTCTGTACCAGCGGTTCATGGTGTACGCCATGCGCGAAGCTGGCGAGGTGAACTATGCAGACACCGACGAGTCAATCAGCAAGGCCTATGCCGACCTGTTTGCCGGTCTGGATGCCATCCGCTTCAACACCATCAAGGCAGTGATGGGCGGGAGCGCCATCAACCTGTCAAACGATGGCCGCGAACTGATGAGCGGACTGCACAACCACTACCGCACCATTGCCAAGCGCACCCCCGGTGGGAGATTCCAGGAACACCTGAACAAGTTCCCCGGCTTCCTGGGGCGCATCACCCTGACACTTCACCTGATGGATTCCGTCACCAATAACACCGATCACATGGTGATGGTGTCGGCAGAAACCGTGGAGCGGGCAAGTCGAATCCTGGCCTGCCTGTACAAGCACTCAGAGGCCGTCTATGCGGTTCTGGATCGTGAGGCTAGTGACACTCACAGTCTGGTGGTAACGGCCTGTGAGGCGATCCTGGCGAAGGGGTGGAAGGTGTTCACCCGTAGTGACCTGACAGCCAATGCCACGCACTGGCGCAAGGGTGATGACTATGGCCGACAGGGTGAGGGTGCGATTGACCTGCTGATTGAGTTTGGCTGGATCAGGGACATCACCAACCAGCGCAAACCCGGTCAGCGTGGACGCCGATCCGCTGGAAAGTTTGAAGTAAATCCACTGGTGTCTGCCCAGTTCCTGGAGCATGCCCAGCGTGTGATGGCGATGAGGGAAGAGCGTTTCGCCGCCATCCAGATTGCAGTGGAGGCACGGAGAAAAGAGAAGGAAGGTAATTCCTGAATTCTCTGTATGCGGGAAGTTCCTGTGTGCAGAAAAGCAGGCAATTTCCTGAATTTTAATTATGCGTGTACGAGATAAAAAGTTTGTTTGTATATGTAATCAATCTATTTACCTCGTACGCGCATAATTGTTTATCAAGAAATTAGGAGAGTAGAAAATGAGTGACAAACAACCAGAAATGTTCCTGCCGCATGAGCCAAAGATGACCTGTCATGACGAGGCGTCATTTAGGTATGCCCGGCTGGGAGCCTGGTGGGGTCAGATCAAGTACCGGCTGGGAGAGATGCATCCGTCCTGTCGGCCAGGATCAAGCATTGTGCAGATGCATGATCACAAGGGGCATTTTACTCTGACGGTGATGTGCCTCACTGAATGTGGGTTAGAGCATTCCCTGTTGAGGCTTATCCGTGAGGGTGATCCTGAAGGCCTTGGAACGATCACCATCACAGCAGTAACCCCCGCAGGCGCGATTGTTTATGAAGGTGAACATGTAGCCAAGACCCTGCCTGAAGTTAATCCGGTGTATGGGCGGCTTAATCTCCAGGGGGAGGAGGCTAGTTAATTGTGTCCACAAGACACTATAAATAAAGGGGTTTCGGCCCCTTTTTTGTTGCCAAGGGGATCGTTTAGTAATAGGCTGTGACTATTACAGTCACCTGAATTAAATGTTTTAACTATGACGCTGAAAGCCGCAGAAATGGAGCCTTTACTAGACGAGCGCCCGCGCTCGGATGGGAGGCGGAAACCCGGCCCCCGGCCCGGTAGCCACCACCCTGGCATGTTCCAGCCCGGCCCCGATCCCCGCCGCCATAGCGGGCTGTCCCCCAAAACCAAAATCAGAAAGAACGTCGAGGAACTGGCAGTGCAACACGCCGACCTGGCGGTGCAGTACCTGGCCGACCTCGTCAGCGATAAGGGGAAGCCCGACAAGGAACGCCGCCTGGCCGCGCAGGAACTGCTAGATAGGGCCTTTGGGCGCAGTGTGGACCGCAGCGTACACATCAACCTGGATGATCAGAAGAGCGCGCCAGCGTCCACACTGAGCCTGCCAGAGATGCGGATAAAAGCAGCAGCAATCCTCGAGCGCGTGGCCGGTGGTGACGCGGTGGACGGTGAGTACCAGGAACTACCAGAGCGCGATATCACTACTGGGTGCGGTGAAGTCTAATGGAATCAATGGGTTACGGTCACTGTGCACAACACTCTCTGTGTTGGGTACGCCCTGGAAAGGATAAGCCCCAGGCGAAAGACACCCCCCTATGCGTTTCCGAACAGGAAGGGCGGGCAGAGGCCTACCCCCCGCCACAAATTTTTGAGATAGGACAAAAACCATGAACTACGCACAACAACAGACCGGCGGTGGCCGGTACGTCGACGAACAGGAACTACGCAAACGCGCCATCGAACAGACTGGCCGCGATTGGGACCAGTTGTCACCGGACGAACAGCAGGCCCTATTCGCCAGCTACACCGGACAGCGTGACATGGCATCCGGCCTGATCAGCCAGGGCCAGCAGATGCAGGCAAACGCTGGCAAGGAAGTCGGCCCCTCAAGTATTTATGTAAACAACCCCTGGGAATCCCTCGTCGGTGGTCTGATGTCAGGCTACGGCTACGGCAAATATGGTGCCAGCAACAAGCAGGAACAGAGGGGCCGCAAGGCCGCAGGGGAACTTGCACAGCGTCAAGCGGCGTTGGATAAGCAGTCACAGCGGGAAGAGGAAGAACGCCGCCGACAGTGGCTACAGTCCATCCTGGGAGGTGCCAGGTAATGAGCCAGGAAATTCAAAACCTGATAGCCCGCCATGCTTTTATTAGGGCTGGCATCCAGCGTGATGTGAATGCCGGAAGGCAGACCCCGCCGCAGATTCTGAATGAGTTACAGCGGATCGAATCCAAAGCGAGTGCGACACTGTCACCCTCTGAACTGCTCGCCGCAAGAGAGGCCTCTGAGGTCTACCAGGCCCGGTTCATCCAGCAGCATGATTTCGACGCTGCCCAGAGTGACGCCGCAGCGCGTCACTACGCACTGGACCAGACCGCCAAAGAGATGACCGGCATGACACTGGACCAGGTTCAGTATGCGGCGCAGGGCAAACCGATTCCGACCAAGGGACGCGGTTTTAAACCCGGCAACATCAAACAGGGTGTGACTGACATGATTGCCAAGGCTGGCCTGGGCAAAAATGTGAAGTATGAGCAGTTCCTGAAAATGGCCGATAGGGTGCAGGAAATTGAGGCCCACGGCAAAGACCCTAAGTCTTACCTGGCAAAGCATTTCGGCGCTGACAAGGCACCCGCACTGCTGGACATGGCAAACGGTTTCAATGCGTCTGGTGTGGGTGTTGCTGTTGGCCTGGTCAACGATGACGATAATCCCGATTACCTCCGGCAGCCGACCGAGTCGGACCAGATGCGGGCGCAGTTGGCAAACAGTTGGGCAGCAAGCGCCCAGAACGATCGCGGATCTTCAGAGTCGATTGCCAAGCGTTATGACAGCGCCTACCTGGGGGATGAGAATCTGACAGGTGATGTTGCCAGGGCCATGTTGGATGTAGAAACGCAGGCAGAAATAGACCCCGGCACTTATGACGCGCCAGATTACGAAATTGAGGAAAACGCCGATGTTCGATTTTAACCTTTCCGAGGAAGAGCAGCGCAGGCTGGGCAATGCAGACAGCATTAATGCCCTGCTGAGTGTTTCCAGCATTCCAGAGGCTGCGAGAGCGGCACAGCTACGCGGCAGAGAGCAGGCAGCACAGCGCCTACGCCAACAGGCAGGCCGGGATGATATGCAGGCACTGATGCTGAAGGATGCGCTGGATCGCCGCAGTGGGCCGTTTGACGGCACCGGCATTGAAGCCCAGATGTTGAATATTATGCTGGACCCCAACATTCCCGACGATGACCCCCGCAAGATTGCAGCCCGCCAGCGGCTGGAGCGTGAGCGCACGATAACGACCCCAGAGGGTGTGGAGCGTATACCGGGTTATGACTTTGGCGGTGAACAACCGCAAGGCGATTTCACCCCCCGCAATCCGTCCGGTGATGAGAAGCGCGGCAATCTGGCGGTAACACAGATTGAGGGTGCCGAGCCTAGTGGCTACAAACCCAATGCGATGGAAGAGATGGCGCAGGAATTCCTGCCCGCGTCAGTGGCTACCTGGTTCACTAGTGACCCCTATGCGATGGACCTGGCAGAGCAGCGCCAGATGCTGAGTAACACCATTTACTTGCAATCGGGTGCCGCAGCGAGTCCAGAGGAAGTGGAGAAGCGCCGGTTGGAGTTTTTCCCCCAGGCTAATGATGGCGCTGATGTCATCAAGCGCAAGCAGCAGAACCTGGAGCAATTCAAACTGGATGCCATCGAGGCATTCCGCAGTCGTGGGGGTGGCCCCCCAACACTGACCGGCGGTCCCGGTGATGAGTTTCTGGAGTAATAGTTATGGCTACAGCAGCACAGTTAAAAAACGCGATTGCCAAGGCAAAGGCGGCAAACCGTCCTGATGCGGTGGCTGATCTTGAAAGTCGATTGGCAGCACTGGGTGCTGACAACTACATCAAGGATGACGGCACTGCGTGGATGTCTGACTGGAATGCCACCAATGAGGTGTCCGGTCCACTCCACGCCACCACAATCGGCGCAGGGCGCACGGTGGATAAACTAGTGACGGGTGTGTCTGACCTGTTTGCCGGTGATGAGGAGCAGGCCAGGACGGCAGCAGATCAGCAGGCCAATGATTTGGCCTATGCCAACTTGCAGGACAAACACCCGGTGGCAACTACTGCCGGTGAGATTGCCCCCTACCTGGCGACAGCGATGATTCCCGGTGGCATGGCAGTGCAGACTGCTGCGGGTGGCACCATTGGTGCTGCCATGTATAACACCCCAGAGGATCGGCTGAAGCAGGGTGCCATTGATGCTGGACTCTCTGCATTGCCTTATGCGACCGGCAAACTGTTCAACAAGGTCAGGGGAGGCCGACTGGCAAACCGCGCTGATGACCTGGGGTGGAAACTCACCCCCGGTGAGGCACTGGACTCCGCTGGCCTGCGTTCTCTGGAAGCCAGCATGGAGTCATTCCCGCCGACAGCAGGCCCAATGCGCAGGCTGAAGGAACCCCGCCAGGGTGCCATGAACAGGGTAGCCCTGGAGGCTATTGGCGAGACGGGTGCAGACTTTTCTGATGATGCTTTGTTAGCGGCACGGGCGCGTGTGGGTGAGGTATTCGACAACACCATCAAGTCAAAGTCGTATGGCGTAGACGATGGTTTCCTTGATGCCTTGGGCAATATTGAGACTGCTGCAAAGCAGGGTGTCCTGGGCGGGGGTGATACTGCCAAGATTGTAGACAACATACTGACCCAGGCCGGTGATGGTGCCGTTAATGGCAACACACTTCAGCAGTGGCGCACTACGCTCCAAACTGCGGCAAGCAAGGCCTATCGGTCAGACACTGCCACCAAGGAATACGCTGATGCCCTGGATGACATGGTGAGCGCTATTGATGGCCTGATCGGACGCAATCTGTCAGGTGATGAACTGAAGGCCTGGCAGCAGGCCAGAGGCCAATGGACTGCCATCAAGCAACTGGAGAAGTCCAAGGCGATCACCGAAACCGGTGATGTGTCAGGCAGGAAGCTGGCAAACAATCTCAGCGCCAATGACATGCACGGTTATTACCGGGGCGCTAACAAATCAGACCTTTATGATGCTGCCCGGTTGAGTAAGGCCTACCCGCCGATGGCCGATTCCGGCACTGCCAGCAGGATGTCAGTACCCGCCATGATGGGAATGACGTTAACCAGTCCGCTTAGTGTGCCAGCGTTTGGCGCTGCCAACCTGGCGGCAAGAGCGTATGCCAACCCGGCGGCGGCTAGTAAGCTGAGTGCTGCCGGTCTGCGTGGATATTACGGCCCTGGCCTAAGTGAGGAAGAGATTGCCAACCTCCGGCAGCAGGATCACCAGCGCGAACTAGCTGAACTATTGAGGAGTAGCCGATGAGCGCGATTGAAGCAGCACTACAGGCCGCACTGGATGCCAGGGAGGCACACGCCGACCTGCCCACCAAAGAGCGCCGACAGGCCTTCCTAGAGGCACGGGGCGCATTCCGCAATGAGGCCACTGAAGTCCTGCGCGGGGCGCTGGCGGATTACTGCACGGCGTGGGAACTAGTGACAGGTGAGGCCACCGAGATTTTCGAGGAACTAGTGACACTTCAAAACTGGTTTCATTCGCAGGGACTGGAAACGTCCGTGCCACGGACCTGGGCGCGGGAAGTGAATCTGCCCAGCACCCGGCGCGGAAAGAATGCGGTGATTTGTGGCACACAGGCCAGACCGGCCCGGTTTAAGTTTGAAGAGTTTTTCACGGAAGAGGCTCAGGAAGTTTGGAATGATGACCTGGCGATTCCCGGCCTGGAGCGTGTTGAACGCGAGGCACCTTTCACGGCAGAGGCGTGGGTCCGAGAGTTAAACGCACCACTAGGGACAGGCTAATGAGTAGATCGATAGGCGATACAGCGCGCGGTTTCAGCGTACCGGCTGCGAGACACGGGACTAGCCGTCTGCCAAACGACACCACCCCCAAGCAAAAATTGATGGCAGACCTTTTACGCCAGGATGCCAGGGACGATGCAACAGGTTCATGGATACGGTCAGCATCCCGACAGGTCAGTGGCCGCAAAAAGCGGTGAACGACCTGGATGCTGCGACTGGGGCCTGGACTCGTGCGAAGGCTGATGTCAGATTCTGGGAGAAGCAGGTTTCCAAGCACCCAGAAAGCCACCGAGCAGCGGCCCAGTTGCAACTGGCAAGACAAGCATTTGAGAAATCATGTGATGAGCGGAAAAGAGCGCGCAACGTATCGTGAGATAGGGCAGGCCTTGGGCATGTCCACAAGCGCCGTGCAGAGAATTGAAGCTTCAGCACTGGTGAAGCTGCGGCATCACCTGGAACGTCAGCACGGCATCTCTGTGGTCGACCTGATCGAAGAGATTGCACCAGAGGCCTATAAGCCACAGGACTTCCTAAATCTTTAATGGGAACACCGGGTCCTTACCCGGTGGAGGCAGCGGCTTGTTTAAAGGTTGCTCCCAAGCCGTTGGCGCTTCCCGCCACGATTAAACTTTTTTGGTTAGCTTGTGGTACTGGAAGGTTCCGACCATTGCCTGAAAATAGAACCACAACATCACAAAAGACATTAATGCACCCTGCATTCGACCCGTTTCAGTAATCAGCATCATTTTTGAGGCGATGAAGTACACGAACATGGTTGTCGCAGCGGCCCGGTTCTTTTTGTAGATACCCCAGGCCATCGCAGCGATAAGCACGACATCTATCAGCATCCAGGCATTATAATATTCAAACACCATTCCACCCGTAGATGCAGCGTAGAGTGAGATTGCCAGTGTCATGACCATAGAGATGATGGCCGCTATCCATCCGTTCTTTATTCGGCCCAGCGCCTTGTCGAGCGCCTCATCGTGTTGTTCTGCAAGTTCTACCGTGTCTGTCGTTGTGTCCATATTCAAATTACTCCCCGCGGTTGGTTTTGTGCAGTGGGAGTAGTTTGAACCCAGGCGGCTGAACACTGTATGACCCTGCGCGCCATAGTCATGGCATATGGCGACAATTCAGTAAATTACCCCTATAAAAATAGCATTTCCCTCCCCCTAAGTGATGTGTATACTCCGTGTCACACCGAGTGGCAGAGTGTAGAAAATACACTGGCAGTGTTGAGGTCAGCGGTTCGATCCCGCTTAGCTCCACCAATTATAGATCAAGGGCTTACGAGAAATCGTAGGTCCTTTTTTTTTGGAGTAGAAATTGATATGTGACAGCAATGTGACATCGACGCTCCAAAAGCGAAGTCCCGTCCCCCCCAGGATCACGGTCATTACGTTAAGGCCCTCGTCCCAGAATTTGCTAGGTGACATACACTAATTGACCGCTACGAGGCGAAAGCGGACATTACCCGCCCTAGGGCCAGATCAGATTCTCTAATGTCCGCTTTCGCCTAGGAAGCGACATTCCACACATGGTGTATGTTTTCGGCCGAAAATCACTCACTTGGTTGCCGTGTTACATCTGGAATCGTGCTACTCACGGAAATTGTTCCGTGCAAATTAAAAATCATTCCGCTGTTCGCCAGATTAAATAGAGCGTATAGTCCGCAACCAGTCCAATCCTGTATCGAGCCTACTGGCCACACGCCTCTATCCTCCTTATTGCGACTCTGTCCTGCTAGCAAGCGAATAGGGTCGATTCATAGTACCTACGGTCTGCGCTTCTCAATCTTAATGAGGGCCGCCAGCGTTTTAGCATCACCCTGTTCTATAGAGCAGCGTTCTGCCACGCGTTTTCTTAATGCTAGGTGCACCTTTAATTTGTAGTTAGTAGTTCTAGGATCACAATGGCCACAGGCAGCGAAGAATCTCACGAGTCACAACCCGCTATAATTTCCTACGTTAAAGATTTGCCTAACGTGTGTTCGCTTGCTGGCTTGGCCTGCACAATATTGGCGATCTATTTTAGTATCCTTGGCGTTTACCACGCGGCGATGATTGGCATGATCTGGGCCGTTGCTTTCGACTGGGCCGATGGGCTAATTGCTAGAAGAATGAAGGGTCGTACAGGCAGCGACCAGATATTTGGCGGTCAACTCGATCTGCTAATAGACATTGTGAGCTATGGCGTCACACCTGCGATTCTTTTGCTTAGCTATGGAGAGTTCGACCCCATATTTCTGCCGGTAGCGTTCGTAATGCTCGCTGCCGCAGCAATACGGCTAAGTTACTTCAGTACATATGGTTTGTCGGACGAGTCTAAGTACACAGGGCTGGCCCTAGATAACAACAACATTGCCTTGGTGTTCATCTTCATTTTTGAAAACGTTTTTCCTCACGAAATTTTCACTGTAATCCTATTTGTCACTGCCTTGGGACTTGCCGCGCTGAATGTATCACAGATCAAAACACCCAAATTTTCTGGCGTCCCCCGCAATGTTTATCTACTTACGTTTTACACATTTGGAATAACGAGCATTTATGGATGGAAACTGTTATAGCAGGCAACAAAGTCGGCGCCGAACGGTGCCGAAAATCACTTTTTCACAGGGAAAAATGCCACATGATTGTATATACCTTAGGTACTTTTGATTTGTTGCACGTAGGACATCTTGCTTTACTGGGATATTGTAAATCGTTAGGAGACACCCTGGCCGTTGGCGTTGCTTCAGATCGAGTTGTTAATTCCTATAAGCCCAACGTGCCAGTTATTCCTCTCGAGGAGCGAATGGAAATGCTCAAAGCATTACGGTGTGTTGATATTGTTCGACCCTACTATGAGCTTGAATACGTCTCTGGTTGCAAAGCACTAAATGTCGATATTTTCGTAGTTGGTGAAGATTGGGGAACCAAATCTCACAATATTGCGGTGGAGTCTTATCTGAAATCGGGAGGTAGGCAGATCAAACAGGTGCTCTATGATCCCCGCACTTCATCCACCAAAATAAAACAAAATGTCAGGGATCAAACTGGCAGCGAAATCAACTCTAAATTATCTGTCGCCTAGTGGCAAAAAATAGACCTTGAACCACTGAAGTTGAGGCGTTTCTAGCGGCCGCTTAGAGGTGATAGCGGACATTGAGCGCCCAAGAGTTCTAAAGTCCGCTTTCGCCTAACAGCGGTCTACCTCATTGAGCAGTCAATGTCATCTATGTCCAATGAATCTGCAAAAGAGTATCCGTGCCCAGGTAACCAGTCGCATGCTAGGGCGCCAAAACCCTCAGGTATCCCCTCAATATAAAGGGCATCCCCAAAAAGCTCTTTTTTATACATTACGGCTGAGTAAAGCATTCGGCTTTTTACGTCCTGATCGAGGTTTTCCGGTTGTGCTGCCGACATATAGCCGTCATGACCTATGTGATCAGCGACTACTAGAGCGTGTGATATGGATGCTTGTTTCAAAGCATGAAACAAACGCTGTTTTGCATCAGTAATCGATATGGGGGGAGAATCTGGAGTCACATCAAATGTTACGTTGATTCTTTTATCATCAAAGTTAAAGACTGCGGAACCCTCAGAGACCGTGAAGTCCGCGATGTGGGCCTCGTTTGCGAAAACGATCAGATTGAGTTTTAGCAAAAATAGATCTAGAAGGCTTGCAGACTCTGTCCTCATATACCGCATTGACTCGTCGGGGCCGCCGAGAGCGGTTTTTGCAGAGATTGAGAGAGTTACTGCAAGTAGAGCGGCTATTATTGTTTTCAAATTGCGATTCTCATTATCAGTTTAAAATTGAATTATATTATTGGCTGCTTTGGGGAGAAAGCGGATATCTTACCGTTTAGGGCCGAATATACTCCCAAAACGTCCGCTTTCGCCTAGGAAAGGGCGATTGTCGCATCCAGTAATGCTCATGTCGTCGTTGGTAATGTCTATACGAGTGCGGATTAGCTAGTCTGGAGACATCAAAGATTTGGTATCGGAGGCAATATCCGTGAGACAGGTATGTATTGGAGTCGTAGCACTGCTAGTCAGTGGGAGTGTGTTGGCCGACTCGGTCTTAGTGTGCGGTGGGTCAGGAGTTTTAAAATCCAGAGTTGGTTCTTCAGAGAAGGTCTACAGGCAATTCACAGTTAAGATCGAAGAAAACATTTGGGGAACTGTTAATTATGCCTCTGTGTCAGGGGACATCAATGGTGGATATCGACCTGATGGGGATTTTTTCAAGGGAAACTTACTAGTTCAAGACGATAGCTATGTCATGCAAGATAAAGAAAATTTACTGACGGTAGACCGTCATTCAGGTCGGTTCACCTACACTTATGCATCAGACTTGGAGCCTCACCACTTGCGAGAAAATACGAGTGGTCAATGCAAGGTTAGTAGTGGAAAAATATAGAAGAAAACATCACAAAGACGCCGCTTTTGTAATCAAGCAGGTCCTCTTGTGCGATAAACGCTCTCCCAGATTATGGCCGCTTTGAGGTGAAAGCGGACATTATGTTAGCGCGGGTAGGTGCCTGTATCATGCCTATCAGAATCAGTTAAATTCCTAGCCATCCGATATCAAGGATGATGAGTGTTATATATGGACCAAGAAAAACTAAAATCACCCGGCGCGCAGTCACAAGAAATGCTCTGTATTCAGGCAATTCGCCCTATGCACGTTGTTTCTGGCCTGGGTGGAGCAGAGCGGGAGTTGATTGCTACCTGTCTGGCGCTCTTCGATGAATCTTCTCTAGGATCATTCATCAAACGCGCGTATGACAATACTAAGGAGAAAGCTGCCAAGCTGGCCGGTGGTGAGCTCGAAGAGGCGGCAGATGAGGTCAGGCTTAACCAGCAGCGATGGTTAGAATCGAGTTTAAGCAATGAGCATCTTAGGCTCGCCCTATGGATGCAGATACGCAGCGCGTTGCAGTTACCGGCGAAATTGTCCGGCACCTATTGTGGCGCAGAAATGCTCGCAGACGATGTGTCGGCTGCGGTGATCAGTATTTTGTCCCCACCACCGGGAAAACTGGAAGCAGGCAAGGAATGGCTTCGCGATCGTGGTGTGCTCAATCGAGGTAAAGAACGGGGTGAGGAGCCAGATGGTGACCCCATTAATCTTCACTCTGTGGTCGAGCCGGTGTTGCAAGAGCTGCTGGAGGCAGCAATTAGTGGCGAAGCCGGCGATGAAATCGCGAAGGGTGCCATCGAGCAGGCAACTGCTGCGATGAAAGAGCTTAGCCCGGAAGACCAGGCGCGCATTAGGGAGGAGCTTGGAGTAGATGACATCAATGCTGCTGCCCTGGCAAAGGTTATTGCTACCGGTGGCGGCCTGACCCTTTTCAGCGGCGCAGTCAGCATGGCGGGCTTCTCCGCTTACATACTAGCAGCGCAGGCATCGGCGTTTATTCCCCTGGTCAGTGGCCCTGGTTTGGTGTCGTTCGTGGCGGTCGTGTCAAACCCGATCACCGTGGTGGCCGGCGCGGTTGGCGCGGGCTGGTGGTTGGGCAGCTCTGCCAATCAGAAAATTCGAGCCACAGTCGCAACGCGTATCGTCTCTATGCTGGCGATCCAAGGCATGGGCAGTGGCCGAGCAGGCCTGAAGTCCGCATTAGCTGCCTTTGCCAGTGCATCGAGTCTCCCAGCGAGTTTGAGCCTACCATCCGAACTGATCTCACAATACCAGGACGAATGGCGGCTGATCGAAGCGCACACTCAGCCAGTGTATGAATGGTCAGGAGAAGCTTGGCAGGTTTTTGAGCAGCCACTTACTGACTCTTCGCAATCTGAGCGGGCTGGTACAGAGAGCAAAAACGCCGCTGCCATGGGAACTATGATGGTTGGCGACATGCTCTACAACGCCGCGCAAATCAGCCCGGATGTTATGGCGGCAGCGGACTTTTCCTACCTAGCAGATGTAGATGGTCCGGTTGATTTTGCCCTGCTGGCTGCGGATATGAGCGAGGGTGCTGCGGTCCGCTTGAAAGGCTACGTGGCGGAGCAAGTGGTTGCCGCTGAGTTGCAGGCCGCCGGCCATGTGGTGAGTTTGCCCGAATCAGCCAGCGAGCCCGGCTGGGATTTGCTGGTAGATGGGCAGCCAGTGCAGGTGAAGTTCCACAGTGATATCGATGGCATTCGGGATCACTTCGCAAACTATGACTATCCGGTTATTGCCAATACCGAGTTGATGGGGCAAGTCCCCGAAGAATTTGTCGATCGAGTGTATTTTATCGATGGCGTCAGCAACGAGTTAGTCACTGATGTTACCGAGATGTCTGTCGCCGCCGGTCAGGGCATGACAGACCCGGATGTAGCCATCATGGCCTTTGCAATTAGCGCATTTCGCAGCGCCAAAGGGCTATACCAGGGTGACCTTACCGGGGCGCAGGCGGTAGAGCAGGTGCTGATGGATGGCACCGTGCGAGTCGGCCTGGCTGTTACTGGCAATTGGACGGGTGCCGGTGTGGGCTTACTGTTGTTCGGCCCGGCAGGGGCCTGGGTATTGGGCGCAGGCTTACCCATACTGGCGCAGTCGCAAACCAGCAGGGTAGTGGGGCAGGTAAAAGCCAAGGCTGCACTGCCGGAGCGCAAGCGTTGGGTAGTGCGAGCTCACGAGCTGCTGGATGTGCTGCAGGCAGCGGGTGTAAAAGTCCTGGAGTCACGGATAGAACAACTCAGCGGGCTTATCGCGGGTTTCGAGCCGGGTTTCGCTCAGGAGTACGTTGCTCATCGTGCCGAAGACCAGCGTCTGTTTGCCAGTGAATGTATTGGCCGTAAGGTCTCCATTGAACTTCAGTCCGGCCTCCAGCCTGAACAACGCTTTTCAGCCACCCTCAGATGGTTGGCCGCAAGCGATGTGCATCCCATGGCCTATCAGGCGGAGCTGGAGAGCGTGAGCCATACCATGCAAGCGCGACCAGGCTTAACTGACGAGTGGCAATCCGAGGAAGTGCAGGAGAAATTAAGCCAGGCGAAGGCGTACGGACAGACTGCGGTGCAGGAAGGACTCGCTGTCGGCGAGAAATTGGGCCGTTGGCTCCGTAGTGGTGGATCAAATAATGAGAAGTAGGGCATTAGCCGTATGCAGCTGGTACGCATTGCCAGCAAGGGTGTTTTTGAGTGATGGCTGGGAAGTGCGGAGTTTCTTTTTTGGAGGTTCTGCCTTTAGATTCCTATAAAGAGAATTTACTCCGCTTTCGTTACCAGCCATCATTGCCGCACATATTTATCATTTACGCGCCTTTGTTATGCACAAGTTCAAATGTCCGAAGTAGCCTGCGTAAGTACGAAATCAGAAGCCATAAATGTGGAATTTTCTGTCGATTAATTGCGAAGACTTAGCCAAATGAAATTCATGTACACTACATCTTGCCTCAAGCTCGACGGAAACAAAGGAAAACTGGCGGAAGTAATTGTTTATTTGGAACTCCAACGCAAGTGTGCTGCAGTTCAATAGGGCGTCTATTAAATGAAAAAAGCTCGCGTACTCGTATTCAGCGGAATAGCTATAACTGCCATATTGCTTGGATTAGCTACAACCTATGCATATGGCAATTGGTTCAGTCACCCACGCTACTGGAACGGCACAATTATGCGAGTGCAAGAGAGCCAATCCGCTTTAATAGAAAGTATATTGAGAAACTCAATGGGCGATGCCTCATTTAACGCGAATTCAATCGATTGGCGCGCTATGTTTGGACCAATGGATGGCCACCTGTTGATAGAGGTGCACAACCTAGGACAGTTAAAGTATTCCAACGCCAACGATCGCTTCAAACGAGGTATTAAGTTAAATTCAGTTCAGCTGTATGAAGGATGGACGCTGGATGTTTTTCGTTACAAGCCACCGTCATGGAATCGCAGTTACATTCGGTGGCTAAAACAGCCCAGACGCTGGTTAGAACCGTCCTTCGACCCGATAACAATGCCATTCTTCTGGTTTTCGTCGATTTATTCACTAGCCTTGCTCGCAATGGGCTTCATAGTAAAGTCCCGTTACTTAGAACAAGATGTATTAGGAGCGCTGGAGAGGACAGAGAGTAAGTTTCACCAATGAATCTTTCATTTCACCATTACTTAAAAAAACTGATACTTCGAGCGTTTAGTGGTGAGCGATTTCAACCAGAACAGATAGCGCAGAGCCTAATAAAGGCGCAGCGTCGGCCCTGTGGAAAACGGGATGCAGCTGAACTCAAAGAGTGGCTCGAAAACCGCGGTATCCAACGGCTAGTGCATTTTACAGAGCTGACTAATGTCCCCTATATTAGTCGATATGGCCTTATTCCCAGAGAGTATCTAGAGCTAGAAGTAGTGCAGATGGCACTCGGAGCAAGCTTTGCAGATGCTTGGCGGGGTGATGGCATGCTTGAATACAATTGCCTATCGCTGACTTCGCCCAATTATCGTATGCTGTGGGCGAAACGCTCCGCCCAAAAGGAACGCCGCTGGGCTGTAATCGAGTTCAATCCTAAGGTGCTAACTGAGTTCTTCTTTCAATTCACGCCCACGAACGCTGCAAGCGGTTGTTTGCCCAATGCGGGAATTGAAGGGGCGGAAAATATGTTTGAGTTGCCACAACTTCGAGAAGACTTGGGGCTAGAACCGCCAGAGCCCACCGATCCCCAGGCAGAGGCGCTCTGTGACAGTATCCTGCCTGTGCGTGCCATCGAGAATATCTTTGTGGACAATGAAGAGGATGCAGACTGGCTTGCAACTCATGAAGTGACAGCCGTCCTCGACAGCCATTTGTTTAAACCTAGGCGAGATTATTCCTATTGGCGTGGTAAGCGCATAACCCAATTACCCCCCTATTTACACGCAAATACTTCTTAGCCTGGGTAGCAAATAATGGCGGAACGACCTGTTTACATACCAGACTATAGATCTGAGTTGCTCGTTGAAACAAGATTCGTCGAGTTTACTTGGCATCCTGGGATGGCACCATCACAAAAAATGAAATCTGTAGAAGAGCTGCATCATGCCGCAGTAGAAGTAGGCGTTTGTTGCCACCCACTTGAAGTTTCTAGTAAGTCTGCTGAAGAGCTTGGAATAAAATTAAGCGCGTTTAATCTTTCTGTAAAAACAGAAAAGCAAGGGCGCGAGTTCACCGTAGAAACAGCTTTTCAAGCAAGTAAAGTGTTTCAAAATGGAGGGCCATTCAAAGAACTACTTTATGGGTCTTCAATTGCAGCCAAAAAGGATCCAAGACTTAAACAGTCTGGAAGTCTTATTAGGTTTGAGTTTTTTGGCGCCAGCTGGTCTCTGGAGCCAAAGACTGCATTTTACGATTGGCTTTACTTGAACGCTTTGCGAAAGAACAAATGGGCTATCGAACAACTAAATGACTATGACTCATTTACAGACATTGAGTTCAATCCAAAAAAATCCATTAACTGCCAAGCGTATTCGGTTGCACTTTTTAAGTCACTCAATGGCAGGGGATTGTTAGATGATGCACTAGAAAGTCAGGATTCTTTTTTGGAGGTTGTTGGTGGAAGGCCCATGAACAACGCAAATGAAAATACTCTCGTTCAAAGTTGCCTAATTTAGAGAATGACACGCAGCTGAGCCAGAGACGCGCGAAGGAGCTGGGCATGGTGAGTTAGTTTGCTGAGTGCTAACGGGTACCGATCCTCGACCCTACTTGCTGAACTAAAGGCATAGAGATCCGTGCAAGCTAAACATGGTCCGCAATGAGGTGAAAGCGAAAGTTGTCACTTACCACATCCAACCTAAGTCAAAGGGCGGCTTTCGCCTACTTCCAGCCAGTTTATCCTTGATAAGGGTGGACCATCCTTGGCCCTCTCATCCTTGAGATACCTCCTTGGGGAAAAGTAATTCTCGCTCTATATGCATTGTTGGGAGATGGCCCTCAGCGCCCATTTGATGACTCTGTGCGCCATTATTCAGGAATTGGAAATGGAAACGAGATGATTGCTATGAGGTGGAAGCGGGCATTAACCCTTCCAGTTCTAATTATGTTCCATAACGTCCGCTTTCGCCTAATAGCCGACATTGGCGTAGGTAGTCATGCCGTTGGCGCATCCAGTCATTCAGTCGAACCGCTGATAGAGCTATATTCTCTCCGGAATGGCGAACTTCATAGCCAATATATATTGAATATTTTAGGAGAAAAAATATGAGAGTATTGATTGCAATAGCGCTTCTTTTGGCACTCCCTGGTGCTGCTAGCGCTGCATGCAGTAAATCTACGCTACAGGGTAACTATGCTTCGGGTGGTACATTCACTTATTATTACGATGGATTTCCTTCGATTGCAGCGGGTATCGTTCACTTTAATGGCGGTGGAAAAATAACCCTAAAATCACTAACTGAGGGCGCTTATGGTGACAGAGCGACAGTGAATGGAGGCGGATCTTATTCCGTTAATAGTAATTGTGTCGGTACGGCTAAATTGAATATAAGAAGTAATGGCCAGCTAGTGGGCACAGCGAATCTGAACTTTGCTGTAGGCGGGACAAAGGCGTTGCCTGAGATCTTAGGTATTTACACTAATCAAAGAGATGGGATTACAGGCTCTATTCGATTGATAAAATCAAACCACTAAAAATATTTTCACTCTGGGACCCAGCGACAAGCGGTCCGTCAGCTTACATTTAAAACGTCCGCTTTCGCCTAATAGCGGACATCGGGGTATCCTTGTCGGGGGTCTAACAACAAGGTGAAGTAGAGATGACTGAATACGAGATCAGTGACATTGCGGGGAACGCATTTGCAAATGGAATAAGCAGTTTCACTGTGTTTTTCTCAATCGTAACGGCTTACCTGATCGCAGCACATACCGCAGGAAAGAGCCTGTCAACCATCCAAATCGCAATAGTCAATATCTGCTACCTTGTAGCAGCAGCTTTTTTCGGCACATTCGCGACTGTAGCCTTCATGCGAGGCGCGGAACTTGCGAGAGAATTACAATTTCGTGCCAATGAGACAATCGGTTCCGATGTAGGATGGATGTGGCTTATGGCCATGATAATTCTAGTGATAACCGCCTCTTTTTGCTTCATGTGGAGCGTTAGACATTCTAAGGCAGAATGACGACTGCGATTTGATACAGACGCGACCCGATGTCGCTTATGAGGTGAAAGCGGACATTACCCCTTCCAGGGTCGTTCAGACCCTCTAACGTCTGCTTTCGCCTAGAAAGGATCACCACTTGGTACAGAAGTGACGTAGGTTGCACGGTCAAAATACAATGTCTGGTGCCCGGAGCGGCCATGAACAGGTAAGCGCTTGTTGAATGAAAACATGAACTTACTGAAATGACGAGAGATTTGCGTCGCCATTTGCGGCGTGTGAACGTGTGCGAATTTGTTTATTGCGGTAGCGGGACACCCCGCAGAGGCATTGGAATCTCCCAAAAATTACCGAGCCAGTATGTACCCAGCAGAATCGCCGCTAGCCCAATGCCTGTAGCCATTCTATAGCCAAGATACCTGCGCCTCTCCAATGTATCGGCCCTAGCAAGCTGGGTGTACTCATCCATACAACTCATAGTAAAACGATTAAGGTAGCTGATTCTTGCCCGCATATTGTTTCGGTTACGCCCACCCTCCCCGTGGGGGCCTTGCCCTGTCTCCTCCATGTGATGCTGCATCACTTCTTGAATTTCTTCATCAGTTAACGGATCAGCTGTCTTTCGTTCTGCCTGAATAGCAAATTTGGCAGCGGCAATGATCGCTTCTCCATATTCTTTATGGAAAAGCTCAACGAAGGATTTATGTTCTACTGCATAATGCTTATGGGTAGCATTTCCCATGTTCGATATGACGCCATTTAGTTTCTTGATCCATCTTGAAGCAAAACTATTTTCGACCATTCCTTTGTCCTATTTAGATTCCTCCAATGATTGTATTGGATGGGCTGGGGCATGGCCAAGGCATTACTAGCAATAAACCAACATTCGAACCCACCTCGAACAGCCTGTAAGCAATCATCGTATTAAGTTGGTACGCTAGGTTAGCTAAAAGTTGCGGCGTGTGAGCGTGTGAACGTTAAACCCTGCGTGTTATCTTCTTTCTAAGCGGCTTCATATCTAAGGAAAATTAGTGGAAAAGAACAAGTTTGCACCCAGTAGTGGGTTCATAAAGCGGTGGTGCATTTTGTGGGTTTTGATCTCTATCCCCTGCTTTACCTACGGAGGGTGGATGCACTCTCAAATGATTCAGGCTGAGCAGGAAGAAGAACGGCTGAAGAAAATTGCTCTGGCCAATCCCTTGTATGTCAAGGCTATTGAGTGCGCCGATGATGCTCGTCACACGCGCAGGAACCTGCCAGACATCGGCGCCTTAGGGAAAAACAGAGAACACTACGAGGAGCTGAAAGATATAGAAGAGCTATGTCGAAATGGCGCCGAACAGTTTGAGCCTGAGTACACATTGGCGAAGCTCAGACCTGGGAACTACCCTGATAAAATCGGTGCTGGCTATGGTTTGGGGGTGTTTGCTTTAGCCCCGATACTTCTTCTTTTCGCTTTTCTGGGCCTTGTGAGGCTAGGCCGCTGGCTGTGGCGCGGCAGTAGCAGCTAACCACCCTCGAACCCACCTCGAACGGCCTGTACGCAATCATCGTAGCTTGCTGGTGTGGTTGGGTGGCTAACTGGCAGCGGCCCGTACAGGGCGCTATAGGACTTTGTCTATTGGCGCGTAGGGCCATGCTTTAGGCGTGTCCAGTTATGTCCTGTAGTCAGTAGCCGCTGCGATTTACACAAATCCCAAAACAGATTAGTCTGCCCGTCCAACCAACACGGATGTTTTGACTATGCGCTCAGTAGCTGCTCTATTTCTAGTTCTGTTTTCCTGCCAAGTGTCTGCCCAAGGGCCGACTGTACTTAATCCCACAATGGGTTCCTTTGACGCACACTTTGAAAGCGTCTACTTTGCAGCCGTGGCTGGTGAAGGCTGCCCGTACACATCAGAAGAACTGGATTCTGCGGTGGAGTCTGAATTACTTCGAGCTAGAGTCAAGAGAGTGGAAAAGTGGATACACGTTCACCTTTTTTTGAAGACTAGTTGTATGGATATAATGAGTGGTGCTGACAACCGTCACACTGGCTACGCACAAATGGAGATAGCAGAATGGTGCTTCATGGCCACACCAGATCACGGAGAAAAACCGTTAAGTATGTGCAGTGGTGCAAAAACAGGGCAGACTACTGCCGGGAAAACAAGCAAACAGTACCTTATTGATAGCGCTATGCTCCCAGTGCGTAGGGCTTTAGATGACTTCCTGGTGAGCGTAGTAGCCGCTAGGGATTCAGAGCGGGAAAGGCAGAAAAAACCCAGTAGTAGTCAATAACCGCTGCGTCTTGATTCGACTATTAACGAATGCTCTTTGCTGTCACCCAGCGGTTCTGCGATAAGATCCTCACACCGCACATTAGCGCCATAACGCTTCAATAAAATCTTCTTCAGTTTACGCAGTGCCGCCTGTTCGATGTTCCGGACTGACATATTGGTTAGCACCCGGTCACTCAGGCCACACCGGTGTGTACGTCGTCAGCCAGCATGGTACCAAATGACCTGATTCACTAAGAGGCATATCTGCTACTTTTAAAGTGAAGTATTCGCGTAGGCTAATTCAAGGTTGAGATTCCAATAGCGTTCAGCGCTGGCCAAGTGCCGCCCGAGATCGAATAAGCTATGGACACGCGATTTATACTTCTTATACTTGATATGTCGTCATTGAATCGGAATTCCCATGAAAGCCCTATACGTTTCAGCAGCGTTACTCGTTGCCCTTGGCGCATGCCAAACCAAGACATCCGACATGGATATTCTCGGGCCTGTGCCAGAAATCGGTCATGGCCTGATGCAAGGTTACCTGCAAGATGAAGTGCCACTTGATAGCAAGCAATTCGTTCCGGCCCCTCCCGCTGACGGCTCTGCACGACAAAAAGCAGATGTCGCAGCAAGCGAGGCGCTCCGCACTCTCGAAGGCTCAGCACGATGGGAGCTTGCAGCCAAAGACGCCGAGTTATCCTTCCCCTCGGCCGCATCCATCTTCAATTGCGCCCTCGGAGCCGTCGTGAGCGAGGAGCAAACGCCAGCACTGTATCGTTTGCTCCAACGATCACTCACTGATCTGGGTTTAGCCACCTATCCAGCAAAGACGGCGTATCAGCGGCCACGGCCCTTTCTTGTTAACGGCGAAGCCATTTGCACGCCGCAAGATTTGGGATCACTTGAGACAGATGGCTCCTATCCCAGCGGTCACAGCGCCATTGGCTGGGGTTGGGCACTGATCCTGTCGCAACTCGTACCCGAGAAAGCCGAGGCAGTTCTTACCAGGGGACGTGACTACACCCGGAGCCGGATGGTGTGTAACGTGCACTGGATGAGCGACACTGAAGCCGGCATGGCGGTTGGGGCCGCTGCATTTGCGAGACTGCAAAATAATGCGCTATTCAAAGCTACCCTCACCGCCGCTAAATCGGAGCTGGCCGCAGCCAACCTCGCCACGCCCGACGTCGAGGCATGCGAGGAAGAATCTGCGAATCTGGCAATGTCCCACTAAGTTGATCGCGGTCGAAAAGATTGGCTCCGCTCTCTGCATGCTACAGTTCTGCCCGCAGATCTGCATGCGTTAGGTGAATGAGAAGAGAAATAAGTATTCGGCGGTTACTGACTTTGTCTGAACCCGCCTGAGTATTAAAAATCTGACAGCCCCCGAGTGGAAGAAACGTCTTTTTATCCATTAAAAGTTATCGTTTTCTGCGAGCTGTCACCAGGGTCAAGGAACCATGACTGCTGGCACCGATGAAAACCAGGGGCGGAAACCGGGGCAATAGTAGCGAAACATTCGGCTGCCGATATTGCTAGAACAGAGTAACTTGCCAGCGTACACTCGGATACCCGCGGTAATTGAGCGGTCATTCTTATAAGGATAAATCATTATGAAATTGCTTAACAAACGTATGATACTGCTCTCGACACTTATGGTTTCTGGTATTGTGATGGCGGGTCATCATGAGAAAGGTGAAGCCATTGCGCCCGCAGCCAGTGCCGGCCAGATCATGATGATGTACCACTGGCCCTGTGCTGATAATGATGAGGGTATGTCGTCACTGAAGGGGTTGATTGCGTACGAGCGTGATGCCTCGCCGTATACGTATTCAGCTGCGCCGGCAGTTCACGAGGATGGCGCTCTGGTGTCGGTTGATGTGCATCCGTCGAGTGAATCGATGGACAAAGCGCTAGCTTGGCAAGAGGCTGATGAGGTTTGGCAGTCGATGTTTGCGGAGATGGCCGAAGCCTGTGGCTCGGCTGACGACATCACTGTCACTGTATTAACTATGCAGTGATTCCGGAGGAGGGCAAAAAACCGGCCTTGCTGCTTTTTTGGGGAGGAATGCGAAGTCAAATCGCCAGTCTTTGTGGAGCTAACATGCTACGGTTTGCGAGTGCGTTACGCTGTCCCACCGCCTCTCTTCAGCGCATACAACGTTGATTCCATCGGTTGAACTGGATTCCATCCTGGTGAAAAGAGGCAGCGTTGAGTTAAGCGGTCCGAATCCGCCTATCTCCACCAATAAAGTTAAAGGGTTACGTTAAATCTTAGCCCTTTTTTATACCTGAGTTGCTTGTGGAAACCTCTGGGCAACTGAGGCATGAGACCACAAAAAAACCACTGAAGTAGGTCTGCCCGCGCACGTATGCATAGTGTTCGCTTTTGCCTAATTGCGGAAGCGACTGGGATGGATTAATGCCGTAATAGGGATTACGACAAAGGATGGTGGCTATGAACTCTTCTAGTCAGTTTTCCCTTAATAGGGGTGGACCATCCTTGGCCCTCTCATCCTTGAGATACCTCCCTGGAGAAAAGTAATTCTCACTCTATTTGCATTCTTAGGAGATGGCCCCCTGCGCCAATTTGATGACTCTGTGCGCCACTATTCATAATTTGGGAATTAAAAAACGAGATGATTGCTATAAGGTGAAAGCAGACATCTAGTGCCACCTTAGAGTCGTTGGTCGATATTTAACCAATAACGTCCGCTTTCGCCGAGGAGCGGGCCACGACTTTCGGCGTGAATGGCGCACGGAGTTATCATGTTGTCGCTTTCGGCCACAGTACTTTTCCTCACTCATTGAGAGACTTTCACTGAAGGAGAATACTATGACTAAACATATGTTAGAACATCTACGCATTACTGAGATAGTCACCGATGAGGATTACCGATCTCATGCATTGCCATGTGAACCGTTCTCGGACGATAAAAAATCGTCTGCCGTATCTGAAAAAATTGACAACGCTAACGACGAGGAGGCGCGCCAGATGTCCGCTTAAAACGGATGCCCTAGGCTTAAATAGTAGGCTTCATTGTCACTTTCGCCTTTGGCATATTCCAAGCGTAATACAATACCTGCATCGGGCTTTAGGTCGAATATTATGCCTGCCCCGAGCATTGGATATAGAGACTCGCTTTGATTGCACGAAGACGCTTTGTCGTATAAGCAGCCGACGCCTCCAAACAATGAGGCCCCCCACCGATCGTAAATGTTAAAGCGGGCGTCCAGATTGATGTGCGAGTAATGTTTGGCGAGGTAGTTGCCGCTAGTATAGCCCCGCATGTTAAGTGAAGAGTAACCCCCCAGTGGGGCGTCGTGGGTCCAGCGGCCTCGCACGTTGGTCGCCAGTACGTGCCCGTCGCCGAAGCCCCAATAATTTGAATAGTTTGCTTTGTAGGCATCGAATGACTCCTCACCTCCGAGGCTCTCTCTGTAGGCTACATTTTGGACCACAAAGTGTTTGCCAGCGTGGGGGTCACGTGGTTCATCTCTACTATCGAACTCGCCCACAAGGCCAATGCCATTAGAGGTGAACCCGGTGAAACCCACCTGCGCTAGGATCGAATCAAATATCCCATCAGCTCCGATCACATAGTCCGAAACAATGACCTGGCCGCCCAAGTACCAATCACCAATTAACCGTTGAAGGTAGCGAAAGAAGAAAGAGTCGATATTGTCCTCGGTTTTGAATTGCCTGCCGGTTCCCAGGAAGTCGTCGTATTCATTGCGAATTTTACCGTTGATATAGCCAGCCTTTACCCGGTGCTTGTCGCCATCGTAGTAGACGTCGCTAAAAACACCACCCACGTAGGAGTCGGTATCGCTGTAGGTCACAAAGCTGGTAAAAAGAGACGGTGTAGACTCTGGATCTAATGCCTTTATGTAGCCAAACACAGTGCCCAGTGTCGTTCCAAGCTTGGGGTCTGCACTGACGGTAGGAGTAATTAGCCAGGGCGATTCTCTCTTTTCATTACTTTGGTCAGTTTCGGTCATGTTTTTATCGCTGGTGGCAGTTTCCGCTTTAACATTTGTCGTTGTAATTAATGCAATAACACAACAAATAATGAAGTGGGTTGCGCGAGTATGAACGGGAGCAATCATCGTCTGTTTTAGCCTCACTAAAAGTAGGCACGCAGTATCTCGCTACCGCGTGCTGATTGCCATATTTAAACCTCATGCAGCCTCATATCAACGTAGCGCAAAATACCGACACCTTGGGACCGCTGATTACTAGGAAAGTTTAAGACACCTTTATATTACCGCTGTTGCAATGAAGCTCGATTGCCTCTTCGAAAGTCATTGCTGACGCCTCTTCAAGCTTTTGCTGGGGAGTTACGGCAGTGAGCCCAGGAAGATCGTGACCGATAAGCTAAGAAGTTATGGCGTAGCTCATCGGGAACGGATGCCTGCTGTGATTCATAGCTCTAAGCAGTATGAGAATAACCGGGCTGAGCACTATTGTGATCTCAAGATGAGTGCGTTCGCTGATTGGAATCGGGCTGCAGTTTGAGATTAGGTGGCAGACTCCTGCGGCCTCAATGAGTTAAGTTGCCAGAACAGTTGTCAGGCATGTTTAAGTCTAGGCAGCGTCGCTAATGCCACAAAACTGATAATGGCCAGGCCTATAAGGTAGTACGCGGGCGAAGCGAGATCACCCGTGCTATGAATCAACCAGGTGCAAACCATGGGGGCTGTGCCGCCTAGCAAACCCAACACGGTATTGTAGGCAATACCGATACCGGTATTACGAATATCTGCAGGGAAGGTTTCTGCTAATACGGCAGGCATAGGTCCCTGAATCATGCTGACCAGAACAGCAAACACCAGCCCAGCCACAACCGCACTTGAAAAACTGCCTGTATCGATCCATAGGAACAGTGGGTACACCGCAATAGCCATCAAACCAATGCCCGACAAAAGCACTCGTCGATACCCGATCTTATCGCCTAACAATCCGGCTATTGGAATAAGGCATAGCAACACAAACATGGTGACAGTGTTGATGTCGAGGGCGTGGTCTATAGGCTGTGGAATGATGCGTGTTTGATAAGCAGGCATCCAGACAAAGCAAATGTAAAAACCAGTCGCATAAAGACACATAGCTGCCACCAGGTGCATGACGCCGCCCATGTGAGAACGCAGTACTTGTTTTAAGGGGAGATCATCATCGTTGACAGCAACAGATTCATCGGCCAGAGCCGAGCGCAGCCAATGGCCAAATATAAAGATGACGAGGCCCAACAAGAATGGAATGCGCCAGCCGTAATCCGACATTCCTTGGGTGGTGACCAATGCCTCGGTGATATCCACGACCATCGACCCAAGCAAAATACCGCCTATTCCGCCGAACAAGGCCCAGCTACCGTACAAGCCCTTGCGATTAGCGGGCGCTGATTCGACAAGAAACGTAATCGCCGCAATGAGTTCGCCACCTACCGAGACGCCCTGAATCAGGCGCAGCAAAATCAGTAGACCGGCAGCGGCAGCACCCCATTGGTCGTAAGTAGGCAGTAGACCGATCAACACGGTTGGTATTGCCATGAGCGCAATAGACCATTTCAATGCTCGAGTACGGCCCAGCCTATCGGCTACGTGGCCGAACACGATACCCCCTAGGGGCCGCATGAGATACCCCGCAGCAAATACCCCGTAGGTTTGTATTAGCGCCACCATGGGGTCTGCGTCAGGAAAAAAAAGCGGGCTCATAATGGGTGCTAGAAAACCAAATACGGCGAAGTCGTACCACTCAAGGACGCTGCCAACTGCACCCGCAACTTGTGTTCTCACTCGCGACATTGTTATTCCTCGGGCAACACGTTAACCAACACGAGGTTATAGACGCATGGCACTCGCCTCCTGTCAATGGTAACTCCTCTTGGGTTATCAGCTCTTGTTGTGCGAGCAAGTTGCTCTGCTCAAGTATAGGAAGTATGAAGGCCCTGCTCAGAGAAGACACCTTCGCTGACTCTGTTAACTGGAATTGCTGATCTGGAAAAGTTCGTGCTGATTGATCTACCTGATCGACTTACAGGATGGTTGCAGAACCTACTCATAGTTGTTTTTGAGCGGCTAGGTGTCTGCACGCAGCTACGATAAAGTTGAACACCAGTTACTTCGTGAAGGCTACTTCTGAAAAAAACTATGGATAGCCAAACGAAAATAGACGCAATGCCTTGCGTATTTGAACGCACATGGCACAGTTAACCGCAATTATCTTGTTGAGGAAAAAATAAGTGCAATATGAAGTAATTAGTAACGTTGCAACCCTGACCTTTGATGACGGAAAAGCCAACGTGGTGGGACATCAGTTCCTGGATGACATCAACGCAGGGCTGGATCGTGCTGAGGCTGAGAACGTCGCCGCCGTGATTTTGCGCGGCCGTGATGGCATGTTCTCTGGTGGCTTTGATCTGTCAGAGTTTAAAAAAGGTGTGGAGGAGGGCCTGGCCATGGCGCAGCGAGGCTTCGAGCTTCTAATCAGGCTGTACAGCTTTCCACTGCCACTGGTTGCCGCCAGCACCGGGCATGGAGTAGCTTTGGGCGCTTTTATCATTATGACTTGTGATTCCCGCATCGGTACTCGCGGTAACTTCAAGATGAGCTTGCCAGAAACAGCCATTAGCATGGAGCTGCCTCCTCTATTATTGGCCCTGGCCGAATCACGCATATCCAAACAGTACATGACGCGTGTTGCACTTCAGTCAGAGGTGTTCAACCCCGACCAGGCAGTGGAGGCAGGGTTTATTGACGAGGTAGTGGAAATCTCCGAGTTAACTGCACGGAGCATGGCCGTGGCGCAGCAACTGGCACAGTTGCCACATGCCCAGTATGCGACAAACAAGCTGGCTATTCGAGCCCAGACACTGCAGGCAATGCAGACCAGTTTTGAAACATTGGGTAAACGCTAAAAACCGCAGGCGCTGCGGTCGAGCCACTGGCAACGGCTGGCAAATTGCTGCAGGTTGGTTCAATTTTTTTTTCCGCGTTGGACTAGGCAAATAAAGAAGGTCAGCGCGGCTAGTCGATAGGGGCACCTGTCTGGCACATTGCAGAACTTAAAAAAGCATATATTCTTGTATCCTTAATCTCCGCTTTCGCCTAACAGCGAGCATCCTGATATCTTTGTTGGAGGTTAGACAACAAGTGGTTGCTATGAAGCGTTTTAGTACTCAGTTCATATTATCTCGAGAGTACCTTGCCGAGTGTTTTGATCAGTCTTTGCCTCATGGGAAAAACGCCAGGCCCAGTTATCTATTTCCAGTAATATTGTTTGTTGCTGGCATAGGGCTTCTGTTATTCACCGATCAACCCAAGGTCGCGGGTTTTGTCTTAGTAGCTCTAGGTTGTCTCGAACTGATTCATATACGATTTCGACGAGCGTGGTGGTTAGCGCGACAGATGTGGGGGAAGAGCGCTAACAGCGAAGTGAGGCTGACCATAGACTCGGATGGGATACAAACACGCAATCCCTACACACAATCATCGCTGCTGTGGACAGATATTGAACGCGTTGTTGAAACCGAGCTAGGCATCATTCTTGTGACTAAAACAGGAGGTCAACAGTACCTGTCGAAATCCGCCCTGTCTGCTGAATTGCCCGGTGAAATTGCAGATCGGTGCAAGAGCTAGCATTCACCTCGATTTTGTGGCGCTTGTTGATGGACTCAGCACGGACATCGCCATTTTGACGTCGCATAAAAAAAAATGCAGTTGACGGGGCTTCTCTTGTGCTGCCTCTGATCTCCTGCACAGAGCTTACCCAAGGGTTCAAACGCCACCGATGAGGGCGTTCCAGGGCTGCTGGGCGAGAGGTTCCAAGTGGGTAATTAGCGCCACACTATTGCACGGCGTCGAAAGCCTCAGCAACAATCGGAATCAGCTGGTTGCGGGCGCCGCTGGTAGCCTTGTTTGCTTCAGTGCCGGTGTACTCCTCGAAAAATACTACGCCGGCATAATTGCGCTCGGCATCTATCCATGACAACGAGCCCCAGGCCCCGCCGTCAGTGAATACTGTAGTCGTGCCGGTTTCATTGGCCGGCTCAAACCACCAACCCATACCATAGTAGCCACTGCCATCTTCGTTTAGCGTTGTTGCTGTGCGCATCTCTATTAAACTCTCCGCAGACAAAACACGATTGTCACCGCACACACCTTCACTCAAGTGCAAGGACAATAGCTTGGCATAGTCATCCAGGGTGGCCATCATGCCGCCTTCCATGTTGGGATTATCATTGCCCTGCAAGCTTTCTGGATTACCGTCCCAGGCGGCTGCGATGGCGAGATTATTACCGTAGGTCGTTATTTCAATGTCGCACGGCTGTGCTATGTATTGATCCCACAACTGATTCCAGCTGGCGCCGCCTACACTTTCAGCGACACCACCGGAGATTTGCCATTGACTGCCGCCATAATCAAAGGCCGTATTGGCTGGAGTGCTCACAAAACCCGGTAGCGGATTGGTGTAAAGGCTCTCGACGCAGTCGTATAACGTGCCGATAGGAAAAAATTGGCAAGCATGGCTCGCTGCTGCCGCCTGGTTACTGAGCACTTGGATCAGTCCGGGTATGCCGGAGCGGTTGGAGACAAGGTGCTTAGTCGTTATGTTTTCATCCCATACGCCTTGCCAAGGTAGATAGTTGGCGATGGGCGTATCGATATCGAAATCGATAGAATCATCATCGTTCAGGGCCAACAGCAGCGTAACGGTAGGGACCTTACTAGTGGAGGCGAGCAGAACGAGACTGTCTTCTGTCAGGTTACCAAATACTTTTTTGTGCACGACCCCCAGGTCCTTGTCCACAATAATGTAGGAGCCCCCGGGAAAGGCGTCTTCTGAGTCAACAAAATCTTGCATCCAGGCGTCAGCGGCGGCGAAGTCCGGCGGCACAGGTGGCGGTGGTGGTGGCTCAGGTGTATTGGAGTCGTTAGAGTCACTGCACGCAACGAGGAAAAGCAGGCATAAAAATGCCCCGAAAAGCTTTTTCATAGGAGGTTGGCCTAGTCATTAAGAGCGCAAAATCTAGTGGTCGAAGTATAAATGCGCTCAACGCTTGAACACAAGTATTTGGGTCGTTGATGAAGTTGGGTACCTCAACTACCAGTCTCTATGTTGGCGGCCGCGCTGGGTCTTAGAGCCAATACTGACAATGTTGTTGCGCTGTGGTTATCGGACGTCAGGCGGTATTCGACAATTCAGTTTGCCGGGGTTTTGCCGGTCCGCATGTAATGTTCATAATTATCGACATTGAAAGAATAGTCGTTATCTGCGATCTGTTGATCGATATAATCGGTAAAGCTATCGGTATAGGGTGTCGCTCTGCAGGCCCAATAGGTTCTTACGCCAGGAAAGCTTAACCAAAAATTCAGTGTGTTTGCCCAACGGAGCCACACCTGCTCCTCTATGTTGCCGGCTGCATGTTGTTGCTTTAAAAACTCCATTGAGCTGAGAAACTCGGTCATCACCCATTGAAACCGGCTTCTGTCTTCAATCGAAATTTTTGCCGGGTCACTAACGCTTTGCATAAAAAATTTGTTGGCGGCTACATCAAAGCCAAACGTATGCTGTTGCGCTGCCAGACGCTCTAAAACTCTAGCAGTCATATCGGCCCTTTGAGAGCTTGTATTGCTGCGCACCTGGACGGCGAGGTAAACCAGTGTGAAAATAACGCCAACGCCGCCAATAAACTCACCCAGTTGAGACATGATTTGTAGGGTCATGATTATTCGTCCTCCAAGCCTTTGGCACTGGTAAAAATACTAGCAAGAACGTCCGATGTTCGTATCTGCTTCCATTGATACTGATGGTCGCAACAGCGGGGTAGACGTACCTTGTTGCGGCTTGTCTGCCAAGCAATTAAGAGCTTACACACTTTTAAATAATGCATTGACACTCAGTGGACCCTCTTTCGCTAGTCTACTTTCAGCTGCTCGCAAAGCACCTTCCCTTGTGCTGAGGGAAGGCAGGTGCCCCGGCTTTCCCACGAAATTCGGCTACCTTGAGCCCCGCTAATTTGCCGGTTCTATCAAAGTATCTTTCAGACGCTTTGAGAGGATCTTTAGCGAGGCTTTTTATTTTCCTCTGTCACGATAACAAAAATATACCTATTATCAACAAGGCTCTCCAGTTTTGCGTCTCAAATTGACCCGCATAATGACATCGCTCTTCAAAACGAGTCAAAAAATACACGCTAACCATGGTTGATGCGTGGCTTGATAATTGCAGCTTAGACTGACCCAGCTTGCGAGGATGACCTACGGGCCCACGCGAAGCTGGCAGTGGTTTGCGTAAAATGCGCCCGAACCCCTAATAATTATGAGTAAACGCTATGAAATCTAACTGGATGATTTTTATCACCATCATCGGTCTCAGCGGGCCAATTGTCGCCAGCCAAGCACCACTTCCGGCCGAGGATGCGCTCAGAGAGGTGCTGGTCAAGGAAAAAAAGTTTTCGCCGTACGCTAACCGAAATTTTCCCACTCGCGTTTTTTGGGGAGACACTCATACGCACACTGGTATGTCATTGGATGCGGGAGCCTTTGGCGCCAGACTTATGCCCGACGATGCTTATCGCCTGGCCCAGGGAGAGCAATTGACCTCCTCTACCGGCTATCCAGTGAAACTTAGTCGCCCACTGGATTGGCTCGTGGTGGCTGACCACTCCGACAATATGAATTTTTTCCCCACCTTGATGAACGGGGATCCAACAATGCTGGCGACTGAACAGGGAAAGCGTTGGTACGGCATGATTCAGGAAGGCGGTCGGACTGCGGTTGGGGCAGCGGTAGAGATAATTCAAGCGCTGACTAACAATGCATTCGAAGAAGGGATGTACCTTGCTCCGGGCACACCGCTGTATCGTGATGCTTGGGAACTTACGATGAATGCGGCCGAGACACACAATAAACCAGGACAGTTCACCGCATTTATAGGCTATGAGTGGACTTCAACGGACGGTGGTTTCAATCTGCACAGAAACGTCATTTACCGGGATGGTAAAAACAAGGCCGCCATGATGGAACCGTATACGACGCTTCCACCTTATGGCAGCCCGGATCCGCGGGAATTGTGGAAATGGCTCGCCGAGTACGAGCAAAAAACTGGTGGCTCGGTATTGGCAATCGCTCATAACGGCAACATGTCAAATGGCCATATGTTTCCGATGAATAAACCGCTATGGGGGGGAACTGTTAATAAAAAATGGGCCGAAACCCGCGCTCGCTGGGAGCCACTTTATGAAATTACGCAAATAAAAGGTGACGGAGAGGCACATGCGTTGCTGTCTCCAGATGATGCGTTTGCAGACTTTGAAACATGGGCAGTGGGCAATCTGGATCTTTCAGAGCTCAAGACCGCTAAGATGATTGAAACTGAGTATGGTAGAACGGCACTTCAACAAGGTCTCCAAATTGAAAGGAAAACTGGCGTTAACCCCTACAAATTTGGCTTCGTTGGCGGAACCGACACCCATACTGCTCTATCTACTGCGGAGGAAGAGAACTTTTTTGGCAAACACTCTGGCGCTGAGCCTAACCCGGCACGCATGGAACACCCGATGGCCAAGGTTGGTGATGCTGAATACCCGGGTTGGTCTATGTCTGCTTCTGGTTATCAAGGAATATGGGCGACAGAAAACACGCGTGAAGCGCTCTGGGACGCCATGATGCGAAAGGAGACATACGCAACGACTGGTCCAAGAATGACAGTACGCTTTTTCGGTGGTTGGAATTTTAAAAATGAAGATACACTTGGTCGTTTGCTAGCCGATGCTGGATATCGTAAGGGTGTTCCTATGGGAGCCGACTTGCCATCTCGCCCAGACACTGAAAAACCACCCAGTTTTTTAGTAGCGGCGGCGCGTGATCCATATTCAGGGAACCTCGACCGTATTCAAATTGTGAAAGGCTGGATTGACCGGCGTGGAGACAAGCACGAGAAAGTTTATAATGTGGCCTGGTCTGATGAACGCTTGCTTGGATCTGAAGGCGAGCTTCCTCAAGTAGGCAATACCGTCGACGCCGAGACTGCGACATGGACTAATAATATTGGCGCTTCAGAACTGGTTGCTGTCTGGGAAGATCCCGATTTTGATCCGGAGAATCCTGCGGTTTATTACGCGCGCGTACTAGAGATTCCTACGCCACGCTGGACAACCTATGAAGCTGCAAGATTCGGTGTCGAGTTGCCTGCAGGCGTGCCGATTTCGTTACAGGAACGTGCCTATACCTCAGCAATCTGGTACGCACCGTAATTTTTCGTCGGAGTTCGAGCTTGGGCGCCAGGGCTGGGTCAATTCCCGACTTAGCCGGCGTACCCTTTCAGAGCTAAAGGCCATCGCCTGGTGCCGGAAGTGGGCGAGCATGGAATAAAGCGGTTGCAAGGGCTTCTGAAATCCTAATGGGCGCGGCCCTCAAGAAGCGCTCCCTGTTGCTCTGCCCCGAGATAACGGGGGGCGCGCATCAGAAAAATCGAAAGCCATACGCAAACGCTGAAATAGGCACTGTGCCAAAGCACAAAACCGAAGCCCCAGTCCGGGTAATGGTGAGTCACGTTAACACTTTTGAATGCATCTTTAATTGCCGAAAAACCAGTCTTCAACTGAGGTTCTCCCGTACGCAGCTGTTCTAGTGCCGTAGCCCAGTATTCTGTGGGCAGATGGTAGACCAAGCCGTAGCTACAGTAGATAACACACCAGGACAATAAAACCAGGCTGCTGCGGCGCAGCATGATATAGGTGCTGGGTAGTGCCTGCTTTGACGCCCTGCGGAATTGGATAATCGCCAGGGGCAGAATAGTAAAGAAGCCAGCGCTCCAAAGGCTCTCTTCAATTGCAAACAACAGGCGACTTTTTGTGATCAGCCCTCCGGTAGCAAAAAACTGGGCAACAAAAATACAGAGAATAAGCCCGTACGGCGCCAATTTTTCGTAGCGTGATAGCGCATAAGAATCATCGTGTCGAGCCATATCCCGGTTAAAACGCAGCATGGAAAAAGCGATTAAACCGGCAAAGGAGAGCTCGGCCCCCCAGGCGAAGGTTCGAATAACCAGTGAACTGTTGGCTAGAGTGTCGAACCATGCGTACTGATAAAGGTAACGCGACACGAAAACAGCGCGGTACAGGGCGACCAGCGTAAACACCAGTCCCATTATCCGCATGTTGCGCACATAAGTGCTGTTGCCATCGGGCCTGAGTAGCGAGTTTCTAAAGCAGGCGATACAGATCGCAAGGTTGCAAATATTAATTGCCACCATCACGCCCCACCAGGGCCATGGCCATATGTGCTCAATCACCGTCACTTGTTATTCCTTGCAATAATTCGCTAATCCGTCGCCACTTTTACCACTGGATTGATTGTGCCCTCAAAAACAGTTCCCCAGATCGCGATGTCCCTGAGTTTATCCCTGGGGATCTCGTAGGGGTTCTCCTCCAGTATCGTAAAATCAGCTTTTTTGCCAGGTTCAAGTGAGCCTATTTCATTTTCGAGCCCTAGGCTTTTTGCGGCTTCTATGGTGATGGCCGCCATCGCCGTTTCAACTGGAATGCGTTGATGGCGACCCCATGTCTTATTATCACTGGCAATGCGATTGGCTGCTACCCAGGCAAGTGTCAGGGGCTGCAATGGAGCCATAGTAAAATCAGAATGAAATGACACCGGGACACCCGCTGAATGCAAACCTCCCAGGGGTGATATGTTTTCAGCTCTTCCTGATCCGAGGCCGTGCTCTGCATAAATGGGCGCAAGCTCATATAAGTAATAGGGATTGTTTGAAACTGCGATATTCAGCGCCTTCACCCTGGCATGTTGATCGCTTCGGGCATACCCGTAGTGCTCCAGCACTATTTTCGGATCTTGCCCGGGCACCGCCTGTCTGAGCGCGGTGACGTGATCCAGGACTTGGTCCAGTCCGGCGTCACCATTTACGTGAATATGAATATCCCAGCCAGCGCGCCAGAATGTCTCTAACAGTGCCTTTTGTTTCTTCGGTGGAATCATCCACTCGCCGTGGTGGCCGTCCAGGTAGGGTTCCGTCATCTGCATAAGTTGGCTATATATTGCCCCGTCAGCGTAATACTTGATGTGCTTCACCACCCGAATTCTGTCGCTGGATTTGTGTAGCAGGTCTTCTGCAGCACCGAGTACAGTTTCCAGGGATTCGTTTTGATTGCTGAGGAACATCGCATTGGGGACCAGAGCGAAACGGTAGGGCTTGCCGATGAGTTCCCATCTTAGGGACCAGTACTCAAGTAGGGTGCTAATTTGGGGAAAGCCCTGCTCACCAACCGTGGTTACCCCAGCGCGTTGAATTAAGTCGCTCATTAGCGATAACCCGCTTAAGTAGCGCGAGGGCGCTGCGATAATTTTCATCATCGGCTGCCCCAGGGTAAACATGCCGGACTCCCAGATATGCCCGTTCTTCCAGCTGCTTTGTGGCTCTAGCGCAAAGTTCTCTTCGGTGAGTCCAAGCGTTTCCAGTGCTTTGCTGTTGAAGAACATTTCATGCACCGATCGCTGCCAGATCATAATGGGCCGCTCGGTTGATACTTGATCAAGTGAGTCTCTGGTTAAGGGGCCGTGGTAGGGCTGGTGGTAGCCCCACGCGATTAGCCAATCTCCCGGCGCCAAGGTCTGGTCAAGTTGGTTTAGCCTGCCGATAAAGGATTCGGGATCACGCAGCGGCTTGGAAAGGCCACTGGCCGTTGGCCAGGCCATCGCAGCCACAATCTCCATCGGCAAAATAGTAGCGGCTATTGAGGGGTGTATATGAGGATCAATAAATCCTGGCATAATCACCTTATCGTCAAATCGCTCATCGACGCGTACCGTTAGTCCGCGGAGTTCTTCGCGAAGGTCGGCAAGATTTCCTATTGCGACAATGGTATCGCCGCGAATGGCTATTGCTTCAGCTGTGGGTGTTTGCGGGTTCATGCTGATGATACTGCGCGCAGTAAAAACGGTAATCGTGTCTTCAATTGCGCGGGTACAGCCACCTAATGTTGCTAGCGAGAGAATCAAGGCAAGCATAATCAGAGCATTTGAATTCAAGGCATTTCTCCCAAAAAAAAGCCCAATTCAATATTGTCGGAGTTGAAGCCGGGCATAACGAACATGCTACCACGGCCATTGCGCCGATTCAGAAGCCAATAGTTGATGTAGGCGTTTTAAAAAATATGCCAGACAAAAAATGACGTTATGGAGAGGCAGGGAGAAGGGCGTGCTGCTGGTCTACAAAAATAGGTGAGGACCACGCTCGCTCCTGCACTGGAGACAGGCATTCATCCGAGAAATTCGTGCGGTAGTCTCCGTAGCAGGGGTCTATGCTGATAAGGTTTCCATCGATGTCGAGCTCAGGCCTTAAATTCGCGCCATTGATCGCTGGCGTTGCCTGTTGCAAGGCCCGCGCATAGTAAAGGCTGTCACGTCCGCTTTTTGTGTGGTCCTCATCTGCAAAGCGCACTACGCAACCGTCAGGGTCGGCAGGACAATTAAAGCGCTTCCAGGGATCTTCAATGAGTGTCTCTATCGGTTCTCCTGGATAGGCTTGCGGCCTGATCCTGATGATTTCGATAGCAGCGATGGTTTCTCTTTCTTCAGCAGGGTTGAAACATTCGCCAGCGCACAAGTATTCTTTCCGCTGGCCACTGAGCGCGTCAGTATCGACAGGGCAGCCAGGCAGTTGCTTCCACGCGCCCAGGGCACGGACTTCAAAGCGTGGATTTTCAGCCATAGCGACAGCCGATCCCATCGGAGCTGCGCCATTGGGTCCATTGAGCACATCGAACCAGAGCAGCATTCTGGGTCCCGATGTGCCGTAAACTTCCTTGCGTTTTAAAGCTCCCCAGATATCTTCTCGTCTGCGGCTGAGGGCGTGAACAGCGACAATGCCTCCGGGATAATAAAAACTTTGCATCCTTTCCATATCAGGAATTGGATTAGTGCCAATGACTTGCTGTGGCATTTGAGGATCTATCATTTCGCCTGCCAGGCGCGACACGATGCTACCAAAAAAGTCACTTCTTACACCGGTAACCATAGTCATTTTACGGCGCTCGTACTGTTTGTAGCCGGTGCCTGGGCGAGAGGTATGATCGTCAGTGGATCCTATAAAACCAAAGCGAAATCGCAGGGGTTTACCGTTGTCATCGACTTCGCCAAAGTTGCTCAGTGCCATAGCGTATTGAGAGCTTTCTTTGAACACCTGGTTGAAGGCCGGTTTGAAGCAATCGGTGCATTGTCCACATTGCTGCCAATCCGCTGCTGTTGTGTCAGGAAAGACACCAATATAGCGATTGCCTGCCTCAACGGTATATTGTCGGGCAAGCTTTACCCGTGCCTCGCACTGGTCGTCGGCAAGTTCGCCGCAACGTCCGCGCATAATTTCACCGGCTTGCCAGCAGCAGGGTGTATAGCCATCACTGGGCTTAGGACACGCGAGACGCCCGTCAGCGGTGACGATGCCCTGGTCGAAGGGCCGGTATTCTTCGCTATTACCATGGCCGCTCATGATTTCCAGTAAAGGCTGCTGACGATCATTGTGATACTTGGTCGCAAGTGCCTTGTCCCAGGTCGCTGTAGGTGGTGTGTAGGCTCCCCAGGTATTGCCGTGGGGAATTACCATATGCTCCAGGCCCCATTCGTCCAATTTACGATAAAGCACGTCAGGAGTTGCCGCATTTTCCATGCAATTAGCTGGTAGATCACGGGTATGTGTTTTTGTATCGCAGCCTGGAACCGCTGCTATATCGTCGAGCATTCGAACGAGGTTGCTGTAAGGCTTCCAGTTAAGTGGGTCGATAAACTTGCTTGAGCCACTGCGGCGAGAGAGCGCAAATACGCCAAGATCATCCGGCGTTACCCTTGCGCTGATGGGTCTCGCGGGTAGCTCGTTATCTTCCGTACCGGAAAAAATGACATTCTTGTGTCCAAAGTGGGCATTGACGGCCGGTGACATTTGGGTCCATTCCCAGCCGGCAAAGGCCACGAGGTCCGGATTGACGGCATCGGCACTTGCGTTACACGCTCGCACTGTCTCTCGTGTCACCTGCCAGTGTTTGGGCGTGAGTCCTTCGGCGTGATCGTTATAGCTGAAGAAATCCAGTTTCCCGCAGTATCGAGCGAAATCGCAGGCGTCAGCTACGGTGTGAATACCTTGCTGGCCCATCATCGGTAATTCCAGCGTGAAGGCGTCTACCGAGTAGGTGCTGTGAACGTGTAAGTCACCAAACAGTATTTGCTTGTCTTCGCTTTGCGGACGCAGTAATTCGGCGCTTGGTTTTCGGCCCTTATCGCGAAGGCGTAAATCTGCCGGTGCAAGTGCACTTCCTTCTACTTTACCGGTAGGGTGGGAGTCGCCACTACAGCCACTAATCAGAATCACCAGCCCGAGAATTAAGCTCGATAGTGGATTGTTATGTTCCATAGCAGGATCTTCAGCTTCACTGTATCAAGAATAGACTATGCAGCCAGCCGAAGCAGCTTTTGTATGCCGACCGGGAACCAGCGCTTGAGCAAATCCAGTAAAATGGCGTCTTTACCCACTCGTATACGCAAGTTTTTCTTCTGGATCGCTTTAATGATTCGAGCGGCAACATGCTCAGGTGTGACGCCGATTCTTTGGGCGAGCTCATAGTTGCGCTGCGCAGCTTCCAGATCATCAGAGTTTTTAAGTGTGGCCTGAATCATGCCTGTCTTGATTGCGCCTGGATGAACCGAGGTAACACCTATGTTGAGCTTCTCCATCTCGGCCCACATGGACTCGCTGAGAAGTTTTACTGCCGCCTTGGTTGCACAGTAAGAGGTCTGACCTGGTAATCCAACGAAAGCACTCATGCTGGACAGGTTGATGATATGTCCTTCACCTGAATCTTTGAGCGCGTCCAGGAAGTAATGGCAACCATAGAGTAGACCCCACCAGTTGATGCCTATGATTTTCTCCCAGTCTTCAATGCTGTGCGTTTCAAAAGACTTTTGGTAGGTGATGCCCGCATTATTGACCAATATATTAACTTTTCCATGGGCAGCGAGAACCTTTGCCGGCAGCTCAGACATTTGCGCTTTATCGGTAATATCAACGACGTGACTGGTAATATTGATGTTCTCAACCGAGAGTTCATTCACTACCTTGGTAAGTGCTTCTTCAGAAATATCGACCAGCGCAAGGTGGCAGCCGCGATCAGCTAGTCTGACCGCAAGAGCGGAACCTACGCCGCCGGCACCGCCGGTGATGACCGCGACTTTATCCTGCAAGTCTTTCATGAATTCTCCTTATCGCTTTCAGTTAAGATATTTGTTGGCAATGGGCAAATGCTTCTCGCCCATGTCGGTGTTGCAGAAGCTGTCGGGGTACTTTAATCCCCAGCCAATCGTGCGATCGAAGGCCGCGTGTGCAAGCCAAATAAGTGCTATGGCTTGCAATATTTGGTCGCCCGTACTCCAGCCCAATAGCCCCAGAGTGATTGGTCCTATGTAGCAGTGAGCTAGATTGTAGGCGATACCACCAACGCGCCGACCCGCAAAAAAGTAGGCAGAAATGCTCAAGTCGGGGATGAAGAATAGAGCGGCGAACATGAACCACTTAAAGCCTAATGCGTTGTAGACGTAACATGATATAAAAAGCACGACGGCGCTCTCTATACGTCTTTGTGCAACTGGATAGAGAAACATGGAATATCTCCGTGCTTTATAGCTTGTAAGTGTGTTTCAAGATGCCAGGGTCGGCTTCGGCTAAAAAAGCGGCTATGCCATTAAAGTAGGGCCGGGTTAAGTCGTTCCATTCGATAATCTCTAGCATCAAGCCAGGCACTAGCTCAGACTCCACATAGGCCATTTGTGCGTAGCCAGGTGCACCTGCATTCATCACTGCGGTAAAGCCATTGCTCATGGCGTGCTGATATGCGGTGTCAAAATCCTCCACGCACACGGCATAGTGATGGGCACCCCAGTAGTCGCGCTTCGCAGCTTCCTGATACATCGACGGTGTTGTGTTTACCTGCTCTATCAGCTCAAGTTGTACGTCACCGATATAGGCAAATGCCATGTTAAGAACAATCTCACCAGCGACCTCGTTACGATAGCGACAACCTTGCAGTGGCTTGCAGTTGCGCGCCACTGCGAAAGGAGTGATACCCATCTGGGCGTGCCAACTCTCGATAGCTTGATCAATATCGGCTACGACATAGGCGATCTGCCGAATGGGTCCAAATACTGCGTTAAGAGCGGGAAGCATTACAGGCCCTGCACATTGAGGGGGCAGTGAATGCCTCCTGGTGCCTCGATCAGTGTTGCGCAGCGGTTGCAGTGAATACAGCCATTTTTGTAGTTCAGTCGCTGAGCTCTTAAGTTATTGACGTATTCTGGGTCCTTGATTAGCGGTCTTCCCAGCTGCACAAAATCGAAACCTTCCCTCATGACCTGCTCGATGCTTTCGGCCTCAGTGCATCCACCTATGTAGATCATCTGGCAATTCACTCGATCTCTAATTTGCTTGGCATCTTCCAGGAAGTAGTTTTCATAGTAGGGGTAATCGCGAAACATTTTACTACCCGTGAGTTTCAAGCCCAGTTTTGCGATCGGGTTTTTTTGCTGTTCTATCAGCCCAGTTGCCAGGCTTTCGCCCCGGAAGTAGACCATTGGATTAAAGGGGCTGGTGCCACCAGAACATATCAGCGCATCGATGCCAGCTTTATCAAACATTGAGGCGATTGCCATCGCTTCCGGCAATTTGATACCGTCTCTAACCCCATCGGTCATATTCATTTTTCCGGTTATGGCGAAATCATCACCCACCGCGTTTTTCACTGCATCGAGCACCTGCAGTGGTAGCCGCATTCTATTGTCAAGACTGCCGCCGTATTCGTCAGTGCGCTTGTTGGTTCTGGGACTGATAAATTGGCTAAGACCATAGCCATGGCCAAAATGAATTTCAGCGGCATCGAATCCTACGCTTGCCATAAATTTGGCTGCATCCACATACGTGCTTATCAGGTACTCGATGTCTTGCAGCGTCATTGCGCCCGCAAAAGGCACTCCTGAGGGAGCGCCCAACATGTTGAAAGCTCGTGAGGGCCCCAAAGGCCGTTTTAAGCGCTGCATCTTTCGTACTTTGGAAAAGTTTCCGCAGTGGGTCAGTTGACCGGACACTTTTACGTCGGGGGCGATTTCCTTCAACACACTGATCATGTTGGTTAGCTGTGGCCGTATGCCCTCATGCAACCACATCATCTGGTCATTGATTCGACCATCGGCTTCGGTTGTACAGTAACCGATTGTCGTCATTGCAACCCCGCCTGCCACAATTTTCTTATGGAAGTTTTTTAGGTTGTCGCCTGGCACGCCGTTGGGCGTTTTTCCCTCATAGGTAGCCGCTTTGATAATACGATTTTTCAACGCCAGTCTGCCCAGCGAGGCTGGGGAAAATACTCTGTCTAGATATTCGCTCATGACTTGATCTCGGAACATATACAGTGACGCTTCTCAGGTTATGTAGTATGGTTACATATGTCAATCCAGAGTCGGTTCAATGAGTGATACCAAGCATCACAGACGCACCCAGGCTGAGCGCCGAGCGGAGTCTCGCCAGGCGGTGCTAGATAGCGCCTGTCGTCTGTTTGCAGCAAATGGCTATGCGGACACCGCCCTGGAAGATATTGCGATTGACTGCGGCCTGACGATTCGGCCGATTTATCACTATTTTGGCCACAAAAAGGGGCTTTTCGCAGCGGTTAATGAGGTGGCGGAGCAGCGCATCATCGCCTCCATGCAAGCGGTTGCTGAATCGAATGCATCGCCCACAGGATTGGCTCAATGGCGTGCCTATCTGGATTTGTGTGACGACCCGGGTTTTCGCCAGGTGGTGTTAATTGACAGCCCGAATATTCTCGGGCGCGAGCGTTGGAATAATAGCCCCGTGAGCGTGGCGGTGCGCAGCACGTTGACTTCGAGCGAGTTGGGCAATGTGGCAGAGCAGTTTCGAAGTACACTACTGCAGGCTGTAGTGATGGGTGCGTTTGCCGAAGCGGCTTTAACCATAGCGGCGGCTGATGACATGGCTATGGCCAGGGCAGAAGCCGAACAATTGATGGAAGTTTTGTTTTCCGGGGTTTGGAGTGAGTGTTGAAGGCGACGTTCACAAGCCCGTATACACAGGCCTATAGCTCTGGTTCGTCCGCGTCGCGTATTCGCTCCAGCCGTTCCTCTTCTTCTGCCAGCGCAGCCTTGATTTCCAGCATAACGGCATCAACATCCGCGTCGTCATAGTCGACATCAAACTGACCGGTCAGCTCCAGCTCGGGGTTCAGGTCGCCTGCTTCGTAGAGTGACCAGATTTCCTGTGCATAGCGGCTGCTCTTGAGGTCCGGCGCAAACATTGAGTAATAAGTAGTCATGTTGCTTACATCGCGTTCTAACATGGATTGCGCGTTATTGTTGTTTGCAGCGAACACTGCCTGCGGTAGATCGATAATGACCGGACCGTCGGCGTCTACCAGTACGTTGAATTCGGATAAGTCCCCATGTATCAGGCCTGCACATAGCATGCGCATAACATCGTGCATGATTTGCGAATGGTCTTCCCTGGCCTGTTCTGCGGACATAGTGACATCGTTCAATCTAGGCGCGACATCGCCGTCTTCGTCAGTAATCAGTTCCATTAGTAGAACACCGTCGACACAACCATAGGGCTGTGGAACTCTTACGCCGGCGCGATCTAATCGGTATAAAGCGTCCACCTCGGCGTTCTGCCACACTTCTTCCTGCTGTTGCTTGCCGAATTTTGATCCTTTTTCCATCGCCCGGGCTCGACGACTGTTGCGAACTTTTCTACCCTCGGTGTACTGCGCGGCCTTTTTGAAGCTACGCTTCATGGCATCTTTATAGACCTTGGCACAGCGTGTGTCGCGGCCGCAACGCACCACGAAAACGTCTGCTTCTTTGCCGCTCATCAGGGGGCAAATCACTTCATCAATCAGGCCGTCCTCGACCAGCGGCCTAAGGCGTTTAGGAGTCTTCACAAGTATTAAAGCCTGCGCACTTTGAATTTTCGGCCTTTTATCTTGCCGTTGAGTAGGCGTCCCAGTGCTTTGTCAGCTACCGACGTTTCTACGGCAACGTAGGCGGCAAAGTCCATGACGTTGATTTTGCCGACGGTCGAGCCTGCGATACCGGCTTCGCCCGTTAGTGCACCAAGGATATCACCGGGCCTGACTTTATGCTTTCGCCCGCCAGCGATACACAAAGTGGCGTAGGGGGGAGGGGGCATTTTCTCGCCCCTCACAGAAATGCTTTCAATGGGTTTGGTTTCTGGCTCTTGCTGAGCTAGCTGTCTGATTTTTTCCAGTTTATATAGTTCTGAGTCGGCAAATAGTGAAAGCGCAAGTCCTGCTTTGCCTGCCCGACCGGTGCGGCCGACCCGGTGCACGTAAACCTCTGTCTCTCGCGGAAGCTCAAAGTTGACGACTACCGGCAGGTCATCAATATCCAGACCTCTTGCGGCAACATCCGTAGCCACAAGCACGCTGCAGCTTTGTTGACGAAATTGGATCAGCACCTGGTCTCGATCGCGCTGCTCCATGTCACCATGCAGCGCGAGCGCTCGTATGCTGCGCTCATCAAGGTGTGCAGTAACGTCACGTACCAACTGCTTGGTGTTACAAAACACGACTGCGGTTTGCGGAGCAAAGTGATTCAACAGGGTGACCAGGCCATCCAGTCGTGCCGATTTTTGGCATACGAAGAACTGCTGGTCGATCTGCTGGTCGTTGTGCATAGTCTCGACGCTAATTCGCTCGGGCTGTTTCTGAAAGCGAGCACTCAGTGCTTCTATATCGTCCGGATAGGTTGCAGAAAACAGCAGGGTTTGTCTTGCGGCGGGAGTTTGCTCAATGATCGAACTGATGTCTTCTACAAATCCCATTTCCAGCATTCGGTCGGCCTCGTCCAGTACCAGCGTGCCGACCCGGGTCAGATTGAGGGTCTTTTTACGTAAATGGTCGCTTATCCGTCCGGGAGTTCCCACCACGATGTGAGCACCGTGTTCCAGCGAGCCAATTTGTGGGCCAATAGATTGACCACCGCACAGGGTGACGACCTTGATATTCTGACGATAACGGGCAAGGCGTCGAATTTCTCCCGAAACCTGGGTTGCCAATTCTCTCGTGGGGCACAGCACCAGTGCCTGGGTGCCAAAATCTCTGGGATTTAGCTTGTCCAGCAAAGGCAGGCTAAAAGCCGCAGTTTTACCGCTGCCGGTTTTCGCCTGCGCGATCAGGTCTTTACCTTTAAACGCCAGCGGCAGGCTCGCCGCCTGTATGCCTGTCATGCTGGCATAGCCCAAACTGATCAGGTTATCGAGCTGATCCTTGGGAAGGGGAAGGCTGGAGAAAGACGCGTCTGCCACGGTAAAGGCCCGTCGGTTAGGGTTTTAGGGCGCGCAGTGTACCAGATTGTCAGGCTTTTAAGGATCTTATGGCTCATAGATCACGAAGATCTTCTGGGTTGGCTCAATCACTTCCCATTCACCCTCGAAGCCTGCCGGTACGCAGACCTTGTCGCCGGCATTGAGCGCAATTTCATTACCCCGTGAGTCTCGTAATATGGATTTTCCACTGAGAATGTGGAAATACTCGTTCTCGGTGTAAGTGACCTTCCAGCAGCCAGCTTCCGCACCCCACTCACCCGCAAAAAACTTGTCATCTGCCTCAAAGTGGGTTGTGGCATTTTGCATGGGTGAGCCTTTCACCAACTTCTCTGCCGGGGTCGGGTAGGTCTCAACTTCAGCCCTGCTATTGCTGAAGCTCACCACATCGTTAATGTTTCTTATCATTTTGAATCCCTAATTGTTGCTGTCTAGTCTAGAGTGTAATCGAGACGCAAAAAATACTCATCCAGGGGCAGTTTTAGTTGAGGGAAAGGGCCCTCTAGCCGTTATAGCAGCTGGGAAGCGACACATTAATACCGCCTCAATCTATAACTGGCTGCAAACAGTGGCAGTTGCTAGTTGTGAGTTGCCTCAGGTACAGGTAACCTTGCGCGCTTGACGCCACAAGTGTCCTACAAAAAAAGATTTCACCAGGTTTTTATTACTATGAAGATCCTGAGCGCAACGCGCGCCGCCCTCGGGTTGGCACTTCTCTTACTCCTATCCGGATGCGGAGACGGCCCATGGAATAACCCGAATCCGTCATCGCCTGAAGGCCAACTGGTCTATCAATCGGTGATGTCTCCTGCGCCGCCCAAACACCTTGACCCTGCGGTTTCGTATGCGTCTGATGAGAACGTGTTTCTCAGCCAGATCTACGAGTCACCGATGGGCTATCATTTTCTGAAGCGGCCCTATGAACTGATTCCCCTGGGCGTAAAGGATCGACCTGTTGTCACTTTCCTGGACGAGCAAGGTAATGAGGTTGCAGAAGAGGGCGACGTAGCCTTTAGCCGCTATACGCTGAAAGTGCGGCCTGACGCTCGCTATCAACCACACCCATCTCTTGCGGTTGACGATAGCGGTGATCCGCTTTACCTATTCGATAGCGCCAGCGAGGGCGCTCGCTTTCGATCAATCCCTGATTTCCCCCAAACGGGCGACAGGGCTGTGCACGCCAACGACTACGTTTATGGTATCAAGCGTTTGGCAGATCCGGAACTGGGCTCGCCTATGCTTGGTTTTATGGCTCAGTATATTGTAGGCATGAAAGAGTTTACGGCTCAGTTGGCCCAGGTCCCTCGCGATCAATGGCTGAATCTTGATGAGTACCCCATGGAAGGCCTTAAGGTGGTTGACGAGCACACCTTGACGCTCACTATATACGGCCGCTATCCCCAGTTTATCTATTGGCTGGCCATGCGTTTCTTTTCGCCAATTCCTCCAGAGGTGGATCGCTTTTACCACAACCCAGGCTTTATCGACCGCAACTTGACGCTGGATTGGTGGCCGGTGGGCTCCGGGCCGTTCATGATGGAGAAAAACGACCCCAACAGCGAAATCGTACTGGTTCGTAATCCCAATTTCCGCGAGGATTATTTCCCTTCTGAGGGCGGACCTGGGGATCTCGAAGCGGGGAATCTGGTGGATGCGGGTAAGCGTCTGCCACTGGTGGATCGAGCGGTCTTCAGGCTCGAGAAAGAGGTCTTGCCGCTGTGGACCAAGTTTCTTCAGGGCTATTACGATCGCTCAGGCGAAAATCACGGTAATACCAATAACGTTTTCGACCAGGCCTTTACGGTAGGCCCTGATGGCGTTGAGATGTCCGGGGACGTGGCAGATCATGGCATCAACATGGATCCCGATGTGAAACCAGGGATTTACTACTACGGTTTCAATATGCGAGACCCGGTTGTTGGGGGCTACACCGAAGAGAAGCGTAAACTGCGCAGGGCGCTACAAATCGCTTTCAATGTCGAGGAGTACTTGGCCATTTTCTACAAAGGTAATGGAATAAATGCTCCTAGCCCAATACCTCCCGGTATTCCCGGTCATCTGGAAGGTGAAGCCGGTATTAATCCCCTGACGCACGAGTGGATCGATGGAGGCGCTGCACGCCGTTCAATAGACGAAGCCAGACAGTTACTGGTTGAGGCAGGCTACCCCAATGGCAGGGATGAACGCACCGGAGAGCCATTAAAAATCTTCATTGATGTGCAGAGCCAAGCCGTCAGTAATACCACGATGAACTGGATGGATCGTGCCTTTGGCCAGATTGGAGTTCAGGTCGAGTACCGTCCTGCAGACTGGAACCGGACTCGAGAAAAACTGCTCACTGGCAATACGCAAATTTACTCCCATGGCTGGTTGGCAGATTATCCTGATCCGGAAAACTTCCTGTTCCTGCTCTTCAGCCCAGAGAGCCCACTAATTTGTAAGTGCGACGGCGCTAATAATTCAAATTTTGAGCACGCCGAATATGACGAGTTGTTCCGCCAGGTTCGTGTCTCGCCCCGCGGCCCAGAACGAGATGCGATGGTTGCCCGTTTGGTAGAAATCTATAGGGAGGAAGCGGTTTGGTTGTTTGCTTATTATCCCAAGGATATTTACCTCTCTAATCCTTGGGTCAGCAATACCAAGCGCCACGGGATTTCCAAGGCCACTCTTAAGTACATCAATATTGATGATGAAATGCGGCAGCTTAAACGCGCCGAGTGGAACCAGCCGATAACCTGGCCGTTATTTGCCGGTGCAATGTTGATGATCGGATTGGTACTCCCCGGCATCACCGCCTATCGTCGTCGCCAGAACGCCACCGCCAAAAACACAGGTAGCCAGTAATGCTTGCTTATATCATTCGACGCTTGTTTTACGCCATTCCTATCCTGATCGGGGTAAACCTGCTGACGTTTACCCTGTTCTTTGTGGTGAATTCTCCTGACGATATGGCTGTTTCGCAGCTGGGAGAAAAGTATGTCACCCCGGAGGCTATCGAGAAGTGGAAAGTCAAAAACGGCTACGACAAGCCCCTGTTTGTTAATGATGAAGCCAGTGGTATTGACGCCATCACCGATACAATTTTCTTTAACAAATCGCTGCGACTGTTTGCGTTTGACTTTGGTCGATCAGAGAGCGGTAGAGATATTACGACTGATGTTTCTAATCGCATGTGGCCCAGCCTTGCGGTGGCCTTGCCCACTTTTGCGGTGGGTATCGGGGTTAATATTTGTGTGGCCTTAATGGTGGTGATGTTTCATGGCACCAAGCTGGATCGATGGGCGGTATTCGTTTTTGTGTCGCTGATGTCTATTTCATATCTGTTTTACATTATTGGCGGGCAATACCTCATCGCAAAAACCTGGAAACTGGTTCCTGTTTCTGGCTTCCACCCGGATGGGCAAGTGTGGCGATTTTTAATTCTACCGGTAATGGTGGGTGTGGTTGCGGGTATAGGGTCTGGTGCACGTTGGTACAGAACCCTGTTTCTGGAGGAAGCCAACCAGGATTATGTGCGCACCGCCAGGGCCAAGGGCGCCAGCGAAATCAGCATTCTCTTCAACCACATTTTACCCAATGCACTTATTCCCATCCTCACCGGTGTGGTGGTATTGGTGCCGGCCCTATTCATGGGCAGTTTACTGATTGAATCTTTCTTCGGCATCCCGGGGTTGGGAAGCTATATGCTGGACGCGATCAAATCACAGGACTTTGCCATTGTGCGAAGCATGGTCTTTATCGGTTCCATCCTTTATATCGTGGGGCTGATACTCACCGACATTTCTTATACCTGGGCTGATCCCCGGGTAAGATTAAGCTGAGGGTAGCGAGAGAATGAAGCCTGTTCTATTGTGGTCCGATGCGCTGATTTTTATGCTGGTCGTAGCGTTGATCCTGTTTTTTTATAAGCTTCGGCAAGACCCGCAAACAAGGGAGCGCTGGGGGGAAGTGTTCTCCTCCCGACTGGGAATGGTCGCGTTCACTGTCATTCTCACCTATGTGGGCGTTGCCTTACTGGATTCAATGCATTTTCGCAAAGCCCTGGAAAATCCTGAGGGCTTGCAAACCGACGAGATTTTCTACGATAACAAGGTGACGAGTGCCCTTGATGTGATGTTGCAGGGAATGGGAGATCGTTTTGAGCGTACTTACTCAGCACCTTTTGCGCTGATTTCGTTTGAAAAAAAGAACATGAAAGATGACGAGGGAAATTCAATCAGGGATTACCCCGAGTTAGAGCATGCGGGTACGCATCTTTCAGACGCCTCTCAGCAGCTAGCAGACGTGATGGCCAAAACGCTGGTGGCACTTATGTGGGGCCTGCTTTTTTCACTGTTAGCGATTTTCCCACAGTGGCTGTTACTGCGCTCAAGCCCCAATCCCTGGTACGCCTCATGGGGTGTTCAGGCGGTGGTGATTTGCTTTTTCACCTGGTTGATCTGTATCAGTCATCATTATCATGTGCTGGGAACAGATAGAGGCGGTGCCGATGTTGCCTATCAGAGTCTGAAGGGCATTCGCACGGGTGTTCTGCTAGGCACCTTGTCGACCTTGATCATGTTACCTATTGCGGTCACTCTGGGCGTCTCTGCGGGCTACTTCAAGGGCTGGATTGATGATCTTGTGCAGTACCTCTACACCACGCTGAGCTCAATACCGAGTATTTTGTTGATTGCAGCTTCGGTCCTGTTGTTCCAGGTCTACATCGACTTGAATCCGGATTTTTTCTCTATCGGCATGGAGAAGGCAGATGCGCGGTTTATTGCCCTGTGCTTTATTTTGGGCGTCACTAGTTGGTCTACCCTGTGTCGACTGATCAGGGCAGAAACCCTCAAGATCAGCCAGCTTGGTTACGTTCAGGCGGCCCATGCGTTTGGTGTTAGCCATACCCGGATACTCACTCGTCACATTCTGCCCAACGTGGTCCACATCATTTTGATTACCTTCGTTCTGGATTTTTCAGCGTTGGTTTTGGCTGAAGCTGTACTGTCTTACATCGGCGTTGGCATAGACCCTTCGATGGGCAGTTGGGGCAACATGATTAACGGTGCGCGGTCAGAACTCTCCCGCGAGCCTGCTATCTGGTGGACTCTAACCGGTGCATTCTTTTTCATGTTCATTCTGGTGCTGGCAGCCAACCTTTTCTCGGATCTGGTGCGCGATGCTTTTGATCCTCGCACCGCCAGCCGGAGGTCAGAGTCATGAGTGAAGTGACCAATGTAAGGATGCGCATAAACGACCTTCGGGTTGCGCTTGCTGAAACTGGAGTTGAAATTCTCAAGGGCGTGTCACTCGAGCTGCAGGAGGGCAAAATATTTGCCCTGGTCGGTGAATCTGGCAGCGGCAAGTCAGTAACATCAATGGCGGCGATGCGGCTATTGCCAGAGGCGCTTGAAATTACATCCGGTGCCGTAAGCGTTGGTGATCAGGACTTGTTTGAGCTTTCCGAATCCAATATGCAAACGGTGCGCGGGCGTCGCGTGGCAATGATTTTCCAGAACGCCATGACCGCGCTGAACCCAGTACAAACAGTCGGTCAGCAGGTTGCAGAAACACTGCGCTTGCACACGGATCTGCGGGGTAGTGCGCTGCGCAATCGTGTGGTGCAGTTGTTTAACGAAGTGGGCATACCCGATTCCGAACAGCGTTTTGATTTTTACCCCCATGAATTATCGGGTGGGCAGCAGCAAAGGGTAATGATTGCCATGGCGCTGGCGTGTGAGCCCGAAGTACTGATTGCTGATGAGCCGACAACTGCACTGGATGTCACCATACAGGAGCAAGTGCTTAAGTTGATCAGGGAACTGACTGAGTCGCGCAAGCTGGCTGTTCTTTTGATCACTCACGACATGGGCGTTGTCCGCAACACCGCTGACGAAGTAGCTGTAATGTATCAGGGCGAAATTATTGAGCGAGCTGACGTCGATGACTTTTTCCACAACCCCAAAGAAGAGTACAGTCGTCGCTTGATCGATGCTCTTCCCGACCTGAGTCACTTTCAGAGTGCAGCGGTTGAAGAGCCACTGCTGCAATTGGATGACGTGAAAATTCACTTTCCGATACGTAAAGGAGTGCTGCAGCGCGTTGTTGATCACACTCGTGCTGTTGACGGTGTGTCACTGGCTATCGGCAGAGCCGAGACATACGCGCTGGTCGGTGAGTCTGGCAGCGGGAAATCTACGCTGGGCAGGGCAATACTCAACCTAGAGTCCATAGCCGGAGGCCGAGTCTCTTTCAACGGCAAAGAAATACAGGACCTTGGGCGCAAGGAAATGCTGCCTTATCGCAAACAGATTCAGGTGATCTTTCAAAACCCGTTTTCGTCGATGAACCCGCGACTTTCTGTGGGTGAAATTATCACCGAGGGAATGATTAGTCTTGGCCTAGGGCTTAACAAGGAAGAGCGAGACAAACGTATTGACGAGTTGTTGACTCGAGTGCAGTTAGGTCCCGAGTTCGCCTCCCGCTACCCGCATGAGTTTTCTGGCGGCCAGCTACAGCGCATAGCGATTGCCAGGGCGCTCGCAGTTGAGCCTGAGTTGATTATTTGTGATGAGCCAACCAGCGCTCTGGACGTGAGTATTCGTGCAGAAGTATTGGACTTGCTGCAGGAGTTGCAGCGTGATTTTGGTGTTTCCTATCTATTCATTACCCATGACCTGTCTATCGTTCCCAGCCTTGCACACCATGTGGGCGTAATGCAGCTGGGTAAGCTGGTAGAGCAGGGTACTGCCGAACAGATACTGACCAGGCCCGAGCATCCTTATACGCAGGCCCTGTTAAAATCAGTGCCGCGTATAGACCCCTAGTAACGGCGTCTGTCCGGTGTCGGCGTGCTTAGACCAGACCTTTCACCGGCAGTAAGGCACCGTGAATGGCAGTGGCCTCGTCTGAGGCCAGGAAGCAAATGACCTGAGCCAGCTTTTCTGGATCAACCCACTGCGCGAAATCTGCATCTGGCATGGCTTCACGGTTCGGTGGGGTATCGATGATACTGGGAAGCACTGCGTTAACATTAATACCGTCGCCTTTTAATTCTTCTGACAGACTTTCGGTGAGACGCATTACTGAAGATTTGGCGCAGCAGTATGCGCTCATCGCGCCGCCACCGCTCGCTGCCCCCAGGGCACCTATATTGACGACTTTTCCGCCGCCCTGGGCCTTGAGCATAGGTACGCTCGATATCATCACATTGCGCAGGGTTTGCACGTTTATTTGGAACATCCAGTCCCATTGCTCATCGGAAGGCTCTGCCACTTCCAGTCCCATGGCGAATCCGCCAGCAATGTTAATCAGTGCGTCGAAGTTGCCGATGTTTGCGATACAAGTGGATGTAGACTCGCGGTTCAGCAGGTCTACTTGATGATAGCTATCAAGATGTGGAAGCGAATCTGCAGCGACAATGTCCAAACCAATAGTTGTTGCGCCTTTCTCTTTGGCAACTTTCGCAGCAGCCTGGCCCAGCGTGCCTGCGGCTCCGGTGATTACTACGCGACTGTTCTTCAACATGCTTTCGATTTCCCGATATGATTTGTAGCAGCCTATTTTGAATCAAGCGCCAGCGCAGTCAAGTGTTGAAGTGAGCTGTTCGATTGGCCCAGGCTCGTTAACTCTCTCTTCAACTGGTTCCGCAGAGGAGGGGCAGCGACAGTCAGCATTTCGACCCTCAGTAACCACTCTTGCGGATATGATTCTAAGGCTATTTCCAGCTGCTTCAGAATTGCTTGATCTTCAACGGGTTTAGCCAGTTTTCGTAATTCATTTACAAACGCATAGTGGCGCAGCAAAACATCGTCCTCGGCGGTCTGAATAGTGTCGGTAACGGAAGTGGGTTTGTAGAGTTGCAGAGTTTCCCTGTCGGCTACACCGCCATACACTGAATTGATATTGGAGCCTACAGCGAGGTCGTAGACCCCCCAGGCGGGATCAAACAGTATACGCCCGTGCAGAGTAGTCACGGTGCAATCGGTGAAGGTCAGAATCAGGTTACGATGATCATGCCGATGTATTTTTTCTAATAGGCCCTCGACAGTGATCCCGGACAGGTAATCCAGTCGAACGCGCTGCCCCATGGCAATGTCATGGCCCTTCAGTTCATCAATGCTGTACTGGGACAAGCAGCGATTGAAATCCTTGATATGACCGATAGGCGAGCCAAAGCCCTGGCTATGATAATTCACGCCATGACCAATGATTTCCCTTTCAATATAGGCCACTTGAGTGGGCCCCTCGGTGCGCAGGTAAATCGCGTTATCCACGGCGTCGCACAGCACCTCAGTGAACACTCCGCTCACCTGCATGCCCGAATCATAGCTGGCCGTGCACATGCTGCCAGCATTAATCGCAGTGCGCAGTGATGCGGCGCCGCCTTTGCGAAAACACATGGATTCTGCGAATTCTTCCAATACCTGGCTAAGATGCTTGCAGCTTTGGGTGACATAAAGCTGCGGTTGCTCTTGGGTAATGTCGTAACTTTGCCTGACCGCATCCACCGTCAGAGGTATCTTTTTTACTGCGCTGTCGTCAAGGCATTGGGCACTTTCACTCAGGGAAGAGAGTAGCCCAGCGCCAAAAATTCGATAATCCTCAACTTTTCCAACCAGTCCGTATTCTACTGTCCACCAGTGGAGTCGAGTGAGTAAAGCAGCCTCTGACGGAGGGTTGCTATCGTTTGTCAGCGACTTCAGATTTGTCTCGGCCTTGGCGATCGCTTCATCAGTACTGCCGGGGCACTCTTTCAGAATTGATAACTTACGGATGGCCTCGTACTGCTCCAAGTCGGCTCGAGTGGCAATCGCCTTCATGCCGACCTCGCCAAAGCTTTGCAAAAATTCAGCGTAGTCGATGTCGATAATAAATGGAGCATGGCCGGCAGATTCGTGAACGATGTCTGGTGCCGGGGTATAGAAAATATGATTTACACTGCGCATTTCCAGCGCAATAACCAGTATCTTGAGTGCTTGGAATTCCATAAAAATTGCTGGCGGAATAAATCCGTCGACGACTACTGCGCGCCAGCCCAGCTTGGCGAGGCACTCATTCATTTCCTCGATCGAGGGAATTTGATTCAGGGAAATTCCTGTTCTCGCCAAGCCATCTAGATACACTGGATGCGCAGTTTCGCTAAGTTGATTGCTAAGGTGCTTCATGACGAAGCGCCATACAGCCTGATCTATAGCAGTGTAATCGCTGTATTTTTGGGTTTTGACGAATGGCCGCAGATGCTCAGGAAGGCTCAGAATGATGTCTTGCTGGTTCATCGCCCTAACTCGAAAGGTTGCAGTCCGGCTGGGCCTCGGGCGCTGCCTTTGCAAAAGCATCCAGTTGCATGCAATTGTCTACTACCCGCACCAGGTGCGGAAAGTCATCCAGAGGAATGTTAAAGCGCCGGGCATTGTACACCTGAGGTGCCAGGAATATGTCCGCCATACCCGGCGTGTCGCCAAAACTGTACAAGACCTTATTTTTTGCAAGCACCTGTTCAATAGCGCTGAATCCGCGGTGCATCCAGGTGGTGTACCAGAGGAGCGTGTCGGCGCTTTTTGCGTTGTACTCTTTCTTCAGATGGTTAGTCACCGAAACATTGCACAGTGGATGTACGTCGCAGCAAATATTATTAACCATAGACCGAACGCGGGCGCGCTCTAAGATATCTGCGGGCAGCAGAGCAGGTTCAGGCCGGGACTCCTCCAGCCACTCAATAATTGCCACCGATTGTGCCAGCACTTCACCGTTGTCCAGTGCTAATGCCGGGACAAGTCCCTGGGGGTTGTATTGCATAAAGCTCTCGCTCTTTTGCTCTTGCTTTAGCAGATCTACGGGCAAGTATTCGAATGCCAGTCCTTTCAAATTGAGCGCAATGCGCACTCGAAAAGCAGCGGAGGAGCGAAAGTATGAATAGAGCTTCATTCAGCGGTTCCTATGTGGGCGGCTGATATTGTTTAACAATCTGATCAATGTTACCGAATATTGACAGGCCGTTGTCATCGATCATTTCAATTTTTATGCGGTCGCCAAATGACATAAAAGGAGTAGACGGGGCGCCATTGGCGATAATTTCCAGGCACCGGACTTCCGCCAGGCAGCAGGAACCCTCTTCGCTGCCAACGTTTGATACTGTGCCGGAGCCGATGACGGTACCTGTCATCAGCGACCGTGATTTGGCGCAATGTGATATCAAGGTGGGGAAGTCGAAGGTCATATCAACGCCGGCATTGGGTTTGCCGATCAGTGTGTCGTTTAAAGTGGCACGCAGTGGCAGACTGAGTTTTGCGCCATTCCATGCGCTACCCAGTTCATCCGGTGTGACTAATACCGGTGTGAAACTGGTCCACGGTTTGGATTGGTAGAAACCGAATTGCTTCCCCAACTCTGCGGGAATCAGGTTGCGCAGAGAGACGTCGTTTACCAGACCTACTAAACGAATATAGTCGCTGGCGTCTTCAACGCTGACACCAGCAGGCACGTCATCCGTGATGACTACGACCTCCGCCTCAAAATCGATACCCCAGTCCTCGCTTTCAACTTCTATATCGTCGCGGGGTCCAATAAACGCATCCGACGCACCCATGTAGATAAGAGGATCCGTCCAGAACGAGTCTGGCAACTCTGCACCTCGGGCCTTACGAACCAGTTCGACATGTGTGACGTAGGCGCTACCGTCGGCCCAATGATAAGCCCTGGGCAGAGGCGCGGCGCACTGGGCGGGGTCAAAAGGAAAACTGTTTTCAGCGCTGCCTTCGTTGAGTGACGCGTAGAGTTGTTCCAGTGCAGGCGCAGTGCTTGCCCAGTCATCCAGCGCCGCCTGTAAGGTAGGAGCAATCTCTGCGGCAATAATCGCCCTGGACATGTCGCGCGATACGACCAGCAGTTGACCATCGCGTCCGGATTTATGGCTTGCAAGTTTCATGTATTTTCTCCGTTGAATTCTTTCTGGTGGAGCCACGCGGCATGTTTTGGGGCTTTCCCGGTTTGACTCCACTCATCCAGCATAGCGGGCGCTACTCTGTGCAACTCGGTCATTTCCTCTTCGTTGCAGCTATTGGCGACCAGTTCGAGCCTGTGGCCGTTGGGGTCGCGAAAGTATATGGACTGGAAGATCCCATGATTGGTTGGCCCAATGACGTCGAGACCTTCGGCTTCGATGACTGCTTTGGCAGACAGCAAGGCGTCCACGGATTCAAGCTCGAACGCAATGTGCTGTACCCAGTCAGGCGTATTATCATCGAATCCCATCGCCGGAGAATTGGGTAGTTCAAAAAACGCGAGCACGTTCCCCATTCCAGCATCGAGAAATACGTGCATGTAGGGGTCAGGCGCCTTGGTTGAAGGCACCTGGTCTTCAGCGATGGCCAGCACAAAGTCCATTCCAAGCACTCGCTGATAAAATTCTACGGTTTGCTTGGCGTCACGACAGCGATAGGCCACGTGATGTATTCGCTTAAGGTTGATAGCTTTCATCTTCATGCTGCCGAATTATGTTCCAGAGAACCTCTGGCGACTTGATCTCGTTCAATTGATTCGAAAAGAGCCTGAAAGTTGCCTTCGCCAAAGCCTTCATCCTGTTTGCGTTGAATAAACTCAAAAAAGATCGGACCAATTAACGTTTCGGAAAAGATCTGCAGCAGTAGTCTCGGCTCACCGTTTTCGGTTGTACCATCCAAGAGTATTCCCCTGGACTGCAGCTCATCTAGAGGCTCACCATGCCCCGGAAGACGCTCTTCCAGCATCTCGTAGTAGGTGTCGGGTGGAGGCGTCATAAACTTCATGCCCATCGACTTCAGCCGGTCAAGGCAGGCGGGCAGGTCATCGCAGGAAAACGCGATATGTTGAATACCTTCACCGTTATATTCGAGCAGGTACTCCTCGATTTGACCGCCGCCACTTGCGCCGCCTTCCTCGTTCAGCGGGATACGAATCTTGCCATCGGGTGCTGTCATGGCTCGTGAGCGCAGTCCTGTGTGCTCACCTTTGATATCGAAATAGCGAATCTCTCGGAAGTTAAACAGTTTCTCGTAGTAGTTGGCCCAGTAGTCCATGCGGCCCCGATAGACATTGTGGGTCAGGTGGTCAATAAGCTCAAAGCCGCAACCTGCTGGATGGGAGTCGATATTTTCAAGATATTCAAAATCAATATCATAGATAGACACGCCTTCTTCATAGCGGTCGATAAGATAGAGTATGGCGCCGCCGATTCCGCGGATTGCGGGGAGTTTGAGTTCCATGGGGCCTGCGGGTATGTCGATAGGCTGGGCACCTAACTCTAAAGCGCGCTGGTAAGCCTGCTTCGCGTTTTTAACTCGAAATGCCATGCCGCAGGCCGATGGGCCATGTTCTTCACAGTAGTAGTAGGCTGGAGATTGCTTCTCGTAATTGATGATGAAGTTGATCTGGCCCTGGCGCCAGAGGTCAACGTCTTTGGATCGGTGCCTGGCAACGTGGGAGAACCCCAGAGATGTAAAAACAGGTTCCAGAATCCCACGTTCAGCGGCGGAATATTCTACAAATTCAAAGCCGTCCAGGCCCATTGGGTTTTCGAAGAGATCAGTCATCGTCAAATGCCTCGTCAATTTCTTAATAGCAGAGGTAATGATATTGATAATAAAGAGGCGTTATTGTTCTATAATTGCTGATAAATCGATATATTTCGAAAGAATCTGCCTAATTTTACATCTAATCAGAAGGAATGCGTCTATGGGGCTTGATCGAGCAGAACTGGAAATTCTCCGGACGCTACAGACAGACGGCAGGATCTCTAACGTCGACCTGGCCGAGAGGGTTGGCTTGTCTGAATCGCCTTGTTTCCGGAGAGTCCGTGGTCTGGAAGAGTCTGGCGTCATTGAAGGCTACCGTGCCAGGGTGAACCCCAGATCCGTCGGCTTGCAGGTGACCGCGTTTGTCCTTATCACCCTTGATAAGCAGGATGACAAGAAGCAGCTCGCGTTTCTTGCTCAAGTGGAGGCGGAACAACATATCGTAGAGTGTCATGCAATGAGTGGATCCCATGACTACTTGTTAAAAGTCGTTGCCAGAAATATGGATCATTTTTCAGAGCTCTCAATGCAGCGCATTCTCAAATTTTCTGGCGTGCGTAACATTGAGTCGAACTTTAGCTTATTAGCGGTAAAAGAGGATGCGGTGTTACCTGTTCATCGTTACGGGTGAACGGGTCGAGCCAGCCTTAATCCACGAAACTTGATATTTCTGCCAGGGGCTTTTTATTCATTGCCTTCGCAGGGACGGTCGCTTCCTCTGCTGCATGGCCCACGACTAGCAGGATATAGGGCCGCTCAGTGTTGGGCCGCTCTAGTATCTCATTGAGAAACTTCATCGGGTTGGGCGTGTGAGTCAAAGTTGCAAGCCCTGCGTTATGCAGTGCGTTCAACAGAAATCCGGTTGCAATTCCAACAGACTCTGACATGTAATAATTCTTTTGTTTCTTGCCCAACCCGTCTGTGCCGCTGCGTTGTAAAAATATAGCGATCAGCCAGGGTGCAGTTTCCAGAAATGGCTTGTTTGCATCGGTTCCAAGCTTATCCAGGTCTTCCAGCCAACTCTCTCCGGCGCGCCCGCCGTAAAACTCTTCTTCCTCATGTTCCGCTGCAATGCGAATCTTGCGTTTTAGCTCTGCATCTCCAACGCAAACAAAGTGCCAAGGCTGATGATTCGCGCCGCTGGGAGCTGTACCCGCTGCCATAATGCAACTCTCAATGACTTGTCTCGGAACCGCTTCAGTAGAAAAGTGGCGCACGGAATGACGGCGCTTGATGAACTGGTAGTAGTCATCGGCTCTTTGCAGCATTTCTTCGACCGGATATTTCTCGCGATCGGGGAGGGGAATCGCCTCATAGTCCTGCATGCTTATAGTCTCGTGCTGGTTAAACGGTACTCGTTGGGAGAGGAGTGTGTGCTCTTGCGAAACGCTCGGCGAAAATTGGCTGTATCTTTATAGCCCAGGGTGGCTGCAATCGACTCCACACTGTGCTCAGTCTGATCCAGATATATTTTCGCCCAGTTTGCCAGCGCTTCAGACTTCAACTGCCGGAAACTACTGCTTTCTGCCTGTAAGCGACGATTCAGCGTACGTTCGGACACATGCAAGTTGCAGGCGACTTGTCCTAAGTCTGGTAATGGAGGCTCGCTGGTACGAAGCAGGGCCCTGACGTGTTGCGAATAGCTTTGCGTTCGAGTTTCCCCCAGTTCCTGCAACCTTTTAGACAGGCTTAGCTGTGATTGTTGCCATAACTCCGCGTGAAAATAAGGGGACGGCTGATCCAGCCAGTGCCTGGGTATTTCAATTTCATCCTTTTGCCCATCGAAGCTGAGGTGGCCATGAAAAGCCTCGTCATAAGCTGATGTGTCTGCCGGTTTAGGGACAGACAAGCGATAGTGCGCGTCGTTTAGCGGTTGGCCGGTTATGTCTTCCACGTATTGCTGTAGCAACAAAGCGGCTGTTTCGGTGTGGAAATGCTTCAGCGTGCCCATCTCGTATTGATACAAAAGCTGAATCCTGATTCCATCAAGGGTGGAACTCGCCTGCATGACAATATAGCTGGTGTGCAGGCGAGTATAGCTTTCTGTTAATCGTAACCCCTCTCTCACGGTGGGAGACACGACCATGCCCGCGCCTACTGGCCCCAAAGCAAACACTCGCATATTGCGGCCCAGTATCAAGCCTAAATGTTCTCCCTTAAGGCGATCATGGCCAACGTCCAGTATTCGGAGAAAATCGACGATATTGATATCGCCGCCATCCAAGAGCGCTTCACGAGTGAGTGAACTGTTCGCAAATAGTGCGGCGATATCGATGTTACGGCGCTCCATTTCTCGGAGCACTAAACGCGCATAAACAGGGATAATGCTATCCATTGGGTCGTGTTCCTATATTTTGGCGAATTATGACACCATTCTGGCGACAAATGCACTGAACTGCATAATACATTTGGCGCAAAGTACGCCCACTTGAGATGAATTGGATTTGTTTATGAGTAATGCTGACAGTTTAGAACAGCAAGCATTGGCCAGTGCAAAACAGTATATGGGCGGCGTCGCCTGGCCAACCGTGTGCTACGCGCTGGTCGTATTTTTTTCTTATGGCTTGGTGCTGGCATCTGCGCTGGCCGGAGTACTGTCATTATGGATCGCGACCCCCATGGTAATAACCCTGACGTATCTTAGCTATACGGTCCTTCATGAGGCTGTTCACGGCACCATTACTGGAGGCCAACAATCTTTACGATGGATCAATGAGGCACTGGGCTACATTGCCGGCTGGATATTGATGACCCCTTTGACCGCGCATCGTCATGAGCATTTGGCGCATCACCGCAATACCAATGATAAACATGAGGATCCCGATTATCATATTGCCCAAATCGGTAATTCTCCCATCGAGTCGTTCAGGTCGGCCCTGCATATAGTCCATATTCAGCTCAGTCACTATCTTCAGCATCGCTGGAACAAGGCGCCGGCGCGACAGAATCTCTACTTTTGTGCGGAGATTGTTGTCACAGTTGTGCCCAGAATTGCTCTGCTTGCTGCCGGCTTTTGGTTAGAAGGAGCAATGTTGCTGGGTGTTGGCTGGCTGCTGGGGGTGGTTATCGTGCTTTATTTATTTGCCTACCTGGTTCATCGGCCTCACGTGGACCAGGGTCGCTATGTCGATACATCTACTGTTCTGGCACCGGCGCGACTGCAGCCTTTACTGAACTGGGTTTGGGTATTCCAGAATTACCATTCTATTCATCATCTGTTTCCACGGGTTCCTTTTTACCAGTACCAGCGCTTGTTCCGGGATATTGAAGAAGTGATGGTCGCCAAGGGAGCGCCAATCTATCGGCTGGGCACTAAGGGCTTAAGCTTAACAGCCCCGCAAGCCGTGTGAGGGTTTGAGAGGGCAGACTTTCGCAACTCAAAGCTTGCTGGAAACACCCCATGGCTTAAATAGGGTTCACAGTGCCGTAGTGTGTTATATATTTGGTGATCTATTCGCGACGGTGTGAACCTAAATGAAAGCTGGCGACTTCTTAAGCAAGGAAGAGATACAGTCCTTCACGCAGCGCAGCGACATGGCTGGCGCCTGGGCGGTGTTCCTTAACTGGCTGTTGATTGCCGCGATATTCGCAGGCGCAATTTACTGGTCGAATCCTCTGACCTGGGTCGTTGCGGTTGTGTTGCTGGGCGGCAGGCAGTTGGGGCTCGCTGTGCTAATGCATGAGGCCGGTCACCAAACCCTGTTTAAAACAGATCGGTTAAACATCATTGTAGGGCAATTATTTTGCGCCTTCCCCGTGCTGGGAGACGTCAGTATTTACGGTGCGTCGCATCGTATACATCACCGTTTTGCGGGCACCGATCAGGACCCGGATCTACCTAACTATCGTAACTACCCGGTTTCCAGGGCGAGCTTTGGCCGCAAGATCAAACGTGACCTGACGGGGCAGACAGGGATGTTACTGGTGCGTAGCGTTTTCGGAGGCTCCGGTCGAAACCTCATGTTACGAGAGGGAGAAGCCAGCCATTCCGAACGCAAAGGGCTGCTGGTGAATCTTTTTGTATTCATCGTGCTGTGGACGTCTGGCTTTGGTGTTTATTATCTGCTGTGGCCGATTGCCTATCTGACAACATATCCACTGGTAGCACGAATACGCCAGGTAGCAGAGCATGGGAATGTGACAGACCTGTATGACCCTGACCCACGCAAGAACACCCGTACCACTCACGCTAACCCTCTTGAGCGGCTAATTTTTTGCCCCAATCAGGTGAACTACCATATCGAACATCACCTTCTGGCAAGTGTGCCTGCGCATCAATTGAAGTCCCTGCACCGATTGTTACTGAAACGTGGTTTTTATGAGGGGTACGACAAGGCCATCGCCACCAGTTATCTTGACGTGATTCGCCGCGCGGTATTGGAATTTTCGTCCGGGCAACCCGCTGTCAGATAACTGTCTCTCATGTTAATAATAGTCAGGTAGTATGTGTTCATGATTCGATTGTTTTTTCTGCTGCTCCTTTGCAGTGCACAAACTTCCGCCTATGACCTGGTCATCAGTAACGGCAGGGTCATTGACCCGGAGACCGGGCTGGACGCCATGCTTAATGTCGCGATTGAAGACGGTACTATCAGCGCGTTATCAGCCGAAGGCCTGGAAGGAGACAGGCATATCGATGCGACTGGTCTGGTGGTTGCTCCCGGCTTTATCGATCTTCATACCCATTCGCCTACCCCACTCGGACAGTATTATCAGCTATTTGACGGGGTAACTACTGCATTGGAACTGGAAGCGGGAATGTATCCTGCGAGTGACTACGGTGCAGAGGTGCGTGATGGAGCGTTAATTAACTACGGTGCCTCAGCCGGTTACATTGGCATCAGGTTGCTGGTAAAGAATAGCCTGCGCATGAGTAGTCCAAGCGAGAATCCGACCCCCGATGGGCTAGCTGGCTGGTGGACCTATTTCAAATTCATATTCCAGGATTTTCAGACAGTACTTGCCCCTACATTTAGCGAGCAGGCGAACTCAGCAGAAATAGCGCGGATGCGGCAGCTGCTTGAATTGGACCTCGATGAAGGGGCTATTGGTATTGGCCTGGCGTTGGACTACATCAGCGAAGCGGTTAATGATGCGGAACTAAAGATGATTTTCAGCGTGGCGGGGGAGCGTCAAGCCCCCTTGTTTGTTCACGTGCGTCGCGGTGTTAATGGTGATCCTGCTGGCTTGCGGGAGGTGCTTTTCCTTGCAGAGCAAGCGAGCGCCCCAGTACATATCTGTCATATCACACACAATGCCATGGGCAATGTCGAATTGTTCTTACGAGAGGTGCGTGAGGCGCAGGGTCGGGGTGTCGATGTCACAGTTGGTGTCCTACCCTACAATGCCGGATCAACGGCGATTGGTGCCGCGGTATTCAGTCGAGATTGGCAGACTATTTTTGATATCAGTTACGAGGACGTTGAGTGGGCAGCCACAGGAGAACGTTTCGACAAGGTCATGTGGGAGACGTATAGAGAGGAGCAGCCCAGCGGCGCAGTGATCCATCATTATTTACAAGAGGAGTGGACAAGGCGTGCGCTGCTGGAATCGGGCAGCATTGTGGTCAGTGACTTGATTCCGATGAAGTCACTGGAAGAAAAAGTTCCGCCGCATAACGGCGCATTCAGTAAAATTTTGGCCCGATATGTGCGTGAGCAAAACGCTCTGGATTTGATGGATGCCCTGGGTAAGATGACGGTACTGCCTGCGCGCCGTCTGCAAAACTACGCACCCGCATTTGCCCGCAAAGGACGCGTACAGCCAGGCATGGATGCTGATCTGGTTATCTTCGATCCCGAACTGATAGAAGACCGTGCTAGTTATCGTGATCCCTATCAGACGGCACTTGGAATTGAGCACGTAGTTGTCGCTGGAATACCAGTCATCAGTGATGCGAAACTGCTGCCCAATGTTTCTCCAGGCCGCTATCTTAAGGCTAAAAATCAGCTAGACTAATTTCGAGGTTTCATTCGAAACCGCTATGACAGAGGGAGACTGCGTGTCTGAACTACTGCCCCAGGTCAGGAACGACATCCGGCAGAATACCCACGCCGATGAGTCCATGGCCGCAGAGACGCTGCTAAGTATTTGTACATTGTCGGCATCGGGTCTAACCCTGCGCCCTCGTCTCACAGGGAATTGACAAATCTGCAAGACCATTCGGCCTTTTCGGTCATTCTCTATGCCCCCTGAATACTCCAATGTGTAGCGATCTAATAGTGAGCAGAGGATTCTCATGCAAACCGAATTTTGTAAGCAGCTTGGTGTTGAAGCCCCTATTTTTGCCTTCACTCATTGTCGTGATGTCGTTGTTGAGGTCTCCAAGGCTGGCGGCATAGGGGTTCTGGGCGCGGTTGGTTTTACCGCCGAGCAGTTGAAAGAAGAGCTGGACTGGATCGATGCCCATATTGGTGATCACATCTACGGTGTGGACACCGCTATCCCGCAAAAATATGAAGGAATGGATAAAACGTCTCCAGAGGAACTGGTTGCCATGCTGCAGGACGCCATTCCCGAGCAGCACCGAAAATTTGCCGAGAAAATGCTCACTGATGCAGGTGTGCCCGCATGGCCAGAGGGTGATGACGAGGTTACCCTCAGCTTTTCTGCTATCCAGGCACAGGCCCTTGTGGATGAAGCGCTGACGCGGCCTAAATGCCGGATGATTGTGAATGCGTTGGGCACTCCGCCAGAGGACGTAATCAAGCAGGTACAGGACTCCGGACGATTGATCGGCGCTCTTGCCGGCCGGCTCAAGCATGGCATCGCCCACAAAAATGCTGGCCTGGATTTCGTGGTGTGCCAGGGCGGTGAGGGGGGCGGTCACGCAGGCGAAGTTTCCTCTATGGTGCTTTGGCCGCAAATGATTGATGCGATTGCGCCGCTGCCAGTATTGGCTGCCGGTGGCATAGGCAACGGCCGCCAGATGTTGGCCGCCATGTCCATGGGTGCACAGGGCGTGTGGATGGGCTCTCGCTGGCTTATCTCTAACGAGGCGCAGGCTGAACCCGCGCAGCGTGATTCTTATAAATCAGCGACCTCTGAAGACACGATTCGTTCTTGTTCTTTTACTGGCAAGACCGCGCGCATGCTCAAAAACGACTGGACTGATGCTTGGGAGCGCGAGGACACACCCGATCCATTGCCCATGCCTTTGCAGGGTTATCTTACGTTTGACGCGGTGCGCCGTACCCATCGATATGCAGGTTCTGGCGATTGCCAGAAAATTGCTTTTAACCCGGTTGGGCAGGTTGTGGGTCAAATGAACGAAGAAAGCTCCTGTCGGGACATCATGTACGATTTGCTGACCGAATACGCAGACGCCCTGGATCGGGTGAACAGCATATCTTCGGCAGGGTGAGACTGTTGCCCTAAAGCGTTCGGGTTCACTGCAATTGATGCTGTCTGGCGCGGCCAGCGGCCATCATGGACGGATTCGCAGTTTGGCCAGTTTCTGATAGGGCGCTTGCATCGCTTCCGCCAAAGCCAGGTGCTCCCCGGTAAGGTTTGGGCGGGTGGGCTGATATAGGCCAAAGCCAGTCGATTGCTCGACGTTGTGATACCAGTGGTCTGCCCATATGCCGTCTGAAGAACGGCGTCCGGTGGGCCAGCTCAGCATTTGCTCCTCGGGAAATTCTACGTCTAGCGCAAGGCAGAGATTTTTAAGCAATTGCTTTGGGTTTTGCAGAACATCGTTGGAGTCGATCACGGCTGGCGGACTGCCGCTGATTTCAGTGATTTGATCAAACAGTGCTGCCTGTCTGCTGATGCCAATAGCGTCCTCGTCTATAGACGGCATCTTTTGCAGGTAGGAAGCGATAACCTGTGCAGGGTCACGAATCAGAAAGCAGTGTTTGAACGTAGCTGACCACCTCATACTCATTCCCCTGGGAATGTGGTGAGTCATTTGCTTCTGGTATTGCAGCGGGGCGCTCACCGGGTTGCAGGTCAATTCCTCTATGACTTTCGCATAGTCGGTAGTTTGAGTCAGCAGTATCTGCTCACGACAAGGGTGATTAAGCCCCGTATCAGCAAGATAGGCAGCGTAAAAGGGTTCGTCGACCACCGAGCAATCGTTCCTGTTCTCCCAGCTTCGCATTAGCGCAGTCGATATATTGCGGGGTCCTGACCACATGGCGATACGGGTTGTCATCGTTTGTTGCCGCTACATTCCTTCGTAATCATTTCCAGGTAAAGCGCTTGTAGTCGATCTACCATGGGGCCGCGTTCCCCTTCGCCAATTGTGCGGCCATCAATGTCGAACACCGGCGTCAGGCCCGCGAAAGTGCCAGTAACAAAAGCCTCATCGGCACCGTAGGCCTGCATGACGGAGAAGTTTTTTTCAAACACGGGAATGTCGTTGGCCTTGCACAGGTCGATGACGTTACGCCGGGTAATACCATCCAGGCAGTAATCCCCGGATGACGTCCAAACCTCGCCGTCGCGAACAATGAAGAAGTGGGTGGAGTTGCAGGTCGCAACATGGCCATGAGGGTCCAGCATTAATGCTTCATCCGCTCCGGCTTTTGCAGCCTGAATACAGCCGAAAATACAGTTCAGTTTGGAGTGGCTGTTAATTCGCGGGTCTTGCACATCGGCATAACCGCGGCGCACATAGACGGTATAAAGTTTAATTCCTCTATCATTGAGTGTTGGATCAGGGTTCTTGTATTCCGGGATGATTACGATGGTAGGGCCAGAAATCGTCACTGCAGGATCCTGGTAGGGCGTGGCTTTAATGCCCCGGCTCACCATCAGTCGAATATGGACATTGTCATCCATGTTGTTGGCGTCAAGAGTGCCGTAGAGTCGCCGCTTGAGTTGATCTTTCTCTAGCCCCAGGTCCAGATCCAGTGCCTTTGCACCTTCCCACAGCCGTTTCATATGCTTGTCGAGAAACGGTATCACCCCGTTGTGCATACGTAAGCCTTCCCATATGCCGTCGCCCAGTATGAAGCCGGAATCAAAAACGGAAATAACAGCTTGGTCTCGATGCAGCAGCTCGTCGTTAATGTTGATCTTTATATCAGCATTGCGCGGGTCCTGCTGATAGGTGTGGGTACTGGCCATGATTTTTTCCTATGCTGAGGCTGCAAAATTTCGTGGGCTAGAAGCTGCTGCTTCATCTTTGGGCGCTGAAAAAAGCCAATAGTTTGCACCAGATTCGCAGCTTTGGCGAGGTTGGGTTGCGAAGCCTCAGCCAAGCAGTGCGCAGTGCCCCTGATCGTACTGTAATTGGCTTAGGGTATTTTATATCTATCCGGTGAGCAGCTGCTATATTGTAGATATACCCGTAGACTTAAAGAGGGCGTCACAATGGATATCGAGCGAAGCGGCGGTTTGCAGAAGGGTTCATTAGAAACGGGTTTAACCGGCGAATATGCGCTGACCCTCAGTTCCTTGTTGTCTGAGGCCTGGGGAAAAGTGCCTGGTAACAAGGGTACGGTCTGGATGGCAATGTTGTTTTATATTGGGCTTGCATTCCTGATTGCTATGTTTTTCGGCATGCTCAGTGCCGGCCCGGTCGATCCGCAGGAAATTCAACCGCCCACTTTGATCGAAGTCATTGGTAACCTGCTGTCAGCCGTGGTGTTAATGCCGATGGCAGTTGGCCTCGCATTTGTTGCCACCGCGCTTGCGATGGGTGAGTCCCCCAACCCTAAAAGCCTGTTCGGTTGGTACGACAATACTCTGAAGATACTCCTGACCGCCTTGCTCATGAACCTGATGATTTTACTGGGTTTGCTGTTGTTCGTTTTGCCAGGGATATACCTGATGGTTAGCTACCAGATAGCGCTGCCACTTGCTGTCGATAAAAAGCTAGGGCCTTGGGAGGCACTAGAAACATCGCGTAAAGTCATTAGCCATAAATGGTTTATGGTCCTGGGCTTCGATGTTGTGGCCATGGTAGTGATCGTTTTATCGTCAGCGCTGCTGGGCATACCCCTTATCTGGACGGTGCCGGCGATGGTGATTGCTTTTGGTGTTCTCTATCGCACTTTAGTTGGCATAGAGCCCGGAACTCTGGACAGAGTGCTCGCTCGTTAGAACGGGGCCGGCCCCGGGTATTGTTCGCGCAATTTGGGTTTCAATAACTTCCCCGAAGGATTACGGGGCAGATGGTCTACGATTTTGTAGAGTTGGGGCACCTTGTAACCCGCCAGGTGATCTTTGCACCATTGCTTCAGGGTTTCGTTAGTAGGTGATGCTCCCGTTGCAGCAACAACGAGGGCGAGCGGAGTTTCGCCCCACTTTACTGAGGGTATACCAATAACGGCGGCTTCCTGCACATCCGGGCAGGCGGCGAGTACATTCTCCAACTCAGCAGGGTAAATATTTTCACCACCAGAGATGACCATGTCTTTTTTACGGTCACAAATAGTAATAAAACCCTCGACGTCCCAGGTGCAGATGTCTCCCGTGTGCAGCCAGCCATCGATCAGGGCTTCGGCAGTAGCTTTGGGGTTGTTCCAGTATTCTTTCATCATATGGCGACCTGCTAGCAGTAACTCTCCTGGCTCGTCGCTGCCCATGGGAATGGTCTTGCCCCTGGCGTCAATGATTTTCAATTCGGTGTGCATTTGTGGTCGTCCACAGGAGCCGACTTTACTTGTAGCGTCTTCGGGTAGCAGTAAAGTGCCTGGACCGCAGGATTCGGTGAGGCCATAGGCTTGATGAATGCTGACTCCCAGTTTCGCCCAGGCATCAAGCAGGGAGACGGGCACCGGCGCGGCTCCTGTTGCAATCCAACGAACCGAGGAAATATCGCATTGCTCTCGTTCGGGGGCATGCAGCATAAACTGCAGCAGGGCAGGCACCGCCATGAATATGCTGATTTTCTCCGCGTCTATGCAGTTAAACATGCCCGGCATGTCCAGATCTCGCATTATCACACCGGTGGCACCGCGGTGAACTAGCAGCGAGGTAGGATTCAGACAGCCGACGTGGAACATCGGCAGTGCCAACAGGAAACGATCATCGCCGCGCATATCTGAGGTAGACATGCTGGTCAGCTGTGACCACAACATACCGTCATGACTATGAACAGCGCCTTTGGGATGGCCCGTCGTACCAGAGGTGTACATGATAAATAGATTGTCATCGCCAGAGGCGCCTGTTGTGGGCTCACTTATGTCACCCGTGGCGGTCAATTCGTCGTAGTCCTGCGCCCAATCGGGGGTCTCGGCTTCGCCCCTGGAGCATCGCATCCAATGTTGACAGGGCAGCTCACCGCGTTTGCCAGACTGCAGTTCATCCACAGTGTTATCAAACTCTGCATCGAAGAGCAGGGTGCTGGCGGCTGAGTCTTTGAGAATGTAGCTGATTTCCACGGAAACCAATCGCCAATTCACCGGGACCATCACAGCTCCAATCTTGGCGATAGCGAAATAACTTTCGACAAACTCAATGCCATTTTTTAACAGGGTAGCTACTCGGTCTCCAGGTTTGATGCCTTGAGTCAACAGCACACTGGCGATCTGATTACTGCGCGTATTCAGTTCACTGAATGTAAAGCGGCGATTACGCTCCCATTCAACAAACGCTTCCCGATGGGGCGTAATAGCGGCACGCTTCGTAAGCAGGTGCCCAACATTTGTTAGCATGTACTGATCGCCTCGCTGTGCAAAGAGGGCAAGCATTTCGCTTGCAAGACTCAGCGCCCCTGATGAGGTGCTGATGCTGGTTAGCCGGCGACAGGGCCCAAGCCTGTGGCTACGAACACTGCAAACACTGCCATGGCAGCACTAAATGCGATTATTTGAGTCATTACTGTAACCTGGCTGGTGGCTGTTTATCGTGCCCAAACTTTCATGCCGGCAACGAGCGCTTTGAATGTAGCGTTAATGATGTCGCTTGAATAGCCCTGCCACTCTATTGGGTGCGAATCTGCTCGAGTGCATGAATGACTCCCCTGAGTTCAGCGAGACCTTTCAGGCGACCGCTGAAGGAGTAGCCTGGATTAACATTGGACTGGCCGATCTCCTCACCCAGTAAGTGGCCGTGATCCGGGCGCATGGGAATGTTATCGAAGCGCCCCTGCCGCCGACGGGCTTGCTCTTCATCCAGCAGGGCATTGATCAGTCCCACCATATCGTTATCGCCGTCAAGATGCTCAGATTCATAAAATGATCCGTCGTCTTCGCGCTTGATATTCCGCAGGTGCACAAAGTGTATTTGCGGACCAAACTCGCGAACCATGGCGATCAGGTCATTGTCCGCTCTGGCACCAAAAGAGCCAGCGCACAGCGTAAGGCCATTGCTGGTACTGGGCACCGCATTCATTAACAGCCGTGCATCGTCCGCAGTTGAAACTACTCGGGGAAGGCCAAACAGGGAGAAGGGTGGATCGTCGGGATGTATGCACATGCGCACTCCGCTGTCTTCAGCCACGGGTATGATTTCTTCGAGAAATGTAATCAAGTTTGCGCGCATGCCGGCATTGCCCAGGGCAATAAATTGGGCGATGGCGGTGCGAATTTCCTGCCGGCCGTAAGAGCCTTCGCCACCGGGTAAGCCGGCGATAATGTTCTGTTCGAGCAGTGCCTTTTCCTGGTCTGTCATCTGTTCGAGCCTGCCTTTGGCAGCCTGAAGCACTTCGGGTGGATAGTCAGCCTTCGCGTTTTCTCTCTCCAATAGATAAACGTCGTAGGCCGCAAAGTCCGTCATTTCGAAACGCAATGCCTCAGAAGCGTTGGGCAGTTGGTAGTTTAGATTAGTACGGGTCCAGTCGACGACCGGCATAAAGTTGTAACACACAACCGATACACCGGCGCTGCCTGCATTGCGAATAGACGTTTTATAGTTGTTGATACAGCGCTGGTAGTCTCCCGTGCGGGTCTTTATATCATTGTGCAGGGGAATGCTTTCAATGACGTCCCAGCTCAGTCCGTGGGACTCTATTTCAGCTCTACGCAAATTCAATTCGTCAAGAGGCCATGGTTCTCCCGTCGGTATATGCTGCAGAGACGTCACCACGCCGGAGGCTCCTGCCTGAACAATGTTCTGCAGAGTGACCGGGTCTTCGGGGCCAAACCAGCGCCAGGTTTGTTGCATTTGAGCCTCTAATCTAAATTGCGTTCTTGGACCCGCAGGTCCTTGCTGAGCTTGACAGTGGGGTGGCAATTACTTAAATTGGCCTGACCAATTTACCGAAGGCAATTTTGCCTTAGGTCTATCTATTTGGCAATACTTGCCGGGGCTAACAGGCATGAATCAGGCAGCAGTCGTCAGGCTCGGCGTCATCGGTCTCGGGAATATAGCGCAGCAACATATCGACAACCTCAGGTCTGGAGATGCCGGGCGCTGCCATCTTACCGCTATTTGCTCCCGCCAGCCCGGCGAGCTCGCGCAAAAATACGGCGTGCAACATTTTGCAAAGCCAATGGAACTGATCCGAAGTGGCCTCTGCGACGCAGTGCTGGTGGCTACCCCTACCTTTAACCACTGTGAGGTCGGGCTGCAGGTCCTGGATGCTGGGTTGCATTTGATGATGGAAAAGCCACTCGGGCTGTCTATTGCCGAAGGTGAACAGCTGCTGGAAAATCAGCAACCCTCACAAGTCTTCGGCTTGATGCTCAATCAGCGCACTGATCCCCTGTTCAAGGCGATGCGTGATTGCGTTCACCGCGAGACGCTGGGCGATATCACCCGCACGCACTGGACCATGACTAATTGGTTCCGGCCAGAAATTTACTTTCAGGCCAGCGACTGGAGAGCCACATGGAAAGGCGAGGGTGGTGGGCTGCTGTTGAACCAATGCATTCACAATCTGGATATTTTCCAATGGCTTTGTGGTATGCCTGCCACTCTGCGTGGCTTTTGCCAGTTTGGTCGCTATCACGATATAGAAGTGGAAGATGAGGCCACTGCATATTTGCAGTATGAAAACGGAGCCTCCGGTGTATTTATCGGCTCCACTGGCGAAGCGCCGGGTGTTAATCAGCTCGATATTGTCGGCGATCAGGGCGCACTATCATACGATGGCGAACGCCTGCTGCTTACGCTCAATACACCCTCAACCAGTCATTACAGCCGCAGTACCCGGGAAATGTTCGGCATGCCTTGCGCAGAAGTGACCGATATCACGCCAGACCGGAAGGTGAATCAGCATGGTTTGGTTTTGGCCAATTTCGCTGATGCTATTCTCGACGGCGCTGCTTTGATCGCGCCCGCTGCAGACGGGCTTCATTCGCTGGCACTGGCGAACGCCATGCTGCTCTCAACCTGGGAGTCGCGAGAGATCACTTTCCCCCTGCAAAGTAAGGCCTATCAAGGTGCGCTTGATCAGCGAATATCTGCATCGAGCTTGCGTGAAAAAACCAATACCGAAGTCCATGTCGATATGAGTGCGTCCTACCGATGAGTAAGCCAATTTCCGATAACGAATTGATACAGTTGGCAGCCCTGTCCGACAAACCTTCATGGGCAAGAGCGCCGACCTATTTACGCCTGAGCGGGCCAGGTTGGTTGCAGGGTGCGATGACGCTGGGCGGTGGTAGTGCTATTACGTCGCTTACCATAGGTGCGGTTTACGGTTATGAGCTGCTCTGGGTCCAACCCCTGGCTATGCTTATCGGCTGCATCATGCTGTTTGCACTGTCACACCAGACATTGAGCACTGGTGCCAGTCCTTTCGCCGCCATGCGCGACCATCTGCACCCTTCGCTGGCGTGGCTTTGGGCGATTGCAGCCCTGGCCTCAAGTATCATTTGGGGCTTTTCTCATTATCCGCTGAGCGCGGGAATGCTGGAGGAGGTCATCGCGGTCAGCACGGGCTTCAGTTTGCAACAAAAAGAGGGAGCCTCCAGAGAGGCTTTTTTGTTTTTCCTCGCGGTTCTGGTGTGGATGCTTTGCGCGTATACAGCCTGGCACTATGGCGCTGGGGGTCGCGCAGTGAAAATTTTCGAAACCGCGATCAAGTATTTGAGCGCAATGATCGTTGTGGCGTTCCTGTGGGTGGTGATCAATGCCTCGGCCAGCGGTCAGGTCAATTGGTCTGCAGTTGCAGCAGGTTACATTCCCAGTAGCCTCCCGAGTGACGCTGCAGGAGTAACGACTGTGATGGCTGCGCTGGGAACGGCAGTGGGAATTAACATGACTTTTGTGTATGGCTATACCTTGCTGGACAGAGGCTGGGGCAGGGAGCACAGGGTGTTGTCTCGCTGGGATATTGTAATGGGTCTAGTAATCCCCTACATCTTGGTTACCGGCCTTATTTCGATCACCGCGGCAGGTGCTTTCTACGGCAGCGACATGAGTATTCAGGGCAAGTTAAGTCCTACTCAGGCGGGTGCCATGTTTGCAGAGGCAGGCATGGGTCCGGTCACCGGACGCTTGATTTTCGCTCTGGGGATATTGGGCATGGCGATAGGGTCTCTTGTCATGCACATGCTGTGTTGTGGTGCAGCGGCAGGCGCCATGTTTAATTGGGAGCCACACACGCGCAATTACCGACTGGCATTGTTGCTGCCTACGCCAGCGGTGCTGGGTGTTTTCCTCTGGTCGAGCATGGGGGCTTATGTGATTTTGCCAACATCAGCCATCTGTGGCTTCTTGCTGCCCATCGCCTACTTGGGATGGCTGTTCCTTAATAACAATCGGGCCTACCTTGGCGATGACTGCCCGAGTGGCGGCAAAAGGCTGCTGTTTAATGCCGCCATGTTGCTTTGTATTGTGACGGTATTAGCCAGTGTGAGCTATAGCACGGCCGTAGCGATGGACTGGATATAAGGGAGAGCCAGTGGTGGTTAATATCAAGGACGGCGCTAATTACGCGCCCACCGGCGAGGCTGAAAAAGTGGTCGCCCCCGGCGAGTTTTTATTTGCCGCTGCTTTCTTGGATCACGGGCATATTTATGGGCAGACCAACGGGCTGGTTGACGCCGGGGCCACCCTTAAATATGTATACGATCCGGACCCCTATAAAGTGGCGAGGTTTGTAGAGGCTTATCCATCGGTCACGGTAGCGCATAGTTTCCAACAAATTCTGGATGACCCGGCGTTGAAGCTGGTCAATGCCGCAGCGGTGCCTAATGAACGGGCCGGCATTGGCGTACAAGTGATGGAGTCAGGCAAAGACTATTTTACTGACAAGTCGCCGTTTACAAGCCTGGAACAATTAGCGATTGTCAAAGAGGCGGTTGTTAGCAGTGGGCAAAAGTATGCGGTTTACTACGCCGAAAGGGTGCACAACGATGCGGCCTGGCGCGCGGGAGAACTTATTGCCGGCGGTGCCATCGGTCGTGTGTTGCAGGTGCTCAATCTCGCCCCACACCGTCTGGCGAAAAACACCCGTCCCGACTGGTTTTTTAACAAGCAGTGTTACGGCGGGATTCTCACAGACATTGGTTCACACCAGGTAGAGCAGTTCCTCACCTACGCCGACTGCAGTACTGCCACCGTGAACTTTGCCAGGGTAGAGAACTTTGGCCATCCTGATAAACCGGATCTCGAAGACTTTGGTGAAATGTCCTTAACGGGAGACAACGGTGCATCTTTCTACACTCGGGTCGACTGGTATACGCCCGACGGGTTGCGGACATGGGGCGACGGTCGCACGTTTATTGTTGGCACTGAAGGAACCATTGAGCTGCGCAAGTACCTCGATGTGACCGGTCAAGCGCCATCTTCAACGTTGATTCTGGTTAATGGCGCCGGTGAAAGCACTGAGGAGTGCCTCAATAAAACAGGCTTTCCTTTCTTTGGTCAGTTAATTGTCGACTGCATTCAGCGGACGGAGAACGCAATGTCCCAGGATCATGCATTCAAGGCCGCCGAGATTAGCATGTTGGCGCAAAATACTGCTGATGGCAGGAGGTGTGGTTAAGGTGAATTCTCCTATTCAGGCTGTCAAAGTGCGTCGGCTCTATTTGCAGGTTGCGGAGCAATTGCAGCAGCTTATAGACAATGGCAGTTTCAGTGTAGGTAGTCGTCTTCCTGCGGAGCGCGACCTTGCCGGGCAGTTTGCAGTGAGTCGACCCACCATTAGGGAGGCGATGATCGCGTTGGAGATTGCTGGCCTGGTGGAAGTCCGTTCTGGTTCGGGCGTTTACGTACTGGATCGCGCGACGAGTGCCCAGCTGCCCCAGACGCAGGCACCGGGTCCATTTGAAATTCTCGAAGCGCGCAAACTTATCGAAAGTGAAACCTGTGCGCTGGCGGCCCGGCATATTAATGCCCAGCAGCTCACCGAGCTCAAATCACTATTATCGGCTATGGAGGGGCAGGAACAATCGGTGGAAGAAGCGGAAGTAATTGATGAGCAGTTTCACTGCACGATAGCTGAAGCCTCAGGCAATGGCGCTTTAAGCGTTACCGTTGAATGGCTGTGGCGGCTGCGTAACGAGTCCGAAATCAGTACGCGTTTTCACCAGCGAATTAGAGAGGAGGGCAGTCGCCCTATTGTGTCTGATCACCAGCGTATTTTTGCAGCACTGGAATCCTCTGATCCGGCGGCTGCCAGCCAGGCCATGTCTGACCACTTGCAGCGAGTCATCGACAGTTTACTGGACAGCGAAGAATGAGCGTTTTACACCCGGATCGATTATTCGCGAGCTGCCCCAGGCAGCGAGACATAGCACGAGAGCTGTATCAACAGGTTGCTCACTTGCCGATTGTCAGTCCTCATGGCCATACTGACCCTCGATGGTTTGCTGACAATCGAGCGTTTGCTAACGCGACTGAGCTCTTGTTGCAGCCTGATCATTACCTGCTGCGTATGCTTTACAGTCAGGGCATTGGCTTGGATGAACTCGGCGTTAGGCATGGCGGTTCCGCTGCTGCTAAAACAGACCCTGAGGCTGTTTGGCAGTTGTTCGCAGGCAACTACCATCTGTTTCGTGGCACGCCGACCCGGTTGTGGATGGATCATGTTTTCGTAGAAGTTTTTGGCATTGATGAATTGTTGACTGAGAACAACGGGCCGCGCATTTACGCGGAGATCAATCGTCAGCTCTCCCAGCCTGAATGCCTTCCAAGGGCGTTATTCCAGCGCTTTAATATAGAGGTCATCGCGACCACGGAGTCACCGCTAGACCCGCTGGACGCGCATCGCCGGCTGCAAGCCGACCCCTGGCCAGGACGCGTCATAACGGCGTTTCGACCTGACCCGGTGGTCGATCCTGAGTTTGAGGGCTTTGCCGATAATATTGCGCAACTGGCGCTGGCAAGTGGTGAAAGCTGCGATCACTTTTCGGGTTATCTTGCTGCGCTGCGAGAACGCCGTACCTTTTTCAAATCAATGGGCGCTACTGCTACTGATCATGGGCACCCTAGCGCATTGACGGCTGACTTGCCCGAGTCAACTTGCGAGCGGCTTTATCAAGAGGCCTTAAGAGGCTCGCTCAACGCCGATCAAGCGGAGCTTTTCCGTGGGCAGATGTTGCTGGAAATGGCGTTGATGAGTTTGGACGATGGCCTGGTTATGCAGCTCCATCCGGGTGTTTCTCGCAACCATAATTCACAACTTTTTCGGGAGTTCGGGCGGGACAAAGGCGCGGATATACCGCTGCCCGGAGAGTTTGTGCGGGGACTCAAGCCGCTGTTGGAGAAAGTGGGTAACGAAGCGAGTTTTACGCTGATCCTGTTTACACTGGACGAGACCACATACGCTCGAGAATTAGCGCCTCTTGCAGGTCATTATCCGTGCCTGAAATTGGGGCCAGCCTGGTGGTTTCACGATAGTCCCGAGGGAATGCTGCGCTACCGACAACAGGTGACGGAAACAGCCGGCTTCTATAATACGGTTGGTTTTAACGATGACACTCGCGCCTTTTTATCAATTCCTGCAAGGCACGACGTTGCCCGGCGTATCGACTGTCGTTTTTTAGCCCAGTTGGTAGCAGAGCACCGTATGACAATGCCAGAAGCGTCAGAATTGGCTGTCGACCTTGCCGGGAATCTTGCCAGAGCTGCGTATAAATTGTGATGCCGCGGCTGACAGAAGCCAGTCTGGGCGAACTAAGCGTGTCAGTGGAGTTGCCAACCTATGACCGTGACAGTATTGAAGCGGGCATAGTGCATCTTGGGATTGGCGCGTTTCAGCGTGCTCATCAGGCCGTTTACACCGACCAGGCAATGAGCCTTAGTGGCGGAAACTGGGGAATCATCGGCGTTTCTTTGCGCAGTGATACCGTAGCCCGGCAGCTGTTGCCCCAGGACTGTTTGTATTCGGTGCTCAGCGAAGATGGAGTTGAACAGTCGCTGCGTCTTGTCGGCTCTGTTACCCAGGTCTTGGTTGCGCCGACCCAGCTCGACGAAGTAGTGAGCGCCATCGCTGCAGAAGCGACAGCGATTATTACCCTGACAATTACCGAGAAGGGATATTGCACCGGGCCCGACGGGCACTCGCTTGATCGATCAAATCCACTGATAGAGGCCGACCTTGCTGCGCCCGAGGCACCTCGTTCGGCTATCGGTTTGTTGGCACTGGGCTTACGCAGGCGGCAGTCACTTGGAAACAGTCCGGTCACTGTTATCAGCTGCGACAACGTGGCGGCGAACGGGCAGGTCATAGCTTGCGTACTGAAAGAATATACTGAACTGGCTTTTCCAGAGCTCAGCGCCTGGTTGCAAAACAATACCAGTTGTCCCTCCAGCATGGTCGATCGTATCGTGCCAGCCAGCACAGAGGCCCAGCAATTGAGGCAGTCTCAAATGCTGGGTTTAACAGACTGTAGCGCGATCGCAACAGAACGTTTCAGCCAGTGGATCATTGAAGATAATTTTTGTTCACCGCGCCCAGACTGGCGAGCAGCAGGCGTGCAATATGTCGATAATATTGCGCCCTACGAGGAAATAAAACTTCGATTGCTCAACGCCAGTCACTCGGCAATTGCTTACTGCGGATTGCTGGCGGGTAAGGAGTTCGTCGATCAGGTAGTGACCGATAGGCAGCTCGGCGAATTCGTTGAAACCCTAATGAACGACGATCTAATGCCAGCGCTTAATGTGCCATCGGACTTTGACTTAGGGGCATACAAATCGCAGCTGCTCGCTAGATTTCGGAACCCTTGCCTGGGTCACCGTTGTGAACAAATCGCCATGGATGGCAGCGAAAAAATCGGTCACCGATGGTTGCCCGTGCTGCAGGGCAGTGGCGAAAACAGCAAGCTCATCGTGGCGTTGGCTGCGTGGTGCTATCTGGTGCTGTATACCGATATTGCGATCAGTGATCCCAAAGAGGCTCAGCTACTGCAGCTGCGTACCCGGCGAGATGACTCGCGGCTGCGCGAATTGCTTGCTTGTGCTCGAGTGACCCAACGCACAGTGACGTCTCTCGACTCGCTGTGTCGACAGATTGAACAGAAAATAGACAAATTGGCGCAGGGCGGGATTTTGGCACTTGTTTCGATTTAGATAGTTGAATGCGTAGCGGGCGATAGAACCAGCGCTGCGAAAAATGATGACGAAAAGTATGGAACCACAATGAAAAGAATTTTCTCCGTGCTGTTGATTGCAGCCATAGGTGTCGCAGTTTACATAGCGTTTCTTAAACCATCCGAGAGTACGTTCGAGTTGGAGGACGATTATGTCCTGCTCTACGACGGGAAATCTCTAGACGGATGGCGGGTGATCGGTGGGGAGTCGACCTTTGAGGCGGACGGCGATTCTATCAAAGGTATTCATGGCCCCGGCGATAATACTTTCTTACGCACCGAGAAAACTTTTGGGGATTTTAATCTGCGTATGCAGATGCGTTGGGATGAGTTAGGAAATTCTGGCGTTCTGTTCCGTGCCCAACAGCGCGAGGGTGACGGTCGGGCCTTTGGCTACCAGTACGAACTCGATCATTCGGACCGCGCCTGGAGTGCAGGAATTTACGACGAGGCGAGAAGAGGGTGGTTGTACGACCTTGCAGGCAAGCAGGCTGTCAGTGAGGCAGTGAAGCTGGATGATTGGAACGATCTAGAAATCAGTGCTCGCGGTGGCAAGCTGCAAACCTGGATAAACGGTATCGCAGCGGCGACTATTATCGATGCATTTGACGCCGAAGGTTTTATCGCCCTGCAGGTTCACGCGGGCGATGTTGGTATTATGCGATGGCGCCACATTCGGATTAAAGAGCTGGAACCCATTGCCCAGGCAGGTAATGAGTTAGTGGCGGATGACTGGGTGCTGGATAGATTGAACGATATCAACATTCAGGGAGTCGGCATCAGTGGTGGTTTGCAGGAGGATGGCGGTTGGCTAAGTCCCCGCCGCCGCTTTGCAGATGCGAGTGTGGAATTTTCAGTGCCTGCCTGTGACGCGCCGACGATCGTGCGTATGCGCTATGACGGCGGGGAGATGAGTGATGGCGAATCTTTTGTTGAGGCCAGTATCTATGCTGATCGGGCCACGGGTCGCCATGTCACACCCGATAAAGTCACTGAAATGGAAGAAGTGAGTCTGACACCAGCCAGTCGTCATCGCTTTAGAGGTATCACTATTGGTGATTCAGCCACGCTCAGTGTCGATAGCGACGATGTCCTGCGGATAGCGAACGTTGGGTCTGACCTTGCCAGCCGAGGAAAACTGCAGATTAAACCGGCCAACTGCGCGGATCGCTTCGAGATCGGCGAGTTCTCCTGGACAAATCTGCAGGAAAACCGTGAGGAAGTTGCTTTTTATAAGACGCTTGATAACGCGCCTGCACCCGTACTGAGTCCAGAGGAATCGCTGGCTGCTTTTCGAATCGCCCCGGGCTTTGAAATTGAGTTGGTTGCCGCGGAACCACTGGTAGAGGATCCGGTGGCCATGGCCTGGGATGAGTACGGCAGGCTTTACGTAGTCGAAATGCGTGGATACATGCCCGATGCCTACGGTACCGGCAGTGAAGAGCCTGTAGGTCAGGTTGTGCGCCTGGAAGATGTTGACGGCGATGGGCGCATGGACACCAGCGAGGTCTTTCTTGGCGGGTTAGTCAACCCCAGGGCCGTTGCCGTCGTTAATGAAGGTGTGTTAGTCGGCGAGCCCCCCAATTTGTGGCTTTGCGCTACACCCTCGAAAGATGTGCTCTGTGAGCAAAAGCGCAGCGTCGGGGGTTATGCGCCGGATGCGGCCAACGTGGAGCACATGGAAAACCGCTTGCTGCCCGGTCTGGACAACTGGCTTTATAACTCCAAGTCAAAGCGCCGTATGCGATTGGTGGATGGTGAGCTGCAAGAGTCACAAGGGCCCTCCCGCGGGCAGTGGGGCATCAGTAAAGACGACTACGGGCGCCTCTACTACAACAACAATTCAAGCTGGCTACAGGCTGACTTCTTTCAGGGCGATGATATCGTAGAACCTGGCATTGACTCTTATCCAGCAGGTATCGGCGTCAATCTTACGGACCCTTCACTGGTTTATTCGGTGCGGGTCAATCCCGGTGTTAATCGTGCATACCTCGAAGGTACTTTGCGTAAGGATGGACGCCTTAACCGAGCAACGGGAGCCAGCGGGCTAGCAATTTATCGTGGAGACCAGTTCCCAGATGAGTATCGTGGTCATGCTTTTGTGCCCGAATCTGCAGGGAACGTGGTAGCCCAGTTCGCCCTTGAGGAGCTGGAAATCGGTGTCTCTGCGCAACAGCAATTATACCCTGACGAGCAGTGGGGCCAGCGGGATTTTCTGGGGTCAACTGACGAACGTTTCCGGCCTGTCGATGCTGCTAACGGGCCCGATGGCAGTCTCTATTTGATCGACATGTATCGCGGCATCATTCAAGACGATCATTTTTTAACGGATGAGTTGCGGGAACAGATTCTCGAGCGCGGGCTTGATAAACCTGTCGGCAAAGGGCGTATATGGAGGATTCGCCATTCTGCAGGGCGCGAGCAACGGGCAACACCTGCACTGGCAGAAGCCGCGCCTGAGCAATTAATCAGTGCTTTGTCTGCCAGTAATGGCTGGACAAGGGATACCGCCCAGCGCCTGTTACTCAAGCAGCCAGTCGGACAGGTGCAAGCGCTTGAGGCCCTGGCTCTGGCCAGTGAAACAGTGCCAGCACTCCATGCGATCTGGACGCTTCATGGTCGCAATGAACTTACCTCGTCTCTGGTCGCTAAACTTTTGCGCTCGGAAGATCCGCAGCGGCAAATTCATGCGCTTAGGGCGGGTGCTGGCCTGCTGACTGCGCCGCAACTGGTCGCTGTCAGTGAGAATCTGCTGGCTGGGCCTGAGCAGTTGGTGATGCAGTATGCATTTGCACTGGGCACACAAGCCGGGCACACGGCCGCACGCGACACACTGGGTCTGATTCTCAATAGCACAGCAGATAGCGTTTACGTCCGTCAGGCGGCGGTAAGGGCACTGCGCAACAGGGAACTCATCTTCCTGCAGGAGATGGTCGCAACAGGCGGGCTACCTGCCCAGAGTGACGGCGCGGAAAAAGCCCTGGCGGCCTTGGCGGCGAATGCCTACCGAACTATTCGCCCGGACATGAGCTCTGATAATGCCATCGCTCCTGCAATGTTGGATCTCTTATCCCTGATCGAAGACCGCCGAGGGGACGGCGCCTGGCAGCAGTTGGCCTTGTTGTCTGGTTTCTCTGCACTGGCCAGGACTGATGGTTTTATACCTGCCGGGTTAGGGTCGGCGCCGCCGATTTTTTCTGCGACAGACATTAGCGAAAAAGATCCACTGTGGGATGCCCGTCTCAATGCACGTGTGGTATTTACCTGGCCGGGCGATGAGTTGGCACTGGGCATTAAACCATTGAGTCCAGAGCAAATAGCGCTCATGGAGGTCGGAAAAAACTATTATCCGACCTGCGCTAACTGTCATGGGGCAAACGGCGCAGGTATTGCCGGCCTTGCCCCCGCCCTGGCAGGTGCCAGTTGGGTGACGGGTCCTCCCGAGTGGTTGGCGAGAATTATTCTCCAAGGTGTTAACGGGCCCATGGAGGTGAACGCAGTGCAGTGGAACGGTATCATGCCGCCGCACGGTCACCTTGCAGCATTGAATGACGAAACTTTGGCGGGTTTGATGCTTTACCTGCGTCGCAGTTGGGGTAATAAAGCGGACCCCGTCAGTGTTGAACAAGTTGCACAGATACGCCTGGCGAGTGCTGATCGCAAGCAGCCATGGACAGTTAAGGAACTTGAGAGTGTGCCTTTTGATCGCGGGTTCGGTCGGTTCGTAGGCCAGTACAGCGTGAGCTTTGTCACCATGACAATCGACGAAACGCCGGAGGGCTTGTATCTCTCCGTGCCGCTCTATGGAGAGGGGTTACTCACGCAGGTTAATGCAACCAGTTTTACAGGGAGCGCAGGCAGTGAAAATATAAACCTGGATTTTGTACTGGAAGACGATGGTCCCGCGAGTAGTTTCACCCTTCTTAAAGATGGGCAAAAAATTGTTTTTAAGCGAAAACAGTGACAGGCCGAAGCTAAGACTGGCGTTTATGCAGTAACAACACAGCAGACCATATGGCAACCAATGCCAGTCCGCCTATTTCACGGGCTTCTTCCACCGATTGGGTTTTCATGCTGATCGACTCCACGATGGCTTCGGGGGAAACTTTACCCACGACGGAGGGCAACAAAGCGCCGATCCAAAGCAGGCTGGTAACCAGCAGCAAGGCCGGGCACCAGATGGGAAGGCGCCTGCTAAACCAGGCGACACACATGCCTGCAGCTGCTAGATAGATTGCTATCCAACTCCAGGGGTCAGGATCGTTGTACTGAACCAGGGTGGATGCCAGGTAGGAGAGTAGGAAAAAGGCATTGAGGACGCTGTAAATCATTAAGGCTGCTCTGTTTGCGGCGCAATGCAGCCCCTCGGCTGCGGTAAATCGTTAGGCGTTGCATGGCTGTGCCTGCTAACACTGACCAATATGCAAATTCAAATCGGAAAATACAAGTAACAGACCATGCACAGAAATATTTTAGTAGCGATCACTTTTTTGCTTGCGGCCAGTCAAGCAGGTGCGCAGGCCTTAGAGCACACCTTAGTTACCGGTACGTATGCGCCGCTTGCGGAGCTCACGGCATCAGTGTCGGTGATAGAACAGGCAGATATTCAAAAGCTTAACAAACGATCGATAGCGGAGATTCTGCAAACTATTCCGGGGCTACTGGTCGAGCGGCAGGGCGGGCCGGGTGGTCTGACCGCCGTATCCATACGCGGAGCGGAATCCAATTTTACGCTGGTGCTGCTTGACGGTGTGCCGGTTAATGACCCAACAAATACCCGCGGTGGCGGTTTTGATTTTGCCAACCTCAATCCGTCTCTGGTAGAGCGAATTGAAGTGATTAGAGGTTCGCAGTCAGCCATTTATGGCTCGGATGCATTGGCGGGCGTTATTAATATACTGACTCGTCAACCGACGGCCGGGCATAGCGCCGATCTTGGTGCCGAGTTAGGCGAAGACGGGTTTGAAAACTATACTGTTGGCGCCAGGGGCGCAGGTAATAGCTGGGATTACTCTATCGGTTTTGCCTCCCGGGACGATGGTGAACCCGTTCCAGGCAGTACCCGCGACAGCGATAACGCCAACCTCAGGTTAGGCTGGAATCCTGCTCCCGGTCACCGACTGGAATTTGGCTATCGTTACCTGGACGGCCAGCGAAGCAGTTATCCCGAGCAGAGCGGCGGCCCTGAGTATGCAGTGTCAGATGCTCTTGATAGTAGCGAGTATCGTGATCAGGTGTTTGCCCTGGCGTGGAAAGCCCAGCTAAACAAGGCGTGGCAAAGCAGCGTCACCATGGACCGGTTCTCTCATGAAGATGACTATGCATCTCCGGGAATATCTCCCTATTTAGAGGTGCCTCCCAATGGTGCGGATAGCGACTTTCAGCAGGACCGCCTGCGCTGGGTAAATACGCTGTCTGTCACAAACGGAATTGAACTTAACCTGGGGGCTGACTACAGGGATGAAGATGCCGAAAGTGATGGCTATCTTGAATACTTTGGTGTCCTGCTGCCCGCTGATTTTACACTCCAGCGCAATACTGCAGGCTTGTTCGCCAATGTAACGACTCCGACTAACAAGATATGGCTTTTGCAGGGTACGGCGCGTTATGACGACCCAGATGGTTACGATGCTCAAACGACCGTGAGTCTTGGTGCGCGTTACCGCCTTAGCGATACGGTGTCAGCCAGCGCGAACTGGGGCGAGGCATTCAAGCTCCCAAGTTTCTCTGCGCTGGGAAACCCCTTGGTTGGTAACCCTGAGCTTAGACCCGAGACTGCAGCTAACTGGGATATTGGGCTTGCCTGGTCGGTCAATACTGAGTTACGACTGGCGGCAACAGGCTTCTTCAATGACTTCGAAAACCTGGTGGATTTTGACAGTGAGACCTTTCGCAACGTCAATCGAAAAAACGTGAAGACCAGTGGCGTTGAGCTGGAGTTTGGGTGGCAGGCCAAGCCGCAATTGAGGGTGCGAGGGCAGCTGACCTATACCGATATCGAAGTGAAGGGTGAGGACAGCATACTTACCGGTCGACCGGAGTGGGTTGCGTCGGCAACTGCAAACTGGCAATTTGCCGAGCGCTGGGACACCGTCCTCGACTATCGTTATAGTGGAGAACAGTGGTCTACTTCCCGTTATGCCGGTAGTGAGGAGTCGCGTCTGCTCGATGCATTTCATCGTCTGGACTGGAGTTTGCAATGGTCGGTAGTACCCCAGTGGCAGCTTCGCCTGACGGTCGATAATCTGTTTAACGAGGACTACGAGAACTCAATTGGTTTCCCCGCGCCAGGGAGAAGTATCCGCTTTGGCTTGCATTACGGCGTATAATTCAAATGCCGAACATAAGAGTACGATGAAATGACTGCAAAACTACTTGTCTTGCCCCTTCTGTTTACGCTTCACGGCTGCACCACAGACGCTGTCGTTGACGCTTCAGAATGCGTCAATGCCTTGAGTGCCCAGGAACAGGCCGAAGGCTGGCGCTTGCTGTTTGCTGGCGATTCACTTGAGCAGTGGCGCAGCTATGATGAGGATGAAGTCAACGATGGCTGGGCTAACGAGAACGGCTGCCTGACGCGGGTCGCCTGGGGCGGCGATATTATTAGTCGCGAGCAATTTGCTGATTTTGAATTGAAGCTTGATTGGCGTATCAGTGACTCCGGAAATAGCGGCATCTTTATTCGCGGGGATGAAAGCGAGAGTTCTATTCATCACACGGGATACGAAATGCAGGTGTTGGACAACGCAGGGCATAGTGATTCAAAAGACCCTTCGCACAGAGCGGGCGCCCTATACGATATGTTCATTCCCGATCACGATACCAGCAAGCCCGTAGGCTACTGGAATCAGGTACATATCATTGCTGCTGGGCCGAATGTGGAATTTTGGTTAAACGGGCGGCAAACGGCAAGCTTCAGTCAGGGTAGTCCCGAATGGAAGGCCATGTACGCCCAGAGCAAGTTTACCAGTCGCCCTCGCTACGGGTCTTTGCTGCAAGGGCATATAGGCTTTCAGGATCATTTTGACAAAGTCTGGTACAGAAATATTCGTATTTTAGAAAAGTGATTTTCTCTCAGCCAGACCAGCACTAACGCTTTACTTTAAAGTCCGATGCCTGCAAGTCCCAGGTATTGTCTGAGTTGCCTCGCTTGCGCAGTTCAAACTTTTGCACTTTTTGGGTCGGCGTATAGGGCAGTTCCTCGACGAAGTCGAGATATCTGGGAACAAAGAAATAGGGTGCTCTGTCGTTGATGAACTGACAGATTTGTTCGGCACTCAGGTCACTGCCAGTGGCTCTTATGACGTTCAGCTTCAACTCGTCTTCACTGTCGATTTCTTTGCTGGGAATGCCAAAGGCAGCGACATCGGCAACCTCCGGATGACGGCGAGCCACACTCTCAACTTCCAGAGTGGAAATGTTACGCCCGGCAAAACGCACCGCATCCTTTTTGCGATCGGTGAAAAAGTAAATGCCGGTTTCTGGATCCATTCGCGCCATGTCACCGCTTAGAAACCAGTCACCTCTGAACGCTGCGGCAGTACCCTCGGGATTATCAAAATAACCGCTGAAAATGGTGTGCGGTTTCTTGGGGCGAATACATATTTCCCCGGGCTCTCCGGCCGTCACTTCATTACCATCGTCATCACAGAGCTTCACGTCAATGTCTGCAACGGGACGGCCCAGTGCATATGTAGGCGTGCTCGCGGGGCACTCAAGTTGATTCATGATCATCATGCATTCGCTCATTCCCATGCCAGAAGAAATTAGCTCGAGGTTAAAGCGCTGTTCGAAGCTCTTCCAGATGTCTGGCGCTATCGGAACGATGAAAGCCTTGCGAAGAGTGTTGTTAGCGTCTTCAGGGCTTTCGGGAGCGTTCATAAGGAAGGATCCCATAGCGCCGATGCCAAAGGTCTGGGTAGCGCCAAAGCGATTGATCCGATGCCAATATTCTGACACTGAAAATTTATCTTCGATCACCAAAGTGATGCCATCGATCAACGCGCGGTATACACAGGTAATCCATGCGCCTGCATTGTAAAGAGGCAGCGCGCAGTAGCAGATATCGTCTTCTGCTGAGTCGTATTGTATTGATGCACCATCGACGATCGCACGAATCCAGGCGTTGTAACTCTGCAACACGCCCTTGGACTTACCCGTGGTGCCCGATGTCCAGAGAATGGCACTGGTATCCCCATAATTCTGGTTGCTGTAGTCAGGGGTCAGGGGCTGTTTAGCAAGTAATTGTTGATAGGTCGCTGCTATTGGCAACGCGGTGTCCTCGCTGTCGCCAATCAATACAATCTGTGCCGATGGCAGGCGGTCTTGTATCTCCTGCAGTCTTGGCACGAACTTCTGTTCAGTGACGATTACTGTTGGCTTGCTGCCAGAAATTGCTTCCAGTAGCCATTCGCCCCGATAATCTGCATTGATGGGCACCCAAACGGCGGACAGTTTATTAGTCGCAAGCGTCAGAAGTACGAGTTCCGGACGATTGGCTAACAACAGCACGACTCTGTCGCCCCTGGTGACACCGAGTTCGGCGAGCCCTGCAGCTAGCCTGTTAGTTTGCTCTTCAGCTTCTGCAAAGCTGGTGGAACTGGACTCGGTGACAAGAAAGGGTCTGTGCGGACAATCTTTGGCCTGCTCCATGAGGATTTTTCCAAATAAACGATCCTCATTGCGCTCCAGTTTCAGTTTCATGGCACCCTGTCCCAGTAGTTACTTTTCTAAAGTATATCGAAAGGGTGGTCGCAGATCAGTGGTCGAACGGCTGGCGGAATGAAAAAATCGCTTGCCGTTCAACTATATGGTTGTTCAAGTGGGGGTTGGTGCTTGTCCAGCTTTACATCCCCAGCTACTCTGGATGTTTTGTACACGTTTGAATACAGGAAAAACCATGCGCGCAGCTCTGCTCGAAGAAGCCCGAAAACCGTTAAAGGTTCGCAATGATATCGAAATCATAGACCCCCGAGCTGGAGAGGTCAGGGTCAACGTGAAGTATTGTGGCCTGTGCAACTCGGATTTAGGTTTTGTGACCGGTAAGGCCCCATTGATGGGGTTACAGGTGCCGGGGCATGAAGCATCGGGTGTGGTGGAGTCGCTGGGCCCGGGTGTTACTCACCTGGAAGTCGGTGATCATGTGGTGCTGACGCCGGCTCCCCCTTGCGGCCAGTGCTATTACTGTCAGCGAGACCAGCAAAATTTATGCACTAACGCGATGGGCATACTTACGGGAACGCTGCCCGACGGTAGCACGGGTCTATCATTGAATGGCGAACAGGTGTTCAGGGGTTGTGGTATTGGTGCTCTTGCCGAGTACGTCACATTGCCTGCGACGGGCGCGATCAAAATTGATAAAGACATCCCCCTGGATGTGGCCTGTGTGATCGGGTGTGCGCTGCAAACTGGCGTAGGCGCGGTTCTCAATACCGCCGAGATGGAAGCGGGGGCCACCTGCGTTGTGCTGGGGTTGGGCGGCATCGGAATGGCTGCGATACAGGGGGCACGCATTGCCGGAGCTTCTGTCATTATCGCCTCCGACCCGGTAGCCGAGCGACGAGACAAAGCCATTGGGTTTGGAGCGACTCATGTGGTCGACCCGGTTAACGAAGATATCAATGCGCTGGTAATGACACTTACGGCTGCCATTGGCGTGGACTATGCGTTTGAAGCCGCGGGTAAGGCGGCATTGATTGAGCAGGGGATTCAAATGACTCGAATGGGAGGAACCACGGTCATTGTTGGCTCGCCCGCCATCGAAGAAAATCTGACTATTCCCAATGTCGTGTTGTTTCAGGCCCTGGAAAAGAAGCTTTGTGGCTGCCTGCTGGGGTCTAGTAATTCCCTGTTTGAGATCCCGCGGTTGCTGCGTCTCTGGCGTCAGGGACTACTGGATATGGAAGGCATGATTACCGGGCGGCGCCCTTTGGAGGAGATCAACGAGGGCTTTAAAGACCTGGAAGAAAGCCGCGGTATCCGCACCGTTATAGAAATCTAGAGCGGCATAAAGTGTGTGGCCTAGGCTAATCCCAAAAAGGCTTCTTTTACTTTCAGCTTATGCAGTTTCTCGCTGGCGTTACGTGGTAAAGGCTCGGTAGCAAATTCGATGACCCGTGGCACCTTGTAAGTCGCTAGCCGCGCAGTGAGAAAGGCGCGCAATTCGGACTCCTCGAGGTTTTCCTCAGGGTCCAGGTAAGCGACCAGCACCAGTTCTTCGCCCATAGCTTGATCGGGCTCACCGAATACGACGACTTCCCGCACTTCAGGGCGCTCGTAGGCAGCTTGTTCAATTTCGCCTGGGTAGATGTTTTCCCCGCCACGAATGACGATCTCCTTGATTCTTCCGGTGATGTAGAGATAGCCATCTTCATCGAGCATGCCGATGTCACCTGTCTTCATCCAGCCGTCTTGGCTAAACGTTGCAGCATTGGCGTCTGGCTTTTCCCAGTATCCCGGTGTGCAACTGACTCCTCGCATTTCTATTTCTCCGGGTTGCCCATCGGGCAATACCGTGCCGTCGGCAGCCACGAAGCGCATATCCATAATCGGTGAAGGAATGCCGGCGGCATCCGGTTTATAGTCGAACAGGGCGCCACTCATTGTCGCCCCAACTGCCATGGTTTCAGTCATGCCATAACCCGCTGAACTGCTGGGCGCACTGACTCGAGATTGAATCAGCTCGGGCAGTCCGGCTGGCGTTGCTGCGCCTGCTGCGCTGATGCGCATCAATGACTCGGTATTGTACTGTTGATAGTCGGGGTGACTCAGCAGATCCTGCAAAATGGCAGGCACAGTAGACAGCCCGGTCACTTTTTCCTGATCGATTAGTTTAAGCGCTTCTGTGCTGTCCCACTTGTACATCATGATGACTTTTTGACCCATTGCGATGGGGAGATAAAAGCCGCCCAGCAGACCGGTAGCGTGGAACAGCGGTACGGTCAGCATCGGCGTTTCCCTGTCGGCGCCGCCGCGATACTCGCGGGGGCCGCCTTCGAATTCCGCGACCAGTAGCCCGAGAAACATCATGTTCATCAAGGCCTGTCCGATTGCAGCGTGCTTATGCAAAACCCCCTTGGGAAAACCGGTGCTGCCGGAGGTGTACAGAATTAGCGCGCTGTCTTCGGGGGCAACTGCAACCGGCGTGTAAGACTGTTCTTGGCCAGCGGTCAAAATATCCTTAAAAAGTACTACGTTTGCCGACCCTAAAAACTCATCTGAGGCAGGCACTACAATCGTTGCCAAGTTCAAAGTATCAAACGTAGTCTCGATAAGCCTAAATCGCGCTTCATCGCAAATAAGCAACTTGGCACCGCAGTCAGTAATCGCATACTCCAGTTCCTCACTTTTCCCCCAACTGTTTATTGGCACGACGATTGCGCCGATCAGGGTCGCAGCGCTATAGGTAATCATCCACTCCACATTGTTGCGCATGGCAATAGCAACGCGATCGCCTTTGTTAATTTTGAATTCGCTTTGCAACTGGCTGGCCAGTGCGTCTACAGCCTGGAACAGGCGATTATAGGTAAAACGTTTTCCGTCATAGACCAGGAACTCCAACTCGCCGTGATTGCGGGCATTGTTCAGTATCTCTATCGCTGTTTTAGGTGCATGCTTATAGGCGCGATAGCTACGCCCATTAAGGCTAAGCTCTTCTACCTCAAAAAATGCGCCTGCAGCAGTAAGCTCTGCTTTTTTGGCTTTTATCGCACTGCCTGAAACGGACATTTTGCTCAACCTCTGGAACATCATGGTGTGTATAGCAACTATACGCTGTAATCTTCGCCGGAAAAGCCACGGTTGGTTCAGCAGGCGACGTAATACAAGGAATTGAACCCGCCATGGCCTTCTCAAGCAGCAGCGGGGTATTGAGTCTGCGTTAGGCGACAATCTCCGCTAAAGTGTTCGTCCACCAATGAACAGACCGCTTAATTTGGAGCGAACCTATGGCAATGCCGAATGATGTTGGAATTATTGATCTTATGCTGATGATCCCGAGTGCAGAGCAGAGTCATTGGTACGACTACATGAAGCCACTGTTTCTTGATAGCGATAGCCGTGATGTATTCAGTATGCCTGCGCAATACATGTTCAACGTCCCAGATTTGAAAAATATTGAGGATGGACGGGCGTATACCCTGGCACAAATGGATCAGCACGGGATTTCACGCGCCATGGTCGGCATATCCGGTGATCCCGGTTTGATTCACGAGCAAGCGGTAGCCGATCACCCTGATCGCTTCTTTGCTTCCTATGAAGCGAATCCCAATCTGGCGATGGATGAAGTACGTAAAATTCGGCGCCTCAAGCAAGAATTCGATATCAAGGCGGTAACGGCATTTCCATCGGGTCTTTGCCCACAGGTTCCCATTAATGACAAACGCTGGTATCCCATTTATACCACTTGTATTGACCTGGATATCCCCTTTTGCCCCTGCGTGGGTGTGCCCGGTCCGCGATTGCCAATGGAACCGCAGAAAGTGGAGCACCTCGATGAGGTTTGCTGGTTTTTCCCGGAACTGAAGGTTGTAATGCGCCATGGCGGCGAACCTTGGACAGAGCTGGCCTGGAAGTTAATGTTGAAGTACCCGAACCTGAATTATATGACCAGCGCGTTTGCGCCTAAATACTATCCTAAGGATATTATAGAATTTGCCAATACGCGGGGCTCTGACCAGGTGATGTACGCGGGTTACTTTCCGATGGGGATTTCGCTAGAGCGGATTTTCGAGGATATGCCAAACGTCCCTTTGCGGGATGATGTTTGGCCTAAATTTCTTCGCGATAATGCCCAGCGAGTGTTCAAATTGGATCAATAGAGCGACGCTATATGCCACGCGTATGGGCAGCTATCAAGGTGATACGGGGGCGCGTTTAGCCTGCGCTGACTTTTGCAAGTTGCTCCATCATATTGTCGAAGTCCCAGTGGGCTCCCATGCGCACGATTAAGCCTTCTTCGTTGACTTCATATACTGCCAGCATGTCACATTCGGTGAAATTGCCGTCGCCCAAGTCGTTTCGCGCTACCTGCGCGACGCAGCAATGGTAATCGCCGCTGGTCCACCGTTTGTCCGCCCGAATTTCTATATTGGCTTTGCCGATAACCGTGTCCCAGAAACGTTCGATGGCTGCCTTGCCCTGATGCCCGTTGCCTGCTGGGTCCATGGGCGATTTGCCCACCGGATCAGATACCACTGCGTCGTCGGTGTAGAGCGCTAGCCAGCCTTCTTTATTGCCTTCCATCGCGTACTGAATGGACTTCTTGTTTGCTTCAACGGCAAGATGCGGTGTGTCTTTCATGGTGACCTCTGTGCAGTGGTGCGAAAACATCGATCAAATAGTTTCTTACTTCAGTGCACCAGAAGTAAAGACGCATTGTTAAACCAACCCTTGAATAGTTGGCTTCTGCGAAGGCGTACAGCGGGTTAGTTGGATAATATGAGAGCCCTAAACTCAGACAGACCACTCGGCAGGTAGCCGTTATTTGCCTGCTCAATTGCCCCGGGTATAAGACCTGGTATTGGAGATTCCATGCACTTGGCTTTCAGTTCGATGAATACACCAAGCGACCCCCATCCTGCTGATCTGGCATGTTTACTGGAGGAGCGCGGATTCGAGTCTCTTTGGTATGGAGAACACAGCCACATTCCTTGCTCAAGAGCCACGCCCTATCCACCTGGGGGGGATATGCCCGACCCCTATAAAAATATGATGGATCCATATCTGTCGCTGATGACAGCCGCCAATGCCACCACCACGCTGAAACTGGGTACCGGAATTGCCTTGTTGATGGAGCGCGATATTTTCGCCCAGGCAAAAACGATAGCGACCCTGGATCGCCTGTCTGGCGGTAGGGTGATCGTTGGTACCGGCGTTGGCTGGAATCAGGAAGAGTATGAAAACGCCAACACCCATCCCTTTAACAAGCGGTATGCCGTGTTGCGCGAGACAGTGGAAGCTACCCGCATACTCTGGAGTCAGCCAGAGGCGGGTTACAAAGGAAAATACATAGCGTTTGATCCCGTGTGGGCGAATCCAAAGCCGCTGCAGCAGGGCGGACCGAAAGTGTTCCTGGGTGCAATGGGGCCGTTAGGGCGAAAGCACGCTGCCTCCTGGGCAGATGGCTGGTATCCAGTGGACGTTGCAATGGGTGATGTGGCAAAAACGGTGGAGTCTTTTAGAGAGGAAGTAAAGCAGGCAGGTCGCGATCCAGCCGATATAGACATTAATATTCAGATCATGGATACCGGTAATCTGGACAAGCTCAAAGAGTATCGAGACATGGGTATTGAACGAGCAACAATAGGCGTGTCTATGGATCTCTGGGACAAGCCGGAGGCCATGCTGCCAATGATTGATGAGTACGCGAAAGTCATTCCCGAATTGGCACGATAGCAAGGAGGGGATTATGCAAAACTTGAGTGATGAAAAGTTACGCGCGACGGCGGACAAATTAATCGCCGCGCATCGACAGGCGGCCATCGACAATAACTGGCTGTTTTTTGTGGACGAGCTCTATGCGGTTGACTGTGTGTACAGCTGCCAATATGCCGGTGTTATGGAGGTGGTGGCCGACGGTATCGATGAGATCAAGGCGACCCATTACGGCCGCGACATGCAGGTTGGATGGGAGGGCTGGAGTTTCCCTTATGAGGGGGTCTACACAGGTAGCGACAATCGCCTGGTCACTCACTGGCTTAATAGGGGCCCCGGCAAGCGTGCAGATGGAAGTTATTACCAGACCCCGGGAGTATCCTTTATCCAGCTCAATGAGGAAGCCAGAATTTGTCGCCAATTCGACATGTTCGATCTGGCCCACCAGATGACGCTATGCGACGAGTTGGAAAATGCAGGTCTGCTGTCAGTGCAGTTGAAGCAGCAATGGGTGATTCCGATGAAACTGAAACTAGAGACACAGTTGGCGAATAATCGATGAGTTATCAAAGAGTCGTGCTGAAGGCTTTCGGTGGGCCAGAAAATCTTGAGCTGGAAGAGCTTAAGGATTTGCCGGAGCCTGCTGCGGGGCAGCTTAGAGTCAAGGTGCTGACTGCCGGCACCGGTTTTACCGATACCATTATCCGCCAAGGTCAATATGTCGATGTGAAAGACAAACCGCCGTTCACCCCTGGCTATGACTGGTTTGGCGTTGTAGACAAACTGGGGGAGGGTGTCACGCAGTTCAAAGTAGGCCAGCATGTTGCTGATATGCCAGTGATAGGCGGTTATACCCAGTACCTGTGCGCAGACGCAGAGCAGGTGGTGCCGGCGCCTGATGGGCTGGACCCGACGCAGGCAGTGGCGATGATTCTCTCCTATACCACCGCCTACCAAATGCTGACTCGCATTCGCACGTTAGAGCCCGGTACAACTTGCCTGGTGCATGCTGCTGGTGGTGCGGTTGGGACTGCGCTACTGGAGTTAGGCCGAGAAATGGGGCTGGTCATCTATGGCACGGCATCACAAGGCAAGCACGATTTAATCCGACATTTTAAAGCGACACCAATTGACTACAAGACGGAAGATTTCCAGCAACGAATTATGGCTGAAACAGGGGGTAAAGGCGTCGATGTTGTTTTTGACACGATAGGTGGTAAGAACTGGTCGCGCTCGTATCGCTGTCTGGATAGGGGCGGTATGCTCATTGCTTTCGGCGCACTGCAGGTCACTACGGGCGAGGAGGGTATACCTTCGCTGCTGTGGAGTTTTGCCAAGTTACTGGCAGGTTGGAAGCTGATTCCCGATGGGCGGGCCAGCACCTTCTACAATATACACAGTCGCAGGAAAAAGCTGCCGGTTGAATTTAAGCAGGACGTTTCTGCGCTTTTTGCCATGCTCAAGGCGGGCAAGCTCAATCCAGCGATTGCCGATGTAGTTCCTCTGTCGCAGATTCGCAGCGTGCATGAACGCATCGACAAAGCCCAGATTGCCGGCAAGGTAATCTTGCGCTGCGATTAATTTATTTGGAGTGGGGGTGTCTTTATGTCATCGGTAGACGAGAACAAGCGATTAACGCGGATTTTTTTTGAGGCGATGCAGCGGGGAGACGGAGATGCGATCGCTGATGCCTATGCTGAAGATGGCCGCGTTGTAACCATGGGAAATACACTGATTTCGGGAAGTCGCAGCAAGGAAGAGATTCGCGGCTTCGCTGGCGGTGTGTTGGAGGCGTTTCCAGATGGGCTGCTTTTTACCGTCCTTAACATGACAGCTGAACACGATCGGGTGGCTGTAGAAGCAACGTCTACGGGCACTCATGCATCAGGGCAGGCTTATAGTAACCACTATCACTTTTTATTTACCTGGCGCGACGGGCAGTTGCTGGAGTTGAAAGAATTTATGGATACAGAACATGCCACCGATGTGCTCTGCGGCGGTGCTCGGCCGAATTAGCGCAAGCGTCAAAATCTGGCTTTGAAGTATTAACGAGTCAACATCGTTACGCCCTCTGATCTGCGGGCATTGCTTGTGTTGGTAATTGCCGTTTACACAGTCGCAGATTGCGACTGCATAAACGGCTAAGGTTTTGCTTAAGCTGCCTGTTCGCCGCTTTTTACTTCAGGATCAAACGTAATAGGCATGCACTTGATGCCAGCCACAAGATTAGACCGGGTGTATTCGACTTTTCCCGCTAACTTGGGGTGACGCATTCTGGGAATGATTTCTTCGAACATAACGCGCATTTCCAGTCTCGCCAGGTGGGTGCCAAGACAGAAATGCTGTCCTACGCCGAATGCGCGATGCTGATTGTAAAGGTCTGGCATGCGTTCAGCGCGTCGCACATCGAATTCCATAGCATCGTCACCGAAGACCCCTTCATCATGATTCACTGTGTGATAGTGCATGATAATTTTGGCGCCTTTTTTTATCTGATGACCATTGATCTCAGTGTCTTCCATCGCTGTTCGGCGCATCAGGATAAATGCGGTGTTGTAGCGCAGCATTTCTTCACAGGCGCCTGGGATTTTGTCGGGATTTTCGACCAGGTATTCCAGTTGGTCCGGGTGCTCCATTAACATGCGCATGCCGTGAGTGGTTACGGTGCGTGTAGATTCATTCCCCGCAGCAATTAGCATCAGGAAAAACCAGACAAACTCGTCTTCGCTGAGGCCTTCTTCTCGCTCTGTGCCGCGCAGCAAGGCGCCGATAATGTCGTCTTTAGGGTTTTCCTGGTGTTGTGCGGACAACTTCATGGCGTACTCAATCACCTTGAACGAGGCCATTTCAGCCGCTTCCTTATCAACGGCAAGAGAAGAGTCCTGGTTGAACATCATGGTGTTCGTCCACTCAAAGAAGTCCTTGCGGTCTTCAGCTGGAATACCGCAGAGCTCTAGAATGGCAAGCAGGGGAAGCTCTGCAGCGACTTCTTCAACGAACTCGCACTCACCGCGAGCAGCCACTGCGTCTACAATGTTTTTTGCATGCTGTCGAAATCGGGCTTCATAGGAATCTACAGCGCGCGGAGTGAATGTTGCTCGCACGATTTTTCGCGATTTAAGTTGTCGCGGTGGGTCCATGTTAATAGTCATGTTGCTATGAATTGCTTGTATGTCCTCCGGGCTATGTTCGTCCGCCAACGCCGTCCGTTCTTCACTGGAAAATAAAGTGGGGTTCTTGGATATCGCGTCGATCTCTTTACGGCCGGTCACAAGCCAGTAGGGCACGCCCATGGTGGTGTCTTCCATGTAATGAATGGGGCCGGATTGACGAATCCGTGCCAATTCATCGTAGGGCATACCATTGGCGTAGGTATCGGGGTCAATCATGTTCTGAAAATTGGCAAACGGACATTCGCTCATGAAGAAGACTCTTGTTAGCTGGGTTGTGGTCCTACTATAGACTAATAGGCATTAGTTTCAAGCCCTCAAGCATAAAAGCGGGCGGCGCTGCCCAAGGGCCAGTTTAGCGCCGGGTTCGGTTGTCTCTTGGGGCTGTGCCGAAGTGCTTTTTGTAAGCTCGAGTGAAGTGGCTGTGGTCGCAAAAGCCGGTGTCTATGGCAATTGTGCCTATGGCTTTATCGCTGGTGACTAGCAGCTTGTGAGCATGTTGCAGACGTACTTCATTGAGGTACTGGTGTGGCGTCTTATCAAGATGCTTGCGAAAGCGCCGCTCCAGTGCGCTTATGGACAAGTTGCTGGCCCTGGCAAGGTCGGCCATTGAGATCTCAGCGGCAAAATGTTGACGAATGTAGTTAATGGGCGCACTGAGTTCTCGAAACGGGATCGCCTTGTCCTCAGAGCGATTCAAATGGCGGCTGATGGCAAAAGAGCCAATGATGTCGTCGGCGCTGTTATAAATCGGCCATTTAGAGGTGAGAAACCATTCAACGGATGCTGCGCCGCCAATCAGTTCCAATCGATCAGTGATAACCACACCTTTTAACGCACTATCGTCATCAGACCGATAGCGCTCAGCCATATCGGCTGGAGCAAGGTCATAATCTGTTTTGCCGTTGAGAGCGCTAGAGTCTTGAAAGCCAAAACGTTGGCAGAACAGGCTATTACCGTAAGTGAAGCGCCCTGATCGGTCTTTTACCCAGGCATGGGTGTCGGGTATCAAGTCCAGCGTAGCAAAGCTTTGTGCAAGGCCAGACAGGGAATTGAACACTAATTTTGTCATTTTGTGGCTCTCGCGCCGAATTTATACTAACTATAACGGAAATCTTGCAAGAAATACGGCCCCGGTAATAGGATGATTGAGCAACAAGACACAGGCGAACGCTGCTGTAAGCTGTCAATAATAAAACAACATAGGTTGGGAGCGACGCGTGGCTAAAGTGCGAATGGGAATGGTCGGTGGAGGCAAGGGCGCTTTCATTGGCGGCATTCACCGCATGGCCGCCGCGATGGATGGCGAGATCGAATTAGTCTGCGGCGCTTTTAGCAGTGACCCGGAGCGTTCAGCGCAGTCGGGCGCGATGCTCTATTTGGAGCCGGAACGGGTCTACGGCGATTATCGGCAGATGATGTCGGCGGAAGCAGCGCTGCCGGCAGACCAACGCATGCAGTTTGTCGCTATTGTGACACCCAATGATCTGCACTTTCCCGTTGCGGAGGCCGCATTAGGGGCCGGTTTTCACGTATTGAGCGACAAGCCCGCGACCCTTAGCCTCGCTCAGGCGCTGCAGTTGCGCGAGCGAGTCAGAGACTCAGGACTGCTCTACGGTCTGACCCACACTTACACAGGCTACCCGTTGGTGAAAGAAGCACGTGAGCGAATTTCACGCGGGGAACTGGGCAAGATTCGCAAAGTCGTTGTTGAATATACACAGGGGTGGTTGGCTGACCGTCAGGAAGACCTTGGTAACAAACAGGCGTCGTGGCGACTCAATCCGGCCCAGGCCGGTGTTAGCAGTTGTATGGGCGACATTGGGGTGCATGCGGCAAACCTGGCTGAGTACGTCAGCGGTCTGAATATTACCGAAGTTTGCGCCGATCTGAGTGCCTTTGTTGAAGGACGGGAACTTGATGATGACGGCTCTATTCTGCTGCGGCTAGAGCGGGGTGCAAAAGGCGTGTTGATGGCAAGCCAGGTCTGTGTGGGTGAAGAGAATGCCCTGAGCTTGCGCATTTATGGCGAAAACGGGGGGCTAGAGTGGCGGCAGCAGGAGCCCAACACACTGTGGCTCAAATGGGCTGACCGGCCAACGGAAATGCTGCGAACTGGTGGTGCCTACCTGGGTGACCTGGCGGGCGTTAATACCCGAACCCCTATGGGGCATCCCGAGGGTTACCTTGAAGCTTTCGCCAATGTGTACATGGCTTTTACTGCGCAGATAAGGGCTCACGAGGCCGGGTCGGATAAAAATCTTCGTTCCAGGGATTGCCCGGGTATTGAGGAAGCGGTGCGGGGAATGAACTTTATCGAACTGGCAGTCACTGCAAGTGGCAGTGATATCAAGTGGCATAAATTTGAACAGCACTGAACTGATGCAAGAGGATGCACAATGTCGATGATGAAAGGTCCGGCAATATTTCTGGCTCAATTTGTAGGCGCTCAAGCCCCCTTCAATAGTCTTGCGGGTATGGCGAAGTGGGCGGGTGATCTCGGTTATAGGGGCGTTCAGGTTCCCACATGGGAAACCGGATTAATAGATCTGCATCTTGCAGCTCAAAGCCAGGATTACTGCGATGAGCTAAAAGGTGTTTGTGCCGAGGGTGGTGTTGAGATTACCGAACTGTCTACCCACTTGCAGGGGCAGCTGGTGGCAGTGCATCCAGCATACGACGAACTGTTTGATGGCTTTGCGCCCGATTCATGCAGGGGTAAGCCTGCTGCGCGTCAGGAGTGGGCAGTGCAGCAGTTGATGCTGGCGGCAAAGGCCAGCAAAAATTTGGGCCTTGATGCCCATGCCACGTTCTCGGGGGCATTGTTGTGGCACACAATGTATCCCTGGCCGCAAAGACCTGACGGACTTGTTGAAACCGGCTTTGCCGAGCTGGCGGAACGCTGGCTGCCGATTCTCAACGCGTTTGACGACGCTGGTGTTGATCTTTGCTATGAAATTCATCCGGGAGAAGACTTGCACGACGGCGTCAGTTTTGAGCGTTTTCTTGAAGCCACCGGCAATCACGCACGCTGCAATATTCTTTATGACCCCAGTCATTTCCTGTTGCAACAGCTAGACTACGTGCAGTTCATCGACTTTTACCATGAGCACATAAAGATGTTTCACGTAAAGGATGCTGAATTCAATCCAAGCGGCAGATCGGGCCTTTACGGAGGCTATCAGAAATGGAAAGATCGGCCTGGTCGGTTTCGCTCATTGGGAGATGGGCAGGTCGACTTTTCGCGAATATTCAGTCAGTTTGCCAAGTATGATTTCGAGGGCTGGGCGGTATTGGAGTGGGAGTGCTGTTTAAAGCATCCGGAAGACGGCGCCAGGGAAGGGGTAGATTTCATTAACCAGTATATCATTCGAACAACCGACAAGGCCTTTGACGACTTTGCTGGTAGCGGAGCCGACCAGGCTGCCAATCGACGCATACTTGGTATTTAACTCAGGGGCTCTAAAAGCAAAAATAAATCAGGAGAACAAAGTGAGCGAACAAACGATTGACCGCAAGCGCCTTTACTACGTAGGCAATCTTTCCATTTTTATGATTGGACTCGGCTTTGCTGTCAGGGCAAATATCGCACCCAATCTGCAGGCTGACATCTACGACAAAATCGATCTGGCCAATTCCGCGTCTATGGTGGGCGAAGCCCTGGGAATTACCTTCACGGGCTTTGCACTGACTTTGCTGTTTGGCAGTGCACTGGTTGACCTGATAGGCATGAAGCGCATGTTATTACTGTCAGCTATCGGTTACGTGGCAGGCTCGGTTGGTTTGTTTGCTGCGACCATGATGCCCGTAGGGCCCTCTGTTGAAACGGTGGTGCTGGTCAGCTTGCTGCTCACTGGTCTGGGGTGGGGCGCCGTTGAGGCGGCATCTAATCCCATGGTGGCAGCGCTTTATCCTGAAGAAAAAACCCATCGCCTGAATATACTGCACGCATGGTGGCCTGCCGGTATCGTAGTGGGCGGGCTGCTGGGAGTCTCAATCGGCGCAGCGGATTTGCCCTGGGAGATTAATATGTTTGTGCTACTGATCCCCGCGTTGATCCTTGCCGCCATGGTAGCCACCGCCAGCTTCCCCCAGACCGAGCGCGTTGCTTCTGGAGTGAGTTATGGTGAAATGTTTACTGAGCTATTCAAGCGTCCCCTGTTCTGGGTGTTTTGGGCTTGCATGTTTCTCACCGCGTCCGCTGAGCTCGCACCCGGACAATGGGTGAATATCGCGCTATCCAATATTGTGGGTATGCAGGGAATTTTGCTACTAGTCTATGTGAGTGCGCTGATGTTTGTGATGAGGCACTTTGCCGGCCCCATTGTTAAACGTATCTCTTCCGTTGGGCTGATGTTTGTCAGCTGCGTTGCAGCGGGCGTTGGCTTGTACCTGTTAAGCCTCGCGACAACGCCCTTACTCGCCTTTGCCGCTGCGACTGTATGGGGAATGGGCGTCTGCTACTTGTGGCCTACCATGCTGGCCATTGTGTCGGAACGCTTTCCCCGAGGGGGCGCAGTCGCGTTGGGACTGATGGGGTTTGCAGGCGGCATGGCAATCCAGTTTGTGCTCCCTAAAATGGGCGCTATTTTTGATACTGCAAAGGCGCAAGCGGCCGGTGGGGCAGACAAGCTGACTGGACTATCGCCGCAAGCGATGGACGAAGTCATCCGCTATGCATCGGTAGAGTCCTTTCAATCCGTCGCCATAGTGCCCCTGTTGTTGTTGCCGGTATTCGGCATCATTTGGCTGTACGATCGAAAAAAGGGTTTATATCAGAGCGGGGCGAGCGCTGACTCTGAAGCAAGTTGAGAACTGGCGCATGAATACAAAGATTGGAATGAATATGTTGCTTTGGGGCATAGAGACGACGCCTCGTAGCATTCCCATTTTTGAGGGTTTGGCGGAAGCAGGTTTTGATGGCGTTGAAATCCCCCTGGTGGGGCAGTCAGAACAACAGCTCAAAGAAATGGCGGCAGCATGCGATAGCCTTGGGCTTGAGCGCACATCCTCTGCATTCGTAGGCCTGGACACGAATCCTGTTTCTTCTGACCCTGCCATCAGGAAGGCCGCTCTGGAGAACCTGATGCGAGCGATTGATGATGCCAATACTATCGGCTCAACGATGGTCATTGGCGGTCTCTATCAGGCACACAAGTATTTTACAGGCACTGCAGCGACCTCCGATGAATGGAACTGGTCCGCTGAGCACCTGCATGCGGCGGGTGAGTATGCGGCCCAATCGGGGGTGAGCCTCGGATTGGAGTTTCTCAATCGGTTCGAAGTATTTCTGATATGCACCTCGGCAGATTGTAAACGCATGGTGGAGCAAGTTGGATTAGATAACGTCGGTGTTCATTACGATACTCATCATGCGAATATCGAAGATCCCGCGCCTGAACTAGCACTCAATGATATAAAAGAGCAGCTGAATCATGTTCACCTTAGCGAGAGTCACCGGGGGAGCCTCGGTACTGGGCAGGTGGACTGGGCCGCAAATTTTGCTGCGCTGAAGGCAATTGATTACTCGGGTTGGCTGGTCATTGAAGCTTTTGGTACTTCCGATTCTGAATTGGCAGGCGCTGCTAATGTTTGGCGCAATGCATTTTCCTCGCCCGAGGAAGTCTACCGCGAAGGCATTCGTTTCATAAAAGACTGGCTATAGAGCTGACGGAGGTTGGCAATGTTTTTATCTTTAAGAAGGTGGCTGATAGCGATAGCCGCAGGTCTTTACTTGTATTTTCTGCTGCCTGCAACAGCAGTCATATTTTATGAATTGTATCACCTGACCGGGTTTGGACCGGTGTATTGGGGCTATTCTGCATTCAAAGCAGGCGGTTATTATTTCGGCGCATGGGACTATCAACTATTAAGTTGTGTGCTGGTAGCGCTGCTTATTGGCGCGGCACCAGCCGTTTTTCGCAGGAACAAGCCTAATGAACAGGCGTGAATTTCTGCAGTGTGCAGCGATACTGGTCAGTGGTGCCAGTGCCAGTCAATTGGGCGTTGCGCTAACGCAAGAACAGCAGGTCTATTTGGCCGCGGCTCCGAATTACAACCAAGGCGCAACCCGCCTCCTCAATGACGCTCAGCGCAAAACGATCGCGGCAATGTGCGAGATTGTGATACCTCGCACAGATACTCCAGGTGCAATCGACGCTGGCGTGCCCCGATTTATTGAATTGATGGCGACGGATTGGCTTAACGACGAGGAGAGGACTATTTTTCTTGCTGGTCTGGCTGAGCTGGAAGCCAGTGTGGCCGCTGATTATGGTTCAAGCTTTGACGAGCTTGATGCTGCACAGCAGTTGGCATTAATGGAAGACCTGGAGGCGAAGGCTTCGGAATCTTCCTGGTACGATTTTGCCAACACTCGGAGAGACTTTGTCAGCGATGCGCCTTTTATTTGCCAGCTGAAGGAGTTGACGATCTGGGGCTTCTTTACGTCTGAAAAAGGCGGTACACAAGTATTGCGGTATAACGCAATGCCAATGTACTTTGACGGTGACGTCCCGCTTTCGCCAGATCAAAGCAGTTGGCTGACGCGACTCGAATGAAAAAATCAATCATAGAAAGCACCAACTTTGATTTTGATGCCGTGGTCGTAGGGTCGGGGATTTCCGGGGGCTGGGCTGCCAAAGAGCTGACGGAGAAAGGCCTCAAAGTGCTTGTTTTGGAGCGCGGTAAACCCTTGCAGCATGGCTCCGGCTACTTGGGGGAGCATGCCCCCGACTGGAAATTGCCGTATCAGGGTAAAAGGCCACGTGATCTATACGCCCAGGAATACAAGTGGAGCAGTAAGTCTGGCAGCATGAACGAGGCAAACCGGCAGTTCTGGAATAACGATAAAGATAATCCCTACGCAGACGACGAAGGCAAGCCGTTTATGTGGGCCAGGGCGGACGTGGTAGGCGGACGATCGGTGCTATGGGGGAGGCAAAGCTATCGCTTCAGTGCACAGGATTTCAGGGCGAATGCGGACGATGGGCATGGTATTCCATGGCCTGTAGACTACGAGGAAATTGCTCCCTGGTATGGATACGTTGAAAAATTTATTGGTGTAAATGGCAGAAACGAAGGCTTGCCACAGTTACCTGATGGAGAGTTACAGAAGCCTATGCCATGGCACGCACTTGAAAAGACTATTGAGAGCAGGCTGAAAAAGAAAGCGCCAGACGTGACTCTAACGAATGCGAGAACCGCGATTCTGACAGAAGATTTGCCCGGTAGAAGCGCTTGTCATTATTGCGGCCCCTGTCCGCGTGGTTGCTCGACGGGCAGTTACTTTAGCTCACTAAGTTCTACACTGCCCGCTGCCAAAGCCACAGGTAACCTAACGATAAGAGCTAACTCACTGGTCGAAAAACTGGAATATGACCCCGAGACAGGAAAGATTGCCAAGGTTCACGTGATCGATACAGTCTCCGGTGAAAGGCAAACCTATTCGGCAAGAATATTCTTTCTGTGCGCCTCTACTGTGGGCAGTACACAGATACTGATGAACTCGACCAGCGAGCGCTTTCCCAATGGTTTGGCAAATAGCAGCGGTGTACTGGGACACTACATGATGGACCACACCATCGGCGAAAGCGGGATGGGTTTGTTCCTCGACAACATGGACAGCTACTTCCATGGAAATCGACCTACCGGTTTATACATTCCTCGCTTTCGCAACGTGGATGGTCAGGACCCCGACGCCGATTTTGTACGCGGCTATGGCTTTCAAACCTATACATTGCGCATGGATTGGAGTACCGGCTTTAATGCCAAGGGCTTCGGCGCCAGCCTGAAAGAGGATTTGCGTAAGCCCGGGCCCTGGATATTTGTACTGTCCGGCTTTACCGAATGCCTGCCCTATGAAGACAATCGAATGTACCTCAGCAGCAATAAGGTAGACCGCTTTGGCATTCCGCAGGTCGCCTTTGACTTTGAGTTCAAGGATAACGAGTACAAGCTGAGAGAAGATGCCCGCAAACAGGCTGATCGATTACTCAAAGCAGCTGGAGCAGTGGTGCCAGTGCCAGCAGGACGTAAAAATATGTCCATGCCCGGTGAAAGCATTCATGAGATGGGCACGGCGCGCATGGGTGATGATCCCAAACAGGCCGTGCTGAATAAATACAACCAGGCGCATGACGTACCTAATCTGTTTGTTACGGACGGATCCTTTATGACGTCGGCGTCTTGCGTTAACCCCTCTTTAACTTATATGGCATTTACCGCTCGCGCCTGTGAGTATGCCGTGAAGCAAATGGCCGAAGGCCATATCTGATATCGAAATGAGTGAATCATGTTAAAAAAAATACTGCTCGGTGTTGTGGTTTTGTTCGTCCTGTTTGTGGTGGCTTTTTATTTTGCGTTGAAGTCCCAAGGCATTATTCCAAGGCCAGACTACGATTATAATGCCCCCGCGCTATCTGAATTTAGCCAGCCCGCTATTCTCGTGTTGAGTAAAGCCAATGGCTTCGTGCACGTCGACGCGCTTCCCGCCGGCGAAAAAATGCTTATCGATATTGCAAACAATAACGGCTGGGATATTTACACTACCGACAACGCGGCAACGCACAATGCGGAAGATCTCGCCAAATTCGATGTTGTGGTTTGGAATAATGTGTCGGGAGACGTGTTAACAGAAGACCAGCGCTCGGCAATGAAGCAATGGATTGAGCAAGGTGGCGCCTGGATAGGGCTTCACGCATCGGGCGGCGACGTTTATTACAAATGGGACTGGTATGTGGATACATTAATTGGCGCGCAGTTTGCTGGCCATACTCAGTCACCGCAATTTCAAGATGCCGATGTGCTGGTGGCGGATCCCGGTGCTGACGTCACCTCGCATTTGCCAGCCCGCTGGGTTGTTCCAAACGAGGAGTGGTATGCCTTTGACGACAGCCCCGCAGAGAAGGGCTATGAAATTCTTCTAACAATGGACAGCGAAAGTTATATAACCACCGGCGGCAATTTCCTCTGGCGCGACAATATGGAGGGCGAGCATCCTATCGCCTGGCGCCACACACTAGGACAGGGCAGGGTGCTTTATTGCGCTATTGGGCACCAGGGCGCGACCTACAGCATTCCTGAGTTTCAACAGTTGATCACCAGCGCTATCCGTTGGGCAGGCAAGTTGTAGCCTCGTGGCCTGACAGCCCGACTCAGACTATTAAAAGTATCGCCATACAAGGACATTACAATGACGCGTACCGTCTTGATCACTGGTTGTTCCAGCGGAATTGGCCGCAGTCTTGCCCTGGAGTTGCATAATCGCGGACTCAAGGTTTACGCTACAGCCCGTCGACCAGAAACGCTCGATGACCTGGAACAGCGCGGGCTGAAAATACTGGGACTGGATGTAAACGACGACGCCAGCATCGCTGCGGCAATGACTCAGGTTGAGTCTGATGTCGGACAACTTGATATGTTGGTGAACAACGCCGGCTTTTCGCAGGTTGGCGCTATCGTAGATTTACAGCGAGAGGACCTGCGGCAGCAGTATGAAACTAACGTGATTGCTCCCGTGGCGGTGACTCGCGCGGCTCTGCCTTTAATGCGTAAAGCGGTGGCTGCGAACGGCGCTGCAGACCTGGTTAACGTTGGCAGTATTGTTGGTCTCCTGACCACGCCATTTGCCGGAGCCTATTGTTCCAGTAAGGCCTGTGTACACTCAATTACAGACGCCTTGCGAATGGAGTTGGCGCCCTTTGGTATTCGCACCATTACTATTCAACCCGGCGGCGTGCGTTCCTCTTTTGGGGATCATGCGGAGGAGGGGATGCGATTGCCCGAAGGTTCGGTTTATGAGCCGATGCAGGCGAGAATCCAGGCGCGGGCGCAGGCTGGCCAGCAAGGCGCTACCCCGACGGATGAGTTTATCAAGCCGGTGGTGGATAAATTACTCAAAGCGAAGCCACCAATGGTGATTCGCGGTGGTAAGGGGAGCTTTTTGCTGGTGACGTTGAAGAGGCTTCTACCTGCCAGGGCTTTCGATCAGCTGATGGCAAAACGTTTTGGTTTAGCCGGGTTTCAACCGGGAGAAGGTTAATGCAGCGCACTTGCGCCGGGTTGATCGCCGGGAGTGGCTTCAGCAAACAGATAATTGAGCTGTAGACATTCCTTACCCACCTCTCGGGTTGCCGCAACGGTGGTGGCTGCGAAGGTAGCGAACTGTTCCAGGGTAATGCCGGCGGCTCCCAGTAACATGCCCGCGACCACCAGTTGCGGTGTTGCGTCGTCGACTACATCCTGAAATATTTTCAGCGTCGGATAATCCATGTTCAGGCGACCCAGGTCAGCTGCTACTGGCAATAACGCCATCGGGCGGATTTCCAGCTCTGTAGTGAGCAATAGCCCCCAGGGCTCAAGAAACAAACGGCTGTCTATAATTCCTTCCATGTCCTGCAGTGACTGCAGATGCATGCCCTCACAGCGCTCACAAGTGTAATAGTCCACCCTGGCTTCATCGAGCCAGCTTTCAATCGTTGTCCTGTTAAGCAGTACCGGGGAGCTCATCTCGAATTCCACTTCCAACCAGGATGTCATTCTACGTGAGAAAGAGAGGTGACCCAAGACCATGATTTTTCGAAATTTCGCTTGGACTCCCGCCCAGTGATGCTAAAGTCTGATGGCTACCGTTTTTGTCCAATTCAGTGTGAGGACCACCATGTTAAGAAAGTCTTTATTGCTAGTATGTCTGTTGTTTGCCAGTAATATGGTGCTCGCCGCAGGGACTTTGCGGGTGGGCATGTCAGCGGATTATCCTCCCCTGCATTTCAAGCAGGATGGACGTTTTGCCGGTATTGAAGCCGATAGCGCCAAAGCGGTCGGCAAAATTCTCTCTCGTCGTATCGAAATCGTTCAAATCCCTCTGGAGGGGCTGGTTTCCGCGCTGCATGCCGGCAAGGTCGATGTATTGATGTCGGGACTCAGCGTAACGGCAGAGCGCAGCCAACAGGTATTGTTCGCTGAACCCTATTTGCGCGTTGGGCAGATGGCCATTATGCATAAGAGTAAAGTGGGTCGATTTTCTCAACCCTGGGCGGTTTACCGCGAGAATGTGCGTGTTGGTGTAAAAACCGGCTCAACAGGCGCAGAGTTTGCTCAGCGCGAGCTACCCGATGCCATCGTCAGCGAGTTCGAAAACAGTGAACAGGCTTTTGAAGCTTTGCGCAAAGACGCCATCGATATGTATATTCATGACGCACCAACCAGTTGGCAGTTGGCAAACGGCATGGAGAACGATGACCTGATTAGTCTGTATTCTCCGCTGACAGAGGAAATGCTGGCCTGGGCCGTGCGTAAGGATGATGATGCGCTAGTGTCAGAACTCAATCGTGCACTGCGCCTAATGCGAGCTAACGGTAGTCTGCAGTATATTCTGAATCGCTGGATACCAGTCACGGTGGAAGTGAAATAAATAAACTGGCAGGACTGTTGGCGCTCCAGGGAGGAGCGCGAAACGTCATTTGCGAGCGTTTAGTCTTCAACCCTCGGAAAACTGTATTCGTGGCCCCAAAGATCGCCTTCTGTGGAGACTGTGGCAACGTGCGTCTGCGGGTCAATCAGTATTCCGTCATAGCCAAATTCAACGGCGATACCGCCAGGCGCCAGTAGGTAAACTGAACACATATTGTCGTTCACATGGCGGCCCAGGGTCGCCATAAAATGAGCGCCCGCTGCCTTGGCTCTATCCATTCCCCGACCTAATTCGTCCATAGTCTCTACTTCGATCATAATATGTACGACACCCAGAGGGTGTGGAGCGTTAAAGAGAGCCAATGAGTGTTGGCGTGGATTGTTGGCATGCATGAAGTGGATTTTCGCACCCTCCATACCTGGGGGGTAAAGAATGTCGGTAATGCCCATGCCAATAATTTCGGTGTAGAACGCAGACGTGGCATCGAAGTCCGGGGCCGGCAGCACCAGGTGACCAAAGCCCATATCTCCGGTTTGCTGGTAGCTCGTTACGAAGCCTGCAACGCCCTGCGGTGAAATCAGAGGCGTGTAGTCCAGCTCTCTTCCCCAGTAAAGCTCAATCGTATTGCCTGATGGATCGACGACTGTGGCAAAGGCGGTAACACAGCGACGTTTCGCATTATCAGCCGAACCTTCAGTCACCGTATGCCCGGCCTCCACCAGCGCCTCGCAGGTGCGGATGAACGCGTCTTCATCGGGAAATTCCAGCCCAGTGGCGATCAAGCCGTCGGCTTCTGCCGGCTCAACCATAAAGCGGAAGGGGTGATCGTCCAGGCGCAAGAATCGTGCGCCGCCTGTGTCTTCGCGTTGGGCATCCATCATTCCCAGCACGCCTGTGCCGAAATCCATCCAGGCATCTACATCGGTGGAGCCTATTCGCAAGTAACCTGAGGCTGAAACGGACATGATTGTCTCCTGCTTGATTTATTAAGATTGCGGACATTATGGGGGATTTCTGCATTGTCGCCACACCTTATCTCGGTTAAGCGGCTGTGGTTCACCATAGTGATCTGAAATGTCACTTATAGCTGATCCAATGCGTCATTGAGCGAATAAGTCATCTCCGTGATACTGCGAGGCCTCGACTTAGCCTCTCATGGAGGGCAGTGAACGTGTCACAGCCAGAAATTCTCAACCAGGCATTTGAACTGGGTTATACCTACACCCGCTCTACCGGGCCGGTGGTGGGACGTTTCCTCACCGAATTACGCGACCGCAATATCGTCGGCATTAAAGCCAGCGATGGCAGGGTGGTTGTTCCGCCCATGGAGTACGACCCCGATACCGCCGAGGAATTGAGCGAGTTTGTTTCCGTTGGACAGGAAGGTGAAATCGTGACTTGGGCCTGGATTAAGGAGCCTCGTGAAGCCCATCCCTCTGAGCAGCCTTTTGCCTGGGCGATGATTAAGCTCGATGGTGCGGACGTGCCCATGATTCATTGGGTGCGCGCCGATGGTGAGAGCGAGGTGAGCACCGGGGCAAGAGTGCGGGCGGTCTGGGCGGATGAAACCATTGGTTTTATGACTGACATTAATGGCTTTGAGCTGGTATAGGAGGCGATTTTTATGAGTGAACAAGAACCCATCACAGGTATCGAAGCGCCGATTTACCTGAAGTACAACTTTACTGCAGGCGCTGCGCCTGCAAGATTCCTCTCGCAGGTAAAGAGAGGCGTATTAACCGGTCAGCGATGTCCTTTGTGTGAGCAGGTCTATTTTCCACCACGTGGATCCTGTGCAGCTTGCGGCGTGCCAACGCAGGAAGAAGTGGTGCTGGCAGACAAAGCAACGGTTGAGTCCTTTACCATTGTTGCAATACCCATTCCGAATAACCCGATCAAACCACCCTACATCATCGCTAATCTGGTGGCGGATGGCGCTAACCTTTCCTTCATCCACTTGATGAGTGAGTGTGTTAACGAAGACGTGCATATAGGCCAGCGTGTGCAAGCAGTCTGGAAGCCTGCAGAGGAATGGGATTACGCAATGGACAATATTCGCTATTTCAAGCCTATCGATGAGCCGGATGTGCCAGTGGACAGGATTGGTAAAATTTCGGTCGCAGGGTGGGAGGGTTAAGCTGATGAAAGAAATAGCCATTGTTGCCTACAACCAGTCCAAAGCCGTCTCTGATGTCGGACCCTGTAATGAAGTCGAGCTCATTATGCCGGTGTTGGCAGAGGTGTTCAGTCAGGCCGGCATCAACAATGCACAGGATGTCGACTTTGTGTGCTCAGGGAGTTGCGATTACCTGCAGGGAGCAGCCTTTGCCTTTGTCGCTGGTGTTGACGCACTGGGCGCGGTGCCCCCCATTAAAGAATCACACGTTGAAATGGACGCCGCCTGGGCGCTTTATGAATCCATGCTTAAAATCCGTATGGGGCATGCAGACTCCGCGCTGATTTATGGTTTTGGCAAGTCTTCTCCGGGAGAGCTGCCGATTGTATTGTCGCAGCAGCTAGACCCCTATTACCTCGCGCCGCTCTGGGTGGATACCATTGCACTGGCGGCAATGCAGGCCAGGATGTTGTTAGATCAGGGAAAAATCAGTGAGCGGGATATGGCGGAAGTGGTGTCCCGTTCTCGCCGTAACGCGCGTAATAATCCCAATGCACAGCTGGCGGGGGATGTCAGTCCTGAAGATGTGTTGGCCCAGCCCAGCTATGTGTCGCCCTTACGCAAAGCCGATTGTCCCCCGGTGTCAGATGGCGCTTCGGCGATGATAATTTGTACGTTGGAAAAGGCGAAATCATGGGGCGTGCCCTATGCGGTCATCAGCGGCATTGACCATCGTATCGAAAGCCACAATATGGGCATGCGAGACCTTACCGACTCGGTTTCGACTCGCCTGGCAGCAGAGGGTGCCGGTTTGGGCGATGGCCCTGTTGATGTCGCTGAGTTGTACGCACCGTTTAGTCATCAGGAAATTGTACTGACCCGGGCTATGGGCTTGGGCAAAGAAACTAATATCAATCCTAGTGGTGGTGTTTTGGCAGGTAACCTGATGATGGCGTCGGGCCTTTCGCGCATTGGGGAAGTGTTCAACCGCATTATTGCGGGCGATGCGGGGCGGGGCGTTGCTCACGCCACTTCAGGTCCCTGTCTGCAGCACAATCTAGTTACCGTAGTGGAGAAAGCGTAATGGCGAATCTGGCAGCAGTGGTCGGTATCGGCCAGACGAGTTACACCACCAAACGCGATGACGTGTCTATCGCTGGACTGGTGCGCGAGGCGGCGGTGAATGCATTGCAGGACGCAGACCTGACCTGGGATGACATCGACGCGGTCATTATAGGTAAGGCACCGGATATGTTCGAAGGCGTCATCATGCCTGAGATTTATCTCACAGATGCCCTGGGCTGTAATGGCAAGCCTATGATGCGCGTACATACAGCCGGCTCTGTTGGCGGTTCAACGGCGTTAGTGGCGGCATCTCACGTTCAAAGTGGAACCTTTAAACGAGTTTTAACGGTCGCTTTCGAAAAGCAATCCGAATCCAATGCAATGTGGGCCCTGTCCACGCCACAGCCGTTCTCAACGCACTTGAATGCGGGAGCTGGCGGTTACTTTGCACCGATTATTCGTGAATACATGCGTCGCTCCGGAGCCCCCTATGATGTCGGCATCAAGGTCGCTATGAAGGACAGACTGCATGGGGCACGCAATCCACTGGCACACCTGCAAAAGCCGGACATCACCATGAAGGAAGTGGAGGATTCATTCATGCTGTGGGACCCGATTAGATTTCTCGAGGCCTGTCCGTCTTCTGACGGTGCTTGTGCCATGGTGATTGCCAATGAAGAACTGGCTGACCAGGCCACAAAACCTCCAGCCTGGATACGCGGTGTTGCGATGCGCTCGGAGCCCACCATGTACGCAGGACGCGAAGAGGTTAATCCGCAAGCGGGTAAGGACTGTGCGGCCGATGTCTACAAGCAGGCAGGTATTGTTGACCCGCGTCGGGACCTAGACTGTGCCGAAGTGTATGTGCCTTTCAGCTGGTATGAGCCAATGTGGCTTGAGAACCTGGGCTTTGCGCCTGAGGGCGAGGGTTGGAAGTTGACCATGGAAGGAGCCACGTCGCTGGACGAGGGCGGTGATATCCCGTGGAATCCCTCCGGCGGCGTATTGTCTTCAAATCCAATTGGTGCATCCGGCATGATTCGCTTCGCCGAGGCTGCCAGGCAAGTGCGTGGTGATGCCGGCGCTCATCAGGTTGAAGGAGCAAAGCTTGCCATGGGTCACGCCTATGGCGGTGGCGCGCAGTTCTTTGCCATGTGGGTTGTTGGCGCAGAGAAGGGTTAGGAGACGAAGATGAAAAAGCATTTTAATATTGCTGACATGTACGAAATGGTTGCCGACAAGGTGCCGGGCAGAGATGCGCTGGTTTGCGGTGATCAGAGGGCGACATTCCTCGAGCTCGAGCAGCGTGCCAATCGCATGGCTCATTACCTTTCATCTCGTGGAGTGAAAGCGGGCGATCACGTCGGTCTCTACCTTTATAACTGCAACGAGTACCTGGAAGGCATGTTGGCCTGTTTCAAGATTCGCGCGGTTCCCATTAATGTCAATTACCGCTACGTCAAAGACGAGCTTCTTTATATTTTTGATAACGCCAATATGGTGGCGTGCATTCACAACCTTGAGTTTACGCCCCATATTGGTGAGATTTTGCAACCAGCAACAGAGCTAAAAACTTTCATCCACGTTCAGGACGGCACCGACTTCGACCCCCAAAGTATCGATTCTGTTGAATACGAAAAAGCGATGGAGGACCAGAGCGATGCCAGGGACTTTAGCGAACGCGCGGACGAGGATTTATTCATTCTTTACACCGGTGGCACCACCGGAATGCCCAAAGGCGTGATGTGGCCACACAAGGCCGTGTTTTTTGCTGCTATGGGCGGCGGTGGCTGGTTTCACCCCGATGGTGCGATTGCCGAGCCTGAGCAGATAGTCGATCGGGTAGGCGACTTTCCAATAGTAGGGATGGCCTTGGCACCACTGATGCACGGCGCTTGTTGGTGGTATGCATGTATCCAATTGTTGGCAGGTAATACGGTGGTACTCAGTCCCGATCGCTCATTAGTTGGCGAGCGAATTTGGGATACGGTGGCCACCGAAAAAGTGAATGCTATTTCGATTGTTGGCGATGCCATGGCAGTACCTTTGCTTGATGCGCTTGAGGATAACGAGGGACGCTGGGATCTGAGTTCTGTTTTTAGCGTAGGTTCTGGCGGGGCTGTTTTTTCGGAGTCCAAGCAGGAATCGTTCAAACAACACTTTCCCAATGTGTTTATCACTAACTCATTTGGCTCTTCCGAGAGCGGCAATATGGGAATGGATGGCGGCGGTAAAAAAGGTCAGGGCTTGGGCAACGTGACCAAGAGCGAGTTCATGTCGGTGATCTCTGATGTTGATGGGCAGCCAAACGAGCACGTGTCCCGGGGTGAAATGGGTATTTTTTCGCGCAGCGGTCATATACCAGTGGGCTATTACAACGATCCTAAAAAAACTGCAAAAACGATTGTTGAAGTTGATGGTAAACCCTGGCTGTTGCTGGGCGACGAGGCAAGACTGGAAGAAGATGGAAGCATTACGGTCTACGGTCGTGGCTCTAACTGCATTAACACCGGGGGCGAAAAAGTATTTCCCGAAGAGGTCGAGCAGGCACTCAAGGCCAACCCGGCGATTTTCGACTGTCTGGTGGTCGCGACGCCGGATGAACGTTTTGGCAGTAAGGTCACCGCCGTTGTCGCGTTGCGAGGCGATAGTGAGTTAAGCCTCGCCTCTTTACAGGAAAACGCCAGAAATTATATTGCTGGATACAAACTTCCACGAGAATTGCATTTAGTGGATGAAGTTCCTCGTGCGCCAAGCGGTAAGCCCGCTTACCCAAAGGCCCTGGAAATCGCCTTGTCAGGTAAATGTCTAATTGCTTGATATCTGAATTGATGGAAGAGAAATATGGCTGAATTAGAAATAAGCACCAAGAACTGCATTGTCGAACAAGAGGGTAACGTTCTCATAGTAACTCTCAATCGCCCTGAAGCTAAAAATGCCTTCAGCCCTGAGATGCTGCTGGGGATGTACAAGGCATGGCGATTACTGGACGAGCGAGACGACCTGCACTGCGCCATTCTTACCGCCAACGGAGATACTTTTTGTGCTGGCATGGACCTTAAGGCGGGTGCTGATGGTGAACAAGGCTCGACCGAAGAGTTCATGTCGCTGATGGCTGAAGTACCTAATATTCATTGGCAGGCGCTACTGCGCGAAAACCGACCGAACAAACCACTGATCCTAGCCGTTGAGGGCTATGCACTGGCGGGCGGCACTGAAATTTTGCAGGGAACAGACATCCGCGTGGGCGCCGATAACGCTATCTTTGGCGTCACTGAAGTGGCTCGAGGTCTTTATCCGATGTCTGGCTCTACCATCCGTTTGCGTCGGCAGATTCCCTATTGCCTGGCTGCAGAAATGCTGCTGTGTGGCGAACATATTACCGCTCAGCAGGCATTAGATTTTGGGTTGATTAATAAAATGGTTCCCGCGGGTAAAACCCTGGACACAGCAAAAGAATATGCACAGAAAATCTGTAGTAATGGCCCGTTGGCAGTGAGGGCTGTGGTGAAGTCGTTGCGCGAACATCAGGAATGTCTCTCGGAAGGCGATGCGATGGTCGCTTCAGACAAGTTGGCCGGTCCTGTTTTTGCGTCCAGCGATGCGAAAGAGGGTATGAGGGCTTTCAAGGAAAAACGCCCCGCTGAGTTTACTGGCAACTGACAACTGCCCATAATGCCGATCCGCTATCTGGAGAATTGATAAGTATGTCTGACCTTAGTGCAGCATTTGCCCAAGTTGTAGAAGGGCGCCGCTCTTTACGCGCATTCAAACCTGAAGCTGTGAGCGAGGAATTGCTGACGCAGGTATTTCAGGTCGCTCAGCGGGCACCCAGTAACTGTAATACGCAGCCTTGGCTGGTGCATGTTGCTTCTGGCGCCAGTATTGAAAAGCTGAGGTCTGAGATGTCAGGTCGTTTCATGGCCGGTGAAATGTCTATGGATTTTCCTTATGACGGCTCATACGATGGCGTGTACAAGGAAAGACAACATGGATCAGCGCAGGCATTGTATGACTCAGTAGGCATTGAACGCGCAGATAAAGCAGCTCGCCATGTACAGTTCATGCGCAACTTCACATTTTTTGATGCGCCACACGTTGCTTTTTTCTTTCTACCCGAACCTTTTGGCCTGCGTGAAGCGGCGGACCTTGGTATGTATGCGCAAACCGTGATGCTTTCGCTCACTGCCCATGGCCTGGGAAGCTGTCCGCAGACTGCATTAAGTTTTCAGGCTGATTGGATTCGCGAAGTCCTGGGTGTTGACGCCAACAACAAATTATTATTCGGCCTTTCCTTTGGCTACCCCGAAACAAATGCGCCGGCAAATGCATGTCTTACTGATCGCGCAGTGCTTGCTGATACTGTTACCTTTCACCAATAGAGTTGATATGACAGACCAAATTCTTTCCGAAAACATTGATGGTGTGCTGGTTGTTACCTTTAACAGGCCAGAGAAGAAAAATGCGATTAGTAATGCCATGTGGGCGGGCATATGCGATATCTTTCGGAGTGCGTCTGAAGACAGTTCAGTGGTCTGCGCGCTGCTATGTGGTGCTGGAGACAACTTTAGTTCCGGGGTTGATTTGTCCGGCTTTAGCGAAGAGGGCGCAGACCCGCAGGCTTTGTTTAATGCCGCGGCGTTAGCTGTCGCCGAGTTCGATAAACCCTTGGTCGCTGCGGTACAGGGTGCCTCGGTGGGTGGCGGAGCAACGGTTCTTTTTCATGCCGATATTGTTTACGCGGCCGATACTTTTCGCATGCGATTGCCATTTGCCAGCCTCGGTCTGGCGCCGGAGTGGGGTAGCAGCTACATGTTGCAGGCAAACATTGGCGCACAGCGCGCCGCTGAGTTGTTTTATACCGCCGAATGGGTTGATGCTGAAAAAGCGCTTAGTCAGGGGATTGTGGCTCAGGTTTTGCCGGCTGAAGAGCTATTTGACCACGCCATGGCCAAAGCAAGGGAAATAGCCCAGTGGCCGGTAAACGCCTTGCGCGAAATCAAACGGAGTTTGAGAATGCATCATCTTTCTGCAATTGAGATCGCTATGCAGGCTGAACAGGAGGCGATGGCCAGGCAGGCCGGCTCGCCAGAAAACATGGAGGCGATTACTGCGTTTATGGAGAAACGAGCGCCAAACTTTCGCGGTCTCTAGGCCTGGCCACATATAACTGATGGGTGGCCCGATATGACTCAAGGTAATCCGCATCGGTTGATCTTTGAAGCGTACACTGTTTGCCACTTAACTTTTTAAATAGAGGGTTTCTACATGAATCATTTGCTTGGCAGAATTCGTTTGCCACTTGTGTCTATCCTTTCTGCGTTTCTCATCGCCTGTAGCAGTGATTCATCTGATCGCCCAGCTCCTGTCGATCCTCCACCGGTAGACCCTCCAGAACCCGAACTTACCTACCAGGCAGAGGTGATCTGGACTGAATATGGCATACCTCATATCACAGCCGATGACTGGGGCAGTTTGGGCTATGGTGCGGGTTACGCGTTTGCTGAGCAAAATTTCTGCAGCTACATGCGAGAAGTTGTGCGAGCCAATGGTGAGTCTGCTGAATATTTTGGTGATGATGGCAACCTTGAATTTGATTTTGTGATGCGACTTTACAATACCGATGAGGCAATAGAGCGCGTTAAAGAACAAATGAGTGAGCGCGGAGTTTCGCTGTTTGAAGGCTATGCCGCTGGGATAAGTCGCTACCTCGAAGACACCGGAGTGGACAACCTCGCTGAGGGCGATGAAGGTTGCCGCGGAGAGGCCTGGGTGAGACCGGTTACGCTCGATGATGCTTTGAGGTCCGGTCACAAGACCATATTGCGGGCCTCGGCCGATCCGTTTTATCGCGAACTGGTGAATGCTGTTCCGCCGGCCGATACGGTTGCTGCTTTGACGCCGATGTCGGACCAAATGCGCCAAGTGGCAATGGCACAGATCGCAGCCACTTCGCCAGAGGAACTGTTAGCCGGATTTAATTTCCCAGCTACCGATGTGTTGGGCAGTAATGCTTACGGTATTGGTCGGGACGCTTCTGGTATCGACAGCGGCGTGCTCTTTGGTAATCCGCATTTCCCCTGGCAGGGCGTGAACCGCTTCTTTATGGCGCACTACACGATTCCTGGCGAGTACGATGTGATGGGAGCGGGGCTGTTCGGTATCCCGTTGGCTAATATCGGGTTCAATAAAGACACCGCCTGGAGCCACACGGTGTCTACGGCACGTCGGTTCACTCTCCATGAGCTCGAAATAAATCCAGAGAACCCACTGCAGTATTTCTTCGGCGAGGAATTGGTCGACCTGACACCCCTTACCGTCAGCGCTGTCGATGGCGATGGCGAGACCGTGGAGCACACGTTTTATCAGAGCCAGTTTGGCACCATCGCGGACCTGAGCAATCAGCTCGAAGCCTTCGGTGGCTGGCCTACCTTTAACGGCACCATTTTTGCTTTCAATGATGCGAATAAAGAAAATTTACGAGGCCTGGAAAACTGGATCAACTTCGGTCAGGCCGAGAGCCTTGACGATATTCTGGAAGCAACTAAAACAATTGGGATTCCCTGGGTGAATACAATTGCAGCTGACCGCAATGGCGATGGCTTCTACGGTGATATTTCTGCAGTTCCCAATGCGCCTCAACAATTAATAGATTCGTGCGTTCGTGGGCCTATTGCTGTGCCGGTTCTGGTAGTCGCAAGAATTGTGACATTGGATGGCTCGGATCCGGACTGCCAACTGGGTAACGACGAAGGGGCACCACCCAATTTACTGGGCTACGATAGTTTACCCAAGCTTCGTACTACAGAGTACGGAGCCAATGCCAACGACAGCTATTGGCTGCCCAATCCTCGCAACTTGCTTACCGGGTTTACCCCCGCCATCGGGCCGGAAGAGTACCAGCAGAGTCTTCGAACTCGACTCACTTTTGTGCAGGCCGAGCAGCGCCTTGCGGGAGAGGATGACCTTGAAGGTGAAGGCTTTACCAATCAACAGGCTCGTGACATCTTTACGTCTGCGCGCAACTATGCGGCTGAATTGATCAACGAGGATGTGGTGGCTTTGTGCGATTCGGTGGATGACTGGTCTGTCTATAGCGCCGCTGATGCTTCCATGATTGAAGCCTGCGAAATTCTGGGTGCCTGGGACACGCGTCATACCATTGATAGCGTGGGCGGTCATATCTTCTACGAGTTATGGCGACGGGTGGGGCGCCTCGGCAACCTATGGGCAGTGCCGTTTGATGCCACCGACCCGGTTAATACGCCAAATACGCTGAATGTTAGTGACCTTGCGTTGGTCGAGGCGGTGCGCCAGGCGCTGGCTGACTCGGTTGTCTTTTTAGAGGAAAACAATATTGCACTCGATGCTCCCTGGGGTGAGGTGCAATTTATAGAAAGAAGTGGGGAGCGCATACCGCTGCCAGGCGGCTCTGGCTCAATGCTGTTTAACGTGATCAGCGCGGGCTTTGTTGAAGGAGAGGGCTACTCCGATGTGCGAGCCGGTAACAGCTATATACATGCGGTCAGCTGGGATGAAACCGATTGTCCTGATGCGAACGCGATCTTGACGTATTCACAGTCTACTGACCCAGCCTCGCCGCATTACGCTGACGCGACCGAGTTGTACTCCAACAGTGGTTGGATCGATATGCCCTTTTGCGAGGCCGATCGCGACGAACAGGAAATACGCCGTTTGACCGTGGAAGAGTAGTTGTCCTAAGACCCTGTGTAGGTCAGAAGCAAAGTAAGCAAAAAAGGCGCTAGTGATAGCGCCTTTTTTTTGCGGTGAACTCTTCAGGGCTGGACGAAATCGGTGACTTTGAGATTGAAGCCGGAGAGCGCATTGAAGTGTATCGGTGCTGACATGAGTCGCATTTTACCGACGCCTAGTCGTTTTAAGATTTGCGACCCGGTGCCAATCACCCTGTAGTTTTGTTGGCCGGCCGTATCAGCAGGTCCGGTCACGCTGGGAGGCTCAGGAAACTGCACCACCTCAGCGAGAGCTTGCGCTGGGCTGACTTCCTGACCAATGAGTACGACTACGCCTTTACCCTCAGCCGCAACGGCTTCCATTGCTCGCCGATAGGACCATCCTTCAGCGCCTTCTATTTGAGTGGCCAGCACATCGCGCAGGGTGTTTTGCGCTTGTACTCTGACTAAAACGTCTTCGCTCTCATCAATGTCACCACAGGTCATGGCGTAGTGCACGGTATCATCAATAAGGTCAAGGAAAGTGTGCAGCTCAAATGTGCCAAACTCTGTGTCGACCGTCTTGCTGTTTCGCAGCTCTATCGATTGCTCATGCAGAGAACGGTACTCAATGAGGTCGGCGATGGTGCCCATGCGCAGGCCGTGCTTTTCCGCGAAAATTTCCAGCTCTGGACGCCTGGCCATAGTGCCATCTTCATTCATGATTTCTACAATCAGCGCGGCGGGCTCAAAGCCTGCCATGCGCGCAAGATCAACGCCGGCTTCGGTATGGCCAGCGCGGCGCAGCACACCACCTGGTTTTGCTACTAGAGGAAAAATATGACCGGGCTGAATGATGTCAGATGGCCGTGCATCGGCAGCCACCGCCTGCCGTGCGGTATGGCTACGCTGGATAGAGCTGATGCCGGGGCCTTTCCTGTCTGCCGCATCAATTGACACGGTAAAATTGGTTTCGTGTTGCGATCGATTGTCCCGCACCATTAACGGTAACTGAAGCTGGCGAGCACGTTCTTCGGTGATCGGCATGCAAATCAATCCGCAGGCTTCACTGGAGAAAAAAGTAATCATTTCCGGTGTGGCGGCTTCGGCGGCGATAATCAGATCGCCTTCATTTTCCCTATCCTCATCATCCATCAGGATGACCATTTTTCCTGCTCGAATGTCGTCGAGAATATCGGGTACGCTGGACAATGCCATGGGCAGTTTCCTTTAGTTAAGTTCGATGGCAACGGCCGTGGCTTCGCCGCCGCCTATGCACAGCGCGGCTATGCCACGTTTCTTGCCGAGTTTTTTCAACGCGTACATCAGGCTGACGATAATGCGTGAGCCGGTTGAGCCTATGGGGTGTCCCTGGGCACAGGCACCGCCATGAATATTGACCTTAGCGTGGTCTAGTCCAAGGTCATCAATGGCTAGCATGGTGACCATGGCAAAAGCTTCGTTGATTTCAAATAAGTCTACTTCATCAATGCTCCAGCCGGTTTTTTTCAACAGCTTTTTGATAGCGCCAATGGGAGCAATAGTGAACTCGCCAGGCGCCTGGCTGTGTCTGGAGTGGCCAACGATGGTTGCCATTGACTCGATACCATGGCCAGTTGCCTCGCTACCGGCCATTAGCATTAATGCCGAAGCGCCGTCAGAAATTGAGCTCGCATTAGCGGCAGTAATAGTCCCATCTTTGGCAAATACCGGTCGCAGGGAGGGGATTTTATCAACGGCGGCCTTGTGCGGTTGTTCATCGTCCTCTATCAGGATCTCACCCTTGCGGGTATGTATAGTCACCGGAGCTATTTCTGCCTTCAGTACGCCTTCTTCTATGGCACGCTTGGCACGGTTCAGGGACTCCACAGCGAATGCGTCCATTTGCTCTCGAGTGAGACCGCGTTCATCAGCAGTCTCCTGAGCAAAGCTACCCATGGCGCGGCCGGTATAGGCATCCTCCAGGCCATCGATAAACATGTGATCAAGGAGTTTGCCGTGGCCGTTGCGCAGGCCGCCGCGCGCACCCGGTGGTAGCAGGTGCGGCGCATTACTCATGCTTTCCATGCCACCGGCTATGACAAGTTTATTGTTGCCGGCCATGATCGAGTCAAAGGCGAAGATGGTAGCCTGCATGCCACTGCCACAAGCTTTGTTTATCGTAACAGCACCCGCTGAAACAGGAATGCCAGCGCCAATCGCGGCCTGACGCGCGGGGCATTGTTTAAGTCCCGCAGGTAGCACGCAACCCATAAAGACTTCATCGATTGACCCGGAATCAATACCACTTCGCTCTATTGTTGCAGCCACAGCAGTGCTGGCTAGCTCGGTCGCCGGTACAGCCGAGAGGCTACCCATGAGTCCTCCCATGGGTGTGCGGGCGCCATCGACGATGACTACTGACTCTTTACTCATAGGAATTTTTTATCCGGGGTGAGGGTGTGTCTAAAAAGGGCGCCCATTTAGCCACAGGCGGGTGCTTTCCTCAAGTTCGCTCGGGGATGAAAAGCTTGCCTCTAACGGCCTCTCGGTATGCTCCGGGAGTCATCGCCACATGCTCACGAAACAGCTTACCGAAGTGGCTAACATCCTGCAGCCCCAACTGCCAGCCAATCTCTGCGATCGACAGGTTACTGTGGCGCAGTAATTCTTTGGCCTGGTGAATACGCATTCGCTGCAACCAGGCCTGCGGGCTCATTCCAGTAGCCTGATGAAAACGACGGTTGAGCGTGCGTGTGCTTAAGCCGAACTTTGCAGCCAGTGTGGTTAGAGTCGGAGAGTCCGGAAGATTGTCTTGTAGCCAGTGCTGGGCCTCCATAATGACTTCATCATGATGACTGTGATTGTCATCGGTCTGATAGGCTGCTGCTCTAAAAGGACGGCGAATTTCTGGTGAAAACTGATTCTCCACTGATCGGGCTACGCCGTGGCCATACCATTCTTCAACAACGTGGACCATTAGATCGGCGATAGAGTTAACGCTGCCCACACAATAAATGTTATCGCTCTGGGTGATCAGGTGACGCGATTTAAGCAGCACCTTAGGATAGTCAGTGGCAAACCTGTCCAGGTAGTTCCAGTGGGTGGTTGCCGGACGTCCGTCCAGAAGGCCTGCCTCAGCCAGTAAACAGGCACCGGTGCCAACCGCGCATACCCTGGTGCCTTCGCTGGCTACTCGGATTAGTTCGCTTAGCAAGGGCCCTGCGGCCTTAACCATCGGTCGCGGATTTCTCCACACCGCAGGCACAATCAATAGGTCTAGCGGCGGCAGCTCCCGATAATTGATATCAGGGGTCAGAGTGATGCCGCCAAACAGAGAAAGCGGCGCTGCGTCTGCCGCTGCCAGGCTTACCGTTACACCTGCGTTCAGGCGAGACTTTACTTGCGCGATTTGCGCCGCGGCAGTGAGAATTTCCAGGGGCAAGGTGATGCTGGTAGTCAGGGCCTGTGGATAGAGCAGGGCGGCGACACGATACATGACGAGTCCACGAAAATGGCTGATATAACTTATTATATGGCAGATTTGCCTTATTGTAATATGTTTTGCGCCGGTAGACTTCTCCTATCGATGGTTAATCTCTTTTGGAGCAGTAATTAATGGCCAGACAGCCCTTACCGGTAATCGTGAGCCTCGGTGGTATCAATGGCGCAGGACGCGCGTCTGGGCATCATGCACTGGCAAGGATGGGCTACGACGCGCTCGATCAGGGTCAGAAGCAACGCACCCTGCAGTCTCTGGCAAGTATGATGGGCTTGCCTTCGGCCCGTGATCAAGAGCAATACATATTGGATCACACCCTGATACGCCGGGTTGAAGGCAATCATTTTGATGTGGATGCGGTGCTCTGGAATCAGCGCTTTCCTACCGAGAGCAATGGCCACCCGGTCAACTTTGATATAGAACGTAAGCACCTGCCTGACGATATTCCTCCCTCCTGGAAAGTGACATCTACGTCAGTGACCCATGTGAATGTGAATATCCAGGGCCATCAGGAGTTTTTGCTGCCCACTAATCGACAGTTTGAGGTCAAGGCCGCGGGCCAGCTACCCACCGGCTATGAGCCGGGCTCACTTTATCCATCGCGCAGTCATCCCCGAGGGCTAGAGATGACGGTGTGTGCCGCTTCCGATGCTCTGGGTAACCTCGGGCTCGATTGGGACATGATTCAACGGCGGGTGCCCGCAGATAAGGTCAGCGTTTATGCGGGTAGCGCCATGGGCCAGTTGGACAGTGCTGGCGCCGGCGGCATGCTCAAAGCCAGATACAATGGCAAGCGAGTCACCTCGAAATATTGTCCGCTTAGCCTTGCAGAAATGCCCTCCGATTTTATTAATGCCTATGTATTGGGTGCCATGGGGTCAACGGGCGCCACGCTGGGTGCTTGTGCATCATTTCTTTACAACTTGAAGAACGGAATTGCTGATATTCGATCGGGTCGTGCCCGTGTTGCCTTTATCGGCGCTGCTGAGGCGCCAATCAATGCCGAGGTAATGGAGGGTTACGCCGCAATGGGTGCCCTGGCCACTGAGAAAGAACTGCGTCAGTTAGATGGACTCGGTGACAACGAAGCGGTAGACCAGCGACGCGCTTGTCGCCCCTTTGCCGAAAACTGTGGGTTTACCATTGCTGAGTCGGCACAAATGGTAGTGCTGTTTGACGACGCTTTGGCGATGGAATTGGGTGCTACGATTTATGGTGCCGCAACCGATGTCTTTGTGAATGCAGACGGTTACAAAAAATCAATTTCCGGACCTGGTGTAGGCAACTACATTACCATGGCAAAGTCAGTCGCCTCAGTGAGAGCCATTTTGGGCGAAGACGCAATGCGCAGAGGCGGACTGGTGCAGGCACATGGGACCGGCACTCCCCAGAACAGGGTCACAGAATCAGAAATACTCAGTCGCACAGCAGAGGCCTTTGGTATTGAAGGCTGGCCTGTTGCAGCACTCAAAAGTTATCTCGGACATTCCCTGGGTGCTGCATCGGGGGATCAGGTGACTGCTACGCTTGGAATGTGGCATCACGGTTTGATTCCGGGCATTAATACTATCGATGCTTTGGCTGATGACGTGCGCACAGACCATCTGGCTTTCAGTGCTGAGCACCGTCGCTTTGATCCGAAAGATGCACAGTACGCGGTGATTAATTCAAAGGGCTTTGGCGGTAACAATGCAACGGCGACCATGCTCAGTCCAGCAGCGACCCAACAGATGTTAAAGCAGCGATATTCAGACAGAGACTGGCAGGCGTGGCAATTGGCCAATGAGCAGGTTGCGCAAATGCAGCGAGACTATGACGCAGGCATGAGTGCAGGGACGGTGGAACCGGTGTATCGCTTTGATCATGGAGTTTTGCACGATAAGGACGTCGAACTGGACGCTAAAGAAGTACGCCTGGGCAATTATGCGGTCAGCCTGGAATTGGAGAACCCCTTCGCCGATGAATAGTCATACTAATGCCGTTATCAACCCGTAAAAAATAATCAGGAAACCGCCGATTTCGGCCACTATCAGCGACCACATGAGGGCACCCATTCCAGCGCTCATATTTTTTATCTGGTTATCAGTGTCTTTCTTTGCGCCGTGAATAATGTAGCCGATGATGGCAATGGCAAAGTAGGCAACCAGCAGTGTGACTGCAATGAGTTCCAGAGTATTACTGAGCTGACTGACTTCAGTGAAGGCTGCCAGCATAGAAGCTGCAAAGGCATACAAAAGCGATGCCCGATGGGCAATGTCGATATAAGGATGTGCTTGACCTGAAGGACTGGCAGCCATTGCTCGATATTTCCAGACGCCCAGCAACAGTGCAGTGAGAAAAAAAGTGGCTGAAGATAACAGCGCCAAACTAGTTGCGTTCATCAATTAATCCATAATTTTTGATTGTTTTGCCCACAAGCTGTCACCGACTGACCTTTCCCTGACGCTTTAGCGTGTTTGTATCGACACCCTTCAATCTCGCTATGTGGTTTGCGTAGAAGTCCTGAACTGTGAGAACAAAAGGTACCACAGCGGAAGCGTCAACGTGATGCAATGGCCGCTGCGGGTAAGCCATGGTCACAGGTTGTCGCAGATTAATATAAGAACTTCAACAAGCACGCAGCTGACAGACCAAAGCCAAAGTAATTCATTTCTAGTATTCGCTTGATACCCGGCGATGCTCCAACTTACCAGCGTCCTCGAACGCTTCCATAACGTCCGCTTTCGCCTAATAGCGGACATGTGTCTACCCTCAATAGATGATCGAGTCACACCATCTGGACACGGCTTATCAGTGGCTCTGCCAGCAGCGCAGGCATTATCCTGATAATGCGGATATCTGGCACCTGCGATTCCACTGGCAGGCAGAGCGTGAGCGCATTTTGGGTGAGTTGCGCCAGCGCCGCTATCGAGTTTCGCCCCTGCAGCCTATTCGCAAGGCAGACGGTACGGTAATCCATCTGTGGAGTGCCGCAGACGCTCTGGTGGCGAAAGCTCTGGCGATGGCCATCGCACCGCTGCTTGGCATCTCAAAACGCTGTACTCATACCAAGGGCAACGGTGGCCTGAAGGGCGCAGTGCGAGCCGTTCAGCGCAACAGCCCTCGCTTTCGCTTCTTCATTCGTACCGATGTAAAAGCCTACTACGAGTCTATCGACCAGCACCTGTTGCTGGCACAACTGGCCACACGGATCAAAGACCGTCGAGCCATGAACCTGCTGTCTCAATTCATCGGTCGCACGGTCGAGTACGGTGGAGTTTACCGGGATATCCGTCGTGGTATTGGGCGCGGCTCGCCCCTGAGTCCGCTATTGGGCGCGTTGTACTTAGACGCAGTGGACCGAGCCATGACGCGGCGTGGGCTGTTCTATGTTCGCTACATGGACGACATTCTGGTGATGGCCCGAACGCGCTGGCATCTGCGCAAGGCAATCAAAACACTGAACCGGGGGCTGGAGGAGCTTAGGCTGAGCAAGCACCCCGACAAAACGAGCATCGGCAGAATCGAGCGGGGATTTGACTTCCTCGGCTATCGCTTCAGCCGCGGCCGCCTGCAACTGGCCTGCACAACCCTGGACAATATGCGCAGTACGCTACACCGGCTTTATGAGCAAAAGAACGCCGACCCTCAAAGGTCAGCGATTCTTGGGACGTACTTGCGCCGTTGGCGGGGATGGGCCACTGGCGGGCTGGGGGCGATGGCGCCAGACCTCAGCGCAGTAAGGCTGGCGACATTTGCAATGGGATCGTGCCCGAACAATGACGTTGGGGCTTTGCCGTTACTTGCTTGATCCCGATATTACGTCGGTTACTGTTCGACGCAATATAACCCAAGCTCATCGTCGCATATTGCGCCGAAGTCTGCTAACAACGCTAAACCATCATACTCTGATGCTCTCCCAGATCGTCCGACGTATGGGAGGTCTTCCTGCGTCCAAGGCAATCCCTGTGCTCCACAAATGCCGCCACTCTGCGTCCAGTCCGCCTTCAATCCAACCCATACTCTTGTCATCCCCTGGTCGACTATAGTCGCGTTCAATGGGAACGTAAAAACCGCATCCGTGAGCGCGCGGGCAATTAAAACTTCATCCGCAGGCCGGAAATAACTCGTTCCCGCAGTGAGGACCCAGTCAACAGGCGGGAACGCGCTCCGGATACTTTCTCCGGCTATCATAGCCTTGTAAGTGCCGACTCCCGGTTTATTAGTATCTGCATTGCACTTAAGATCCGCGCCACCTATCCCACCCAAGTTTCCTTTAAACGTAGCCGCGGTCACGAATATCCGCTTATCCATCGCAGCGATCTCGAGTGTGGCATCTGATGCTGAGAGTGTATAGGCGGCAGGATCAGCTTGTAACGTCAGAATTACATTTTCTGTCGGGTCGTATACCTCGTCATCCAATACCGTGATAGTGACGTCCACCGACGATGAGCCTGCCGGGATTTCAACCTGTGTCAGACTACTGACGGTGTAGTCCTCGTCGTCAGTCAAAACTGCTGGTGTTGATGGCGTACCCGTGACGCCATTCGCTGTCCCAGTGAGTACAAAGTTCACAGTGAGTAGGTTAGTCGTGCCACCGGTGCGAGAAATCGTAAAGGCGCCGGGTGTGGGCGTTTCGGCCTCTACGCCGTCGGCTTTCTTTGTCACTGTGACGACCGGTAAGCTTGCGGTTATCGCTTGGGATGTCTGGGGTGCTGCGTTGTAGTCGGCATCTCCTGCTTGATCGGCATCAATCACGCAGTCACCCGCAGCGATAAAGGAAACGGTCGAACCCGCGATACTGCAAGCAGAACTTGCGGTGCTAAAGCTCACTGCCAATTCGGAGGTGGAAGTTGCAGTGACTGCATAGGTTGCACCACCGACAGTGGCATCGGCAGGCGCCGTTGAGGTAAAGCTGATGGTTTGGTCACAGTCGTAAACGGTGCTGCAACTTTGGGTATCTTCGAGTACCAGGCCACTTATACATTCATCGGCCGGGGCAGAGGTGGCACAGGAAGGCGGTGCTACCACTGTTCCTATTTCGAGCGCTACGCCCGAGGTGTTGGTATAGATCGCATCACCCGCCGGAATATTAACCGTACCTCCCGCTGGCTGGTTCAGTTCAACCATTGCCGCTGCAATGGCCTTCTGAATGTTCAGGCTACTGGTAACGCCAGCAGTAACCCCTAGCGCCAGTAACAGGACACCAAGTACCGACCCCGCACCGTTTTTCTTAATGGCTCGATAGCCAAAGAACGCCAGTGCTATACCCAATGGCAATAGAAATAAGGAAGGCAAGGGTACAGGAGCAGCAACAGTGCCGGCAGCAGCTGCGGCAGGCCCATAAGTTAATGTACCGCCCGATTGAGCCAGTGCAGTGCCCGTTGTGGCGAGAGCAGACAGAGCTACAGCGTACTTTGAAAAAGACATGAGGCAACGTCCCAGTGGATTTATTTATTATGCGTTGCCGACAGAGTAGCGTCCTTTATACTAGAACGCCAAATTTTATTAGTTACAGGCAGGCGCAAAATACCGGTTATTTATGGGGTTTTATGTGCGACTTGCGCTCCAGTTTGAATGACCGCTATGAGGTGATAGCGGACGTTTCCCTCCGGGGTCGCTTCAGGCCCAAAAGCTCCGCTTTCGCCTAAGTTAGAAGCATCTGAGATGCCTGCTTTCGACTCAAGATAGACGATCGTGAGGCATCTATCATTGCGCTGGCACTAGGCGCTGCGACATCCTCTGGAGTCTACTTTCGTAGTTTTGTTTGCTATTCTGGTATCAAGCGTTTGCTACTATCTCATCGCATGCGAAATGGAAATGGGCTAGCTATGGACAGTACGGTGAGAGTCGGCACAACTAACAAGCCAAGGCAGCAAGGGTGCTTTGTGCTGGAACGTCGTGACCGGCGCCACTGCTTGCGGCCTTATGTCGCTTGGAGTGCTAATGGCAGCGATAACAGAATGACAGACAATTAACATGAAGGACACTTGGTTTGAATCTGATTGAAAACAGCAAACTTAAATGGAAACATTTTGTCGGAGGAGAGGACTTCGACTACCCGATTGACTATTGGGCAGCCTTACTTCGTGCCAGCGATGATGGACATGTCGATCTGCTGTATAGATGGGAACCAAACAGTTACTGCCATTTTCATAGGCACACAGCTAGAACAACCTCGACAGTATTAGCCGGAGAGCTACATGTAGTAGACATCGATTTAGATTCGGGTGAAGAGACTAGTCATCGAGTTCGCAATGCGGGAGACTACGTTTGTAAAGAGCCTTATGACGTGCACATGGAGTATGGCGGCCCTAAAGGTGCCCTCGTATTGTTCAACATATTTAGTCCGGACGGATTGCTAGCGGAGAGTTTAGCTCGAGACGGTACAGTGATTGGAAAATCCAAGCTAGAAGATATCTTGAGAGGCAGTTCGTCTAGATCGGGTGCCGCGTAAAAAGCACATTTTGTCAGACTGGTTGTCCGCTGTGCCCGTTGTGGACAGGATAATGGCAGCGCGAGGTATCAACCTGTGATTGGGCAATACAAAAGCATAATCAGCCTCTCAGTTTTGAGGTGATAGCGGACATTAGCGACCCCTTTGCGCCCCACGGGGTCAGTAGGCTATGAAACCGCAGCGCAGGGTTATTAGCTATCACTCGGTAGAAAGGCTAACCCCTGTGCGATGGAATCTCTGTTTTACCTAATGTGAAGCTAAGGCGTTATTGAGTGAGCCATTTGACCAAGAGATTTATGCTTGGCGTGATTTTGGGTACTGGTGTGATCTTCATGCTTTTTGGGCGGTACGAGATAGTTGCGGCAGAGGATGATGCGTATCGGTTAGACCGACTAACTGGCTCGATTTGTCGTGCTAACAGCAGGCGCTGCTAAAACAATTAAAAAAGCCCTCCGTATCGCCTGAATATTCTCTATAGTGCTGCGACCGCTGAAACACCAGATGCGGTCACCAGGGCTGTGCCTGCAGGTTAGGTGCGATCAGAGTCATCGGGTGCCTGTGCAGTCACGCTGGTCTTGTGCCAGGTAACGGCCATGATCTCGGTCTCTGTAGCGCCGGCGGCACCCATCTCCGTGGCAGCTGTGTGGCGCACGGTATGGAACACCGGCATCTCACCCCTGAAGTCTGGCTCGATCATCTCATGGATCGCGGTGCGGATCAGCTCATCGAAGTCTGCCGGCTTGCCTGCCACACGACCACGGAAGACCTGGGGGTGGCCGGTTTTCTTGAACTCCTTCATGTGCGCCTTGAGCGGTTTACGGACGGCAGGGGTCATCTCTGCGGCCTGGTCGATGTGCTTCATCAGTAGCTTCCACTCGCATGGCTTGATGATGCGCTGTCTCTCCTTTGCGTCATCGCCGCGTTGGATGAGCTTGCAGGGGTTGGGCCCGATGAACAGGGGGTCGCTTCGGAGTGTCTGTTTCGACACCGAGTGATACAGCCCGAGAACGCGCCGAGGTATCGGTTCTTGGTAGCTTCCGTACAGGCTAGCTTATCCATGCCGGCGACATTGTTCCTGCGAGCGATACAGCGAGGATCAATGGCGCGGTCACGGATGTCGCGCTCCTGGTCGCTCACCCAGTCGGCAGCCTCCTGGTAGGTATAGAAGGTCTTGGACTGTGTTTCATACCCCTTGCAGCGTACCTGTGCGTTGTAGCGCACGACCCCTGCAGTGGTGGTTCTTTCTTAGATGTTCTTTTTCATATGTAGGCTCCGTTATACACGATAGTCTTGTGACATCGTTGTGACACGGACACCTTTGAACAGGCACAAAAAAAGGGCTTCAATCTCTCGAAACCCTTTGATATGGCGGTGGGCGTAGGATTCGAACCTACGGAGGGGATAAACCCTCAACGGTTTTCAAGACCGCCGCTTTCGACCACTCAGCCAGCCCACCGAAAAACTCTATTGCTTGCTGCTACACCGTATGGCGAAGCAGGCGAGATTATACCGTTATGGAAACTGTGCACAAGAGCTGGAAAGCCCCTTGTGCACTAATTTCAGTACTTTTAGTTGCCCGATGCCGCCTCTGCCACCTGCACAGAAGGCAGAGGGCCGCGCGGATCATTGCTGGCGCGAGGTGCTGCACGGCCGCTATGTTCCGCAGCGGGCGCTACTTCATCTTTGAACAGTGCAACTTGGGCGGTGGAGATCTCAACAGAGGCAACGGGTCGTGCCTCTACTCTTGGATCATTAATCGCTCGCCCTTCTTCATTGATCCCCGTTGCAATAGCGGGTTCCTCTGCGACTGGTGTTGGAGCTTCGGCAATTGTTGCTTCTGCCTGGGGCTCTTCAACTGGAACTGCAACCTCAGGGGCAGACACTTCAGACGCTGCAACTTCCGGTTCTGAAATCGCGACGACCTCTGCTTCTGTTGCTCGCTCGGCTTGAACAGCTTTGGCGTCCACCTCTGGGGCGGCTACAACTTCAGCCACGGGCTCAGCAGTGTCTGGCGTTTCTACCGGTGCAGGTGTTTGCGCTGCCATTGCGGGTTTGGGTGAATCTTCTGTTTTGGCTGCGACAACCTCTGCTTCGGGAGCGTCAGCTACAGTGTCGACTGCGGCTTCCGTTGGCATGTTTTCCTGGCCCTCGGCAGGCTTGCGGCTACGGTTGCGACGCCGACGCTGTGGTTCGCTGCGCTTCATATCTGATGGGCGCTTGCGAGGTTGGCCTTCGCGTTGCTCTTGCTCTTGAGCACCTCCGGCCTTTTTGCTGTCGTTGGCCGCCTCTGGCGCTATATCCTGGTTGCGGCGCTGGCCATCTTTGTTATTGCGACGACGGTTGCGGTTGTTGCCACTCTGGCTGCGCTCTTTCTCGCTGTCCCTGCGTTTCTGTTGTTCGCCTGAACCGCCGGTGCGTGACTGGCTCTGCTGCTGGTTACGCTTATCATCCTGGCGCTCGCCCCGAGCCTGTTGACCCTGGCCGCGTCGGTTGCGATTCCGGTTGCGATTATTGCGGTTGCCCTGAGAGGATTTCTGGCCGGATTGCTTACTCTTCGGCTTGCTCTCTTCCTCTTTCGGTTGTTTCTCTTCAGCGGCACCGAAGAGTTTCCCAAAGAAGCGAGCGACCAAACCAGGTTGCGACTTCTCCGCGGTACTTTTGCCCGAATGCTGCTTGCCTTTTTGTTCTGGCTTGGCAGTGGTCGACTCCTTCGCGGTCTGAGGGGAGGGCGCTTTCGGCACCACACCCTGAACAGCTGCTTCCTGCTGCGGGATAGCGGCAGTGTGAGTGTCGGAGATAGACTCTACATCAGGCTCGGCGACCTCAATTTTGTAGCTGATTTCCTGATCGCCATCGATTTCATCATCGCGTAGACGCTGTACTTCAAAGTGGGGCGTTTCCAAATTGGGATTGGGAACAACCAGCACGCGTACTTTGGCGTCGCGCTCAATTTCACCAAGCGCGGTGCGCTTTTCGTTGAGCAGGTAGGCAGCCACATCTACGGGAACAATGGCGCGAATTTCGGCACTGCGCTCCTTGATGGCTTCCTCTTCTAACAATCGCAGAATAGATAATGCCAGCGACTTGGTGTCACGAATAGTGCCCTGCCCGGTGCAGCGTGGACAGACCTTGGCGCTGGTTTCGCCCAGTGACGGACGCAAGCGCTGCCTGGACATTTCCAGCAAGCCAAAGCGAGAGATTCGCCCAACCTGCACTCGTGCACGATCGATGTTCAGAGCGTCACGCATCCGGTTTTCAACCTGGCGCTGGCTTTTTGCGGCTAACATGTCGATGAAATCAATAACAATCAGGCCGCCCATATCGCGTAAGCGCAGTTGTCTGGCAACCTCGTCCGCGGCTTCCAGGTTGGTTTTGAGGGCTGTTTCCTCAATATCCTTGCCTTTGGTCGCTCGGGCAGAGTTGATGTCGATGGAGACCAGTGCCTCTGTTGGGTCAATCACAATAGAGCCGCCGGAAGGAAGGCGTACTTCACGTTGAAATGCCGTCTCTATCTGGCTCTCTATCTGGAAGCGATTGAACATGGGGATGCTGTCTTCGTAGACACGCAGTTTGCTCTTAAATTGGGGCATAACCTGGCTGATGAAGTCATCTGCCTGTTGGTAAGCCTCGGGGGAGTCGATCAGTACCTGGTCGATATCGTCGCGCAGATAGTCTCGAATGGCGCGAATAATGACATTGCTTTCCTGAAACAACAGAGTGGCAGGCTTGGATTCATTGTTGGCTTCGGTGATTTTCTCCCAAAGCTGCAACAGGTAATTAAGGTCCCATTGTAATTCCTCAGAGGATCGCCCTACGCCGGCAGTGCGGATAATAACGCCCATGCCGTTGGGGATTTCCAGTGCAGAGAGGGCTTCTCGCAGTTCCGAGCGATCGTCACCATCGATGCGGCGAGAGATTCCGCCAGCGCGAGGGTTGTTGGGCATCAGGACCATGTATCGGCCGGCCAGGGAGATAAACGTGGTCAGGGCAGCGCCCTTGTTGCCACGCTCTTCCTTGTCAACCTGAACAATGATTTCAGTCCCTTCCTTAACCACGTCCTTTATCTTCATCCGGCCTTCGCCGTCCGACTTGCGATAAAAGTATTCGCGGCCAATTTCTTTAAGAGGCAGGAAACCGTGTCGGTCGGCGCCGAAGTCTACAAAAGCGGCTTCCAGGGAGGGTTCCACTCGAGTGATTTTAGCTTTGTAGATGTTTGATTTTTTCTGGACGCGGGTACGATTTTCAATGTCCAGGTCGTAGAGTCGCTGGCCATCAACCAGTGCGACGCGCAACTCTTCGGGTTGAGTTGCGTTGATTAGCATTTTCTTCATGTTGCCTAAGCCTTTTTAGAGCAGGCTGGCGGGGCAGGAATCAGTGTGCAGGCCTAATGGCCTTTGGGAGAGGTCTGTTTAAACACGCTACTTGCGTGCAGGTGCCTTATAGGCACTGGGTTTGAATGCCACTCCCGGCATCCAGGTATTCTATTTACACTACCGTCTTATCGATGGTCGTATCAGCGTCGGGTGGGGAATGAATGGTACTCGTTCCGCCTTTTTGTTAGTGTCGCAGCACCTGGGGCTATCGACAACGCTGTGTAATCTGATTCTGTGTCCCGGCAGTCTTTACTGCTCGGTTTTAGTAATCGTCGATTTTGCGGGGTATGATCGGGCATTGCCCGGCTGTTGATCCTCGCGTCGACATCCGTTGTGTGATTCTGTCTGACGGTACCTGCACATTCTTCGGCAGGCCCAAACATCGCCAGGGTGTTTGATTGTTCACCGGCACCGGTAAGTCCACGGGCGGGTTCGATCACACGCGCAGGACTATATCAGCTATTGCTGGAAAATTAAACGAATTCCGTGAGTTATGTCAGAAAGCGAACAATCCAGGCCCGTAGTACGCCACCTCACCGTGGACGAAAACTCCTCCGGCCAGCGGCTGGATAATTTCCTTACCCGCGAATTGAAGGGCGTTCCCCGGACACGCCTCTATCGCGCCTTGCGTAAGGGCGAGATCCGGGTCAATAAGGGTAGGGTTAAAGCAGATTACCGCCTGGTCACAGGAGATCTGGTTCGAATTCCTCCGCTCCGAACCCCGGCGCCATCAGATCCGCCAACCATTCCTCGCTATTGGTCCGAGCAACTCAAGCAGCGTGTTATTTATGAGGACGGTGGCCTGCTGGTGGTAGACAAACCGTCTGGGCTGGCAGTGCACGGTGGTAGTGGTCTTAATTTCGGCATGATTGAGAGTTTGCGCCAAATTCGTTCGGAGGATCGCTACCTGGAGTTAGTGCATCGACTCGACCGGGATACTTCTGGCTTAATCATGGTTGCCCGCAAGCCAGCTATCCTACGCGAACTGCATCGTCAGTTAAGAGAAGACCATGTTGATAAGCGCTACCTGGCTCTGGTGGCGGGCAAATGGCCGCGCAGTAAAGTGCGGGTGGACGCCCCCTTGCAAAAAAATGTGCTGCAGTCTGGCGAGCGTATGGTCAGGGTGGCGAAGGAGGGCAAGCGTTCAATTACTGACTTTACTGTCGTTGAGCGCTTTAAAGGTGCGACTTTGGTCGAGGCGAAACCTGTGACAGGCCGCACTCATCAAATACGGGTACACGCATTGCACGCTGGCTTCCCGCTGTTGGGAGATAGTAAATACGGCTCTCCTAAAGGCGAGGCTTTGTGTGAACAGATCGGTCTAAAGCGACTGTTTTTACACGCCCGGGCACTGCGTTTTAAGTTGCCTGATGTGGGGCGTATGGAGCTCGAGGCGCCTCTCGATAAAGATCTTGAAATGGCATTAGATAAATTACGTAAATGGTTGTAATTAAATGATTATATTCGACTGGGATGGCACCTTATGTGACTCGGTCGCGCAGATCGTACGCTCGGTTCAGGGCGTGGCGCGCGAGATGGGCCTTCCTGTTCCCAGTGAGGCAGAGGCTGCCAATATTATTGGGCTAAGCCTGCACCGGGCGATGGAGGTGTTGTTCCCCGAGGTGCCGCCTGCCGAGCTTGAGCAGCTTATCAGCGGGTATTCCAGCCACTATGTGGCCAATGAGGAAGCGCCTCCTGCCATGTTCCCCGGTGCATTAGAAACCCTGAACGAGTTAAGGGGGCGAGGTTTTGAACTTGCCGTGGCGACAGGTAAAAGCCGCAGAGGCCTTGATAGGGTTCTGCGAGTAATGGGTATGGAGGACATGTTTGACGCGACGCGATGTGCGGATGAAACGACGTCCAAACCTGATCCCCTGATGCTCAACGAGCTTCTATTAGAGAGAAGTATCTCCCCAGAGCGTGCCCTGATGATTGGCGATACTGAATATGACCTGGAAATGGCGGTTAATGCGGGCATCTCTTCGGTGGGGGTGAGTTTTGGCGTTCACAGCATTGAGCGCCTGGCAGTCCATAAGCCGGTGGCGATCGTCGACTCACTGCCGCAACTGCTGGAACTACCCGAACTCGCAGGTCGGTAAGCGATAATCAGCGGCGTCCGGATTCTAGTGCTCAAGAACAGGCGCTCCGGCTGCCTTCAGCAGTCTGCAGGTGGCGATCAGGGGCAGGCCGACGAGAGTGGTTGGATCATCTCCGATCATTTTCTCAAATAGAGCAATACCCAGGCCTTCGCATTTAAAGCTCCCTGCACAGTCATAGGGCTTTTCTTTTTGCAGATAGGTTTCTATTTCCAAAGATTCGAGTTCTCGAAAAACCACACTGAAGCGCTCTATCAGAGTTTCGTGATAGTCGATGGACAGGTTAATAAGCGACAGGCCGGTATAGAAGTCTACCCGTTGCCCGGCACTATCGTGAAGTTGCTTGCTCGCTGCTGCATGAGAACCGGGCTTGCCAATACAGCTGCCAGCGAGGCTCGCAACCTGATCGCTGCCAATAACGAAAGCACCGGGATTAGTGCTGGCAATATCAAGGGCTTTAGCTGTGGCCAGACGCTGGGCCAGTGCCGCTGGCGACTCACCCGGATGTGCAGTTTCATCCACGTTTGGTGACTCGCAGCGAAATGGAATTTGTAGCCTTTCCAGCAATTGTCGTCGATAAGGGGATGTGGAGGCGAGAATCAGATCCATTAGTGGGCCTACTTGGTGTGAATAAGTGAGAGAACTGCTTGTATTTTATAGAATTTTTTTTGACAAAGGGGGGTTGCGTCACTATAGTGCGCGCCTATGTTGACTGAGCCCCTCCCCAACACGCTGGATGTCCGCAAGGCAGCGGCGCGTGGAGTGAGTATCAGCGGAGCGTTAAAGCCCGTCGATTTGCCCCGTTTTATGGCCTTGTTGGCCAATGATACGGGTGAGATCATGGCCGGCTTGGCGTTTTCTCGTGACGAGGAAAATCGGGCGGTAGTCGCAGTAGAGTTCGAGGCGAAAATCTCGGTAATTTGCCAGCGCTGCTTGCAAGCCATGCCGTTGAGCATGACCGGTGATAACAGCTTGGGCGTCGTCTTGACAGACGAACAAGCCAAGCACCTTCCTCGGCATCTAGACGCGCTGATAGTGCCGGAAGAGAGTTGTAATTTGTGGGAACTGGTAGAGGATGAGCTAATACTCGCACTGCCTCCATTCAGTTACCACGACACAGAAGATTGTAAACAGATATTGTCCGAATATACCGGGCCGGGTCCTGAAGAGGGCGAGGGTGATCAGAAACCCAACCCCTTCGACGTACTGGCACAGTTAAAAACGGATAAGTAAATCAGGAGTTAACCATGGCTGTTCAGAAAAGTAAGAAGACCCGCTCTCGTCGCGGAATGCGTCGTTCACACGATGCACTGTCAGGATCCACGTTGTCAGTAGACCAGACTTCCGGAGAAACCCACTTGCGCCACCATGTGAGCGCTGACGGCTTTTACCGCGGCAAGAAAGTCGTAGACACTGGCTCCGACGACTAAAAATCGGTTCAGGCGGTCATCAGTACCGTTTGTAACTTCAGCGGTGGCTATGGCCTCCGCCGCCCTGACAGCGCTTCCAATAGGAGCGCTGTCAACATTTCTAGCCCCCGAAAACTCTCCCTACTGTTTGCTTCGCTCTCTAATTAGTTGGTTGGCAGATCGGCAGGAAACCCTAAAATGAATGCTATAGATCATCCAGGAAGAAGCCATGTCAGAATACGATAACGCATTTGTCTTTCCCGGCCAGGGTTCACAACAAGTTGGGATGCTGGCTGCAGCGCATGAGCGCTTCGCCGGCGTCAGAGAAACCTACGTCGAGGCGTCAGATGCGCTCGGATACGACGTATGGGATCTGATTCAAAATGGTGAACAGGATGCACTTAATCTCACGGAGACCACGCAGCCGGTGCTGCTCTCCTCTTCAGTGGCCCTATGGCGGGCGTGGCAGGAGCAGGGAGGTAGGCAGCCTGAGGTAATGGCTGGCCATAGCCTGGGTGAGTTTACTGCGCTGGTCTGTGCAGGCTCACTGGATTTTGCTGACGCCGTAAAACTGGTTCGAAGTCGTGGTCAGTTCATGCAGACCGCCGTGCCTGTGGGCGAGGGCGCCATGGCGGCGATCATTGGTCTGGATGACGAGGCGATTAACAATATTTGCGAGGCAAGCGAAGGGATTGTGGCTGCGGTCAATTTTAATTCTCCAGGGCAAGTGGTCATCGCCGGTCATACGGCCGCAGTAGAGAGTGCGATAGCAGAGCTTAAGGAGGCTGGCGCAAAGCGAGCTCTGCCACTGCCAGTGAGCGCGCCTTTCCATACCGAATTAATGAAGCCGGCAGGCGAGCAGCTGGCAGCCGCTATGGCCAACATTACCATTGTTCCCCCGCAGGTCCCTGTTATCCATAATGTTCATGCCCAGGCAGAGAGCGACCCGGAGAAGATACGCGCATTGTTGGTACAGCAGATATACAGTCCCGTGCAATGGACCCGTTGCGTGCAGGCTATCGTTGCTGCCGGGGTGACCAATGTCGTTGAGTGCGGGCCAGGTAAAGTGCTCAGTGGTTTAAATCGTAGAATTGATAAATCGCTGTCCAGTTTTTCACTGGAGGAGCCAGACTCCTTGATGGCGGCGCGACAAGAATTGGGCTAAGCCCGCTAGATACACGGAGATAGTCGATGAATGAAGATAACAAAGTGGCGCTGGTTACAGGAGCGAGCCGAGGCATAGGTAAGGCCATTGCAGAGCAATTAGCAGCTGATGGTTATGTCGTCATTGGCACTGCCACCAGCGACGGTGGGGCAGAGAATATCAGTGCCTACCTGAAGGGTTCGGGCAATGAAGGCTGCGGTATGAAGTTGGATGTGGCCGACAGCGAAAGCGTTAAAGAGGTGCTAAAGGCGATAGCCGAGCAGTACGCTGCCCCCCTGATCCTAATCAATAATGCCGGCATCACCCGCGATAACATTCTCATGCGAATGAAAGAGGATGAATGGGGCGATGTTATTGATACCAATCTCAACGCGCTTTATAGGGTAAGCAAGGCTTGCCTGCGTGGGATGACCAAAGCCCGATGGGGCCGAATTGTCAATATCACCTCAGTCGTGGGCTCCATGGGCAACATGGGCCAGAGCAACTACGCTGCGACCAAGGCTGGCGCTGAAGGCTTTTCGAGGGCCCTGGCACGTGAGCTCGGCTCCCGTTCCGTGACTGTCAACAGTATCGCACCCGGTTTTATTGATACCGATATGACCCGCGAGTTGACCGATGACCAGCGCAACCTGATGCTGGGCCAGATTCCGCTTGGTCGACTGGGCCAGCCGGAAGAGATCGCTGCGCTGGTGGGCTTCCTGTGCAGCGACATGGCTGGCTATATTACCGGTGAAACCCTTCATATTAACGGTGGTATGTACATGGCTTAGCTGGTTGAATAGCCCGCGAACCCCGTAGTTGAAACATAGCGTAAAAAAATATTTATTACTCTTGGACAAAACAGAGTAAAATGCCGCATCAGGCCGTAAAAACGGGTTTGAAAAAGCACTAAATCTCAGGAGATACGAATAATCATGAGCAGCATCGAAGAACGCGTTAAGAAGATCGTCGCAGAACAGCTTGGCGTAAAAGAAGAAGAAGTGCAGACCGAGGCTTCTTTCGTCGAAGACCTGGGTGCGGACTCTCTGGACACTGTAGAGCTAGTAATGGCACTCGAAGAGGAATTCGAAACTGAAATCCCCGATGAGGAAGCGGAGAAGATTACCACTGTTAGGCTGGCGATCGACTATATCAACGCAAACCTCGCCTGATACACCAAGCTCTCTCGAAAAGCCGTTTCTATTTTTGATAGAGCGGCTTTTCTTTTTTATGCTACCTGTAAACTCACGATAGAGGAGATGCTAAGTTGATTGGCAGAAGAGTCGTTGTGACAGGGCTGGGTATTGTCAGTCCGGTGGGCCATACGGTCACTGAAACCTGGGGGAACATTCTTGCAGGAAAAAGTGGCGCAGCTCCCATTGACGCGTTTGATGTTTCCGCTTACAGCACCCGGTTCAGCGCCAGCGTGCGTGATTTCGATATCAGCGCATATTTGGCGCCTAAGGACGCACGCAAAATGGACGTTTTTGTCCAGTATGGCATGGCGGCCGGTATTCAGGCATTTGAAGACAGTGGCTATGAAGTTACAGAGGAGAACGCGGCGCGAATAGGTTGTGCAATAGGCTCTGGCATAGGTGGTATAGGCCAGATCGAAAAAAACACCGAAATAGTTAATAAGTCGGGTCCCCGTCGCATTTCTCCGTTTTTTGTTCCAGGCTCCATTATCAATATGATTTCGGGCAACCTGTCTGTGAAATACAATCTGCAGGGGCCAAACATTGCCGTCGTTACAGCTTGTACGACAGGAACTCACAACATCGGCCTGGGCGCGCGCATGATCGCTTTAGGTGATGCCGATGCCATGCTGGTCGGTGGTGCTGAGATGGCCACGACTCCTGTAGGGCTGGGTGGGTTTGCCGCAGCCCGGGCTTTGTCCACGCGCAATGACGATCCCCAGGCGGCCTCTCGACCCTGGGATAAAGATCGAGACGGTTTTGTCCTCGGTGATGGCGCCGGAGTGATCATGCTGGAAGAGTATGAGTCGGCGAAAGCGCGCGGCGCGACGATATATGCAGAGCTGGCCGGCTTTGGCATGAGTGGCGACGCTTATCATATGACATTGCCACCGGAAGACGGTCGAGGCGCTGCCGCGTCTATGGCCAACGCGGTTCGAGATGCCGGTGTTGCGGTCGACAAAATCAATTACATCAATGCTCACGGCACATCGACGCCTGCGGGTGACGTGGCGGAAAGCAGAGCGGTTGAAACTGTGCTCGGTTCAGCTTCGGACCAAGTGGCCGTCAGTTCAACAAAGTCAATGATCGGGCACCTGCTGGGCGCTGCTGGAGCAGTTGAAGCGATATTTTCAGTGCTGGCCATCCGGGATCAGGTTTGCCCGCCAACGATTAATCTTGACCATCCGGACGAAGGGGCCAACCTGAACTACGTGCCACATAGCGCCCAGGAACGTGAGATTCATAGTGTACTTTCCAATTCCTTTGGATTCGGCGGCACTAATGGGTCTTTGTTATTTAGCAAACTAGACTAAATGGTGGCGGGGTGAGCTCAAGTCCATTGATCTGGGTAGATGGCGAACCCGCTCAGGCGCTGCCGCTTCCCGATCGCGGCCTGGACTTCGGTGACGGCCTTTTCGAAACCTTGCTGGTGCGCCAGGGCGTGCCGCTTTTCCTGCCTCTTCATATGGAACGTCTGGCGGCGGGAGTTGACCTGCTCTCCTTTCCCGATTGTATTGACGCGGCCAAGGCTCAATTGAGTCACAGCGCTGCCAGGCTTAGTGACCTGGATTGGGCTGCCATGCGCCTCACGCTCACGCGCGGTAGTGCTCCCAGGGGCTACGCAGCGCCTCTTGAAGCGATGCCACGTATAGTCATTACAGCTGCCGGATTGGCGGCGGATAGAAGCCAACAGGCAGCACCACTGCATCTGGGTTGGGCAGACCTGCGTTGGTCAAGTCAGCCTCATTTAGCGGGAATCAAACACCTGAATCGGCTGGAGCAAGTACTGGTGGCAAATCAGGCCCGGGATTCTCACTGGGACGATGCTGTTGTGCTCGATCAGCAGGGCAACGTTTGTTCGCTGTCTGCAGGGAATCTGTTTTTGCTTGAATCTGGTCGCCTCCTCACCCCCTCTTTGGAAACCTGCGGCATTGCCGGAACACGCAGGCGACTCGTGCTTGAACAACTTGCACCCGCGCTGGGGGTTGCTGTAGAGCAGGCGCACATCAGCCCCGAGCAATTATTAGAAGCTGATGCGGTTATTTGCTGCAACAGTATTCGCGGCCTGCAGGCCGTAGCGAGTCTTGGGGATAGATCGTGGACGAATTTTTCGATGTGTGAGGCCTTGCACCAACGTTACGTGGACGCCATGGCATGCTGAAGAGGGTCATGGCAGTCCTCACGATAGTAGTAGTGGTTGTACTTTTCGCATCCACAGCGAAATATTTGCAGCATCAGTGGCAGCAGCCGCTCAAGATAGACGCCGAGGGATATCACCTGGAGATTGGCTCCGGTCAAACCCTGCGTTCAGTCGTTGCCAAACTGGAGGCAGACGGTATTTACCAAAACGGCTGGATGTTGAGTCGCTACGGCCGCTGGACTGGACTTGATCAACAAATCAAACGTGGTGAGTACCTTGTTCCAACAGGTACAACCCCTGTGGCTTTGTTGCGGCTATTGCAGCAAGGAAAGGTAATTCGTTACCAAGTGACGTTGCCAGAGGGCATTACGGTGGTCAAAGCGCTGCAGATATTGGCGCAAAATGCTGAGTTGGAACATGAACTCTCAGGCGTTGACGATGAGAAGATCAAGACGCTGACTCGCTCTCGCGCCAGTGCCGAAGGTTTATTTTTTCCTGACAGTTATCAATTCGAGCGAGGTGCTTCTGACTGGGATGTTTTATCCCGGGCACACGCAGCCATGACGGTCATCCTCGAGGAAGAATGGCAGGGCAGGGAACAAGAGCTTCCTTATAAAAACGCCTATGAAGCACTGATAATGGCCAGTATTGTCGAACGAGAAACCGGCCAACCGGCCGAGCGGGAAGAAATCGCTGGTGTTTTTGTGAGGCGAATGAGTAAAGGCATGCGCTTACAAACCGACCCGACTGTGATTTATGGGCTGGGAGATACTTTTGATGGCAACCTTCGGCGCGAGCATCTCAGGGATGACAATAACGTTTACAACACTTATCGCCACAAGGGGTTACCCCCCACCCCGATTGCGCTGCCGGGGAGGGCTGCTATACATGCAGCACTGCACCCTAACGAGGGTGCAAGTCTGTATTTTGTAGCCAAGGGCGATGGTGGCCATTATTTTAGTGAGAGCCTTGCTGAACATCAGGCAGCCGTGCGTAAATACCAGCTTCAACGCAGACAGGACTATCGCTCCAGTCCAGCAAAACAATAAGGGAGTCAATGGAATCACGTGGATTGTTTATCACCGTTGAAGGCGGTGAAGGTGTTGGTAAGTCAACCAACATGGCTTACATGCAACAGCATTTAACAGACCTGGGGATTGACCTGCTGGTTACCCGGGAGCCTGGCGGCACCGCGCTGGGCGAAGATATTCGCGAGCTTTTGCTGCGCCCGCGACAAGAAAGCATGGCCTCCGGTGCTGAATTGTTGCTGATCTTTGCGGCGCGAGCACAACACCTTGAGCAAGTGGTTGAACCAGCTCTTGCCAACGGACGGTGGGTGCTTTGCGATCGTTTTACCGATGCTACTTACGCGTACCAGGGTGGAGGTAGAGGCTTGGCTGTGGCTATGATTCGTGAACTGGAGCAACTGGTTCAGGGAGAACTACGCCCCGATTACACATTGCTGCTGGATGCGCCGGTAGGGGTAGGCATGTCCCGAGCCCGGGAGCGGGGAGAACTGGATCGTTTCGAATTGGAGCAGACTGCTTTTTTTGAACGTGTTCGTGCATCCTACCTGCAACTAGCCAGCGAAAGCAGTGGGCGCTACCGAGTGGTTGATGCCTCAAAAGAGCTGGTAGAGGTTGAACAACAGTTGCAGGAAATCTGTGCGGAACTTGCAACTTGCTGGGGGGTGCGGCGCCGGTGATGGAGCTTAGCGGCTTGCCTGCAATCAGTGCCCCTTTGCCCTGGCAGGGAACGACGTGGGCGCGTTTTAATCAGCAGTTGGCTGACGGCAATCTGCCCCATGCTCTGGTGCTTGCAGGTCTGCCAGGCAGTGGCAAATCCAGGCTTGCTCTCGCCCTGGCGCGCTTACTGCTTTGTACCGCTCCCAATGGGGGGTTGAATTGCGGCAAGTGTCATTCCTGTGAAATGAGCGCTGCAGGAAGTCATGGCGATTTTCGCTGGCTGCAGCCAGAGGAAAAAAGCCGGGCAATAAAAATTGATCAGGTAAGGGAAGTCGTTACTTTCACCACTAAAACCGCAAGCTTTGGTGACCGTAAGATTGTCGTTCTGGCTCCAGCGGATGCGATGAATACTAACGCGGCAAATGGTTTGCTCAAGTCATTAGAAGAGCCTTCCCCCGGAACATTCCTGATATTGGTGTGTGACCAATTACACGGATTGCCTGCAACTGTTCGCTCACGGTGTCAACTCATCAAGGTGCCAGCGCCGAGTCTAGATAGCAGCAGGGCTTGGTTGGACCAGGCCACTGGCGACAGCGATGAGAGTGCGCGTTTGCTGGACCTGGCTGACGGAATGCCGATGCTGGCTGAGGCTATGTACCAGCGTGCAGACGGGGAAAAGCTGATTGCGATAAGGGCGGCTTGTCGTGGTTTGGCAGCAGGCAAGCTTAGTGCTAACCAGGCAGCGACTATGCTGGCAGAGGCGCCGATGGACGAGGCGCTTGAGCAAATGGCGAGAACGGCGCGTGGCTCAATCAAGGCTCTGGACAAAGAAAATCTCAATGGCCAGACGGGGCGTTGCTTATACGAGTTTTTAGATGAAGTCGGTAAAATTCAGCGGGCCGTTCGGGGCGGGGCAAACCCTAACCGGCAGTTGCTGACAGAAGTTTTATTGGAAAAGCTGCAATCCGTGTTGGGCCGGCCTCTCGCGGGTGGTAGTATTGGGCCATAATCAGGGGAGGTTGGGCTATGAACGACACCAGGCAAAACAGCCGCAACGGTATATTGTCACTGACTATTAAAGACAAAGCCGTGCTGTACTCTGCCTACATGCCATTTTTAGAAAACGGCGGGCTTTTCGTGCCTACCAATAAAGCGTACGCGCTTGGCGACGAAGTCTTTATGTTGCTGACCTTGATGGACGAGGCCGAGAAAGTCCCCATTGCCGGCAAAGTCGTTTGGGTGACACCAAGGGGTGCGCAGGGAAATCGTACGGCAGGTATTGGCGTCCAGTTCAGCGAGCAAGATGCGGCGGCCAACGCTAAGATTGAAAATCACCTGGCGGGTTCGCTAGGGTCTGATCGGCCAACCCATACCATGTAGCACTCTTAAGTTAATTTCTTGAAATACTCTTTAAGTCTCTGTTATGTAGTATTTAAAGATAAAAAAATGGGCCCCGAAAGGGACCCAATAAGACCATTAGGAGTGAAACTTAAAGGAACTACTTCCTTTAAAGAAGCATTGGATATGCTCCCGTAACCGCCCGACTAAACTAGGGCATAGGCAGTCACATATCTAGTATCGCTCAAATCCGGTAATTTTCCACAGCAGAATGGCTCGTTTTTAACATATTTGGGAATAACCATAGTCATTTTAATTATGGCTAGTTATAGATCACAGGAGCGCGGGGCCCTTGTCCAATTCCTCACAAACCACCTTAACGGTGACCCGTCTCGCCGGTGAACCCGCTGCGGTGCTTAGTCGGTGGTTGGAAGACGCGCCAGCCGAAGCCATCCTGCTAGTCGATTTCGAGTTGCAGCAGTGGTGGCTGGAAGACAGCGCGGCCCTGCCATTGCAGGCGATCTACTGCCGCAACGGTGAGAGGCTGCTGTGTTCTGTCACCGATAAAACACCAGCGCCGCCCGAGGTCGCTGCTTGCAGTCAATTTTGCGAGTGGGCCACTCTCAATCAGTTTGCGGTCTTTGAGTCGGGGCGGGCACTGGGCCTGGAACCCGCGCGTATTCCCAAGCCCTGGGGTCAAGAGGTCTGGTTTACCGGTGTGGAGGAGCGGGGCGTCTGTTGTTTCACCGATGGTCAGTACAGTTGCCCCATCCCTTGGGTGCAGGCTGCAGCGCCGGGTGCATTCGCAGGGCCTCCTGCTGAGCCGCTGGTGTTGCTGAAAATCCTGGATCCAGTGCCTCAGGAAGTGATTGGAGATTTATATTTTGAGCTGCATGAAGAGAAGCGTGAAGTCTATGTAGTGACGCATATCGATCCGGAGGCCTGGCCTGATGGCATCGGAGGTATTCGTTATGGCTTCGACCTCGATCGTTTGGCCGAGTCTGACGGTGACGAGGCTTTTCGGCGCGATTACCTTGCGGCTGTTCAGGACTATGAGCGGGTGAGGCGGCAGATTGATGAGCTGCCTGAGGGGCAGGCCGCACCTTCTGAGCTTGAAGAGCAAGAGCAGCTGTGTCGCCAGGTCATGAATGATTTCACCAATATGCGTCCCCTGCAGGTTGGTGATGTTGTAGTGGTTCCATTGCTTATGCCTCACTCCCTGCAGCACGGCGTGCGGACCATTGAATTCCAAACTCCGGTTTATGAGCGTCAGATTCTGTCTTTTGCGCAAAAAGTGCTCACTCAAGGCCACTGGGATACCGTCGCTGCCGTGCGGCAAATGCGGTTAACTTCGCAGGAAGATAAAGCGTTTCAGTTGCTGCAGTCAGAGACCGGAATCACCGTTGAGCGTATTGTGGACTTTGCTGACTTTGAGGTTCGGAGGGTGACTATTTCTGCTGGTGGCTCGATGGCTTTGGATGCTGCGCCCTGTTATCAGTTGCTCATGCTCATAGAGGGGTGCATGACACTCGATAGTCTGCGTCTGGAGGCTGAAGAAGCAGCGTTTTTGCCACGCGGAAGGCCCTTTCAGCTGTGCTCATCCGATCCCATGCAGCCTCTGGTTTTATTATTGGCATTACCTCGTCGTTGAGCAGTTGAACCACGCTGTCCTTTGTGGCAGAATCTGCGCCCTTATGGAACCTCCAAGTACGGCTTGCAGGGCTTATATACTCCCAAACAATCAATTGGTTAGGTGTAAAAAGCTCCAGCTAATTCTAGCTACTGGGTAGGAGGGAACATACATGCGGGAGTGGCGAAATTGGTATACGCGCTGGTTTTAGGTACCAGTGCCGCAAGGCGTGAGAGTTCGAGTCTCTCCTTCCGCACCATATTCTGAGCGGTTTCGATGTCCCATCGATCCGACAAAAAGCAAAGTGCAGCACCGAGGGTGTTGCACACCCGGTTATTGATGAGGAAATACCATGCAGGTTTCTATTGAGACGACTTCTGGACTGGAGCGTCGCTTGACCGTTGGCGTACCCGCTGCACGAGTTGATGGTGCAGTTGACGACCGACTGAAAAAGGCAACAAAGGATGTTCGCATCCCCGGCTTCCGTCCCGGCAAGGTGCCCATGAAGATAATGCGCCAGCGCTTCGGCCCGGGCGTACGTCAGGAAGTTCTGGGCGAGGTTATGAGTCAGTCTTTCCAAGAGGCAGTCATTCAGGAAAAGCTCCGTCCCGCTGGCCAACCCAGCATCGAGCCCAAGTCTCTGGACGCCGGCAAAGACCTGGAATACGTCGCGACGTTTGAGGTATTTCCTGACGTTGAAGTCACTGAAATGGTGGAGTTCAATGTTGAAAAACCAGTCGCTGAAGTGACTGAAGAAGACGTAGATAACATTATCGAAGTGTTCCGCAAGCAGCAGGGCAACTGGAATGCTGTAGAACGTGCTGCGATTGATGGCGACAAGGTTAATATTGATTTTGCCGGCACTCGAGAGGGTGAAGCGTTTGAAGGTGGAAGCGCTGAGGGTTCCGAGCTTGAATTGGGTTCAGGGCGCATGATTCCTGGCTTCGAAGACGGTGTTGTTGGTGCCAAAGCTGGCGAAGAAGTAACGCTCGCGCTGACGTTTCCGGAAGACTACCAAAGCGAGGACCTGCAGGGCGCAGCGGTCGAGTTTAAAGTGACCGTGAATGCCGTTGAAGAGATGGTACCCGCAGAACTGAATGAAGAGCTGTTCTCGCAGTATGGCGTTGAAGAGGGCGGTGAAGAGCAGTTTCGTAAGGAAGTTGCAGAGAACATGACTCGCGAGTTAAAGAATGCGATCGACGCCAAAGTGAAACAGCAGGTCATGGATGCCGTAGTAGATGCTCATGAAGGTGTAGAAATTCCTCGCGCGCTCATCGCTCAGGAAGTGGATGCTCTGCGCAACCAGATGTTCCAGCAATTTGGTGGCGCCGGCGGTCAAGACATGGACCTTAAATCGCTGCTGCCTGATGACATGTTTACCGAAAACGCTCAGAAGCGGGTCAAGCTGGGATTAGTTCTTGCTGAGTTGATTGGCAAGTTCGAACTGCAAGCGGACGGCGACAAAGTACGCTCCACCATTGAGGAAATGGCTTCTACCTATCAGGAGCCGGAAGAGGTCGTTGCCTGGTACTACTCCAACCAAGACCAGCTTGCGTCCGTAGAATCTAAGGTTCTTGAGGACCAGGTGGTTGAAAAACTCCTCGAGAGTGCCAAGATAGCGGAGAAGGAGTGCAGTTATCAGGAGGCAATCGCCCCTGCAGGTCAGGAAGAGGCCTGATAGTACCACTCCCGATGGCGGCGCACTGCGCGTCGCCAATAAACGCATAATCATTATTTAGGGACTGTACGCTATGCCATATCAGCCAGACGGGCGCAATTCTCAAACCATTGACAACCTCGGCCTTGTGCCTATGGTCGTGGAGCAAACCTCTCGAGGGGAGCGTTCCTACGATATCTACTCTCGACTGCTGAAAGAGCGCGTGATCTTCGTTGTAGGCCAGGTTGAAGATCATATGGCCAACCTGATCGTGGCCCAGCTACTGTTTCTTGAGTCGGAGAATCCTGACAAGGATATCCATCTGTATATCAATTCACCCGGCGGCAGTGTCACTGCTGGTTTGTCTATCTACGACACAATGCAGTTTATCAAGCCGGACGTGAGCACTATGTGTCTTGGTCAGGCTGCGTCTATGGGTGCATTCCTGCTGTGTGGCGGCGCCAAGGGTAAGCGTTATTGTTTACCCAATGCGCGCACCATGATTCACCAACCCTCGGGTGGGGCGCAGGGCCAGGCTACTGATATCGAAATTCAAGCCAAGGAAATTCTGATCATTCGCGAGAAGCTTAACCAGTTAATGGCTGAGCATACCGGACAGCCCCTCGAAGTCATCGAGCGGGACACTGAGCGCGATCGTTTCATGAATGCCGAGGAGAGCACGGCTTATGGTTTGGTGGACGAAGTTGTGACAAGCAGGGGCGGTGCCGGGCAATAGCCTGACTAATCCTGCTTTTCGCTTCCTCTGGGACTTGCAAAACACCGGAAAAAACATCATCTTAGGGTCTACGATGATGCCAATTCAGCTAATTTTGCGTAAGGCGGCTTAATGAGTGACGAAACCACCAATTCCGGCGATGACGGCGGTAAGCTGTTGTACTGCTCCTTCTGTGGCAAAAGCCAGCATGAAGTGCGCAAACTGATCGCTGGTCCCTCGGTGTTTATTTGCGATGAATGTGTCGACTTGTGTAATGACATTATTCGCGAAGAGGTGCAGGAGAGCGCGGGCGACACCCCTCAGGACCACCTCCCGGTACCTCAGGAAATCAACGGCATACTCGATGAGTATGTGATCGGTCAGAAAAGAGCCAAAAAGGTATTGTCAGTGGCGGTGTATAACCACTACAAACGCCTGCGTCACGCCCAAAGCCAGACCCGCGGGGAAGAGGTGGAATTGGGCAAAAGTAACATCCTGCTGGTCGGCCCGACCGGGTCCGGTAAAACGCTGCTGGCCGAAACGCTCGCCCGTCTGCTGGATGTGCCATTTACGATCGCTGACGCCACCACCCTCACTGAGGCTGGGTATGTGGGCGAGGACGTGGAAAATATCATTCAAAAACTGTTGCAGAAGTGCGACTACGATGTAGAGAAGGCTCAGGTGGGCATCGTTTACATCGACGAAATTGACAAGATATCTCGCAAGTCAGACAACCCCTCCATCACTCGAGATGTTTCAGGAGAGGGAGTTCAACAAGCACTGTTGAAGCTTATTGAAGGTACCGTGGCCTCTGTGCCTCCTCAAGGCGGGCGAAAGCACCCCCAGCAGGAGTTCCTGCAAGTTGATACATCCAATATCCTGTTTATCTGCGGCGGTGCATTTGCCGGCTTGGACAAGGTGATTCGCAACCGCTCAGAAAAAGGCGGCATTGGCTTTGGTGCCGAGGTCAAGAGCAAGGACGAGACCAGCAACATAGGCGAGCTTCTGTTCGAACTCGAGCCAGAGGATTTGGTGCAGTATGGTCTGATCCCAGAGTTTGTCGGGCGTCTGCCCGTCATTGCGACGCTTGAAGAGCTGGACGCAGAAGCGCTGGTACAGATTCTTACAGAGCCTAAAAATTCGCTGACCAAGCAATACAGCAAGTTGTTTGAGATGGAAGGAGTGGAAGTCGACTTCAGGGAAGACGGTCTGCACGCTGTGGCTGAAAAAGCCATGGAACGAAAAACCGGTGCTCGCGGTTTGCGATCTATTCTCGAGGGCATATTGCTGGACTCCATGTACAATATTCCCTCGCGGGATGATGTGAGTAAAGTGGTTATCGATGAGTCAGTCATTCGGGGCGATTCTGAACCCTTGCTGGTTTATCAGAGCAGTGAACCTGCGGTTCGCACCGCCTCCACTGAAGAATAGTTAGTCCGCGTCCACTTCTGGTGGGCGCAGGTTTATCTGCCAGGGCGAGCCCCTGGCGGTTGTATTTCGGGTAACAAACCCCATTACTGATATACAACGATTGTTTTTCCGCCCAACCCGGAGATTATTATGGGTTCATCCTCTGTTATTGAGCTTCCTCTGCTGCCATTACGCGATGTGGTTGTCTATCCACACATGGTGCTGCCCCTGTTCGTGGGGAGGGAAAAGTCTATCGAGGCATTAGAGGATGCCATGGCTAACGATAAGCAGGTGCTACTGGCGGCTCAGCGCAATGCGTCTGATGATGACCCGGGTGCAGATGACATCTATCAGGTAGGAACTGTTTCTAATATTTTGCAGCTACTTAAGCTGCCAGATGGCACGATTAAAGTACTGGTTGAAGGCGGTTTTCGCGCTGCGGTCGATGCAGTAGATGACGAGGGTGAATTTGCCGTAGCCAGCGTGCGCGAGATTGTCAGTGATGATATTCCCGAAGGTGAGGTTGAGGGCTTGCTTCGCTCTACCAACAGCCAGTTTGAGAAATACGTCAACCTGAGCAAAAAAGTGCCGGCGGAAGTACTTACCTCTCTGACCGGCATTGACGAACCAGGTCGTTTGGCTGACACCATTGCAGCACACATGAGCGTAGACCTGGAAGAAAAGCAGCGCATCCTTGAAATTTCCAGTATTCGCAGCCGTCTAGAGCACCTGATGGGATTGATGGAGGCGGAAATCGACCTTTTTCAGGTGGAAAAGCGCATCCGTGGTCGCGTCAAAAAACAGATGGAGAAAAGCCAGCGCGAGTACTACCTCAATGAGCAAATGAAGGCTATTCAGCGAGAGCTGGGCGAAATGGACGAGGCTCCCAATGAGCTCGATGAACTGCAAACGCGCATTGAAGACGCCAAGATGCCTTCCGAAGCCAAAGAAAAGGCTGAGGCAGAGTTGGGCAAGTTAAAAATGATGTCACCGATGTCCGCAGAGGCTTCGGTCGTTCGCAGCTACATTGATTGGATGGTTAGCGTACCCTGGACCAAGCGCAGCAAGGTCAAGCATGATCTTAAACGCGCCACTCGTATTCTTGATGAAGATCACTATGGCCTGGATGAGGTCAAAGACCGCATCGTCGAATACCTTGCGGTGCAGAAGAGGGTGCGCAAAGTGAAGGGGCCGGTTCTGTGCCTGGTAGGCCCTCCTGGTGTAGGCAAGACATCGCTAGGTGAATCGATTGCCCGGTCGACTAATCGCAAGTTTGTGCGCATGGCTTTGGGTGGCGTGCGAGACGAGGCTGAAATTCGCGGTCATCGCCGCACCTATATCGGTTCTATGCCAGGCAAGTTGTTGCAGAAAATGTCCAAAGCGGGGGTCAAAAACCCTCTATTTTTGTTGGATGAAATCGACAAAATGGGTATGGACCATCGCGGTGATCCAGCTTCGGCGATGCTTGAGGTGCTGGACCCTGAGCAAAATCACGCGTTTAACGATCATTACCTGGAGGTGGACTACGACCTCTCCGACGTGATGTTTGTGTGTACCTCTAATACCATGAATATACCGGGACCGCTGCTCGACAGAATGGAAGTGATTCGGATCCCGGGTTATACCGAAGACGAAAAGCTCAATATTGCCGAGCGCTACCTGATTCCCAAGCAAATTAAGCTCAACGGCCTGAAGAAGGACGAACTGTTCATTGCAGAAGACGCAGTCACTGACATTATTCGCTATTACACGCGGGAGGCCGGTGTGCGTGCTCTGGAACGTGAAGTAGCCAAGGTTTGTCGCAAGATGGTAAAAGCGATTACGCTTGAGGAGAGAGAGGGCGGCAGCTCGGTCAATGCAGAGATGCTCAGTGAACTGCTGGGGGTTCGTAAGCATAACTACGGCATAGCTGAGGAAGAAAACAAGATTGGCCAAGTCACCGGGCTTGCTTGGACATCGGTGGGTGGTGAGCTGCTAACGATTGAGGCTGTGGCGGTCGCCGGTAAGGGGCGCCACGTCAAAACCGGCTCTCTGGGCGATGTCATGCAGGAGTCGATTCAGGCTGCTACAACCGTTGTTCGCAGTCGTTCGCAGATGTTGGGTATTCCAGCAAACTATCACGAGAAGCACGACGTTCACATCCACGTCCCCGAGGGTGCTACGCCTAAAGATGGTCCAAGTGCGGGTGTTGCCATGTGCACAGCGCTGGTCTCCGTGCTCACTGAAATTCCAGTGCGCGCAGACGTTGCGATGACCGGCGAAATCACGTTGCGAGGTGAGGTTTTACCTATTGGCGGGCTGAAGGAAAAATTGCTGGCTGCTCGCCGTGGCGGGATTAAAACAGTCATCATTCCCAAGGAAAATGAACGCGACCTGAAAGAGATTCCGGACAATATCAAGGAGCACCTCAATATTCGTCCCGTTAAGTGGATTGACGAGGTGCTTTCAATCGCCCTGGAATCTATGCCAGAGCCGCTGAGCGACGAAGACTACATGGCAAGCTCCATCTCTGGAGGCCCGGAAGGGGCCGAAGAGGAAAAAAATCGCATAAATACGCATTAACAGACGGGTTCGTTGTTGACCGGGATTCCCGCTCTGTTATACAGTTCTTGGGTCTGCCAGAGTTGCTCAAACGCTGTTACAACAAGGCTTGCAGCCTATCTTGCATGAAAATAGACAAATGAACTGTTAGCCCACCCTGGGCCGAAAGATAACTTATTAAGCTGACCACTATTCCAAGGGGATAACTGTGAACAAAACTGAACTGATTGATGCAATCGCCGCTGCCGCGGACCTGTCCAAGGCCGATGCTGGCCGTGCTCTGGACGCAGTCGTCGACAGCGTGACCGATGCCTTAAAGAAGGGCGACCAGGTTTCTCTGGTTGGCTTTGGTACATTTTCTGTGAAGCACCGCAGTGCCCGCACAGGACGCAACCCACAAACTGGCGCCGCCATCGAAATCAAGGCGTCTGAAGTGCCTAGCTTCAAGGCCGGAAAAGCACTCAAGGACGCCGTTAACTCCTAAGGCATCCCTCATCCGTTGCGACTGACTGCTATGTCACGACGGTGAGGCCTTGAACGCATAGAAAGGCGCACTTATCAGGTGCGCTTTTTTTTTAAGAGTCGAGAGAACAACCCATGCTCCAAGACATACGCAAAAATAGCCAGGGCACCTTGGCCAAGATCATCGTCGGTATCATTGTCGTCGCTTTCGCCGGCTTTGGTATCGAATCTATCCTGTTGGGCGGCGGCGGCAGTGCCGTGGCCGAAGTGAATGGTGAAGAAATCACCCCGCAGGAACTACAACAGGCCGTAAACAACCAAAAGCGTCAGCTGATTTCAATGATGGGAGAAAACCTGGATCCGGCAATGCTGGATGATCAGTTACTGTCCCAGCAAGCAATGCAGACGCTGATCTCGCGCAAGTTGCTGGTGCAGTCCGCGAACGATATGGGTCTGACTGTTTCTGACACGCAGGTCGGTGCGTTGATTGGCAGTATGGAGCAATTTCAGCTGGATGGTCAGTTCTCCCCGGAGCTGTATCGTGCAAGGCTCGGAGAGGCAGGCTTTACCCCTCTATTGTTCAAGACGACGCTGACTGACGATATCAAGGTGGGTCAGGTACGCAGCGGACTCGCTGGCAGTGAATTTGCGACTCCCGGCGAACTTGAGTTAAATGCGCGCATTGTGGGTGAGCAGCGCGACCTGCGTTACATCACAATTCCACTGGAAGCTCATGCCAGCGAAGCGATTATCAGCGACCCACAGATCCAGCAGTATTATGCTGACAACTCTGACAGTTTCCTCTCTGAAGAGGCTGTTGAACTGGATTATATTGAACTGCGCAGCGACAGCTTTCGTGAAGCTGTGGAAGAGCAGATGATTGTTGATGCCTATGAGCAGGAAATTGCCAATAGTCAGTACCAAACAGAGAATCGCGTTTCTCACATCCTTTTTGAGCAGGGCGGTGATGAAAGTGATTCGTCCTACCAGGAGCGACTCTCAGACGCGCAGTCCAGGCTTGCTGCAGGTGAAGCGTTTGCTGCCGTCGCGCAGGAGCTTTCCGATGATGTCGGTTCGGCTTCTTCAGGAGGTGACTTGGGTTTTACCAGCGGCGATGCTTTCCCAGCAGAGATGGAAGAGGCCATCGCAGAGCTTGATTTAAACGGGATATCAACTCCGGTGGTGACCGATGCCGGAACGCACATTATTTTACTGACCGAGCGCCGCAGTGGCGAAGCGCCTCCGCTGGAAGAGTTGCGCGCTGGCCTGGAAGAGCAGTTGGCCATGTCTGAGGCACGAGTTGAGCTGTTGCGGATGGTTGAGACGTTAAAAGATCTGGCTTTTAATGCAGAGAGCCTCGCTGATCCGGCCACTGAACTTTCCTTGCAAATAGGGCAAACCGAGAAGATCAGTAGAGACCAGAAAGACGGTTTGTTTGCAAACGCCAAACTCATCGCTGCTGCATTTTCTGACGATGTGCTCAATGCCGGTCACAACAGTGATGTCATTGAGCTGGATCAGGACCACTGGGTAGTCCTGAGTGTTAGAGCGCATCATCCGGCAGAGGTGATGCCGCTGGAGGACGTTCAGGGAGTTATTGTCGCGCAGTTGACTGACGAGCGTGCCAGGGCCGCGGTCGACGCAGCTGCGGTGCAGGCGACGAGCAGCTTGCGAGCTGGAGAGCAGGTTGAAGCCTATGCCACAAGTGCGGGGTACCAGTGGCAGGTCGAATTGGCGGCGGATCGTCGCAACACGATGGTGCCACCCGACATACTGCAGAGCGCGTTTCAATTAGCGGCGCCCGCTGAGGGAAGTTCAGTTATTGATTACGTTCTTAGCGCCAACGGCGACGCGCTGGTTTATGAAGTGACCAGGGTTAGCCCGGGAGAGCTCGCGAGCTTGCCGGAGTCTGATCGCGCTGGTTTGGAACAAATTGTGGGTGGCGAATACGGCCAGCTGATCGACAATGAATACAGGCAAGGTCTACAAGACTCTGCTGATATCAGCGTATTGTAATCAAGGAAACTATACAGACATGGCCAAGCAGGTACTGACACTAAACCAGATTTCACTCAAGGGGCTGGAGCGACTGCCGCGGGATAGCTACGAGATCGCCAGCGAGTTTTCCCACCCGGATGCAATTTTGTTGCGTAGTCATAAGCTGCAGGCACAGGATATCGCCGACTCGGTATTAGCCATTGGCCGAGCGGGCGCTGGCGTTAATAACATTCCGGTCGCCGAATGCAGCCAGCGTGGTATTCCGGTCTTCAATTCACCGGGCGCCAACGCCAATGCAGTAAAAGAGTTGGTGGCTGCGGGTCTGCTGCTCGGCTCGCGCGGAATCGTCGAGGGAATACAGTACGTTGATACCTTGTCTGCAATGGCTGATAAGACCGAGATGAACAAGACTCTCGAAGTGCAAAAGAAGCAGTTCAAGGGCAGTGAGTTGGAGGGTAAAACGCTAGGCGTTGTCGGTCTTGGTGCTATTGGCTCAATGGTTGCTGAAATGGCGCTGACGATGGGAATGGACGTGGTCGGTTACGACCCAGCGCTTTCTGTTGAAGCTGCGTGGCGGCTTTCGAGTCAGGTGCGCAAGGCGGACACCCTGTCAGCGCTGTTTGGGCGTTGTGATTTCATTACTCTGCATCTTCCTGTACTGGATTCCACACGTGGGCTTATCAACGCTGAGCTTCTCTCGTCAACGCGGGAGGGAACCTGTCTGTTGAACTTCGCCCGCCAGGAAATTGTCGATGAGGAAGCTTTGGTGCAGGCGCTTGATGGTGACAAATTGCGCAAATACATCGCCGACTTTCCCTCACCGGCGCTTATTGGTCGAGATAATGTGATTCTGATGCCACATATTGGCGCTAGTACCGACGAGGCAGAGGATAATTGCGCCATCATGGCGGCGAATCAGCTCAAGGATTTTCTCGAAAACGGCAACATTCGCAATTCGGTTAATTTCCCCAACTTGTCTTTGGAACGTGTTTCCGGTTGTCGTTTGTCGGTTACAAACGAAAACGTTCCCAAGATTCTTGGCAGTGTGCTGTCCATCCTAGCGGATGAAAATATTAACGTCATCGATATGCTCAATAAAAGCCGTAATGATATCGCCTACAACCTTATTGATGTAGTGGGCCATACTTCAGATGAAGTTCTGGATAAAATGCGAGCGCTGGAAGGCGTTGTTAATGTCCGCATGATTGGTGACTGCGCCTGACTCCGGGCGCCTCTGAGCGACACAGAGATGGCAGATGATTTAGAGGCTATCAGCCAGCAGGTCGAGGGAAGTCGCGATTTCGACTTTCCTCCTTTGCACCTCTGGCAGCCGGAATTTTCCGGGGATATAGACATTCGTATTGCTCGCGACGGCACCTGGTTTCATGACGGAGAGCCTATTCGCAGGGAGTCCCTCCGTAATTTGTTTGCCAGTATTTTGCGACGAGAAGAAGACGGTGAATACTATCTTGTTACGCCTGCCGAAAAGTGGCGAATACAGGTAGAACTGCATCCGTTAATCGTGACCGACGCAGAGATTGGCGACGGCGATCTACAGTTAACGTTAAATACCGGAAAAGTGATTACGCCTGGCGACGAATATCAGTTATTTGTCGACCCGTCCGTCGATAATGTCGCAGCAGTCACGCTCTGGCATGGTCTGACTGCCCTGTTTTCTCGTGGCGCCTGGTATCGTCTGGCAGCCTGTGCCGATGACAACGGACTGGTGTCTGCCGGCGCATTTTCCTTCCAGCTCACTTAGGTTCTTGACTCGTTGGAGTCAGCCCGGTAGCTCAATAAAAAAGGCGAACCTTAGCTCGCCTTAGATCATTGCAGTCCCCTGGTTTTAACGCCGGAGCATGGAGCGCTACATATTGGGGTAGTTGGGCCCACCAAAACCTTCAGGTGTTACCCATACAATATTCTGCGAAGGATCTTTAATATCGCACGTCTTGCAGTGCACGCAGTTCTGGCCATTGATTTGAAAACGCTTGCCTGCGTCGTCTTCAACTATTTCGTAAACGCCTGCCGGGCAATAGCGCTGTGCTGGCTCGTCCCACGTGGGCAGGTTTACATTGATCGGAACTTCGGGGTCTATCAATGTGAGGTGACAGGGTTGGTCTTCTTCATGGTTGGTGTTAGAGAGGAAAACCGAAGACAAACGGTCAAAACTGATAGTGCTATCAGGCTTCGGATAGTCAATTTTCTTTGACTCTGCAGCGGGTTTCATCGTGGCGTAGTCGGGCTTGTCATCATTGAGCGTAAAGGGCAGTTTGCCACCAAACACGTTTTGGTCCAGCCACACCATGGCGGAGCCGATCAGAAAGCCAAACTTATGCATGAAGCCGGAGAAGTTGCGAGTGGTGTAGAGCTCCTCATAGGCCCAGGAGGCCTCGAAGCTTTCGGCAAAGCTATCGAGGTCGGCTTTGCGGTCTTCGCCCTGGAGGATTGCGTCTACCACCGACTCTGCCGCAATCATGCCGCTTTTCATCGCCGTATGGTTGCCTTTGATTTTCACTGAGTTGAGCGTGCCTGCGTCGCAGCCAATAATCAGGCCACCGGGGAAGTGCATTTTGGGCAGTGAGTTGTACCCGCCTTTGGTGATCGCGCGCGCACCATAAGTCAGGCGACTGCCGCCCTCCAGTAACTTGCTCACGCTAGGGTGATGTTTCCAGCGCTGGAATTCTTCAAACGGGCTCAGGTGCGGGTTTGAGTAGTTGAGATCGGTAATTAGCCCCAGATACACCTGGTTGTTTTCAGCGTGGTACAAAAAGCCGCCGCCCGTTGCGCTATTTTCTGACAGGGGCCAACCGAGACCATGTTCTACGGTACCCTCATCGTGCTTGGAGGGATCAATTTCCCAGATTTCCTTGATCCCGAGTCCGTAGTGTTGGGGATCTTTGCCTGCGTCCAGTGCGAACTTCTGTATTAGTTGCTTGCCCAGGTGGCCACGACAACCTTCTGCAAACAAGGTGTATTTTGCATGTAGCTCCATGCCTGGCATGTAACTGTCTTTGTGTTCTCCAGACTCACTGATCCCCATATCGCCTGTAGCGATGCCCTTGACGCTGCCATCTTCATTGAACAGCACCTCAGCGGCGGAAAAACCAGGATAAACCTCTACGCCCAGCACTTCAGCTTGTTCTGCCAGCCAGCGGCAGACGTTGCCCATAGAGACGATGTAGTTGCCTTCGTTATGGGTAGGCTTGGGAATAAGAAAATTCGGCAGAGTAATGGCGCCGGTAGCACTGGTATAAAAGTAGAACTTGTCACCTTTGACTTTGGTATTTAGTGGAGCGCCCATCTCTTCCCAATTGGGGAATAGCTCGTTCAGAGCGCGTGGTTCCAGAACAGCGCCTGACAGAGTGTGCGCTCCGACCTCAGAGCCCTTTTCTACCACGCATACCGTGATTTCCTGCTCTTTTTCCTGAGCCAGTTGCATGACGCGACAGGCAGCGGACAGGCCCGCAGGGCCTGCGCCAACGATCACAACATCAAATTCCATAGATTCGCGTTCCACAGCGGTGTCCTCTCTCGTAACGGGCTATCATCAGGGCCTGTGCCCTATAGCACTTTTACTTGTGTGCACTGCACTCCGGTAAGGCCTGCATCAGTGCTTCCAAAAAAGGTCGCAAGTATATAATTTTGATGGATAAAAGGCCATCACAGGGATGAATGATGGATATCCTTGGTCTGTCTCATTTGGAACATTTTCATGTCGCGAATGGCTATTGACCCGGAGGTACAATGTGGGCACCATAGCTCGCCGAATTAGCACGTACCGGGGGGATGTATTGATCACTCCGGCACCGTAAACCCACCCCTACTGAACTAATGGAGATTCCATGAAAGTTCTTGTTGCCGTTAAGCGCGTCGTTGATTACAACGTCAAAGTGCGCGCCAAAGCCGATGGTAGTGATGTTGACCTTAATAACGTCAAGATGGCTATTAACCCCTTTTGTGAAATTGCAGTTGAAGAGGCCGTGCGCCTTAAAGAAGCAGGCATAGCGACTGAAGTTATTGCCGTTTCCGTTGGCGATAAGCCCTGTCAGGAGCAGATTCGCACTGCGCTGGCGCTGGGTGCCGATCGTGGTATACAGGTAGAAACCGAGGGCGCCGTAGAGCCTCTGGTTGTTGCCAAATTGCTCAAGGGCGTTGTCGTTAAAGAAGAGCCGCAGCTGGTTATTCTTGGCAAGCAGTCCATTGACGGCGACAACAATCAGACCGGACAAATGTTGGGCGCTCTAGCCGGCATGCCCCAGGGCACTTTTGCTTCAGAAATAGTGATCGATGGCGACAAAATGAATGTCACCCGTGAGGTAGATGGGGGTCTGCAAACTCTGTCTCTGAACCTGCCAGCAATTGTGACCACTGACCTGAGACTAAATGAACCGCGCTATGCTTCCTTGCCCAATATCATGAAGGCAAAGAAGAAGCCGCTGGATGTTTTCACACCCGCTGATCTGGGTGTTGAAGTTACTTCCCACTTGACCCAGGTAGGTGTCGAGCCACCAGCCGAGCGTCAGGCGGGTATCAAAGTTGAAGATGTAGATCAGTTGATCGATAAACTGAAGAACGAGGCGAAGGTGATCTCATGAGTACTCTGGTAATTGCAGAACATGACAATGGCTCTCTGAAGAGTGCCACCCTTAACGCGGTGACCGCAGCCCAGGCTATGGGCGCCGACATCGACATTCTGATCGCAGGTGCAGGTTGCGATGGTGCAGCCCAGGCAGCAGCCTCTGTCGCCGGCGTCCGTAAGGTGCTGGTTGCCGACAATGCGGCCTACGCGCACCAGTTGGCTGAGAATGTTAGCCTGCTGATCGCAGAAGTTGGTGCTGGCTACGACAACATTATTGCCCCGGCGACAGCCGATGCCAAAAACACGATGCCTCGGGTTGCCGCTTTGCTGGATGTCGCGCAAATTTCCGAGATCACTTCTGTCGAATCAGCTGACACTTTTAAGCGTCCGATATACGCAGGCAATGTTATCGCTACCGTTAAAAGCGCAGATGCCAAGAAAGTGATCACCGTTCGTATCACTGCTTTTGACGCAGCACCAGCTGAAGGTGGTTCAGCTGCGGTTGAAGCGGTTGACTCAGCGCACGATGCCGGCATTTCTTCGTTTGTTGGTGAAGAAGTCGCTGTATCAGATCGCCCCGAGCTTACCTCCGCCGATATTGTTATCTCCGGTGGCCGCGGTATGCAGAATGGCGAAAACTTCAAGCTGTTAGACGGTATTGCTGACAAGCTGGGTGCAGCAATCGGTGCATCTCGCGCCGCTGTTGACGCAGGCTTTGTGCCAAACGACATGCAGGTCGGCCAGACCGGCAAGATTGTTGCTCCTGACTTATATATTGCCGTGGGGATCTCCGGTGCGATCCAGCACCTGGCCGGCATGAAGGATTCGAAGGTTATTGTCGCGATCAATAAGGATGAAGACGCCCCCATTTTCCAGGTTGCGGATTATGGACTTGTCGCGGATTTATTCGATGCACTGCCTGAGTTCGAAAGTAAGCTATAATTCGGACTGGAGCCAGTGAAAGCCGGCCGATCAGGCCGGTTTTTTTTGGTTTGTTATTACGCGAGACCCAAGGACTTAAGGGTCTCCGGGTCACTGTCTCGAAGCTAAGGATGTATCCACCGGCAATAGCCCGGTTAAGGAATGCCTCTATGAAAGATTATTTTGTCCTTAAGAACATGAGCAGTAGTGAAGCGATACCACTTATCAGCAGCTCTGTTACTTTGGGCCGGGGTCCGGAATGCGAAATTGTAGTTGATTGCAGTGAAGCCTCTCGTCAGCATGCAAAGATCACCCGCCGAGACGGGCGCCTCACGATAGAGGATCTCGGGTCTACAAATGGCACAACATTAAATGGGCAGCAACTGAGAAAGCCAGAGATTATTGGCGGCGGCGATATTATTTATATTGGGCAGGTCTACTATTTGGTCGTGGACTCGGGCGCTTCCGATCAGGGTACCATCGTCGGCGGCCGACTGGCTGCGATCGATGAGAACTATGTTGTTGATCAATTCGATCCCAATGTGACGGGCCTAAGAATGTCTTACCCCAAACCGCCTGGCTGGTCGGAAGACGAAACCCCCGTTGATAGCAAACAAACCAACAGCAAGCTACTCGGTGTGTTAGTGGATCAACTGCGGCAACAATCTGTGGGCGCTGATAAAAATGCCGCGGTGTTCATGATTGTCAGTCAGTCGGGGCGCAATACTTTGCTGCCGCTGCCCGCTGGTAAAAGCACATGGGACTTGGGTCGCGCTACCTCCAACGACCTTGAAGTTTCCGATATCACCATCTCTTCTGTGCACGCCAGGGTGAATCTCCAGTCAAATACCTGGCATGTGGAGGACCTGAACTCTACTAACGGTACACGTATCAATGGTGAGAAAATCGACCGGGGCGTATTGACTGATGGGGATACGTTGCGCCTTGGCAAGGTCGACCTCCTTTTTAAGTCCCTTAGCCCCGGCGAAACGTTCTAGCTCAGTCTCGCCGCAGACGGTCGCTAATGGCGATCGGAGTAGGGTAGTTGAATACGACAATGTAAGAAGAAGCGACCAGCGTTATGATCGTCGTTGCCTGTATCAATAACGAGGCTTTATCGCTGATGAGTGCCGCACTCGTAGCAACGTAGGCAATCAATAGCGAGAACTCCGATGCCTGCCCCAACCTGAAACCAAGATCCCATGCCAGGGTTCGCTTTTCGCTCACCCCCTTGAGTAACCAGCGGTAAGCTGCAGGTTTTACGGTCAGTACCAGAGTCGCGAGAACGACTGCCGGTAGCCACACCAATTGCAGCATTGTCAGGTCGAATCGCGCACCCACGGAGAAGAAAAATAAGATCAGGAAGAAATCGCGCAATGGTTTCAGGTTAACGGCAATGTACTGGGAAATAGGGCTGGTAGCGATGGTGATACCGGCAATGAACGCTCCTATTTCTTCCGACAGTCCCAATGCCTTTGCGGCCTCTGCCATGCCCAGGCACCATCCCAGTGCCAGCAGGAAAATATACTCATGAAAGCGGTCGAAGCGCGTGATTAAGGGTAGCAGAACAAAGCGAACAATGACCAGAGCACTTCCAGCAAGCAAGGGCAAGCCGAGCATCGAGAGAGCGAGTGCACTGCCCATTCCATCGCCTTCTCCCGCAGCACTAAACAGTACTACCAATACCAGAATCGCCAGCAAGTCCTGGAGCAATAGCATGCCAATCATCAATTCACCTATATGACGATGATGAAGCACAGTGGTTGGCAGTAGCTTGATGCCGATAATAGTCGAGGAGAACATCATTGCCGTCCCGACGATCAGCGCATCGAGGTCGGAGAAGCCAGACAGCTTGGCAACGACGAAGCCCATGGCGAGAAATAACACGGAACTTGCCAGAGCAACGACCGTAGACTTTCGTAAGGTAGACCAGAGCGCCTGGGGCTGCATGTCCAGTCCCAGCAAAAATAGCAGAAAGATGATGCCGATGTGACCGATGTCAGCCAATAGCTTGGTGTCTGTCACCAGAGAAAGACCATAGGGCCCGATAAATGCGCCCAGGGCGATGTAGGCGATAAGCAGCGGCTGCCGGGTGGCCAGCGCCAGGGAAGCAAAGACAGCGGCCCCGGTGAATATCAGGAAAAAAGAGAATGTGATCGATACATCCATTCAGGCGCGGCTCCGGTTGATCTTCTTTCGTTGTCTCCGCAACGACGGCAACCCAGTGGCTCCAGGTTCTATTCTTGCAACTACCGCATTATCGCCCGCAGGGGAGCAACAATTACAGGGAGAGTGTAACAATCCACTGATGGATAGGAAATCCGTTCAGGCGCGACGCCGAAACAGGGGTTCTGGCTGGTCAACAGATGCCTGATAGTATTCGCTGAAATCGGCAAGACTTGCCAGTGCCTCTTCTAACTCTTGCTCATCTTCAAATTGAAAGGCGTCAAAGCCACAGCGAGAAAGATAGGTTAGCTGGTCGCGCATAAAGTGCCCAACGGCTCGCAATTCGCCCCGGTATCCGCGCTCGCGCAGTTCTCTACCGTAGGAAAACCCCCTGCCATCCATAAAGGTCGGGAAGTTGACCAGTACCAGTGGAATGTCGTCTATGTGCTCCAGCAGCGGCGCGAGGGTCTCGCCGGGCTCCAGCATCACAGCGCGGGTGGCCCTGTCATTCGCCTGTAGCCATTGCTCCAGATCCAATACCTCCGGACTTTGGTCTTCAATAATCTTGCCGTTCTTAATTAGCTTAGGCATAAACACGCTCCTTGAAGGGACCGATGCCGACCCGGCGATAAGTCTCTAGAAAAGTTTCTTCTTGCTGGCGTAAGCCCACAAACGTAGTGAGAAGCTTGTCGATCACCTCAGGCATATCGTCTTGTTTGAAGGAGGGACCGAGAATTTTGCCTATGGATGCATCTTTGCCCTGGTGCCCCCCCAGGCTTACCTGGTAAAACTCCTGGCCTTTTTTATCAACCCCGAGAATACCGATGTGGCCAATATGGTGATGCCCGCAGGCGTTCATGCATCCACTGACGTTTAGTTCCAGAGGGCCAAGGTCGTAAACATAGTCCATGTCGTCGAAACGCGACTGTATTGCCTCCGCAACGGGAATAGATTTGGCGTTGGCAAGAGAGCAGTAATCTCCGCCAGGACAGCAGATCATGTCTGTCAGATAGCCAATGTTAGCCGTGGCAAGTCCGGCTTTTTGCAGGGAATGCCACAAATCTTTGAGCTGGGTTTGCTCCACATCCGCCAGTACCAGGTTTTGCTGATGCGTAGTGCGAACCTCGCCAAAAGAGTACTTGTCCGCGAGGTCGGCGATTAATTCTAACTGTGTGTCGGTGATATCACCTGGTGCGTAGCCAGTGGCTTTAAGTGATATGTTAACAATTCGGTAACCGCTGACCCGATGTGCCACCGTGTTGCGCTTGACCCAGTTAGCAAAAATCAGATCAATCTTGCATTGTGAGTTGAGCGTGGCGGCTGTCTCAGCAGCATCCAGCTTGGCGTAAGCGGGTTCAGTGAAGAAAGATTTGGCGCGATCTATTTCATTCTGGGTGAGTGTGCTTGCCCCACCTTTCAGGCTTTTCCACTCCTGTTCTACCGCCTCACGGAATGCAGCGATACCCATGGCTTTGACGAGAATCTTGATGCGGGCTTTGTATTTGTTGTCGCGACGTCCGTGCTGGTTGTAAACCCGCAAAATCGCTTCCAGGTAGGTGAGTAGATGGCTGGGCTCTAGGAAGTCGCATATTTCAACGCCTATGACGGGCGTGCGACCAAGGCCACCGCCCACCAGTATACGCAAGCCACTCTCTTCCTCGTTGTTGCGCACCAGCTCAATGCCAATATCGTGTGCATGAATAGCCGCACGGTCTTCGTCGCTGCCGCAGACGGCGATTTTGAACTTGCGGGGCAAGAATGCAAACTCGGGGTGCAGGGTAGACCATTGGCGAATAATCTCACACCAGGGGCGGGGGTCCTCAAGCTCATCGGTGGCGACACCGGCGTACTGATCCGTAGTGGTGTTGCGGATACAATTGCCCGAGGTTTGTATAGCGTGCATCTGCACGGTTGCCAGTTCCGCCAGCATGTCAGGCACTTCTGCCAGCGCCGGCCAGTTGAACTGGATGTTCTGCCGCGTGCTGATGTGAACGTAGCCCTTATCATAGTCGCGCGACAGCTGAGCCACCTTGCGAAGCTGATGGCTATTGAGGAGTCCATAGGGGACTGCGACCCGTAACATCGGTGCCAGGCGTTGGACGTAAAGACCATTTTGCAGGCGCAGAGGGAGAAACTGCTCTTCGCTTAACTTTCCATCCAGATAACGCAGTGTCTGGTCCCGGTATTGGGAGACACGCTCATCAACAATTTTCTGGTCGTACTCGTCGTAAACGTACATCTACGGTTCCTGTGTTTCTGTGGCAGGGTGTGGCGCAGTTTTAGCAGGCGGCACTTTACCAGAAAATGCATCCAGTCAAATAGTTATAATTTTCATAAGGTTAGAACAATATATCAGGAGCAAGTCTGTGCTTGGGATTCTTTGACGAGCTGCTATAATGGCGACCGCCCAAGACCCACTACAGGAACCCTAGAATGACTGAAGATATCAACAACCAAGAAGATGGCGACGGCTCAGCAGACGCGATAGCCGCCACAGCGGTAATTTCACTGGTCGTTCTGACCATGTACCTGTGGCTTTCAGGAATGCCATCCTGACATCCAAAGGAGCGGCGCTAATTTAGTGACCCGCTCCTTTTATCACCAACTGTACGATCACCACCATCACCGCGATAAAGCCCAGGGTAAAAATCACCCCGGCTGCAACAAACACGCCTGCACGCCCCTGATTGAAGTCTCGCTCTCTGTTTTTGCTACTTTGAACGCCGAGGCCGGCAGCGAACACGCTGGAGATTACCTGAAACGGATTTAAGGACTTGCTGTCGGCGTTTTTGTCCTGTTCGCTCATTGTAGAAACTCTCTTATCAGTAGTTCAGGTTGGGGCGCAGCCAGCGCTCGATGGTAGCACACGACTCATTTTTTCGAGTGGCGATGTCCTCAACCTGGTCTTTGCCGATTTTACCGACGGCAAAATATTTTGCCTCCGGATGCGCGTAGTAGAAGCCACTTACTGAGGAGGCGGGACTCATCGCGTAGCTGTCTGATAATGTCACGTCGGCGTTTTTGGTTGCGTCCAGCAACTTGAACAGTGTCGCCTTCTCGGTATGATCGGGACATGCTGGGTAACCGGGGGCAGGGCGAATGCCCTGATAGCGCTCACGAATCAGTTCGGCGTTATCCAGCGACTCTTGTGGAGCGTAACCCCATAGCTCTTTGCGCACCATCCTGTGCATGTGCTCGGCAAACGACTCTGCCAGCCGATCGGCCAGTGCCTTTAGCATAATGCTGCTGTAATCATCATGATCAGCCTCGAACTGGGCCGCGAGTTCATCGACCCCATGGCCGGTAGTAACACAGAACCCACCGACATAGTCTTCGATACCACTGCCCTCGGGTGCAACATAGTCTGCCAGACTCAGGTTGGGTTTGCCGCCTGGTTTGTCTGTTTGTTGGCGCAGATGGTGCAGGGTGGCGAGGGTCTCGCCGCGAGATTCATCACTAAACAGTTGCACGTCGTCACTGCCTTTGCGGGCGGCAGGCCAAAATCCGATGACCCCTTTAGCCGTCAGTAGATCCTCGTCGACGATTCGCTTCAGCATGGCCTGCGCATCGCGGAAGAGTTCTGTTGCCTGCTCACCGACAATGGAGTCTTCGAGAATCGCGGGAAACTTGCCAGCCAATTCCCAGGTAATGAAGAAAGGTGTCCAGTCAATCGTGTCGATCAGGCCCTGCAAGGGGAATTCGTCAAACACCCGGGTGCCTACAAAGGAGGGGCGAGGAGGCTGGTAATTGTCCCACTCCAGTTGCGGTGCGCGAGAAACTGCCTCGGCATAGCTGAGTCGCTTTGCCTTTGGCTCCCGATTGGCGATGCGCTCACGTACGGTCTTGTACTGTTCTCGACGCTCTGTAATGAACCTGTTTTTAGTCTCATTCATTAATTGCGTTGCCACCGATACACTGCGTGAAGCATCGGGCACGTAGGCGACAATGTCATTGTTATACTGTGGCTCAATTTTCACAGCGGTATGCGCGTTAGATGTAGTTGCGCCGCCTATTAGCAGTGGAACGTGAAAGTCCAGTCGCTGCATTTCAGACGCCACGTGAACCATTTCGTCCAGGGATGGCGTGATTAAGCCGGAAAGCCCGATAATATCGACTTGCTCTTCTTTGGCCACGCGCAGAATTTCCTCGCAGGCTACCATGACGCCCAGGTCGATGACCTCGAAGTTGTTACACTGCAGCACAACACCAACAATGTTTTTGCCGATGTCATGCACATCGCCTTTTACCGTGGCCATCAGGATTTTACCGTTGCTGGTAGACCCTCCGGATTTTTCTTCTTCGATGAAGGGTTGCAAGTGAGCCACAGCCTGTTTCATTACTCGCGCGCTTTTTACCACTTGCGGCAAAAACATTTTTCCTTCGCCAAACAGATCGCCGACCACGTTCATGCCATCCATCAGTGGCCCTTCGATGACTTGTATGGGGCGATCAAACTGGAGTCGCGCTTCCTCCGCATCTTCAACGACGTAAGTGTTAATACCTTTGACCAGGGCGTGTTCAACTCGTTTGGAAACGTTTTGCTCGCGCCAGGAGAGATCTTCTTTGCGGCCTTCTGCTCCGCCGGTTTCCCGGTACTGCTCAGCGACGTCTAGTAGTCTTTCCGTACCATCTTCACGTCGGTTGAGCACCACATCTTCAACGGCATCGCGCAGGTCGTCAGGTAGGTCGTCATACACAGCCAACTGGCCGGCATTGACGATGCCCATATCCATTCCGGCCTTGATTGCGTGATAGAGAAATACCGAGTGAATAGCTTCGCGTACCGCATTGTTGCCGCGGAACGAGAACGAAACGTTGGAGACGCCACCGGAAACCAGTGCACCAGGGAGTGCTTGCTTGACGTAGCGGGTACCCTCGATGAAATCCACGGCATAATTGTTGTGTTCCTCAATACCGGTGGCGACCGCAAAAATATTGGGATCAAAAATAATGTCTCTGGGGTTAAAGCCAATTTTATCGACTAGCAGATCATAAGAGCGCTTACAGATTTGCTTGCGGCGCTCTAGATTATCGGCCTGGCCATCTTCGTCGAAAGCCATCACCACTACCGCAGCACCATAGCGCAGGCACAGTCGAGCTTGTTCGATAAATTCTTCTTCTCCGGCTTTAAGGCTTATCGAGTTGACCACGGGTTTGCCGGGGATACACTTTAATCCAGCTTCAATAGCGCTCCACTTTGAGGAGTCAACCATGATGGGGACCCGGGATATATCCGGCTCTGAGGCGATCAAATTTGCAAATGTAACCATGGCTTTTTCGGCGTCCAACATGCCTTCATCCATGTTGACATCGATAATTTGTGCGCCATCTTCGACTTGAATCCGCGCGACTTCCAGTGCGGCTTCATAATCGTCGTCCAGGATTAACCGCTTGAATTTCGCCGAGCCGGTTACGTTACAGCGCTCACCTATGTTGACGAACAGGCTGTCAGCGCTAATGTTGAAAGGTTCGAGACCACTCAGACGGCATGCTGGAGCGATATCAGGGAGTTTTCTTGGTTCGACGTCTGCTACAGCGTCTGCAATAGCGCGGATATGCGCCGGAGTTGTGCCACAGCAGCCACCTGCAAGGTTAAGAAAGCCACGTTGAGCAAATTCGCGAAAGTCGTCGTGCATGATTTCAGGAGTTTCGTCGAACTCGCCAAAAGCATTGGGGAGGCCGGCATTGAGGTGCGCGCTGAAGTAGCAATCGCTGACATTCGATAGTTCTTCCAGGAACGGGCGGATTTCGCTGTACCGGCGCCCGCAGTTGCTGCCTACGATCAGCGGGTTAGCGTGAGCGATAGCATTATAAAATGCTTCCGGATTCTGTCCTGAAAGCACGCGACCACTGATATCCGGAAAAGTGACCGAAATCATGATGGGAAGCTCAATGCCCGTTTTATCGAACGCTTCCTTTACCGCAAAAATCGCCGCCTTTGCATTTAGTGCGTCAAAAACCGTCTCGATAAGCAGTAAATCTACATTGCCCTCTATCAATGCCAGGGTCGCCTCGAGGTATACCTCACTGAGTTGGTCAAAGGTGATGCTGCGTGCGCCTGGATCGTTAACGTCCGGTGAGATTGAAGCAGTTTTCGGTGTTGGGCCAAGCACGCCGGCAACAAATCGGGGCTTTTCTGGTGTCCGCGCCGTCACCGCGTCCGCAGCTTTGCGCGCGACTTTAGCCGAAGCGAGGTTTAGCTCGTAAGCCAGATGCCCCAGCTGATAATCATCCTGACCGATAGAAGTTGCGTTGAAGCTATTGGTTTCAATTAGGTCTGCTCCCGCTTCAAGGTACTCAAGGTGGATTTTTTCGATAATATCTGGACGCGTGAGGCAAAGTAGATCGTTATTTCCCTTCACGTCCAACGAATGGCTGGCAAGGCGTTCTCCGCGATAATCGGCTTCTTCCAGACCTTCTTCCTGAATCATAGTGCCCATGGCGCCATCAATTACCAGAATGCGCTGCTGTAGTGATTGAATGAGGTGTTGTTCGGAAGTTTTACTCATGGGGCGGTGTTTGCTCATACTGAAAAGAAGCGCATCCTAGCAGAGCCATCAATCTATATCAAAATATTTTGATATAGATTGATGGTCTATTCGGACTTGAAAACTCGCCTGAACGCCCCATTTCTCTTAGAATACCTGACTGAATTACTCGGACTGAGCGAGACATGGTAACAATCACAGAATCTGCCCAGGATTATCTGGCTGAGCTACTAACCAAGCAGGAAGACGCCCTGGGCGTAAGAGTGTTTATCAACCAACCCGGAACGCCGCGCGCGGAGACCTGCATTGCCTATTGTCGAGAAGGCGATGTGGTAGACGAGGACGAGGTGCACGAGTTTGAAAAATTTACCGCCTGGTTTGAGGGTCGTTCGCTGCCTTTCCTCGAAGACGCGCTGGTGGATTACTCGAAAGATCGTATGGGTGGTCAACTGACAATCAAGGCTCCGAATGCCAAAATGCCGAGGGTAGACGAGAATAGCCCCATGGAGGACCGGATTAACTACGTGCTCTATAACGAGGTGAATCCGGCTCTAGCAGCTCATGGCGGCGAAGTGAGTCTGGTTGAAATTACCGAGGACAACTTTGCAGTGTTACGTTTTGGCGGAGGTTGCCAGGGCTGTTCTGCGGTTGACCAAACCCTGAAGGGAGGGGTAGAGAAGACTCTGCTGGAGCAATTGCCACAATTAGCCGGCGTACGCGATATGACAGATCACACAGATAAGTCGCAGGCGTACTACTAAGCGAATTTCTTGAACCCCGCCTGCGCGGGGATAACCGGAGCAAGCGGCCCTGCAATGCGCAGGCCTGCCATCACGCCCTTACACGTCTTTCTGGCGACTTTTTAACGCTGCTTTTACCTTGTCCTGCAGTTTTCGCAGGCAACTTTCAGTCGTTTCCCAATCGATACAGCCGTCCGTTACCGAGACGCCATAGTGCAACTCGCCAAGGTTGTCGGGGATCGATTGGTTGCCGGCATTGATGTTTGACTCGATCATCAGGCCCACTATTGAGTTATTGCCCTCAACCAGCTGGTTGGCCACGTTTTCGACAACCAGCGGTTGTAACTCGGGCTTTTTGCTGGAGTTGGCGTGAGAGCAGTCGACCATGATATTGCTGGCGAGCTCGGCTTTTTCCAGGGCTTCCTCGCACAGACGAATGTGCACCGAATCGTAGTTAGGTCCTGCACTGCCTCCGCGCAACACAATATGTCCGTAACTATTGCCCTTGGTGGTAAAAACAGAGACCTGGCCCTGGCGATTAATACCCAGGAACCGGTGTGGTTTGGAGACTGAGTTCAGGGCATTAGTGGCGACGGTTAGCCCGCCATCGGTGCCGTTTTTAAAGCCCACAGCAGACGAAAGGCCGCTGGCCATCTCACGGTGAGTTTGCGACTCGGTGGTGCGAGCGCCGATCGCGGACCAACTGATCAGATCCTGCAGATACTGGGGAGAAATTGGATCCAGGGCTTCAGTGGATGTAGGTAAGCCGAGCTCAAGAATATCAAGGAGCAGCTTGCGACCTATATGCAGACCCTCCTCAATTTTGAAAGAATCATCCAGGTGGGGATCGTTAATCAGGCCTTTCCATCCCACGGTGGTGCGAGGCTTCTCGAAGTAGACTCGCATCACAATGTAAAGAGTGTCATCCAGTTCATCTGCCAGTGCTTTCAGGCGGCGAGCATAATCCATGGCTGCGTCGGTATCGTGAATGGAGCAAGGACCGACCACCACGAACAGACGGTGGTCTTTACGGTCCAATATGTTCGCAAGTACCTCTCTGCTGTCTGCGACCGTTTGGCTTACGACGTCAGACATGGGCAGGGCTTCCCAAAGTTGCTCGGGGGTCACTAAAACTCCCTGGGAATCGACATTGATATTGTGTACTTCGTTGTTGCTCATGCTTGTTACCTGATACAGTAAATCTCGACGTTGACGCCTGACCCCAGAAGGGAAGGGCGCGCTATTCTATAGCAGCACACCGGATTTGGGTAGGCGCCGGCCCTGGCGCAGCAGGAGGCTTTTAACAGTGCCCACAGATAGCTCTTCCAGCAGTTCCTCCAAACACTTTGACCTTACGCGCCTGCGGCCGTGGCTAGAGAGCGGGTATTTGTTACTTACGCCGAACCAGCGTCTGGCGCGTCGAATCAAAGCCGAATGGGATCGCCTGCAAATCGCTGCGGGCAAGTCAGTCTGGCAGCCCGTTGCGGTCAAAGCTCTGGACCATTGGCTGCAGGCTTGCTGGCAGAGCGCGATAGTGTCTGGCGATATCGAGCCTAAAACCTCTCTATCGTTACTGCAGGAAAAAGAGCTTTGGTCAAAAGTCATTGCGGCGGACCGACAACAAAATGGCGATTACAGGCTGCTGCAGACATCTTCAGCAGAAGACCTGGCAAAACAAGCCAGAGGCAATTTGTTACGCGCCAGGGTGGATATGCAGGCCACCGCCGTAAAAAGCGAATTCACTCTGGATGCTAACTGCAGTACCTTTGCACGCTGGCTCAGTAGCTTTGAGCGCAAAATTACCCAGCTGGGTTGCGTCACGGCGGAAGACCGCTGGCAGCAATTGCTGCTGGTAGCGCCCGGCGCAGACCTTCCTAAAGTCGTGCTGGTTGACTTTGATGACCTCCCTCCCTTACAGCGCAGCTGCATCAATCATCTGGCATCCGCGGTTCAGGAGCTTGCCAGCGCAGCAGGAAAGGCCACGATTCAGGCTCGCAGTTATGCTGACCGGCAGCAGGAATTAAGTGCGATAGCGCGCTGGGCAGCGCAAGAGTACCAGGATGATCCCGACTGTAGTTTGGGCATCTTGCTGGCAGATATGAATGGAGATCGCGCTCCATTGGAATTGCTACTGCGGCGTGAATTCGACAGCCTGGGTGACAAGTACAACTCTCTGCCAGTTAATTTCTCAACTGGCATCACACTTGACCGAGCGCCGGTCATACGGGATGCACTGCGAATATTGAGTGTTTGCGGTGAAACCTTGCCCATGACAGATTTATTGGGACTGGTGAATTCGAGATTTACCGATTGCAATGAAGCGGACTCTGACCGAGTCGTTCGCCTGTTACATCAGTTGTTTGATGACGGCGAAGAACAGCTGAACTTGGGTCGCCTGCGTTTTCTGTCACGCAGTGTCAAGGTGGGCGGCGAGCAGGGCCTGGCAATGGGTGAACGGCTGGCCAGCTGCAGTGAACTGCGTTTACAGCGCCTCACTCAGCGGCCGTCTGATTGGGTAAAGAGTATTTGTGACGTCCTTGGGCTGTGGGCCTGGCCGGGAGAGGGGCCTCTGGATTCATTGGAATTCCAGCAAGTTGAAGCCTGGTACAAAGCGCTGCAGGAATTTTCCGGACTGGACTCGCTGGCGGGAAGGGTCAATTTTCATGCTGCTCTTGGAATGCTGAAGCGCTGTTGTCAGAATCGAATCTCCCAGCCGCAAACGGCCGATAGTGGAATACAGGTGCTGGGTCCCCTGGAAGCTGCTGGGTTGCCATTCGACAGTATCTGGTTTTGCGGCCTCCAGGGTAATCGCTGGCCAGCCCCCGCCAGGCCGAACCCATTTATACCGATGGCTTTGCAGCGTAAACATGATATGCCACACAGCAGCAGTGAGCGTGAGTGGAATTACGCCTCGACCTTGACCGACCAATATCGCGCGGCTTGCGGTCGTTTTATCGCGTCATACTCCCGTCAACTGGACGGTGCTCCAGAAGTTCCCAGTCCGCTATTGGGGGCCTTTCCGTTGGAACATATCGAAGCTACTGTGCTGATTCCTGAACAATGGTTAGCGCAGGCGTCAGCAAGCAGCCTTGAGCAAAACCTGAATGCTCAGGCGCCGATGGTTTCAAAATCGGAAATGTCTCATATCCGCGGTGGCAGCGGCATATTGCAACAGCAGGCCAACTGTCCGTTTCGCGCCTTTGCCAGTAAAAGGCTGTTACTGGAGCCGCTGGGCGATTATCGCGCCGGGCTTAGCGCTGCTGATCGAGGCAGTATTCTTCACGACGCCCTTTATGTACTTTGGGGCGAGATAAATGATAGTGCAGCCTTGCACGCACTGGGGCGAGAGGCGCTTGACGAAAAAATCGCAAGCGCATCGGCAGCTGCAATAAATGCTGTGCCCGAGTCAGTACGGCTGCTAGTCGGGATGCACTGCCTGGACCTTGAATCGCAGCGTCTGCAAAAGCTGATAACACAGTGGGTGCAGTTGGAGCTTGCACGTAATCCTTTCAAAGTCGTTGCGAGAGAGGAGCCGATCGATTTTAAGCTCGGCGAGCTTTTTTTAAGCTTGCGAGTGGATAGAGTAGACGAATTGGAAGATGGTTCTCGCATTGTTATCGACTACAAGTCAGGCCGCAGCAGTCTGGCAGATTGGTTGGGGGAGCGCCCGTCGCAGCCCCAGCTACCTCTCTATGGCTTGGCTGAAAACGTCCAGGCCTTATCGTTTGCCCAGGTTCGTGCTCGCGATTGCCGGATGCAGGGACTGGGTGCTGTTGAGGGCATTGCCGGGGTGCAAAGCGATATTGCCAAGGCGGTAAAACGCTACTCTGACTGCGAAGATTGGTCATCCTTGATGACACAGTGGCAGCAAAACCTGGGCAAACTGGCAACGGATTTTTTAGCTGGCTACGCGCAGGTCGACCCTCTACCTGCGGCCTGTAATTACTGCGGTTTGCAGGCGCTTTGTCGGGTTGATGTCAGTGCGGAGGAAGTGCTGTGACAATAGCGGACGCCAATGACAGAGCAGAGGCACTGGACGTTGTTCGCAGTTTTTGCGTCACCGCGCCGGCCGGTTCAGGCAAAACAGAATTACTCATACAGCGCTTTCTTGCGTTGCTCGCAAGAGTAAAGCGGCCCGAGCAAGTACTGGCTATTACCTTCACCAGGAAAGCGGCTGCCGAGATGCGAGAACGCGTATTGCAGGCCCTGCAGGCGGCCAGAGATAAAGTGGCAGTGGAGGGCGAACACCAGCGGGTCACAAGAGACTTGGCATTGGCGGCACTCGAGAGCAGTGACAGAGAGCAATGGCATCTTGCCAGAGATATCTCCCGACTTAACATCAAGACCATTGATAGCTTCTGTGCTGGCCTGACTCGACAAATCCCGATACTCAGCCAGTTCGGCGGTCAGGCCCAGGCGGTTGATGATGCTACCGAACTCTATAAGGAAGCGGTTTCCGAACTGTTCTCTATCGCGGGCACATCGCGATCCGGGGCGACGGACCTGGATAGTTTACTCCTTCACTTTGATAACAACTGGGATCGACTCAGGGAACTGCTGGTTACCATGTTGGGCAAGCGTGATCAGTGGCATCTGTATATGGGTGCTAAGCGCTCTCCAGAACAGGCGGAGGTCAAGCTCAGGGCTACCGTGGAGTCTGTGGTGACCGAGGGACTGCAAGACTTATCCACTGTATTAGACCCATGGCAAGATGAAATTTTTGACCTGCTTTGTTATGCGCGGGAAAACCTGGGTGAGGGCATTCCTGATGAATTCCCTGCAGCCAGCGCAGACAATATGGAACTTTGGCGCTTTATGGGTCAGCTGTTCCTGACCCAGGGAGGCAGCTTTCGTAAGTCAGTGAATGTTAGGAACGGTTTTCCCACCGGAGGTGATGATGCCAAGGCACGCAAGGCACATTTTGCGGATCTGGCTGCGCGCATGGGTCAGGTGAAAGGCTTGGCAGGTGAACTGGGCGGCCTGGCTTGGTTGCCGCGCATGGATAATCATAATGACGCCTGGCAAATGGTGCTGCATCTTTCACATGTATTACCGCTGTTAGCAGCCTGTCTGTTACTTGTTTTCGAACGACGCTCAGTGGTTGACCACAGTCAGGTGGCTTTGTCTGCATTGGACGCACTGGGGGAAGACGATGAACCCACAGAATTGGCACTGCGCCTGGACTACAGCATTGAACATATATTGATCGATGAGTTCCAGGATACTGCGATTAACCAATACAATCTGGTCAGCAAATTGACTCGAGGTTGGGGCCAGCACAATGCGCTAAACCCAGCCGCGCCGCGCACCCTGTTTATTGTGGGTGATGGAATGCAGTCGATTTACGGCTTTCGCAATGCGAATGTGGGGTTGTTCCTGAAAGCACGTCAGGAGGGTTTCAATGGAGTGACTCTCCAGGCCCTTTCTTTGCGCTGTAACTTTCGTTCGGAGCAGGGCATCGTCGATTGGGTTAACGATAGTTTTCGTGATGCATTTCCTGCCGAAGACAATGTTTATCGAGGGCGAGTCAGCTTTACCGACGCAATAGCAGTTAAACCTGCTGGCGCAGAACTGGCAGTGTCCCTGAATGGGTTCTGGGGTGAGCAGGCTAAAGAGCAGGAAGCACAGTGGTTGGTGGAACAAGTAGCATTGGGCTTAGCTGATCCTAACCTTGGGTCTATAGCCATTCTTGGACGCAGCCGTCCTCAGTTGGCATCGATACTTGAATTGCTGCGTCAGCGCGATATTCCCTTCGCCTCGCAGGAGATGGATGCGCTGGCAGGTTCCCCGGCCATTGTCGATTTGATGACTCTTTGCCGGGCACTGGTGAACCCCGGAGACCGGGTTGCCTGGTATGCGATGTTGCGCGCTCCTTGGTGCGCTTTGAGCCTTGCAGATATGAAATGTCTGGCAGATTCTGCACAGGATCCTCGATGGCAGAATGTATATGGCGCGCTGTGCAACAGAGAGCTTCCTGCGGGGCTTTCCGCGGAAGGCAAGCAGCGCTTGCTCCACGTTGGCCAATGCCTGTTGTGGGCGCAGCAAAGGCGTGATCGTTTGGGCCTGCGCGCCTGGATTGAACAGCTTTGGCTGCACTTGGGTGGCCCAGCCTGTTTTACCCAGCAGCGTTTTCTTGCTGATGCAGAGCGCTTCCTGAGTCTATTGCAGCTGGCTGATGCTGAAGGCAAAGGCCTGAATGTCGATTGGCTGGAGCTGCGCATATCACGTCTATACGCCTCCGGCGATGCGCCAGATGCGCGGCTACAGGTCATGACATTGCACAAATCCAAGGGGCTGGAGTTCGATTGGGTGTTGATCCCAGCGTTGGCGCGTGCCACTCGAGGTGATAGTCGAGATATCCTGCTGTGGGACGAACATAATTCCAAAACGGGAGAGTTGGGCTTTATGCTCGCAGCTGATGATCACTCGGACGACAAGACTCCCGGTCTTTACAATTTCCTGAAAAAGCAGCGCAAGGAAAAGTCTCGTCTGGAGACCACTCGCTTGCTGTACGTGGGAGCCACGCGAGCAGTGAAAAAGCTGACACTGAGCGCCTGCCTTGGAGGCGGAGAAAATGCTGGGCCTCAGGATGAGCCCGAGTTCAAACCGCCTGGAGACGGCGCTTTGCTAGCGCCTATTTGGGCGACTTTTGAGCGCCAGGCAGTTGTGCATGTGCCAATGACCAGCGTGCAGCCACAGTCCAAGATCAGCAGGGGCTTGCTGCGGCTGTCGCAGTCACCCGCAACTTTGCCCTTGATGCCCAAGGACAGTCCACAAGGAGCCAATATTCCCGATCCAGCGCTCAATTGGTTGGATCGCTATGTAGGCACAGTCATCCACGAAGTACTTGAGCAGCTGAGCTTACTGGCGTCTCTGCCTGATGAATTGCCCGTGAGATTAGCTGAGCTGGCGAGGCACTCGCTATCCTCTATGGGCCTCGCGGAAGAGCAACTGGAGGCAGCCTTTGGCAGGGTCTCGCATGCAGTTGCGTCGACGCTTGCAGACGAGAGCGGGGGGCGCTGGATGTTGTCAGCGCAGCACGCTCAGGCACATAGCGAGTTGACGTTGACCATTCAGGAGGCGGGTCAACCTCGCGACATCGTCATTGACAGGACTTTCGTCGACAGGGATACCGGTATTCGCTGGATCATCGATTACAAGAGCAGCACCCCGGAAGCAGGGGTGAGCGCAGCCTCTTTTCTGCAGGTTGAAGCTGGCCGTTACAAAAGTCAGTTGAGCTTTTATCGAGATGCCATGTCAGAGATTGGTCCCGAACCGGTGCGCTGTGCACTGTACTTCACCGGTATGGCCTGTTTGCATCATTTGTCAGAGCTCGACCGCTAGCCGCACTGGCTAATGACATCGTCAGAAAAACGTTTAATGCTGTCTATCTTGTGCTCAAGGGACTCGCTGGCGCCATGATAAAACGGCCAGGGCATCGTCATGATGTGGGTGACCCCCGCGTCCTCCAGGCGTTTGTAGCCTTCCACATTCCAGGCATCAGATGGCGTCGCCATAACGTCAAACTCGCCATTGAGTCCATATTCCCTGCGCCAGACGCGTATCTTCTCAATCGATTCGATGATTTCTGATGAAGGCTGCAAGTCGGACACCCAACCGTCTGCTATTTTTGCCGCCCGTTGCATAGCGGGTTCCGATATGCCCCCAATCCAGATGGGTATTGGCGCTGTAGGTGCAGGGTTCATTTCCAGTGGCTCAAACTGATAGTACTTGCCTTCATAGCTGACCATTTCACCGCTCCACAGCAAGCGCATTACTTCGATTATCTCGCTGGTGCGCTTGCCACGGGTGGTAAAGTCCTGCTGCATAAGCTCGAACTCATCCCGAGACCAGCCGACGCCGAATGCCGGTGTAATCCGGTTGTTGGAAATAATGGCAGCAGTGCTAATCGCCTTCGCAACCAGGTAGGGATTGCGCATGGGTAACACGAACACATTGTTGGTAAAGCGCAGGTTTTTGGTAATAGCGGCCAGCGCGCCGATCATCACCCAGGGGTCAGGCCAATCGGTAAATGCCTGCCAGCGCCTGCTTCCATCTTCCGTATAGGGATAAGGCGTATTAATCTGTTCCGGGTTGACCACATGATCAGAGAAGGACATGGCATGCCAGCCATGGGTGTCAGCCACTGGCGCCAGTTCGGTCAGGTGGGCTACTTTGGTGAAAGACGTTGATAGCACAAACTTCACTGCTTGTTCTCCCTGCATTTGCTATTAGCCCCTACTGTAGCGAGGCAGACAGGAAAAATCCCTGCCTGCTAGCACGGAGCTGCAATTCGACCATATTGTCATACTCGGTAGTCGCAGGGCACAGCCGTGCAGTCACTGAGTAAAGCGCGCAGTAGCAGAGGTTTTAAGGGGATGAAAGGGGGATATGCCGACCGAAAATCAATCCGGCCGGCAAGCGGAAGCTTGACTTACTCTGCAGCAACGGGCTCCAGGGTAAGTGCCAATGCCTCGCTGAATGTCATGACAATAGTCTGACCTAGCGTCACATTGGACATTTTTTCAGGCTCTACGTCAGCGATGACATGAACCTTGCCATTGGAGTCCATGATAGTGACGGTACCCAGCAGACGATTCATGCCCTCGATGGTGCAAACAGCGTGAATGAGGCGGGCTGCGCCTGCTACCGGCTGGCCATCAGCTTCACCCACACCACCGTCCTGAACTACCACATAGGGCTGTGCCAATTCTTCCTCAGTCGGTTCGCGCAGTTCACCCTCCAAAGCGGCTAGATAGGTGGCGCGCAGTGCGTCGCCCACGCTGACGTCCTCCAGCTTCACAACTTTTTCGGAGGCGGTCATGGTGATGATGTTACCGTCGGGCCCTTGGAGGCTCACCTGGCGGGTTTCGAGGTCGATGTCGGTGACAATGGCTTCCACGGACATGGCCATAGCGCGAACATTGCCTTGGTTGGCCGCTTCCTCTGCAACCGCCGATAGTGGCATCAGCAATGCAGCGCAGGCCAACGAGGCTGCTCCCAGGAATTTGTTAATGGTGCTACTCATAGGTCGTGTTCCTTTTGGTGTATTGTGGCTATCACTACGCGCGCTGCTTTTATAGCGACGAGCGGGACAGGGGGCATAACATAGCTGTGCCGCGAACGGTAATCAACTGTGGCGGGCCCGCCAAACGACAAATTTAGCATTCTGGGCCATGACTTCAGCATGCTTGAATAGTCGTTGAAGGCTTGGCGCGTAATCAAGGTGCCTGTTAGCGACCAGCAGTAAACTGCCACCAGGTAGCAATGAATGGGCCGCTTGTTGCAGTAATCGGCGGCCTGCGAAGTCATCTACGGTGTGCCCCAGATGAAATGGGGGGTTGCATACTATTAAATCAAACTTACGCTCTATTCCTTGCAACCCGTCACCCAGGTGAAACGCAGCTTCGCTGTCGTGCCTGGCAGCCCTCGCTGCATTCGCTCGGGCAGAAGCAATCGCCATGGCAGATTCATCGGCAAATAACACACTGCTGGCGAGGTTAAAATGCAACGCAGCAATGCCCAGGAGGCCATTACCGCATGCAAGGTCTGCGACTGAGGCCACCGGCTCTGCCCGGCGCAAGGTTTCAAGCATCAGGCGACTGCCCGGATCGAGCTTTTCACGACTGAACACATTGGCTAGCCCTGTCAGCTTTTGATCGATAAGGTCGCAGTGGTAGCTGGCCTCTGATGGCGCTGGACCCTTGGCTTCGCCAGGCAGCGTGGCACTGAACAGACGCGCCTTTTGGCGTCCGCGGTGTCGCTCAACAGGGCCGAGTTGCTGCTCCATCAGCGCCGCTGTATGGGGAGATAGATGCTTGTCCATGCCGGCGCAAAGCAGTTGCGTACCCGCAGGCATCACAGTAGCAAGCTGGGCCAACTGGAACTCGAAGTAGGGAAGCTGCTTTGGAATACGCAGTACAATTCGATCAACAGGAAGCCTGGGAAGCTGAGTACTCCAGATGACTTTTGGTGAGGGTAGGTCATTGAGTGAACTATTTTGCGCCAGGGCCTCGGCTGCAAGGGCAGAATCAGTCCACATTGCGCTGGCGCTCAGCGGCAGCGATAGCGCCCCATGATCATCGTTGACCACTAGCGTATTTACCGAGGATGCTTTTGTCGCTTCCAAGAGCAATACATCGGCGGCACACCAGGCACGCAAAGGTTCGCGATTGCGACTTGGGTAGCGCTGCAGCTCAAACTCTCCCTGCGGACAATTTAGCCGGGTGAGCGCAGGGGCAACCATGTCTGCTTAGCCTCCGCTGACATAAAGCGTAAGGCGCTGCCCGGGCTGCAGGTAGTCGCCGGGGTTTAGCGAATTCCATGAAATGATATCGTTCACCGATACGTTAAACTTCCCGGCAATTCTGTAAAGCGAGTCGCCCCGACGAACGCGGTATCTCTGTTGCTGCCGCTCTTGCTTGGTAACCATGGCTAGGCTACTGGCCCAATCGCTACCATAAGGGATCATGAGAGTGTCGCCAGCACGGATCATGCTGCCCCGTATATTGTTCACTTCGCGCAACAGGCCAACCTCGGTATCAAATTTTTTGGCGATGTTTATCAGGTTGTCTCCGCTGCGGATTTTGTAGTGCTCCCAGCGCACTCGGTCAGCTTCAGTAAGGCTGGCAACCCCGAGCTGAAACTGTGCTTTTGTTCCTACTGGTAGCAGCAACTCCTGGGCGACATCCGGTGACGTTGCCCAGCGCAGCTGGCCCGGGTTTAAAGCCCTCAAGGAGTGCAGTTCAATTTCAGCCAACGAGGCGGCTCTGGCCAGTTCAATTTGGCCCCCCGTGGCCGCCACGATAAAGGCGGGTTTGTTGGGGACCGGTGGAATCTTAACGTTAAAGGCTTCAGGAAAAGCCACTATCTGGCTCAGGGCAATGAGTCTCGGTACGTAATGCCTAGTTTCTCGAGGCAGTTTCAGTGACCAGTAATCCGTAGGTAATCCCGCCTTGGCGTTGGCCTTGCGGGCGCGTCCAACCCTGCCTTTGCCAGAGTTGTATGCGGCCAGAGCGAGCATCCAATCGTTATCAAATTCAGCGTACAAGGCTTCCAGGTAATCGAGCGCGATGCGGGTCGAATCCCTTAAATCCCTGCGGCCGTCATACCACCAATTTTGCTCAAGGCCGAGATACTTACCAGTAGCAGGCATGATTTGCCAAAGGCCTGCGGCTCGTTCTGACGAGGTAGCAAAAGGGTTAAGAGTGCTTTCGACCAACGGCAGAAGCGCCACTTCTATTGGCAGTCCCCGGCGCTCGACCTCCTCTACAATGTAATAGAGGTACAAATCGGCGCGTTCAGCAACCACCGACAAATAGTTGGGTTGGCGCAGGTAGGAGTCGCGAGCATGCCCAATTTGTTCATTGTGTATGGACTGCCAGGTCAGCTGATTGCGTATGCGCACCCACAGGTCTTTAGGTGGCTTTTTACTCTCCGTGGGGGAGGTAACTGTCTTGGAGAAAAGTTCTTGCTCCTGGTTTTGGTTGGGAACCGGAGTTTCTGCCACGGGCCGGTCCGGCACTGACATTGTCTGGCAGGCTGCCAGAAAAACTGATATATAAAATACTGTAATAAATCGATATAACATATTGATAATTAACTACTTATTGTGGGATTTGTTCCCTTGTAATTAAAGTGAATTCTAGGCGAGTTATTGTAATCAGCACGAGCAGGCCGGCCATAGAAAACTGTATTATTTTCAGAAACTGTCTTTCCAACCTCTGACTGTGGCAAAAACCGAGGCAGGCAGGTCGCTGATGAGCTTATCCTGCTGGCGCAGGGAGTTTTGTAACTCATGAGTTTCACAACGCACGAAGGGATTAGTGGCCAGTTCAAGGGCGAGAGTTGACGGTACGGTGGGTTCACCGGCTGCTCGACTGGCCTGGTCCGCGACAACACGTTGGGCCAGAGCGGGATTATTCGGTTCCACTGCCTGGGCGAATGCAAGGTTGGCGAGGGTGTATTCATGGGCACAATAAATGCGTGTTTCGGCGGGAAGCTCTGCCAGCGCGCACAGGGAGGCATGCATCATATCCGGAGTCCCCTCAAAAACCCTGCCGCAGCCGCCGGCGAACAGCGTGTCCCCGCAAAATACCAAGGGCGCATCACCAGCTAAAAAGTAAGCAATGTGATCCAGGGTATGGCCAGGTACTTCCAATACCTCAAGGCTCGCTCCCAAGACGTCGATCACGTCATCGGCCCTGACAATATGGTCCAATCCGTCAATGCTGGGGTTATCCGGTCCATAGACGACGGGATTGTATTTTGCTTTCAGGTCAGCCAGACCACCAACGTGATCAAAGTGATGATGGGTGATAAGAATCCCGGTAAGCTGCAGCTGCCGCTCTTCCAGTGCTTGCTCGACGACCTTGGCATCGCCGGGGTCCACGACATAGGCCTGATCAGTTCCATCGACACAGATTAACCAGATGTAGTTATCGTTAAAGGCGGGAATAGGGTGAATACAGAGCATGGGATACCGTTTCAAATGGCCGGAAATACAGTAACATGGGAACTCGGCAACAGATGAGATGGGGCCTGCACCATGAGTGCGCAGTTTAACGATATTTTGGCAGAACTGGAAACCTGGTATGACAGCGACCGAGGTCAATACCTGCTGCAGCAAATAAAGCAGGCCCTGCAGCCCCAGCTCGACAACGCTTTTGGCTACCATATCCTGCAAATAGGCCCTTTATCGGGGGATCCCCTATTTGGCGCCTGTCGAATTAACCACCGTATCATGGCTTGCGATTCGGGTGGGGAGGGCACAAACCTGATTTGCCAAGCCGGTGAAATACCGTTGGAGAGCGATAGCGTAGACGTTGTAATTGCTCATCACACTTTGGAATTTGTCGATAACCCGCACCAAGTGTTGCGCGAACTGCATCGTATCCTGACGCCCCAGGGCCAGCTGTTGATATTGGGCTTCAACCCTCATAGCCTGCGCGGCCTTGTTACCCGGATCAAGGGGCTGTCAAAGCGGTCGTTCTGGCAGGCCCACAGACCCGTCAGCATCAGTCGGTTGAGCGATTGGCTTCACCTGCTGGGCTTTGAACTGCGAGAAGGGAATCACTTGTATGTCGTTCCGCCAACGGGGCAGGCCAGGTTCAGGGCAGCGACCGCATCATTGGACAAATGGTGCGTAGACCATAAGCTGCCGCTGGGCGGGCTTTATATGCAGGCTGCGATCAAACAGGTTGCCGCACAGAACAGACCGCTTTCAATGTTGCGTCGCCACGGTGAGAAGTTGATAGATCTGGCGGTGCCCAAACCTGTGGTTGCCCCCAGCCCCGCACCCAACTCACCAACTCGTTCCCCCGGTGCTATTAGTCGCAACTCCAACGGGGAAGTCCTGCATTGAAAAATATTGAGATATTTACTGATGGCGCATGTCGCGGTAACCCGGGTCCAGGCGGTTGGGGCGCGTTGCTGCGTTTTCAGGGTAAAGAAAAATCACTCTACGGTGGAGAAGCCCAGACAACCAATAATAGAATGGAGTTGCAGGCCGCAATAGAAGGCTTGAAGGCTCTAAAAGAACCCTGCGTGGTCGCACTGACTACAGACTCGATCTATGTAAAAAACGGGATTACCAGCTGGCTGCCGGGCTGGAAAAAGAAAGGCTGGAAAACGTCAAATAAAAAGCCCGTTAAAAACGTTGATCTGTGGCAGTCGCTTGATGAACAGAATCAGCGTCATCAAGTCGATTGGCATTGGGTAAAGGGCCACAGCGGCCACCGTGAGAATGAAATTGCTGATCAACTGGCTAATCGCGGTATTGACGAGCTAACCTAAAGCGCACAAGGAAACCCAGATCGTGAGACAAATTGTACTCGATACCGAGACTACAGGCCTTGAGGTTTCCCAGGGGCACCGGATCATTGAGATTGGTTGTGTTGAGTTAGACACTCGTCGGCTCACTGGCCATCATTATCATCAGTATATTAATCCCAATCGCGAAATTGATCAGGGGGCGATTGAGGTTCACGGCATTACTAATGAGTTCCTCAAGGATAAGCCGTCTTTTGAGCGTATTTTTAGGGAGTTTCTCGAATTCGTAGAAGGTTCGGAGCTCGTTATTCATAACGCCCCCTTTGATCTCGGGTTTCTCAATAGCGAGATCCAGAGACTGGAGCCCGACGCGCCGCGCCTCGAAGACCGCTGCAAAGTTGTAGATACCCTGGTCATGGCCCGGGGCAAGCACCCAGGGCAACGCAACAGCCTTGACGCCCTCTGCCAGCGTTACGGTGTTGATAACTCGCAGCGAGATTTACACGGAGCTTTGCTGGATTCCGAAATCCTGGCAGATGTTTACCTGTTGATGACGGGTGGGCAGACCGCCCTACAGCTCTCAGACAACGACTCCGGTGCGGAAAGTGGGTCATCTCGAAGCGAGCGCATCATTCGCCTTGATGCAGGCAGGGCGGCACTCCCGGTCATTGCTGCGTCAACCGAGGAACTGGCGGCACATGAGGCCCAGCTGGAGGCAATCAGCAGCGCGAGTGGCGGAAAGGTGCTGTGGAAAGAAATACCGGGCCAAGAGCCCCTGTAAGGAGCTCTGGTCGTCGCTTCAATGCTTAGATAAACAAGCTCACGCACAGCAACCCGACGGAACCCAGTACCAGCGTGTAGGGGAACGCCATAATTACCATGCGTCCATAGGACAGCCTGATAAGTGGAGCAACGGCAGAAGTGAGCAGGAACAAAAATGCGGCCTGTCCATTGGGAGTGGCTACGCTAGGCAGATTGGTGCCCGTGTTAATGGCGATTGCCAACTGATTAAATTCGGCGCGTGTGATATCCCCTGCATCGAGGGCAGCTTTAACTTCAGAGATATAGACGGTGGCGACAAACACGTTGTCGCTAATCATCGACAATACGCCATTGGCCAGGAAGAACATGGCGGGGCGAACATCGGCTTCCATAGCCAGTACCCTGTCAATGACCGGCGTAAAGAGGTGCTGGTCATGAATGACAGCAACAATGGCGAAAAACACGACCAGCAGTGCGGTGAAAGGCAGGGCCTCTTCAAAGGCGTGGCCAATTTGGTGTTCCTCCACAACGCCGTTGAAAGCGGTCAGCAATACAATGACCATCAAGCCTATCAGGCCCACCGCGGCCCAGTGCATAGCCAGTGCTAATACCAGGATGCCAGCAACAGCGGCCTGCACAACCAGTCGCGCGTTAGTGCGCGAGTTGCGCTGAGAGGCCTCTTTTTCTTCAAACTCTTCAAGTACTTCGCGAACCCGAGGTGGCAACTTGGCGCCGTAACCGAATTTACCGGACACCTCCAGCAAGACGCAGGTGATGAGGCCACATACCAGTACCGGCATCGTAACTGGCGCCATCACAGTTACAAAGGTAATGAAGTCCCAGTCAGCGACCGTGGCAATTAGCAGGTTTTGAGGCTCGCCAACCAGGGTGCAAACGCCGCCCAGAGCGGTTCCAACCGCACCATGCATTAGCAGACTGCGCAGAAATGCGCGGAAGTTTTCCAAATCCTCGCGATTGTGCTCCTGCACCGCATCATCCTGGGACGGATCATGATCCGCATGACCCAAGCCCTTGCCTGATGCCACTTTGTGATAAACCGAGTAGAAACCAACGCCAACGCTGATTAGGACTGCAGTGACCGTTAAAGCGTCTAAAAAAGCAGATAGTACGGCTGCGACCAGGGAAAACAGCAGAGACAGTAAAACCTTGGACTTCACCTTTAACAGTATTTTGGTGAAGACATATAGCAGCATCTCTTTCATGAAATAAATGCCGGCAACCATGAACATCAGCAGCAAAATAACCTCAAAATTCGCGAGGGTTTCCTTAAACACCATCTCCGGGGATGTCATTCCCAGTAACACTGCCTGTATGGCGAGCAGACCGCCGGGTTGCAATGGATAGCAGCGCAGGGCGAGAGCCAGGGTGAAAATAAACTCTCCTATTAACGCCCAACCCGTAATGAAGGGGCCTGCAAGCATTAGCAAGATCGGGTTCATTAGCAGAAACACAATGATCGTTTGCTTGTACCAGACGGGGGACGAACCCAGGAAGTTTTGCCAAAAGGCTTTTACGGTAGAGTCGCTCATGATGTCAGGAAGGTCAGCCAGATAAAATAAAACAGCATTCTACGACAATTTGTGAGCAGTTTCCTTGCTTTCGCAGCATTTTATTAAGCGGATGCCGCACTTGAGTTGATGCCGCGCGGCGCATACTATAGCCGGTCGTTTTCAAGCCTCGAAATGCCATGTTCAGACCCGATCACAGAGTTCCTACTAATGCTTCCCCGGCAGTCTATGTTGTATTCCAGGGCGGCAAATTAGTGAGCTATATGCGCTCCCCCCAAATGTGCTTGCTGGACGAAGACATTGTTCAGCGCGATGGATGGGTCGAACGCAAGCGTCACTTTATGGGCTACTGGCAAGAACAGCCCTGTTTTGCGCTTGAAATAGAAGAAAAGCACGATCTTGACCCAATGGAATATCAGTTGGGCAGCTTGTGGCAGATACTGGGCCGGGTAGACGAGCGCTTGTTCTCACTGGCCGGCAGGGCGGCGCAACTACTGGACTGGGAAAGGGACCATCAGTTTTGTGGACGCTGTGGCGACAGGATGCAACTACATCCGCAGGATCGGGCCATGCGCTGCGCTCCCTGCGGTACCACCAATTACCCGCGTATAAACCCATGCATTATTGTGCTGGTAACCCGCGGTGAAGAGATGTTGCTGGCCCGTAATGTTAATCACCCGAGCGCGATGTATAGCACTCTGGCAGGTTTTATAGAGGCAGGGGAGACGCCGGAGGAAACACTGGTTCGTGAAGTTCACGAAGAGGTTGGCGTGACAGTGGGTAATCTCCGATACGTTCAATCCCAGTCCTGGCCTTTTCCCAATCAGTTAATGCTGGGCTTTTTTGCCGACTACGAAAGCGGTGATATCGTCTGCGAACCCACTGAAATTGCTGATGCCCAATGGTTCCACCCATCCGATTTGCCAATGATACCGCCTCCAAGCTCGGTGGCAGGTCAGCTGATCAAACAACACATTAATTCTTTATCCTGAACCCGGAGTAGCACTTGGAATTTTTATACGAATACGGATTGTTTCTCGCCCAGGCCGCCACCTTGGTGGGGGCTATTCTTATCCTGGTCGCAGGGCTGGTCTCGGTGGGACAGCGCAACAAGGCTGAGCAGCATGAGGGGCACATTGAAATTCGTGACCTCAATGAAAAATACGATCAGCTCAATGAGCAGCTCCAGCATGTTGTAGCAGACCCCGAAATACAGAAATTGGAGCGCAAGGCTCGTAAGAAACAGGCGAAGAAAGACGCAAAGGCCGCTAAAAAAGCCCGTAAGCATCAGGATGAAGCACCGGAGCAACGCAAGCGACTCTATGTCCTGGGGTTTGAGGGCGATATCAAAGCCAGTGCGGCTGATAATCTGCGTGAGGAAATAACCGCGGTTCTCAATCAGGTAGAGGATGGCGACGAGGTGCTGGTAAAAGTTGAAAGTCCAGGAGGGATGGTTCATAGCTACGGGCTGGCCGCTAGTCAGTTGCAGCGTGTTCGTGATGCGGGTGTGCCACTGACCATTGCGGTAGACAAAGTAGCGGCCAGTGGCGGTTATATGATGGCGTGTGTTGCAGATCGTATCGTGGCGGCGCCTTTTGCCGTCATAGGGTCTATCGGTGTGCTTGCCCAGCTGCCGAACTTTCATCGTTTGCTGAAGAAGAACGATATCGATTTTGAGTTGTTCACCGCCGGTGAGTACAAGCGCACGGTAACCATGTTCGGTGAGAACACAGACAAGGGTAGAGAAAAGTTCTCTGAGGAATTGGAAAAAACGCATGAGCTGTTCAAGGATTTTGTGAGCACTAACAGGCCGCAGTTGGATATTGCCAAAGTAGCGACAGGGGAAGTCTGGTATGGCAAGCAGGCGGTCGCTGAGGGTCTGGTTGATGAATTGAAGACCTCAGACGCCATTGTTCAGGAGCACCTTAAAGAGTGGGATGTTTTTGACGTACGCTTCGTGCTGAAGAAAAACTGGCAGGAAAAAATGGGCCTGGCCGCAGAGGGGGCCCTGGAGAGCGCATTTTTGAAGATTTGGCAGCGGGGGCAGGGGCGCCCGCCGCTTTAGTCAATAAGCCTGATAACGACTAAGATCAAAAATACCGTACTCGATAGGCGTTAACCATTGTGATCGAGCGTGCACTTTGTCTGTAATTCGCCAGAACCACGGCGCATTGCGGCGCACGCCATAACGCTCGCTTAGCCTGAGGTAATCTTCTGCGCCTTTCATTGCCTCTATGTCCGCGGCGAAGCGGGCGATATCACCTTCGTTTACTTGAAAGAAGTAATTCGGATAGGCGCCGATAAAGCCTCTGACGATGGTCAGGTTATCCTCGTCGGGCGCGCGCCGTTTTTCTTCCTGAAAAGGTCCGGCAATGTTCAAATGTGCAGTGTTGCGCAACACGGTGTAAAACTCATCGCTGGAATCGCCGATTACGTTGATGAAGCTGACATTAGGCAGCAGTCCGTTATGTCTGCCGATACTGTTCTCAAGAGATTCCAGAGCTGCTACAACGCTTGGGGAGGCAGCTCCGCGGTGGTAGTCGAAGCGGTCAGCGGTCGCTCCATAGATACGCTGACGCATCTTTTCGAGTAATTCTGACTTGGGATCGTCCGTCGAATAATTGATGTCTGTTGTTTCTGCCGCCATTGTATTGAGCTTAATAAAATTAGTTCTGTAGCCTTTGCGTGCATCCCGGTACCAATGGTCGTGGATTTCCATGCGCTGTTGTTCAGGCATAAACATCAGGAAGTTAAATTCTCCCTCCATGCGCAGAAAGTCCATATAAAGACGCGACTCAAGCTGGTGAGCGGCGGCGCCATAAACATCAAAACCTGCAACTAACAGGTAATGAATTCTCTCCAGCAGAGGATAGTCGATTACCCAGGCGGTCTTTGGAACATTGCCCACCATTCCCGTGACAACGGAAGCCGTATCGAAGTGTCTGAAAATTGTCAGGGACGCATTGCGGTTGTTACCGTCACCGTCCCAAAGAGAATCAAGCGTCAGGTTCTGGCCCTCAGCGAGTAGTTCGCCAATGAGTTTGGATCGTGCTTGCTGGTATCGCGCATTGGATCTGGCATAACTGCGCCAGCGTACGATATCCATGATGGTCCCAGTGGCGGGTGTTGGCAGACGCAAGTTATCGGTTTCCTGCGCCAGGAACTGGGCATCGAGATCGACATCCTGATGATTGGGGTTGGCGAACATGACCCAAAAGTGATCGTCGATCACGTTTAAGGCAATTTGGCCTCGGCAGACCGGGCCCTTGATAAAGTTCATGATGGTAAAGCGGGACTCTTCCAGCAGGAAACGGTAGCGGGAGTCTACTGGCAGTGCCTGAAATGACTTGAACGGGTTTGAAGCCACTGCTGGAGCATAGCTCGGCAGCTGCTTGACCTCATAGTCTGGTTTGACGAACAGGTCTCGTACCCAGTCCATTCTCTGCTGGTCCATCCTGTAGGGCATATGGGTCTTAGCCAGTTTGGTGTCGGGCATGCGCTGAATGCGGTAATAAACCCTGTCCACCTCCGGGTCATCAAAAGGTCGTCGGGTTGCAATCAGGGCTAGTGGCTTGCCCGGGCCCGTGTGCGAGCGAACGATACGGAACCAGCTTCGTGGGTTGTCTTGTTCGAAGTAGAGGCTGGCCAGAAACAGGTGTTCGTACAAATAGCGGCCGACTAATTGTTCTCGCAGACTATTGCCATTGAGCAGTGTTTCCCACCGTTGCAGCAGTGTCTGGCTGTTGCTGGACAAGCCTGAAGCATCGGGTTGTGGAGCACCTTGCTTCAACCAGTGACTGAGGGTGGCGTGCTGGTCTTTATTGAGTCCAGGCAGTCCATAGGGCATCCCCCACAGCGGATTCTTCTTTGCATAGGCATCAAACTCCTCTTGCTTCGGGCATTGTTGGTCCCGGTAAAGAGAGAAGTCGAATGTTTCGGGAACAGAACCTTGTGCAGGCAGCGGGTGGTCCTGTTTCAGTTGCAGTAGTTGATACATCACACCACGCTCAGGCTGCTCTTTATCCAGTACCGAATAGAAACCCTTGTCACGCCAGCGTTGCTCGCTGAGTGCATCATCGAATAAGCGGGTGAGGTTGCCCGCGCGCAGCCGGCCGCCATCATAAACGACGTCTTTGCTGGCGCCTCGCGCAAGGCCTGCGTGGGCTTCGAGCTTGAGCTGGCAGGGGGCGTCATAGCAGCCGTGACAGACAATACATCGATGGTCGATGATCTCTTTTGCCGTGTTCGTAGATACGGTTACAGGTGGTGTGGTGACTTCTGTTATCACTTGCGCGGAAGCCAGCACCGGCTGCATTGATGGTGGTTGAACTTGTTCCTCTTCTTCCTCCTCCTCTACTTCGATAAGTTCTTCTTGCGGGCACTTGCCACGCATGAGAATGGCCCTGTTGGCGAGAGCGTCCTGGTCACCGTCAGCATCGGCAAGAATGGCAGCGGTGATGTCTGCGTTCGGATTAGCACAAGGGTCGGTGTCGTCGAAGGTGACGTTGACAAGAGTAGTGATTAACAAAACTGCAAACAGGAACAGTCCCGTTCGAAAAAAAACTTTAGCGTTCATGCGGAGCTCGATTTAGGTTTTTTCTGATGTTAGCAAAGCCTGTGCTCAAATGACGTAGTGTTAATGTGGTCAAGTTTCGGTCACATTCATGACCTAAGGTGCATCAGGCGGGGGCAGGGCGAATGCAAGCTTTTCACCCTTGAATATTTGGAACTGGGATCCACCGAAACGCATACGCCCTTTACCGCGTTCTACCAGTAGCTCAGAATCAAAACTATCATCCATGCTTTCTGCGATCTGCTTGCGAGCTCGAAAAATCATGATGTTGATGTGAGGCATATCCATACCCAGGTCTTTTTTAACCTGGTCGTTGTCTATCCATCCCTGCGACTTTCCATCAAAGCCGTTGGCCGCCTCCATCGCTCGCTGGCGTGCTAGATGTAGCAGCAGATAGTGATGTGAACGCTCTCCAAGGCTCAGCTCGCGATTCGTTAATTTCAGATGCAGGGCGGTATTTTCTTCGTCCTGGCTTAAATCGAAAACAAATTCAATGTCTTCAATGCTGTTTTCGGGCGTTTGGCTGATTTCAGTGCTTTGCTGTGTTTCCGCGAGAAATACTTGCCATTCCATATCACCGTATGAAAGCCGGTCCCCGTGATGAAGGATGTCAGATGATTGTGCAGAAGTGTCTTGGTCCATGGAGCGAACGACCCAGGAGCGTTGCTGGTAAGAATAGCTCACCACCGCTTCAGGCGTCTGTTGGTCCGGTAAAAAGACAAAAGACTGCAGAGTTAAGGACGGCGCATGACCAGCGCCAAGAAGAGCAGAAAACGGCGCGGAGTCATCTATGAGTTTTAACGGCGGCATGTCCGGAGACCCGAGGTGAAGCATGTCGCCGGCCTGAAGCGGGGTGTTTTCATTGGCTAACAGTCTTGTCGTTCCCAGCCAGGTACCGTTTTTACTGAGATCTCGAGCGTTCCAGCGCTGACCGTCCCATTCAAGAGCAAGGTGAATTCGGGAGGTTATGGGACTACTGACTAAGGTGTCTGTCCGATCGCCGGAGCGGCCGAAGGTGTGGTGTGAACGTAAGGGAATGATGGTCTGATTTTCAGTGTCGCGTATCTGCGCCATGCTAATGTTCAAACATCCGTGGAAAAAAGTCGCCGTCATGGTGACTAATTGAATAAAAAGGTCACGTCTTCAATCACTTAGCTAGGAAAATAAAGGAAATCCCTAAGATGCGCAACCAGTGTCCGTAATTGTTTGTAATGGCGAATGGGGCCCGCCGGAGCAATACTGATGTCGTGCATGAGAGTGCACATCACGCGGAATTAGCGGCCAGGGATGGCCGCTCTTTTTTTGTCTACTGCACTGCCACTGCATCCTTACCCTGCAAATCGCTGCGGTTGGGCAATGGCGAAAAACTACAGTGAACCCACTAAGTGGCCGCCATCAACCGGAATCGCTGTGCCGTTCATAAAGCTTCCTGCCTCCGATGCCAGTAGCAACAGCGGCCCCGTTAATTCATCCAGCTCCCCCATTCGTCCGGCGGTGGTGCTGGCCAGGTATTCCTGTCCGCTGCTGGACAGCAGGTAGTCTGAATTCATCTCGGTGGCAAAATAGCCGGGGCAAATCGCATTTACCCGAACGTACTTGCGGGCAAGCTCTGATGCAAGCGCTTTGGTTAGTTGCACTACTGCGGCTTTAGATACTGAGTAGGTGCTGAGCCCAATCCCTACACGCAGCCCCAGAATCGATGCGATGTTAATGATGCTACAGGGTTGTGATAGTTCGACGCTGCGTTTGGCGACGGCTTGCGCGACGCGCCATGCGCCTTTGAGGTTGGTGTCCATGACAAAATCCCAGTTCGTCTCGTCTTCCTTGAGACTGTGGCGGGATCCGGATACGCCAGCGTTGTTTACCAGAATGTCTATCGGCCCCAGCGTGTCCTCAATACTTGCTATGGCAGCGGTGACGCTGTGGCCAGCCGTGACGTCCAGAGTCACTGCAAAGGCGCGACCACCGGCGTCCTCGATTTCCTGAACCAGGTTTACAAGCTTATCGTTGCGTCGGGCAGCAACTGCTACAGATGCTCCGGCTAAAGCCAGCACCCTTGCAAAATGGGCGCCCAGGCCGCTAGAGGCGCCGGTCACTAACGCTGTTTTCCCTTGCAGGCCGAAACGTTGCTCAAGTGTCTTTGACATCAGCCCATCACCCATTGCTATAGCGTTTGATGATCATTTTACCCAGCGCCATTTGATGCACCTGGTCGGGACCGTCCGCTTGCCTGCACCAACGGGCATAATTGAATCCCTCCGCCATGCAGTAGTCTTCGGTTAGGCCACCTGCGCCGTGTATTTGCATGCAACGGTCAATCACCTGCTGCATCATGATTGGGACACTGGTCTTGGATGCAGCGATCAAGTCCATTGCACCTTTGGCGCCAAGCTCATCCATGCGCGCACAAGTTTTGAGGACCAGAAGCCTGGCCATTTCAATTTCGGAAAAGCATCGCGAGATCTCCTCTCGAACCGATTGATGTTGCGACAGGGCACGGCCAAAGGTTGTTCGAGCCTCAGCGCGGACACAAGCGAGTTCCAATGAGCGCTGGGCAATGCCAATCAGGCGCATACAGTGGTGGATGCGGCCCGGTCCCAGTCGCCCCTGGGCGATTTCAAATCCACGGCCTTCACCCAAAAGTATGTTTTCAAGTGGCACCCTGACGTCAGTGAACAGCAGCTCTGCATGACCCAGGGGGGCATCGTCGTAACCCAGTGTCGTCAGCGGCCTGATCAATTCCAGCCCGGGGGTGCTCTTGGGCACCAATACCTGGCTTTGTTGTTTGTGCCGGTTTTCGTTCTCAGGGTCTGACTTACCCATTACGATGAATATTTTGGTGCGCTCATACATGGCATTGGTGATGAACCACTTGCGACCATTGAGCACCCATTCGTCACCGTCGCGTTCTATGCGAAGTTCAACATTGGTGGCATCCGATGAAGCTACCTGGGGCTCTGTCATCGCATAGGACGAGCGCAGTTCTCCCGCTAGCAGCGGGGTCAGCCACTGCTCTTGCTGCGCCTCGGTCCCATACTTCATTAGCACTTCCATGTTGCCGGTATCAGGAGCGTTGCAATTAAATACCTCGGGAGACCACAAAACCCGTCCCATCATTTCAGCCAGCGGAGCGTAATCAAGATTGGACATGCCGTCATGGTCGGCGAACTGGGCGAGCCCCGGGGGAACGAAGAGGTTCCACAGTCCGGCCTCTCGGGCTTTGGTTTTCAGCTCATCCATCAAGGGGATCGGAGCCCAGCGGTTATCAGTGTGATGCAGGTGCTGGGCATATTGGTCCTCATTGGGAAAGATATGCTCGTCCATAAAAGTTTGCAGACGGGCCTGGAACTCTTGCGAGTGCTCGCTGAATTGGTACATTTCGGTCTCCTTTTAAAAAAGCTTGATGGCCCATCATAAGTCTTTGATGTAAATCACTGTTATTTATTTATATGATGAATAATTATTCACAAAATCAATAATAAGGAGCGCCATGAGGCTTGATAAGGTTGATCTGAACCTGTTCGTTGTATTCGACGCACTCTATCGTGAACGCAGTGTTACCCGAGTAGCGCAAGCGCTGCACCTGACCCAGCCAGCAGTATCGAATGCGCTCAGCCGGCTGAGACAAAGCTTCGATGATCAGCTTTTTGTCCGCAGCCCTAGAGGTATGCAGCCGACACCGGTTGCCGAAGCGATAAGCGTCGACGTTCAAAAAGCGCTGGGGCTGTTGCAAAAGACAACACTGAGCGGCCAGCGCTTCGACCCGGGATCAGCGGAAATGACATTTCGCTTGGGTATGAGTGACGTGGCCCAGAACATGGTGTTGCCGGGGCTACATAATGCCCTGGCACAGCTGGCACCGGGCGTCACCATAGAAGCTTATTACCTTGATCGAGTCTCCGCAGTGGCGCAGCTGAAATCGGGAGATCTGGACCTTTTACTGGATGCACCCCAGGTCAATGCCCGGGAGTTGGGGCAACTGCACCTGGGTAGTCTTTTATACCGTGTTGCTATGGCCAAGGCGCACCCGCTTGCTCAAGTTGATCTGGACCTCGATCAATATCTGGCGGCAAAACACGTGCATGTCTCTGCAAGGCCACGGGGCAGGGGGCAGGTTGATCTGGCGCTCCACGCTATTGGCCATCGGCGCAAGGTCGTTGTTCGTGTGCAGCAGTATGCGGTCGCAGCCGCGATTACCGCGCAAAGTGACTTGTTATGGACGGCCCCAGGCTCGGTCATCGATCATCCTGAGCTGCATGTCGTAGAAACTCCATTTCAGGTGGAGTCCCTGGTTCTCAACCTCTATTGGCATCGCAGCGCCGCGGAAGACCCGGCAAATGGTTGGATGCGCAAGATGCTGGCGCAGCAGTTCGCTGAGGGGCTGTCAAAAGGCCAGGGCTAGAGCGCATAATAGCCGCGATCATTTACCTTAAAGTCACAGCCTAAGGATACAAAGTTATGTGGTATGCCATCATTACCCAGGACGTCGCTGATAGCCTCGCCGGGCGAAAAGCCAATCGCTCCGCCCATCTCGAGCGCCTGCAAGCACTGGCGGATCAGGGACGTTTGCTTGTTGCGGGACCCCATCCTGCCGTAGATGCCGATGACCCGGGGACGGCGGGTTTCACCGGTAGTCTGATCGTGGCCGACTTTGATTCATTAGAGAGTGCACAAGCCTGGGCTGAGGAGGATCCTTATACCGTTGGTGGAGTCACCGAAAAAATCAAGGTAAAACCTTTCAAGAAAGTCCTGCCCTGAACTTCAGCTAGCCCCTTGTTCAGGGGCTACTGATAATAGACAATGCACTTGCGTTCGCAAATAGCGTTGTAGTCCAGCTTTACGAACCTTTCCCCTGACATTCACGATTGCCGTCTAACCCGGCAGGGACCCCGTTTTGCCGATATCCGACCCCGCGAGGGACGAACAAACCAGCATTGATCTGGAGGAATGGCTTCCAGTGCTGCGGGAACAGACCACTAAAGTGCTTCGCTCTACAGGGAAATATGCTTCCGGAATGGCCAAAATCTATGTCGCTATTCGGCCTCTGGCCAGTCTGATTAATCGCAGGGCAGACGTCACCGAAGAAGAGCTTCGGGCAGCGCTGGACGCACTGTTTTTCGCCCTGCAAGATCATCCGCTCACAGCCCAACTCACTGACCTTACCCGCCGCCTGCGCGAGGATAATATCCTGCCTAACGAGGAGAGCACGGAGAGCCTGTTGCGCTTTCTTATGGATCAGTTAACGGCGCGCGCGGTGATACCCATTCCCGAGCAATTAACTGAAGACTTCTGGTCTTTCTTCAATGAGTTGATGAGTGAGCCGGAGCTTAAAGGTCTGGGTGAAATCAGCCTGGACGTAGCTCGCATCGTGGTCAGTGCGTATGAACCACTGCTGGTCGAAGTGATCAATCAGCTCAAACACCTTCGCGACGCTAATAGTGCACACCTGCAGGACATTGTTAGCCAGACCGATATTCTCAAATCTGACCTGGATATCTTCCGCCGTCAGATTGGTGCGCTGGCTTACATTCGCGAGTTCTTTGACACCGACCCTGAAGATTTTAAGACCCAGGCATCGATAGTGGCCCAAATGGTGCGCGAATTTGGTCCGTTTTTTATCAAAATGGCGCAGGTAGCCGCCTCTGGTTCTGATTTTCTGCCCGACGAAATCAGCCAGGCCCTTGAGGTCTTTCAGGAAGACGTAGAACCAATGACACCAGCGGAGGTAGAGCAGGCATTTGTTGAAAGTTTTGGGGTGCTGCCGGGCAAACGATATTACGATTTTGATGCATCAAAACCCCTTAAATCGGGCTCCATTGCGACAGTTTACGTGGCCGAGAAACCGGTGCGGAATCGTCGTGGTCGCGAGGAACTCAAGACAGTCGTCGTTAAAGTAGGCCGGCATAATCTTGAACGCGAGTTTCTGATTGGGAAGACTGTGATCAAACTGGCGATACTCAGCAGTCAGTACTGGGCTCCGCACTCCAAACTATCACCTTTTCTTTCGTCTTGGCTGGATCAGGTCGATGTGTTTGTAGAAGGGTTTCGCGCGGAACTGGACTTTGAGGCAGAAGCCAGGGTGCAGGCGCGCTTTGCTGCAAGGGCAAGTTACACCGGCGGCTGGCACGTGCCAGAAGTCTACCAGACCACGCGGCGCATAATTGAAATGGAGTATGTCGACCCAGCAAGCAGTTTGACAACAGCATTTCGGGGAATGGGTAAGCGCAAAGCACTGAAAGCCAGGCGTAAAGTAGGTCGCGCATTCCTGCACACCGTGTTGTCACATTTGTTCGTATATCAGGAGTTTCACGGTGACCTTCACCCGGGCAATCTCATGGTGGGGGAAAATCAACAGCTGCATTTTATCGATTGGGGGAACAGCGTCGACGTCAGTGACATTTGGCGCCCGGCGCTGCGTTACTTACAGGCGATATTTGCCGCTGACGCGATGGCAATAGCCGACGCCATGATCGCACTGGGAACCGAACCGGAAAAGCTACAGAGTCAACGTAAAGAAATATTTGTACTGATCGAAGGTGCGCTGGCCGATTCAACATTGAAACCTCTTGGCATGGATTTTCTTGCAGTGCTTTACCAAGAGGGTGGCGAAGGCCTTAAGCGACGGTTAGAACTGGCAATGGGCTTGGGAGCGATCATGAATCGCCAGGGGATAGTGATCAATAGCGAATACATGCACCTGAGTCGTTCAATGGCTGCAATGTTGGGGTCTTATCTCGGTATTTACAAGGACGTATCACGACTGGTGCTAGCCCAGGATGCTTTCCTCGTAACGTGCCGCTGGCCCTCACTGGAGGCCTATCGCCAGGCCACTGGTTATCGCAAGCGACTGCTGCGTCAGGTGGCCAGGGATTTACCCGCGGGTCTGCGCAGAAGGGCACCCGGTGGCGATGTGCTTGCGCCACTGCCCGGTTGATCTCAAGCGATTACCCCGGCGTCCCGTAAGCTACGTATTTCCGTTTCGCCGTAACCGGCCTCAGCTAATATTTCTGCGCTATGCTCACCTAGCCTTGGTGGATGTCGGGTAAGGCTGGCGGGAGTCTCTGATAAATGCCCGGGATAACGCACATAACGCAGGGTTCCAAGCTCCGGGTGCTCGGCATCAAATATCGTGCGGTTGTGCTGGGCTTGAGGGTCCTCGGCAAATTCGCGAATAGTTTTTACCTTGCCGAAGGGCACTCCCTTAGCATCGAAGCGCGCGAGCAGCTCATCGGTGCGCCATTTGGCAATCTCTATTTCGATGGCATCCAACCAGGGGCCAAATTCGGCAATACGTTCGCCCACATTCCGCATGCCCTCTCGCTGCAACAAGTCTGGACACTCAAGCGCCTCGCAGAGACCCTTGAAATGATTGTCCTGTAATGCCATCCCGACTATATGACCATCATGGGTGGCGAATGTGCGCAGTACCGCCAGGGGCTCTGCGTCGGGCATGTCTGTGGGTTGAAAGCTGTCTACCGGCAGCATGTCAGGCAGCGAGTTGGCGGCATAGGCATCTATCATTGGAATATCGACTCGCTGGCCTTTACCTGTTCCGTTGATGCTGTCCCTCGCGTACAGCGCAGCGAGAACCACGCCTGAGGCGGTAGTTGCTGTTGTTTTGTCGACGATCGCTGACTGGATGAGCTGTGGTTTTCCGCCGAAGGGTTTTCCCTGAATATGCATCATTCCCACCAGACCCTGGGCGATCGGGTCATAAGCGGGGCGATCGGAGTAAGGGCCCGACGGACCAAACCCTGAAATTGCGGCGTATATCAGTCTGTTATTAATCGACCTGAGAGCTTCATAACCAATCCCAAGCCGGTCGGCAACCCCGGCGCGGAAATTTTCCACCACAACGTCAGCGTCCTTGGCCAGTCGGGTGAGGATCTCGACGCCTTCCTCTGACTGTAAATTCAGCGCGAGACTGCGTTTGTTGCGATTCATTTGGCAGTAAAAGCCAGTCAGGCCACCTTTTTCCGGGGGCATCATCCAACGCGATACCTCGCCGTGTGTGGGTTCGATTTTGATAACGTCTGCGCCAAGGTCGCCCAGCATCTGACTACAAAGCGGTCCGGTAATCATTGATGTGATATCGAGAACGCGTATCCCCTTCAGGGGGCCACTTGTTGCGGTATCCAGATTTATATCCATAGCGAAGTCCCGGGTCATTTTTGTTGATTCTAATTAAGCTGACTCATCAGCCACAGGGCGCAATCTGCCAAATCCGCCTGCAATAGTGATCATACAAGCTCAGCCCTTGAGTCTCGACGTTTGCCTGATATGGTATGCGCTGACAAAAAATAGTGGAAATAGATATGCCAGTTCGACCTCGACGTTCCATGCTCTACATGCCCGGTTCCAATGGACGGGCGCTGGATAAAGCCCGCACCCTGGCTGCCGATTGCCTGATTCTGGACCTGGAGGACTCAGTTTCGCCAGAGTCTAAACAACAGGCTAGAAGCCAGGTCGTGGATTCATTGGAAGCGGGTGGCTATGGCTACAGAGAGATTATCGTGCGCACAAACTCGCTGGATTCACCCTGGGCGATAGACGATTTTCTTAGCCTCGCCAAATCTGGTACCGCACCTGACGGCATCCTTATACCTAAAATTTCCAGCGCTACTGAAGTTTGCGATGCCATCGTCCAGATAGATGCTGCGGGTTGTCACCGGGATATTGGAATCTGGTTGATGGCGGAAACGCCACGCTGCATTCTCAGCATCGCAGAAATTGCTTCAGCCCATCCCCGGCTGCGGGGGTTGGTGCTGGGCACCTCAGATCTCGCAAAAGAGACGCGGGTGCGACACACCCCGGATCGGCTTGGTTTTATTGCGGCTTTAAACTTGTGTGTTTATGCCGCAAGGGCGAATGGCCTTGAGGTGATTGATGGCGTGCAGCTGGACCTTGAAGATGAGCAGGCGTTGCGGTTTTCCTGCCTACAGGGCAGGGACCTTGGGTTCGACGGTAAGAGCCTTATTCACCCCCGGCAATTGGCAATTGCCAATGAAGTTTTTGCACCCAGTGCGGAAGAGCAGGCCGCCGCAACCGAAATAATTTCAGGTTTCGAGCTGGCAGAAAAAGAAGGCAAAGGTGTTGTTGTGATTAACGGCAAGCTCGTTGAAGCCCTGCACGTAGAAGAGGCTAAACGTTGCCTGGCGCTGGCAGCTGCTATTCGCTCCCAGTCTTAGCGTCTCGCAACCGGGGTTGCTCAATCTCGATGCAGGACATTGATGATTTCATTGCGCAGGAGTCGCGGGTCTACCACCTTGTCAAAAGCCATGGCGTCTGCAGGAACCCAGGCGGCAGACTGTAGCTCCTGTAACTGGCCTGCCTCCTCAGCGCTGGCTTTTGCGGCGGCAGCTCCGCCAATGGCGGGAACGCCACCGAGCGAAACACAAGGCAGCGCGAGGCTGATTGCTTGTTTATCCCAGGGGTTCATACCCATAACCGAAGACCCGAAGCCGAAGGCTTTGCGCAAGGTCGCCACCACTTTTTGCCCACTGTAGCGACGCTGGGCGGCAAACATCTGGCCGGCAGCTTTGAGTATACCCTCGCTCTCTGACTGTGGCCCCGGCATGACGCCTGGATTATCCAAAAGCATGATTAAAGGCAAGTCGAAATCGTTAGCCACATCGATGAAATGGGTTGCTTTCTCTGCAGCTTGTCGATTAATAGCACCCGCCAGCAACATTGGCTGATTGGCTACAATCATCACTGGGACGCCACCGATTCTAGCCAACGCACAAAGTATCGAGCCGCCAAAGCCAGCTTGCAGTTCAAAAACGGACGTGGCGTCTGCCAGCGATTTCACTACCTTGCGCATGTCGTAGGTCTGGTTGCCATAGGGCGGCAGCAAATCCAACATATCTTCCCTAACCTCGGGTTGGGCGGCGATTGATTCAGTGTTGCGTCGGGCTTGCTCGCCCCTGCGTTGTGGCATGAGTGACAGGTAGTAGCGCACCTGCGAAAAAGCCTCATCTTCAGAGGCCGCCAGGTTATGGACTACGCCACTTTGGGTGGCATGCATTTGAGCACCTCCCAGTTCCTCAGGTGTAGCGGTAAGTCCCAGTGATGCCTTTACCAGGGGTGGGCCAGCAGTAAATAGGGCTGCATTTTCAAGCATTACAATAAAGTCTGCGAACATACCGGTCAGCGCGCCATGGCCGGCTGATGACCCCATCACCATGCTGACTACCGGAACCTGACCCTTAAGATCGGCAACCAGCTGCAGATCATTAGGGGTATTGGGGTAGCGTTCTTCGGTATTGCCCGCGCGCTCACCAGCGCCATCGAGAATGATCACTAACGGCAGGCGTTGTTCCAGTGCCAATCGTACGAGGCGGGTGCGCTTTGCGGCGTTGGCGTGACCTATTGACCCACCTTTCACGGTAAAATCTTCTGCCAGTGTTACCACGCTGTGGCCGTGAACGAGCCCGGTGCCGCCGACAATTCCGTCACCGGCCAAGGCAGGATGGCCACCGGGATGATTGCTGCCAGCCAACGCGCCAATTTCCATGAAGGTGCCGGGGTCAAACAAGCGATGGATTCGTTCTCGCGCGGACAAGCGACCCCTCGCGCGCTGCTTTTCGAGTTTTTCGGCACCGCCCATTGCCTCGGCGCTCGTCTGCCGGTGTTGCAACTCGTCCAGTAAGTTTTCCCAAAGTTTTCGACTGTCAGTCATCTTTCTTCTCCGCAACGTCGGTGTCCACTTTATTCAATTGCAGGCATGTAGGACACTGAAGCAACATTATTAACATGCCCAAGGCCAATTATGTCTACTCCAGAGCAAATATCTTTAATGTCACTCATGCTTGGAGCGCGTAAGGCGCGAGTGCTATGAAGGGCAGGACCAAAGCAGCTGTCGTCGTTGGCATCGTTCTGGCTTTGGTTGCGGCTTACGACGCATTGCAACAGGCCAAAGCAGCGGCACAGGCTTATATTTACGGTTATCCGCTGGTTGTTATGGAGCTCACGCGAAAAGCGCTTGTCGCCGATAGCCATCACAATGGGTTCACCCATGGGCGTAGATTTCCCGACCACACATTCCGTCACGTCGTGCGTCCCAATAACGACACACTGTATAGCATTGCCTGGCTGGACTTGAGCGAAGACGCTGTGGTCTTGACTGTGCCCGACACCCAGGGACGTTACTATGTTATGCCGTTAATGGATGCATGGACCAATGTGTTCGCCACTGTGGGCAAGCGCAGCTATGGCACAGCGGCGGGCAGTTATTTAATCACCGGTCCGAATTGGGAGGGTGAGGTGCCGCGAGGGCTGATTACAATCAAGTCGCCCACGAAAATGGTGTGGTTGATTGGCCGAATTCAAACCAACGGTCCCAGTGACGTTCAAAATGTCGCGCGTTTACAGGAGCAATTCGCACTAACACAATTGCAGCAGTGGGGAAGTGGTGTGTCTATACCTCACAAAATTCAGGACATTGCTGCTTCCGATGCCGGCAAGGATCCTTATCAGGAAATTGCAGACATGACCGGCGTGGAGTTCTTTTCGCTGTTTGCAACATTGTTGACCACTCAGTCACCGGCGCCTGCAGATAGTGAGATGCTGGCTACCATTGCTGATATCGGCCTGGTTCCAGGAGAGCCATTTAGCGTGGGTCCGTGGTCTGGCTGGTTGCTCGACAAGGCGAAGCACTTCACTCATCAGGGCGTTATTCGTCAGCTCGAGAAGCAGCCCGCAACTGAGAACGGTTGGTCGGTTAGGCGCAATCTTATAGGAGTTTACGGCACGCACTATGGCGTGCGAACGGGTGTGGCCATGGTGGGCCTGGGCGCCCTGCCTCCCGAGGAGGCGGTATATCCCAATACTAACGTCGATGAGAGTGGACAGGCGCTGACAGGCTCGCAAGCGTATAATTTGCATTTTCCGGCGGGGGGAACCCCTCCGTCTCAGGCGTTCTGGTCAATTACCGTTTATGACGAGCAGGGGTTTCTGGTAGAAAACTCCATTGATCGATATGCGTTGGGGGATAGGGATCAGCTGGCCTACAATCCGGATGGATCTTTGGATATTGCGATCCAGCACAATGCTCCTGAAGGTGCCGGAGCGAATTGGCTGCCTGTTCCCTCGGGGCCATTTACGCTGACGATGAGAATTTATCTGCCCGACCAGAGCTTTCTTCAGGGAAACTGGCGCTTGCCTCCCGTGGAAAGAGTCAATTAACACCTATGAGATTGACAGTACTAGGGAACTTCCATAAAGTCCGTCCCCGGTTCAGGTGCCTGTGACGCTTTTGCGCATTGCTTAAGTAAAACAGGTTAAATGGGAAGTGAGGTGATGCCAGGCATACTCCTCCGCTGCCCCCGCAACGGTCAACAGCTTTAGCTGAGAGCCCGAAACCAGCCAGAACTGAGCAACGATGGAGCGGAGGGCTTCATACATGGTTGCCCAGCACTTTTGCTGTGTCTCCTGGATTCCCTCCCTCAGTCGCCCAAATACAGGCAATTGAGGAACTTAAATTGAACAAGCTTACCCCTTCACTCGCACTTGCGTTGGCATTTGCTACTGGCAGCGTTGCTGCCCAAACTAACAACAAACTGGAAGAGATTATTGTCGTCTCGTCGCGGGTTCCCATGCCGCTGCGTGAAATAGGAACGTCCGTTTCGGTCCTGGCTGCCAGTGAAATTCAGTTTCGCGGTTACGCCTCTCTATACGACGTACTGCGCACCCAACCGGGGGTCACTGTGACCAATACTGGTGGTATGGGTGCGCCTTCAACTGTGCGCATTCGCGGCGAAGAAGGCTATCGTACCCGTGCGTATATTGACGGTATTGATATCTCGGATCCCTCGGGTATTCAGATAAGCCCCAAGTTCGAGCACTTGATGAGTGCCGGCATCAGTCGCGTTGAAATTCTGCGCGGTCCCCAGGGCCTGATGTATGGTGCCGATGCTGGCGGCGTTATCAATATTCAGACCGACTCTACCAGAGAGGGGCTTGCTGGATCGATAGAAGCAGAGGGCGGTCGTTTCGACACCCAGCGGTTCTCCGCCAATGTCGCTGGCGGCAATGGCACGGTAGATTTTTCTGCCAATGCTGCCGATTACACTACGGAAGGATTTAATGCGACAACCGGAGATATCAGCAGAGATAATGATGGCTATGACAATACTACCTTTCACGGGCGACTAGGCTGGAATGCGACCGAGGACTTACGGTTTGAGATCGTTGCTCGAGACGTAGATGGGGAGGGCGAGTACGATGATTGTTATGACGCCGATTTCCTGCTCTCTAATGATTGTAGTAACGATTACGAGCAACAGGCCTGGCGGGCAAGCGCTGATTTCCAACAAGGTAGCCTGACGCATAACCTGGCATATACCAAGTCGGAAACTGACAGTCAGTTCTACACCGAGGGCTTGCCCGCGTTTGGAGGCGAGGGTGAGGTGGAGCGCACCAGCTATTTAGGCTCCTGGGGCGCCTCTGAATCAGTGAGACTGGTCTACGGTGTAGATCTGCGCACGGATTCCTTCGATGATGGCTACAACGCTCATGAGCGCGACCAGGACGGCTATTATTTTGAATATCAGGGCAACCACCTGGAGAATGTCTTTGTCACCGCTGGCGTGCGCTACGATGACAATGAAGACTTCGGTACGCACACCACGTATCGCTTGAGTGGAGCCTACCTGTTTACGGTCGGCGCTGGCGAGATGAAACTGAAAGCAGCCTACGGCACCGGCTTTCGCCCTCCCAGTCTGTTTGAAATTGCATCCAATGATAGCGGTTATCCGCCGGCCAGCCTGGTTGATCTTGAGGAGGAGGAAAGTGGTGGCTACGATATTGGCCTGACCTGGGCGTTGGACAATGGCCTCTACCTGGAGGCGACCTATTTCGACCAGGAAATCGACAATGAGATTTTTTATGATCTTGAGTTTTTCTCGGGCTACTTGCAAGAAAACGGTACATCGGATTCCAAGGGTGTTGAACTGGTAGCCATTGCTCCTCTGGGAGCTGGTTTCAGCCTCAATAGCAATTACACCTACAACGAAACTAATAATTCTGAGGGTGAGCAACGCGCCCGTCGTCCTGAGCAAATGTTTAATCTGGGTGTGACGTGGCAGACGGCCTCTGACCGTTTGATGTTGGGCGTTAATCTACGCGGCGCTTACGACGCGGTTAGTACTAGCGGCGCAGCTCTGGATGATTACGAAACGCTTGATTTCAGCGCTGATTGGCGGGTAGTCAATGCTCTGCATTTGTACGGTCGGGTGGAGAACTTGACTGACGAAAAATATGAAGAGGTGGGCGGCTTCAACACTAGCGGGGCGGCCGGTTATGTCGGTCTGCGCTACAAATTTTAGCCCTGTTGCCTTAAATTTCGAGTCAGGCGGAGGTGGCAAATGTCACCTTTTAGCCTGTATTTTTTCACTAGCTGACACGTCAAAAGTCAAATATACTCAGAGAAGGTTAAATAATCATCGGCCGCGTTGGCGAAGACTCGAGATGCTAAAGTCAGCACAATAATGATCAAGCGACTAAAAAATGCAAATAGTCTTGCCCTGTCTTTTTTGGTGGGAGCTTTACTACTGCAGTCAGTGACCGCTGCGAGTAACGACTGCGCTATGATGGAGACATCTACCCACAGCATGCCCGCCGTGGAGATGGAGCATCACGACCACACTGGACACAACATGAGCCCAGCTGATGTGGAAGCCGCATCCATTTGTTGTGGCGATGGCATGTGCTCCATGCTCGATTGTCTCTCTGTCGTCGCATTGCCACCTGCTTTTGTCGTTGCAGGGTTGGTACCTAATGCACCGAACAAAGCAGCATTGAAGCCGCCCATTCCTCATTTCTCTCCCTCTACCCTGTTTAAGCCCCCCATAACGAGCTAACACAGGACAGGTACGTCTTTTTTTTAGCCTGACGTCACCTGCATTCCTCAAAACGTAAAGTACTTGCCAGTCGAACAGCAGTCGCTGTGCGCTGTGCGTGAAAATCGTTTTACCACCCAGGAGAGAGTTCGATGGAGTGGATAATAAATCAGTATCCGGGAATTCGGTTAACAGCCGTAGCGAGAATTATTTGCGGTCTGGGGCTCATGCTGTTGCCACTGGCTTCACATGGCGGCATGTCCATTAACGACGCCATACAGCTTGCACAGGACAATGATCCCTGGTTGCAAGGCAGCGTGCATCGAGAACAGGCATTACATGCTCAAAGCACTGCTGCGGGTGCTATGCCAGATCCGATGGTCAACCTTGGGTTCGCCAATTTACCCACTGACAGCTTCGACTTTGACCAGGAGGCGATGACCCAGTTTAAGGTTGGAGTGACTCAAACCTTATCCCGCGGCGAGACGCTGGGCCTAAAACAACGCCAGTTGGCGGTTATGGGCACGCAACAACCGTTGCAGCGGCAGAACCGAAAAGCACGAGTCGCTGTGAGTGTTAGCCATCTTTGGCTGGATGCCTATCAAGCTAAACACACTATCGATTTGATCGAGGACGATCGGGCTTTATTCGAACAGTTGGTCGATGTGGCTGAATCGAGCTATGCCACCGCCGTGGGCAAGACCCGACAGACCGACCTCGTGCGGGCTCAGTTAGAGCTCACCCGTATCGAGGATCGCTTGAGTGTATTGCATGAGCGCCTGGAGATGTCATTGGCTAAATTAGGTGAGTGGTTGATGGCGGCGCCCACCGCGGCATCGGGTGAATGGCACAATTTGGCGACGGAAAACTTTGTAATACCTGAACAGCTACCTGAGATCACGTTGGGCAGGCCAGCCTTGCTTAACACGCACCACAAGCCTGATCTCCGCGAGATCGCATCTAATCTCATTTCTCATCCAGCGATTGTGAGCCTTGACCTGAAAATTGATGCCAGTGCTACCGGTATCAAAATCGCTGAGCAAAAGTACAAGCCACAATGGAAGCTTAACGCCAGCTATGGTTACCGCGACGATGATCCTTACGGCGTTGCCAGGTCGGATTTCTTTTCGGTTGGGTTCTCTTTCGACGTGCCGCTCTTTACCTCCAATCGACAAGACCAGCAGGTACAGTCTGCAGCAGCGATGACAGAAGCGATTAGAACAGAGCGAGCGCTTCTACTTAGATCCATGGTCTCGTCTTTCGAGACTCAACGCTCACGGTTATTGCGACTTGAGGATAGGCGAGCGCTATACCAGACTCGACTGCTCAAGGAGATACAAGATCAGGCAGACGCCTCGCTAACGGCTTACACCAATGAGGAAGGTGACTTCGCAGAAGTTGTAAGGTCACATATTGCCGAACTCAATGCCCGTATCGATGCATTCAATATCGATGTCGATCGTTTGAAAACAATCGCACAGCTCAATTACTTTTTTGCAGAGGCACGATTCAAGCCTGCTGGAGAGCGCACATGAATAAGTTCAAAATCCCCTTATCCGTATTTGTGTTGGGCATGCTGTTGGCCGGCGTACTAAGCCATTACCTGACAAGCTTGTCGATAAATGACGCTGTGTCTGAAAGCATCGACAAGGTAGCTTCAACAGAGAAAAAGCCGCTGTATTGGGTGGCTCCCATGGATGCCAATTTCAGGCGCGACAAGCCGGGAAAATCTCCTATGGGCATGGACCTTGTTCCGGTTTACCCGGCTAACAGCGACGCTTCGGAGGCGGGTGCTGGGACGATTCGAGTAGCCCCTGAAATTATCAATAATCTTGGGGTTCGGACTGCAAGCGCGGTAATGAAACCCCTGCAAACCCGCATTAGAACGGTTGGGTATGTCCAGTACGATGAGGAACGGCTGATCCACATTCACCCACGGGTGGAGGGCTGGATCGAAAAACTACATGTGAAAGCTTCTGGCGACCCAGTAACCCGGGGACAGCCCTTGTATGAGCTTTATTCGCCTGAGCTGGTGAACGCTCAGGAGGAGTACCTGCTGGTGCTGAATCGTAATAATGAACGTCTTCTCCGTGCCGCAGAAGACAGGCTTGAATCGCTGCAGATTTCCACGGAGCTGGTGAGTGAACTCAAAACGTCACGCCAGGTTCAGCAAACCATAACCTTTTATGCGCCACAGGCAGGTGTCGTCGATAACCTTAACATCAGAGAGGGTTTTTATGTTCAGCCAGGGACCACTTTGATGTCCATAGGCGCGCTGGATCAGGTGTGGGTTGAGGCAGAGGTCTTCGAGCGGCAAGCTGCTTTGGTGAGCATTGGCATGCCTGTTCATATGTCGTTGGAGTATCTGCCGGGCAGGGAATGGCATGGCGAGGTTGACTACATTTATCCATCGCTGGACGAAAAGACCAGAACACTAAGGGTCAGACTGCGCTTTGATAATGCAGATGGGGTGTTACTGCCTAACATGTTTGCCCAAGTGGTCTTTCAGGCTGACAGCAAGGCTGACGCGCTGGTCGTTCCCAGGGAGGCATTGATTCGCACTGGCGATCAGAATCGCGTCGTCCTGGCGTTGGGCAAGGGCCGATTCAAATCAGTAAGCGTCAAGACTGGGCGTGTGGATGAGAACAATGCCGAGATTATAGAAGGACTGAGGAACGGTGAACGCGTCGTCACTTCCGCGCAATTTTTGCTGGACTCGGAATCAAGCAAAACGTCTGACTTTCTCAGAATGGAGGCAGCAGATGCCGTTGACCATAGTATGCACGACATGCATAAGCGTCTGAGACCCACGATCGAAGGGGCAGGCTCTGGAGCGAAGCACCATGATTAAAGCCATTATTCGCTGGTCTGTACTCAATCGACTTTTCGTGCTGCTCGCAGCTTTTGTTTTAGTCATCGCAGGGTTGTTCTCGCTTCGTAATACACCTGTAGATGCAATTCCGGATTTGTCGGACGTTCAGGTCATCATCAAAACCAACTTTCCTGGGCAGGCGCCTCAGGTCGTGGAAGATCAGGTCACGTATCCATTGACCACCGCCATGCTGTCAGTGCCAGGTGCCGTAACAGTAAGGGGCTATTCGTTTTTTGGTGACTCTTATGTGTATGTGATTTTTGACGAAGATACTGATCTCTATTGGGCCAGGTCCCGCGTGCTTGAATACTTGAGTCAGGTTGCCCCCTCGTTGCCAGCTGCTGCTCGTCCACAACTTGGACCCGACGCGACTGGCGTAGGCTGGGTTTATCTTTATGCGCTAGTTGACAGGACCGGGCAGCACGACATCAGCGAATTGCGCAGCTTGCAGGACTGGTTCCTCAAGTACGAACTTCAGACCGTCCCTGGTGTGTCTGAAGTGTCGGTGGTGGGCGGCATGGTCAAACAATACCAGGTCAGGGTTAATCCAGAAAAACTGCGCGCTTTCGATATCCCCTTGAGTCATATCCAAACGGCCATTAAGCGAGGCAATCAGGAGATTGGAGCATCTGTCATCGAAATGGCAGAAGCGGAATACATGGTACGCGCTACCGGTTACATTCAAAACCAACAGGATCTGGGGAATATTCCACTGGGCGTTAACCAGAATGGCACGCCCCTGCGCTTGAAAGACGTTGCTGAGATTGGTATCGGTCCGCAGATGCGCCGGGGTATTGCCGAGCTTAATGGAGAGGGTGAGGCTGTTGGCGGTATCGTGGTAATGCGGTATGGCGAAAACGCTCAAAACACCATCAATAACGTTAAGGCAAAGATGGAGGAGTTAAAGCAAAGTCTGCCTGACGGTGTGGAGATCGTTACAGTCTACGATCGCTCTGGTTTGATTGAGAGAGCAGTGAAGAATCTCTGGCAGAAGCTGCTTGAGGAATTCGTAGTAGTGGCACTGGTGTGTATGATTTTTCTGTTTCATGTGAGGTCATCGCTGGTAGCCATTATCAGTCTGCCAATAGGCATTCTTACGGCCTTCATCATCATGCACCTGCAGGGTGTTAATGCCAATATAATGTCTCTGGGCGGTGTTGCCATAGCGATAGGGGCGATGATCGACGGTGCAATTGTGATGATAGAAAATATGCACAAGCAAATGGAAAAGACCCCGCTGACTGATGAGAATCGTTGGCATGTCGTCGCAGCGTCAGCATCGGAAGTGGGCCCGGCACTGTTTTTCAGTCTGCTCATCATCACCGTGAGTTTTGTGCCCGTATTCGCTCTCGAGGCGCAAGAGGGGAGAATGTTCACGCCCCTGGCCTATACCAAGACCTATGCAATGGCGGCAGCGGCGGCGCTATCTATTACCTTGATACCGGTATTGATGGGATATTTTATTCGCGGCAATGTGCTACCAGAGGATAAGAATCCCTTAAACCGTGCGCTTATAGCCGGCTATATACCTGTGCTTAAAAAAACACTGCGTTTCCCTAGAGCCGTTCTGTTTTTAGCCGCAACGGTATTGGCCACTACAGCTTGGCCGCTAGTCAATATTGGGAGTGAGTTCATCCCCCCGTTAGACGAAGGTGACCTCATGTATATGCCCACTACCTATCCGGGTATCTCAATCGGTGAGGCTCGTCGAATTCTGCAACATACCGATAAGTTGATAGCCACTGTGCCAGAGGTTGAGAGCGTGTTTGGAAAAATTGGCCGAGCAGATACCGCGACCGATCCAGCTCCGCTCACCATGATCGAAACCTTCATCCAGTTAAAGCCGCGGGAGCAATGGCGTGAGGGCATGAGTACGGAAGGCCTGAAGCATGAGTTAGATGCGCTAATTCAATTGCCAGGGGTGACTAATGCGTGGGTTATGCCTATAAAAACCCGAATCGATATGCTCGCTACCGGCATTAAAACGCCTGTAGGTATGAAGATTGCAGGCCCCGAGCTGCGTGTTATTCAGGAAATTGGTCAGCAATTAGAGATACTACTTAAGGATGTACCGGGCACTGCCTCGGTCTACTCAGAGCGAGTCGCTGGTGGTCGCTACATAAAAGTCGACATAGATCGAGAGCGAGCTGCAAGGTTTGGCCTTAACATCGCCGATGTGCAACAAGTCGTGGCTACCGCCGTAGGTGGGATGAACGTATCACAGACAGTCGAGGGACTTGAGCGCTACCCAATCAACATCAGATATCCGCAATCTTACCGGGATTCACCCGAACAACTGAGCCAATTACCTGTCATCACCGCCGCTGGACAGCGAATTTCACTGGGCGATGTGGCACAAATTAAAATTGAGGATGGACCACCGGGCATCAAAAGCGAAAATGCACGCATTAACGGCTGGGTTTTTGTCGATATCGATGACGTTGACATTGGGACCTATGTGAGCGAAGCCCGTAAAACGGTAAAAGAGCAACTGGACCTCCCCACAGGCTACTCCATCGTCTGGTCAGGTCAGTACGAGTACATGGAGCGAGCGAAGGAGAAGTTGTTTTATCTGGTGCCCGTTATTCTGGCCATCATCGCACTGTTGCTGTACATCAATTTCCGTATTGTCGCAGAGGTCGCCATTTTGATGGGCACATTGCCATTCGCGCTGGTTGGCAGTGTCTGGCTGATTTACTGGGAAGGCTTTAATTTTTCGATTGCTGTAGGAGTTGGTTTTATTGCTTTGGCAGGTGTTGCGATTGAGACCAGTGTGATCATGATGGTCTATCTCAATCAGGCTTACGATAAGTTGCTCATCGAGTCACCAGAACCCAACCGGTCCGAACTTGCCAATGCGGTCATTGATGGTGCAGGCCTTCGCGTACGCCCGGTCATGATGACGGCTGCTGCAACGATAGTAGGATTATTGCCCATTCTTTATGGCGCTGGAACTGGCTCTGAAGTCATGAGCCGCATTGCTGCGCCTATGGTCGGTGGAATGGTGAGTGCCGTTGTACTGACGCTGCTTGTGCTGCCCGTATTTTTCTTTCTTTGGCGTGGTCGCGGCAAGTTGCCGGAAAGCTAGCACCGTACTCCGGTCCTGATTTTGTCAAAAAAAGGCTGACGAAAGTGACGCAACAGGTATGATTAGTCATCACAATGGATTTCATCCAGAAGGCTATCGTCATGCGTTGGTGGAATGATCGAGATGAAAGGGCGGCGTTGATCTGCGAGACCAGAGGGCTTAGTGAGCATGGCAAGCATGCCTAGATGTCGTTGCGGTGTTGCCGCCTGGCTTCTGGCTCTGCCTATGATCGGGCTCGCGTCAGAGCGACCTAACATCCTGTTTATTATGTCTGATGATCACGCGACGAAGGCAGTCAGCGCTTACGATGACAGCCTCATGCAAACGCCCAACATTGACCGCATAGCTGACAACGGCATTCGTTTTGATCGAGCTTATGTGGGCAACGCAATCTGCGGGCCCAGCAGAGCCACAATGCTTACAGGCAAGCACAGTCACGGCAATGGTTTTTATAGCAATGAATGGTCTGGTGCGTTCGACGGTAACCAGCAGACCTTTCCTCGTTTATTGCAAGGGGCGGGCTACCAGACCGCGGTGATTGGAAAATGGCACCTTTACAGTGATCCCGTGGGCTTTGACCACTGGGAGGTGATCCACAATAACTTTGAGCAGGGTTCCTACTACAACCCTGTTTTTCGTAGCGCCTCCGGTAAACAGGAGTCGGTTGGTTATGTATCGGAGCTGGTCACAGATCGCGCGATCAAATGGCTGGACGATGCAGTGCTGGATGACGCTCCATTTTTTCTTTTTTATAGCCACAAAACACCTCACAGAGATTGGATGCCAGCTCCCCCGGAATTGGCTTCCTGGGATGACAACGAAAAGGTCGCAGAGCCGGCAACACTTTTTCGTTCCATGAACGGTGAGGTGCAGGCTCGTCAGCAGGCACGTATGAGTATTGCCGAGAACATGACAGAGAAGGATGTCAAGCTCAGTAAGGCGCGCAACATGACTGCTGATCAGGAACGCCTGTGGCTGGATGCTTTTGCGCAGGGCAATGCTGTTTTTGAAACCAGCGACCTGAGCCCCGAGGATGTTGTCCGTTGGAAATACCAACGCTACATCAAGACCTACCTGGCCTCGGTTAAGAGCATGGACAGGGAAATTGGTCGCTTACTCGACCACCTGGAAAAATTGGGGCTAAGCGACAATACCATCGTTATCTACACCTCTGATCAGGGTTTTTTCCTGGGAGAAAACGGTTGGTTCGATAAGCGCTGGATGGATGAAGTTTCCTCCAGAACTCCTCTTTTAATGCAATGGCCTGGCGTCATAAACCCTGGAATCACCAGCGAGGCCATGGTGCAAAACATTGACTTCGCACCAACAATACTTGAGATGGCAGGAGTTTCTGCTCACTCGCCGATGCATGGCATCAGTCTACGCCCACTTTTAGAAGTCCCCGACTTAACCTGGGAGCGGGATCTTTACTATCACTTTTATGAAAACCCCGGCTTTCACGGAGTCGCTCGTCACTATGGTATTAATACCGGGCGTTACAAACTGATTCATTACTATCAGGATAGTGAGTGGGAATTGTTTGACCTTGAAAACGATCCGTCCGACCTGGTCAATCTTTACGGTGAACCGCAATACGCGGTACTGACCGAGGAATTGAAAAAGCGATTGAAAAAATTGCGCAAGGATTATGCGGTGCCGGCTGAAGAACCTGAAGCACCCTGGTATCACTCGTATTTGATCAGGGCTGCGGAGATGTTGCTGCAATAACAATAACAACATCAATACGTAAGAGACATGGGTATGATCAAGAGGCTTTTATTGGCCATTGTACTAGCTCTGGCAATCGCGCTGCTTTGGTTTCACGCGATCGGCAGTGGTTGGTTTGGAGGGCCATGGCAATCCGAGGTTCCCAATGCAGGTCCCAGGGTAATTTCAGAACCGTTGATTACCCGAGAGAAGGCAGAGCCACGGATTTTGTTTGGTGATCTGCATAACCACAGCAATTATTCGCTGGACGCCTATATATTCAATACAAAACTGCTGAAGGGCACAGGACGAGTGACTCCCGCAGACGCTTGCGATTTTGCTCGCTACTGCTCGGCGCTGGATTTTTGGAGCATCAATGATCACGCTGAGAGCCTCACTCCAAGGGTATGGGCCGATACGGTAAAAACTATTCAGGCTTGTAATGATAATGCTGGTGACCCTGCGAACCCGGATATGGTGTCCTTTGTCGGCTGGGAGTGGTCTAATGGCAATAGCGACGACGTTCCCAGTCACTATGGTCATAAAAATGTGGTAATCCGAACCTGGGAAGAGGGCCAGACTCCTACGCGCCCCATCGCTTCCAAGGCTATATACGACATCAGCAAGGCCCCAAGCGTTGTCATCGGTTTGATGAGCCTTCTCGAAGACCTGGATGTAGCCTCTGATTTTGGCTGGTACTCCAACGAGGGCAGCTCGGTGCCTGTTTGCCCTGACGGTGTGCCGGCGCATCAATTACCGGATTCCTGTCGAGACATCGCTCTGACACCGACCAGCCTTTACCGCAAACTCGATGAGTGGGGCTTCGATAGTATTGTCATTCCTCATGGTTTGGCCTGGGGTAACGTTAACCCGCTAACGGCAGATTTCAGGAGTCAATTGGACGAATACGAAGAGCGCTACCAAAAATTGGTGGAAGTCTTTTCTGGTCATGGTAATTCCGAGTTGTTTGTCGACTTCGACCGAATTTCCATTGCAAGCGATGGCGGCGTTTCCTGCCCGCTTGCAACCGCGGACTTTACGCCATGCTGCAGACAGGCCGAAAAAATCACTCGCAGTCGGTGTAGCGAGCCAGAGTCTGCTATGTGTGATGACTCCGTCGAAAGTATGATGAAAGCGTATTTGAAAAAAGGCCCGCTGGCAGGACGCAAAACGATCAAAGATACCGTCCTCGACGACTGGGAGGGCTGCGGACAACTACAGAACAGCTTTCAGCCCAGCGCCGCTTATGTGCCCAGAATGTCTGCTCAATACAGCTTGGCTCTGGGCTTTGACGCACAGGGTGAGCCTAAGCGGGCGAGAATGGGCATGATTGGTTCTAGCGATGGCCATCAGGGTCGCCCAGGCAGTAGTTACAAAGAAACGAACCGGGTGTTGTATACCGACAGCAAGAGCGTTGGCCGAGAAGCGGACTTCAGGTTCAGGGCCGATAGGGAAAGCGGTGCGTTTTATTATACGGGTGGGTTGATAGCAGCTCACACTGATGGCAGAGACCGCGACGCTATCTGGCAAGCACTGGATACGCGTAATGTCTACGCCACCTCCGGAGATCGGATGCTGGTATGGTTTGACTTGATCAACGGTCCTGCGGGAGAAGTTCCGATGGGTAGCGAAGTAACGATGCCAGTAAGTCCGCGATTCCGAGTCAAAGCCCTGGGCGCATTCGAGCAAGTTTCTGGTTGCCCGGATTATGCAATAGCAGCTTTGGGTAAGGACCGTGTGCAGTCTTTGTGCGGTGGTGAGTGTTATCGCCCTGGAGGCGAAAAGCGTAAGACCTTGAGCCGCATTGAAGTCGTGAAAATTCGTCCGCAGGTAAGGCCAGACGAAAAAATTGCCCCGCTAGTAGAAGACCCGTGGAGAACGTTCGACTGCCCCTCTAGCGGAGCGGCCTGCGTCGCCGAGTTTGAAGACAATCTTTACGCTGAGCAGGGCCGCGCTGCTATTTATTATGCCAGGGTTATCCAGGCAGCCGAGCCTTTAATAGGCGGCGATCCCTTTGCCTGCGAGTACACTGAATCGGGACAATGCGTGAAACGCAACTATTGCATCGGCGTTAGGGCTACGAGGGACAATAACTGCACTGCTCCCGCTGAGCCACGAGCGTGGACATCACCGATATTTGTGGAGTACCCGCAGTGAAATTCTTGCTGCAAGGACTGCTCATTCTTGTTTGCACCAACAGCGTTTCGGCTGCCGTGCAATTACGTCCGAACATTCTGTTGCTGATGGCCGAGGACATGAGTGCACGGGTCGGTGCCTTTGGCGATGCCATAGCGGTGACTCCCAATCTTGACGCATTGGCAGCCCAGGGCGTGCGCTACCCCAACATGTTTACCACCGCCGGCGTATGCGCACCCAGCAGGGCGGCGCACATACTGGGGATGCACCAGGTGGCAACCGGTACGCAACATATGCGCACCAGCAGTCGCCCTGAAGGTGGCTATTATGCGGTGCCGCCAGACGGCGTAAAAGCTTATCCAGAGCTACTGCGCGCTGCTGGTTACTACACTTATACCGACTTCAAACTTGACTACCAATTCAGCCACGCGAATGCCTATAGCGGTCCATTTACGATCTGGGATGCTGAGGCCAGCGAAGCGATGGACTGGAGAGATCGTGCCGCAGGTCAACCGTTCTTTGGGTTGATCAATTTTATGGAAACCCATGAGAGTGGAGTGTTCACGCCGCTGGGGAACATGCCCAACAGTTTTATTCATCTCGTTATGCAGGGTATGCGCTGGTGGCGAATGGATGGAGAAATGCCTGAAGTTGTCTCACCGGAACAGGTGAAGGTTCCGCCATATTACCCTGACACCCCGGCGGTCCGTGAGGACATGAGCAGGCACTACAACAACATTGCGCTGATGGATCGCAGGGTAGGAAAAATACTGACGCAATTAGAGGCCGATGGGGTCGCTGATAATACGATCGTTATATGGACCACTGACCATGGCGATGGTTTGCCCAGAGCAAAACGCGAACTGCATGACGCGGGTACCCGCGTGCCAATGATTATTCGCTGGCCCGATAGATGGCGTCCGGGTCATCTGCGCCAGGGCGAGCTGGATGAACGTCTGCTCAGCTTCGTCGATCTTGCACCCACTATACTCAGCCTTGCCGGTGTCGAGGCACCTGACTACTTGCATGGGCAGAATTTTCTCGACCGTACAGTAAATGCGAGGACCCACGTTCTGTCATCCCGGGACCGCATTGACGAAATTCCCGATCGTCAGCGCAGCGTGCGGGATGAAAGTTTCAGATACATTCGCAGCTGGAACCCCGAGTTGGCTATGGGCCACTCGCTCAAATTCAGAGATAACATTGCTATGGTGCGCGAAATGCGTCAGCTCTATAACGCGGGGCGACTGAACGCAGACCAGGCGCGCTGGTTTGAGTCGGTAGGGGAGGAACGACTGTTTGACATCAAGACTGACCCCCACGAGCTCACCAATCTGGTGGGCGACCCGGCTTACGCGGATGAATTACAACGCCTACGTAAAATTCTCGTCGATCAACTTGCACAAATAGGGGACCGAGAAGGACAAGCTGAAATCCGCTTGGTAGAGCAGTTCCAGCCAGCCGGAAAGCGGCCTGTCACAAGTGCACCGTCTATCGCTATCAACAATAATATTATGACCGTCGAAACGACAACCTCGGGGAGCTCAATTGGTTATAGCCTGAATGACGGCGATAATTGGCTGCTATACCACCAGCCTGTGGTGATACCTGCCGGTGCCAAGGTGCGAGTCAAAGCCGTGCGTTATGGCTGGCAGGCAAGTTCGGAAACCAGGGTGAAATAATAACCATGAACATTCCCGCGCAGCGTCGATTTTTCGCAGCAACAGCAGTCTTGCTCTGGCTGCTCACCGCGACTTTAGCAGGGGCCAGTGACGCAGTTCGGCCTAATATTATTCTTATACTCGCTGACGATGTGGGTGCCGAAACAATCAGCGCCTATGGTGGTGAATCATATTTAACACCGCATATTGATAAACTTGCGCGAGACGGCGTGCGATTCGAGTACGCCCATGCACAGCCGCTGTGCACGCCTTCGCGGGTTAAAATCATGACGGGGCAATACAACTTTCGTAACTACAAGCACTTCGGTTACCTGGATCCCGGGGAAATCACGTTTGCGCACCTCCTCAAAGATGCTGGTTACAACACTGTGGTCGCAGGCAAATGGCAGCTTTACAACAATCGATTTGAAAATATTCAGGGTTCCTTGCCGGTGGCGGCAGGCTTTGATGAGTTTCTCCTGTGGCAGATGGTTAATGAGGAAGCTGGCTCGCGATTCTGGGCACCCGAGCTCAGTCACAACGGGCTAGTAATACAGCACGATTCCTCAACCTTTGGTCCTGACGTATTTAATGACTACGTGTTGAATTACATTAGCCAGCACAAAGCTGAGCCTTTCTTTATTTACTACCCCATGGTGCTGGCACACGACCCCTGGGTAACGACACCTGATATGCGCAATGAAGCGGCCAGTGATCAGGAAAAGTTTGCCGCGATGATGACTTACATGGACAAGTTGGTGGGCAAGGTGCGCAGCAGAGTCGAAGCAGAGGGCCTGGCAAATCGAACCGTGATTCTCTTTATTGGCGACAATGGCACAGGACGTGACATTGTCAGCCGTCAGCATGGTGTCAACGTGCGTGGTGCAAAAGGGAAAACTATCGATACCGGATCACGGGTACCCTTTGTCGCTTGGGGCCCTGGCAGACTCGTCGCTGGCCTGAAGAGCGATAGCCTGGTTAACTTGAATGACGTCCTGCCTACGCTCGCTGAACTGGCCAGGGCAGGCCTCCCTGTTGATTATCCCGGTGATGGCGTGAGCCTGGTCCCGACACTCACTGGGCAAAAGGTGCGGCAGCGAGACAGCATCTTCATCCATTACGAACCCTTCTGGCCGACAGCCGCGCCCGCACGCTACGCCTTTGATCGCCGTTGGAAGCTTTATGATAAGGGCGACTTTTTCGATATGCAGTCTGATCCCCATGAAAAATATCCACTGGATCTGGATCGTTTGGGGGAGGGGGGCGCAGGCGCGTATCAAGCGCTGCATGCTCGCCTGCAATCAATGCCCGGAGAGCTCAGCTCGAATTGGCGTTGGTTTCCGCCGTATTTTTATCAACTGCTGGGCGCCGCTGTGATTGGGCTACTGCTTGTTCTTATAATGATCCGTTTGTCGTGGAGGTACTTCCGTCAGTGAAGAATGTAATGTTTGGATTTATCCTGCTGGTGCTCGTGGTAGGAGCCTATCTACTAGGTAGTGTTCAGTCACGAAAGGTTATTAGCATACCGCCAGCGCAGTGGGCGGGAGACAGTGACTCGGCCCAGGCCTGGCGAGAGTTTACTGCGAGCCTGGAGGCGGCCGGAGAGAGCGTGTTTGCAGCCGCCCCCGACGAGGCAGAAAGATTAGATGGCTTGCAATATCTGGCACAGTTAGCATCAGCCTCACTAGAGATGAAATTGGCCAAAGGCAGCGCTGCCCAGCCTGAATTTACTGATTGGATGGATGGCTATCGCAAGTTTTTAGGTGACAGTCCGGATGCCATCTATCACACCGCAGAACTGTCTCCAGACTATCGTTACGAAATTTCAGGCAATAGGGGCGAGGCCCAATACCTGGGTTTCATGATTTATGGCAGCCAGCTCAATGGCTGGAACCGGGCAGCAGCCAATATCTCCAACGAAGCTATGTCTTTTGATGCAGAGGGGGATTTTACTATTCTGCTCGCCAGTAATCCGCCAGAGAATGCAGGCGAGAACTGGCTTAAACTGGACGACGATGCGCACATGATAATGGTGCGTCAGTACTATCACCACAGGGAGGGTAAGTTGCAGGCCACGTTCAATATTCGCAATCTTGATGCGCCCCAATACAGGCCAGCCAATGACGTGCAACTCGCCATGTCTTTGCGCAAGGCTACCTCGTTTTTCAACGATACACTCAGTGGTGCAATTGCGCTGGGTGAGATGCTGTCGGCGGCACCCAACAGGATTGATCCACCCAAGTCGTACAGTCCCGAGTTTGGCGGCGTGTTCTATCCCACCTTCGATAACGAATATTTTGGCAGCTGGTTTTACCTTGAGGATGACGAGGCGTTGGTAATAGAGGGTGAGGTGCCCGATGTCGATTACTGGAGTGTTTCCTTACAAAATCGCTGGATGCAGTCCTTTGATGACAGGCACAGGCAGGTGGGTTTGAATAATCACCAAATCACGACAGAAAATGGCCGCTATAGAGTGGTTGTTTCCCATCAAAAGCCATCCTCAGGCAACTGGCTAGATGCTGCCGGCAATCGAGAGGGCTTGCTGGCGATTCGCTATCAGTTGTCGCAGGGGAGCTCGAAGCCGGAGTTGAGGCTGCTAAAATTCGCCGACCTGGTGAACGCTCGCTGACATTGGAGCTAAAAAAGCCGCTACCGGGGAAAGCCTTAGGATCGCGTATCGTGCAAGCTCGATACCGAACACGCACTACATCGAAGGTTTTTTGGCTTGTCGTAAATAAACATTACCGTGTCGTAGCTTAGAATGCGCGGCTATGTAATTTGTTCCAATATCCCGCAGATACCAGTAATTGATCGGGCACTCCGGCGCCCGAAATGGAAGCGAATCAATGAGCGAGCGAGCCGGACGAAGAAAGTCCCGAGGTAGGGACGCCAAACGCGCTGCCCGACAGCAGGCGCAGGTGCAGACTACCGCATTCATCGACCGAAATATCCCGTACTTTGATGTGCTCAACGAGGAAAGCCTTGAGCTCATCGAATATAACGCTGATACGGTGCTGGAAGAAATTGGTATCGAGTTTCGCGATGACCCGGAAGCGCTTTCGATTTTGAAGGATGCCGGTGCGGATGTAGACGGCGAGCGAGTTCGATTTCCTCGTGGAATGTGCCGTTCAATCATTCAGGCTTCGGCTCCCTCCGAGTTCGTTCAGCATGCTCGTAACCCTGCTCGTAACGTCATTATTGGCGGCAAGCGCACGGTTTTAGTGCCTGCTTATGGTTCACCCTTCGTGCGCGATTTGGACGAAGGGCGGCGTTACGCCACGCTCAAAGACTTCCAGAATTTTGTGAAGCTCGCCTATATGGCGCCCAGTATGCATCACTCCGGCGGTACGGTCTGTGAGCCGGTAGATGTTCCGGTGAACAAGCGCCATCTCGATATGGTCTACAGTCACATCAAATACAGCGATAAGCCCTTTATGGGGTCGGTAACCCACCCCGACCGCGCCCAGGACACTGTGGACATGGCAAAGGTGGTATTTGGTGAGGAGTTCATCCAGCAGAACACGGTTTGCACCAGCTTGATTAACGCCAATTCTCCTCTCACGTTTGACGCCACGATGTTGGGTGCAGCCAAAGTCTATGCTCGTAACAATCAGGCCACTGTGATATCGCCGTTCATCCTTGCAGGCGCAATGTCCCCGGTTACAACCGCAGGCACCGCCACTCAAATACTGGCCGAGGCAATGGCGGGCATGGCCTTTGTCCAACTGGTGAAGCCCGGGGCGCCGGTGATTTTCGGTACCTTTGCAAGCGCTGTTTCCATGCAAAACGGGGCGCCTACCTTTGGTACGCCGGAACCCAGTCTCATTTTGTATGCCGCGGCGGCCCTGGCACGCCGATTGGGCGTGCCTTTTCGCAGCGGCGGCGGTCTGTGCGCGTCAAAGACTGCTGATGCCCAGGCGGCCTATGAGTCTGCCAATACGCTGCAAACGGCCGCGCTGGCCGGTGTCAATTTCATGCTGCATACCGCCGGTTGGCTGGAGGGTGGCCTATCCATGGGCTACGAGAAATTTGTCATGGATTGCGATCAGGCCAGTATGATCGAGGTGTTGCTCAAAGGCATGGACATGTCAGAAAACGGTCAGGCTATGGATGCTCTGCGCGAAGTCGGACCCGGCGCACATTTCCTGGGTTCAGCGCACACTCAGGCTAACTTCGAGGATGCATTTTACCGCTCAACGGTCGCCGACAATAACAGCTTTGAACAATGGTCGGCAGAAGGCGAGCTGGACTGTGCTCAACGTGCCAATGTGCTGTGGAAGAAAGCGCTTAATGACTATCAGGCGCCGGAGCTCGATCCCGCGATTGATGAGGCACTCCTGGACTTCATGACACGTCGTAAAGCGGCTTTCCCCGATAAAGACTACTAGTTAACTGGCTTAGGCAGAGGTGTAGGGTTGATGACTGATGATGTGAATGATCAGAATGAATGGGATGATGACGAGGAAGATGTTGTCCTGTCGGAGCTTGCCGATGATGAACTTGTTGAGCAGATGCACGATGATCTCTACGACGGTCTTAAAGAAGAAATCATAGAGGGCACAGAAATACTGCTTGCACGCGGCTGGCCTGCGGACAAAGTGTTGTCAGAGGCACTGGTCGCGGGTATGGCCATTGTTGGTATCGATTTCCGCGACGGCATTTTGTTTGTTCCCGAAGTACTGCTCGCAGCTAATGCGATGAAGGGTGGCATGGCGATACTGCGACCGCTGTTGGCGGAAACAGGTGCTGAGTCAGCCGGCACGATGGTCATCGGCACGGTGAAAGGTGATATCCATGACATCGGCAAGAACCTGGTTGCCATGATGATGGAAGGCGCTGGTTTGGACGTATTCGATATAGGAATTAACAACTCGGTCGAGGAGTACTTCAGTGCGCTTGAGCGGCACAAGCCCGATATTCTGGGTATGTCCGCGTTACTGACCACGACCATGCCGTATATGAAAGTGGTCATTGATGCCATGGTAGAGCAGGGGCTGCGTGACAAGTACATTGTCCTGGTAGGGGGCGCGCCGCTCAACGAGGAATTTGGTAAGGCTGTAGGTGCTGATGCTTATTGTCGAGATGCGGCGGAAGCGGCCACTACTGCAGTGCGGCTGATCGCCGAGCGAAGGGCCGCTGCCGGTGGCTGATACAGTCCCCACAGATCAACGGGCCCAACCCGATAGAGCCGTGGACTCAACGGATGCACCAGCTCCGATTCTTGTCATTGCCTGTGGGGCCTTGTCCCATGAAATTCAGCAGCTAAAAGCGATGAATGGTTGGAGCCACATCAAGATACAGTGTCTGGACGCGGGTCTTCATAACAGGCCGCGACAGATACCGGGAGAGTTGCGCGAACAGATTCAACGCTACAGGCCGCAATACGACAACATCTTTGTCGCTTATGCCGATTGCGGCACCGGTGGTGCTATTGATGCGGTGTTGGAGGAAGAGGGCATAGAGCGTCTCGCTGGCGCGCATTGTTACTCCTTTTATGCGGGTGAGGCTCAGTTTAACCAGATGGCCGATGAGTGCGCTGGCACATTTTATCTCACCGATTTTCTCGCACAGCACTTTGAGCGACTGGTTATTCGGGGCCTTAAGCTGGATTTATACCCTGAGCTGCACCAGGACTATTTCGGCAACTACGAGCGTGTTGTTTACCTCTCCCAGCGCCGCGATGAGCTGATATTAGCGGCGGCGCGAGATGCGGCAGAACGCCTGGGTCTGGAGTTCCAGCACCGCCACTGTGGCTACGGAGACCTTGAAAAAGGCCTTCGGTCCCAGGTGATTGCATATGCGTGAGTGGATTTAACGATGGAAAAAGTGATTGTTTGTTGGCGCGATGTGCCCGCCCAGGTCATCATCAAGCACCGCCGTAAGCGTGCGACAGTAGAGCTCAGTGAGCGCTTTCAAAAGGCAATAGACAAGGCTGCCATGCGCGCTGGCAAAGCCGACAGCGACGCTTACATGGAGGACTGGTGCAGGCGATCCACCCCGCACGCCGGTGTGGGTAGTCTCGAAGACATAGCCAAAAATGTCGCTGACAGCATAGAGTCGGATTATAGCGATGACGTGCTGTCGAAAATGATCGCTGACGTGGGTTACAGGGTGAGATAACGATGTACCGTGTGCGCCTGTGGTCGGCCCGTCATTCCAGTCTGCTTCATACCCTTTATTCAGCAATGGAGAAAGCTTTAGTTGCCCTGCATCCTGTGTTTGTAAAAGTAGGGTATACGCGCGCCGAGCGCTGGATTTCAGTGATTGAAAAGCCCGTGAAGGGCTTTCTGTTTGATTCAAAGTCTTGCGGTCAGTGTACGTTGGGCTCTACCGGTATGACCTGTCCCATGAACTGCCCCAAGACACTGCGCAATGGTCCCTGTGGCGGTGTTCGCGAGGATGGTAGCTGTGAAATAAAGCCCGATATGACCTGTATTTGGGTAACTGCGTGGGAGGGCAGTCAGCGCATGGCAGATGGAGAGCAGGCTATCCAAATTATTCAGGGCCCGGTCGATGCAAGTTTGCAGGGTAGCTCAGCGTGGTTGCGCGAGGCGCGCCAAACAATTGATCAGCGAGCTGGATAAGCATAATGCGATTTGAAGATGAGCCTGCGGCGGGAGAAAACCTGCCGATTCTCCCCGGGCACGTTTCTCCGGGACGATTGGAGCGCGTGCTGCGCGCAGGCGTTTTTGCCGTTACGACTGAAATTGCTCCTCCTGACTCCGCCGATCCATTGGAAGTTTATGATCGGGCCAGTGCGTTTGATGGTTACGTTGATGCAATCAACGCTACCGATGGCTCCGGCGCACATTGTCATATGTCCAGCGTCAGCATGTGCGCATTGTTGACGCGCCGTGGCTACTCAACCGTGATGCAGGTCTCCTGCCGTGACAAAAACCGAATCGCAATACAGGGCGATGTTTTGGGTGGCTCGGCTATGGGGGTATCTAATATTCTTTGCTTGACTGGCGACGGGGTGCAATCCGGCGATCATCCGGAGGCAAAGCCTGTCTTTGATATGGATTGTATGACCTCTTTGGAAATGCTTCGCGGGATGCGCGATGAGTCCCAGTTCCTCAGCGGCAGAAAGCTGACTTATCCTCCTCAGGTATTTCTGGGTGCCGCAATAAACCCTTTTGCACCGCCCTATGATTTCAGACCGCTGCGACTGGCTAAAAAGGTGGCCGCTGGTGCCCAGTTTGTTCAGGGCCAGTACTGTTTCGATATTGAGATGTTCAAAGAATATATGTCCCGGGTGAGGGATATGGGGCTCCATGAAAAAGTGTTCATCCTGCCCGGTGTTGGGCCATTGGCTTCGGCGAAATCTGCTGAGTGGATTCGCTCCAATGTAGCCGGGGTTCATATCCCCGATGCTGTGATCAAGCGTTTGAAAGGCGCCGAGAATCAGGCTCAGGAAGGGACTAATGTGTGTATTGACATGATTAACCAGGTACGTGAAATCGAGGGTGTTGCCGGCGTGCACATCATGGCCTACCGGCAAGAACACCGGGTCTCTGAAATCGTCGAAAAAACCGGTGTGCTTGGCGACAGACGCCCCTGGGAACCCGGGATTTATCGGGATACATTCGGCCAGGTTGGGCAGATAGCAGACTCAAAAAAATAACCAAAGTCGCATCCGGATTCGGCACCGGCAACGCAGTGGAGAGACGTATGACAACAACCGTGATCAGTTCAGCCAGTAAGGAAGTCAAAATCGGTTTCGATGAGCCGTTTGTCATTATTGGTGAACGTATCAACCCTACCGGACGAAAAATTCTTGCCGAGGAGATGAAAGTCGGGGATTACAGTCGAGTAGAGGCCGATGCCCTGGCTCAGGTCGAAGCGGGCGCCCATATGCTGGATGTGAACGCGGGAATACCGTTGGCGGATGAGCCCGCAATTTTGGCCGAGGCCATACAGCTGGTCCAGTCGATCACTGACACTCCCATTTCTATCGACTCGTCCATTGTCGAGGCGTTGGAGGCAGGACTGGCAGTTTACCAGGGCAAGGCGCTGGTCAACTCTGTTACTGGCGAAGACGAAGTGCTTGAACGTGTGCTGCCTCTGGTGGCCAAATACGGCGCCGCCGTAGTGGCCATTTCCAACGATGAGACGGGTATCTCTGAAGACCCCAACGAGCGTTTCGAAGTGGCGAAAAAAATTATTGAACGGGCTGCGGACTATGGCATTCATTACAGTGATGTTGTGGTGGATCCGCTGGTAATGCCTATCGGGGCAATCAATGGCTCGGGCAAGCAGGTGATGCATCTGTTGCGGCGATTGAGAGAAGAGCTGAAGGTGAACACGACCTGCGGCGCGTCTAATGTGAGCTTTGGCTTGCCGAATCGTAATGGTATTAATAGCTCTTTCCTCAATATGGCCATTGCCGCAGGGATGACCTCAGCGATTACCAGCCCCTTGCATGCGGAAGTCATGCAGGCTGTGCGTGGTGCCGATGTGATGATGGGGCATGACCCGGATTGTACTAACTGGATTCGGGCTTATCGCGAGCCTGCTGCAGACGGTGCGGACCAGGGCGCGCGTGGTGGTCGCGGTCGCCGACGACGCAGGGCTTGAGTCGTCCGGTATGAAAGCGAAAGCAAAGGTGTTCCTTTGACAGCAGAACAGGTGAAGGTGGTATTTACGCCATCGGGTCGTCGCGGTAGCTTTGATGTAGGCACCCCACTTTTGGAGGCGGCGCGCTTACTCGGCGTAGATATTGACTCCGTGTGCGGCGGGCGCGGGCTCTGCGGTCGCTGCCAGGTGACCTGTACTGAAGGTTCTTTCCCAAAGCACGAAATTGTTTCCCAGGCAGAACATTTGTCGGCATTTACCCAAGTCGAGAAACGCTACGGTGAACGCAAAAAACCACTGCAGGATTCCAGGCGACTGAGTTGCCATACTCGCCTGCTCGGGGACGTTGTCATTGACGTGCCACCCGAGAGCCAGGTTCACCGCCAGGTTGTCCGCAAGGATGCCGAGCACCGGGATATTCGCCTGGACCCCACTATTCATATGTATCATGTGCAGGTCGAGGAAGCGGACATGCACGACCCCCGGGGCGATTTCGAACGTTTATTGGAAGCTCTTGAGCGGGAATGGCAACTGACCGGACTGGGTTGCGACCCCCTACTGCTGCCCACCTTGCAGCCATTGCTGCGCAAGGGCAACTGGTCGGTGACTGTAGCTGTGTATCGCGGTGAGCAGATCATGGCCTTATGGCCGGGCTTTCATGACCAGGCCTATGGTGTGGCAATCGATGTGGGGTCGACGACAGTTGCTGCTCATTTATGTGACCTGGTGAGTGGTGAGGTTCTCGCCAGCGGCAGCCTGATGAACCCGCAGATTCGATTCGGTGAAGATCTGATGAGTCGGGTTTCCTATGTGATGATGCATCCGGGCAAAGAGCAGGAGATGACCCAGGTCATTCGCCAGGCACTCAATCAACTCATTGCCCAGGTCAGCTCAGATATCGCAGCCAGTACAGATGACGTGCTGGAAATTGCCATCGTGGCAAATCCGATCATGCACCATCTTTTGTTAGGGATTAGTCCAGTCGAATTAGGTGGGGCGCCTTTTGCGCTGGCCACTGATGCTGCGCTGAACCTCCTTGCTCGTGATCTCGATCTGGTCATGCACCCTGGTGGCCGGGTGTACATGTTGCCCTGTATTGCCGGGCACGTGGGGGCAGACACCGCAGGGGTCATCCTCTCGGAAGAACCTCAACTGCAAGACGAGATGACCTTGCTAGTCGATGTGGGTACTAATGCAGAGATCGTATTGGGCAACAGTAACCGGCTGTTAGCCTGTTCCAGTCCTACCGGGCCGGCTTTCGAAGGTGCTCAGATCAGCTGTGGACAGCGCGCCGCTGCCGGTGCCATTGAACGTGTTCGAATTGACGCACAGACGCTGGAACCCAGGTTCAAGGTCATTGGCTGCGAACTCTGGTCCGACGACCCTGAATTTGCCGAGCAATCAGGGCAAATTGGTATCACCGGCATTTGTGGCTCGGGCATCATCGAGGTGGTGGCGGAGATGTTCCTTGCCGGAATCATTAGTGCTGACGGGGTGGTTGACGGCAGTTTGCGCAACCGAAGCACGCGCATCATAGAGAATGATCGTACCTGGTCCTACGTATTGCATCAGGGAGAGTCGGAAATCAGCGTGAGCCAGAATGATATCCGGCAGATTCAATTGGCCAAGGCGGCCCTCTACGCTGGTATTAAGCTATTAATGGACAAAATCGAAACACAATCTATACAGCGTATCCGGCTAGCGGGTGCTTTTGGCAGCCAGATCGATGTCAAACATGCCATGGTACTAGGGCTTATTCCAGATTGTGCATTGAATCAGGTCTCGTCGGCGGGCAATGCAGCCGGAACAGGAGCGCGGATCGCGCTACTCAACAGAGAGTCCAGGGGGGTCATTGAGGCTGTGGTGGGCGATATCGAGAAGATTGAAACCGCCGTAGAGGCTAAATTTCAGCAGTATTTTATTGAGGCTATGGCTTTTCCTCACAAAAGCGATCCGTTTCCTAATTTGTATGCCGAAGTGGCGCCACCAGCACAAAAACAAGCACAGCCAAACGCCGGGTCTAGCCGACGCCGGCGCCGACGTTCCCAGGCCGGTTCAGGGGCCGATTAACCCGGCTGGCTGCGAATGTTACGGTTAAAATGAAGTGAGCTGGCAGATTATCAATGCCATTAATTGATAAATAAAAGATATTAATACATTTGTCCTTTTAATTGGCTTTTAATTGAAGTCTGGTAAAGTAGAGAAGAGTTTAAGGATAGCAGCGTTGCTGTTGCTATCAGGTCACTGCAAAAACAGTGAGCCACGGTTTTATCAATAAATAATTCAAAGAAACCTGAGGTAAGACATATGTTCCATAAGAAGACCTTGAGCAGGGCTGTATTTTCAGTGGTTACAGCAGGGGTGGTTGCCGGTCAGTCGAGTCTGGCCATGGCGCAACTAGAAGAAGTGATCGTCACCGCAACCAAGCGCACCGAGAGCACACAGGACATCGCGGTTGCTGTTTCTGCAATCACTGAAGACTCATTGGATGATTTTGGCATAGCAAACTTCGCTAATTACCTTACTCAGTTGCCCGGAGTGACAGCAGGTGGTGCCGGCCCAGGCCAGAACACCATTTACATTCGAGGTGTCGCCTCGACCACGCCCAACCTGACTACTGCAGGTGTCGCGGGCTTGGTGCCTAACGTGGCAATGTACCTCGACGAGCAACCCATGTCGCAACCAGGCAGGAACCTCGATGTGTACGTGGCTGATATTAATCGGGTTGAAGTACTCGCCGGTCCCCAGGGAACACTGTTTGGCGCCAGTTCGCAGGCGGGTACCGTACGATTAATCACTAACAAACCTAATATGGACGGTGTTTCCGGTAATGTTAAGGCCGGTGTTTCTTACACCAAAGACGGCGAGATGAGCAATAACGTCAATGCCACTTTGAACCTTCCAGTGGGTGACTCCTTCGCTATTCGTGGCACGGTCTATGTGGATAACATGGGCGGCTATATCGATAACGTTTATGGTACGCGTTCTACAGAGCAAAGCGCTCGGTTCCGGCCAGCTGGCACAGTGCGCAGTAATGGAGTGCCGGTTGCCGATTTCCGTGGCGGCTTCCAGGCAGGTGCCGACCTGAGCAACGTCAAATTTAACACCCTGGATAATGGCACGCTGGTGGAGGAAGATTTCAACGATACTACCTACGCCGGATTCCGTCTAAGCGGTCTTTGGGATATTTCTGAAGACTGGAGCTTGCGTGTTGGTTATATGGATCAATCCATTGAGAGCGACGGTACCTTTTATGTAGACCCGGAGCTGGGCGATTTTGAAATCCAGCGGTTCCAACCTGAAGAAATCAAAGACGATTTCTACAACGTTAACTGGACCTTAGAAGGGCGAATGGGTGCCCTGGACCTGATTTATACCGGTGCTTATACCGACCGTGAAAGCGAGCAGAATATCGATTACACGGATTACCTGTATATCGGCCAGTATATTCCCTATTACGTCTGTGACTATTACGTATCTTATACCACCTACTCCCCCGGGAATGTCCCGACGGGCACGTGTTATGCACCTTCACTCGCAGTCGGTTCTGTCTCGACCAGCGAGATAATGACTCATGAGATACGCTTTACCACCAATGGCGATGGTCCCTTGCGTGCAACAGGCGGCGTTTTCTACAGTGACATGGAGTTCACCGAGCGCAACGACTTCACTTATTATAATTCAGAGTATGTCGACGCTTGGGGAGCAGGAAGCGGAGATGGCTTTGGCTTTGTGGACAATAAGACATTTCCTTCTCCGGGCTACCGATCAGATACCGGACCGTTCCCGCAGGGCGTCATTTTCCGCAACGATATCCGGCGTACTGACGAACAGCTGGGTGTTTTTGGTGAGTTGACGATGGACTTGGGCGACCATTTTGCGATTACCGGTGGTTTGCGTTGGTACGATTATGAGGTTGATTTTGAAGGCAGCGCCAACTCCTCTTTCTGCGGCATGAGTGGCACCGATTCCAATTCTTTCGGTACTGATATCAACGACCTTTATGATGGAGACGGCCAATTTACCTGGATAGGTAACCCAGGCGCTTGCAGTACTCTTCACGGGGACAAACCCGTTTACAGTAACGACAATTTACCCGCTGCGGACGATCCTAATTACGATCGCATCGTCAACTCAATAAACGCGCCTGACAAGGGCGAGGATGACGGTGTCATTGGTAAAGTGAGCTTTGCCTGGACACCCAGTGACAATCAGCTGTGGTACGTCACTTGGTCTGAGGGCTATCGTCCTGGGCTGCTTAACCGCCCTGGTGGTGCATATCAGGCGGCAACCGGCTATACCGTGCCCTTCGACGTGCAAAGTGATGATGTCACTAACTATGAAGTTGGCTGGAAGCTTGACCTGTTAGACGGTCATTTACGCTTCAATGGAGCGGCCTTCATGATTGAAATTGAAGGCTTACAGACGACTATTTTCGATACTAGTATCGTCAACCTCTTCTTCTCGGACAACGCGGCCGATGCAGAGGTTAAGGGTATAGAAGGTGACGTGAGCTGGCTCGCAACAGAGCGATTGACCATCAGCGGTGCATTCTCGATTCTGGATACCGAAATTACCAAGGTACTGGTTCCTACAGGTGATGTTATCAAAGGCTCTGAGCTGGCGTATGCGCCAGAATTCCAGGCTACGCTGTCAGGTCGATATGTGTGGGAGGCGGGTAATGATATCTGGGCTCACGTGATGCCTTATCTCAGCTACTCAGATACGTCTTACAGCGACATCATTCAGATGAACCGGGATGAACTTGATTCCTGGCTGATGGTTGGCATTAGTGGCGGCGTTACCAGTGGTCCCTGGATGGCAGAACTGTTTATCGATAACCTGACGAATGAGGAAGCGGCGCTGGGCGCCAACTACGTCAACGATCGCAGCCGGTTTGCTTACGCTCGGCCAACGAACGGCGGTATTCGATTCTCTTATGAGTTCTGACTATTCGAGTCGGCTTGTGTAACAATAAACGCCCCGATCCCGGGGCGTTTTTCATTCAGGCGACAGGATAGTTATGCCAGTTAACTCCGCTAAAATTTCAGACGACCTTGGGCAGATACAGAAGCTTATTTCTGCAGGCGAGTTGCCTGCCGCGCTCAAGAAACTTGAGGACCTCCCGGAAGAAGTCCGCGATTCCGTTGATGGACTCTACATGGCGGCCGTGTGCTTTCGTCACATGGGGCGACTCGCAGAGGCTGAAGAACGCTTGCTGCGCTTGATTTCGTTTGCGCCTGAGTTTTCCCGGGCGCATCAGGAACTGGGGCATCTGCGCAAGAGCCATGGACGCACCAGAGACGCGCTTACGGCCTATGTTCGTGCCTGCACGATTAATCCTGCGCTAGAGGCCAGTTGGCGATCTCAACTGACAATCTTGCAATCATCGCCCGACGACGACACACGTCAGCGGCAAGACCAGATCAGCGCTCAGCTCGATTTTTTGCACTCTCTTCACCCGCATATACTCGCCGCAACGGACATGATGCATGAGGGCAAGTTAATAAAGTCGGAGAATCTGTGCCGTCGGTTCTTGCAACAAAATCCGAAAAATGTAGAAGGAATGCGTTTGCTCGCAGAACTTGGTCTGCGCCTGGGAGTTCTTGAAGATGCAGAATTTTTGTTGGAAAGCGCTGCGGAATTTGAGCCGGATAACATGCGCGTCCGCCTCGACTATGTGCAAATATTGCAGAAACGGCAGCGTTTCGCGCATGCACACGATGAGTCTGCACGACTGCTGGAAATCGCGCCCGCTAACCCGCAGTTTCAATCACTGCATGCGATACAGTGCATGCAGATTGGCGATTACGAGAACGCTCTGGCGACCTTTGAAAAGGTCCTTGGGATTCTGCCAGGCGATCCCACCACGTATGTATCGCGGGGTCATGCACTCAAGACCAGCGGTGACACTGAGGCGGCGATCGAGTCCTATCGATCAGCGGTGACCTCTCGGCCCCATCACTGTGAGGCCTATTATTCGCTGGCGAACTTGAAGACCTATCAGTTTAGCGATAATGAACTAGCGGCAATGCATGCCATTACCGACAGCGATGACCTGGCCCCGATGGATCGTGTTTACCTCAACTTTGCGCTGGGTAAAGCCGCTGAAGATCAGAATGACTTTGAGAGCGCGTTTCGCTATTACGCCAGCGGCAATGAACTGAAGCAAGCGCAGTCTCGTTATCACGCCGACGATACCACCGAAGAATTTGCCGCCCAAAAACAAGCCTGCACTAAGTCGCTTTTTTCGTCTCGTGAAAATACCGGCTGCCAGGCGCCTGATCCCATTTTTATCGTAGGCTTACCACGAGCGGGATCTACTCTGTTGGAACAGATACTCTCTTCACACAGCCAGGTTGACGGCACACTGGAGCTTCCCAATGTCCTGTCGTTGGCGAGCCGCTTGCGCCGCCAGGGCAGGGCAAGTGGCACACCTTACCCGGACAACCTTGCGAGCATTCCCCCAGAACAATTATTGGAGTTCGGCGAACAGTTTATTGAAGACACCAAAATTCATCGCCAGGGTGCACCTTTGTTTATCGACAAGATGCCCAATAACTTTCGCCATATTGGTCTGATCTCGCTGATTCTTCCCAATGCAAAAGTTATCGATGCCAGACGCGCTCCCATGGCCTGTTGTTTCAGTGGTTACAAACAGTTGTTTGCTGACGGCCAGTTGTTCAGCTATTCGCTGCCCGACCTGGGCAACTACTACCGCGACTATGTCGATCTGATGGAACATTGGGACAAAGTGTTGCCTGGTTTTGTCCTGCGCGTTCAACATGAAGACGTCGTCAAGGATCTCGAAACACAAGTGCGACGCATGCTTGATTTTTGTGGACTGGAGTTTGAAGAGGCTTGCATGAATTTCCATGAAACCGAACGCAACGTCCGTACGCCTTCTTCAGAGCAGGTTCGGCAGCCGATATTCGATACCGCGATCGAGCAATGGAAGCAATTTGAACCCTGGCTCAGTCCTTTGAAGCAAGCTCTGGGGCCAGAGCTTGCCCCGGATTCCTAGCCATAGTTTGCTGCTGATCCGCACTCTTGCGCATACAGTATAGGAATAGCAGATGACAACTTTAAAAAAACCGTCGCTTATCCCCGCAACTGATATCGATTCGGTTCTGCAACCCATCGCTGAAGCAAGAGGCATGCCTAATTCGGTTTACCTTGATTCTGAATTGTTCGAATTCGAGCGCGACAAAATACTGGGAAATACCTGGGCTGCGATCGGTTACACCAGTGAGCTACAAGACACCGCTTATGTGAAACCACTGGATTTCATGGGCTTGTCGCTGCTCATCATGCGTAATAAGCGCGGTGATCTAAATGTATTCCACAATGTTTGCAGCCATCGAGGTATGGTGCTGATCGAGGAGGAGGGTAGCGTTGCGGGCTCAATCCGCTGCCCTTACCATTCCTGGACTTACAACCTGGACGGAGAGCTCAGAGGAACGCCTCACATCGGTGGAGTCGGCGTACATACTACAGGGGGTTTCTCCTGTGAAAACCATGGGTTGAAGGCCGTTCGATCCAGCGAGTGGATGGGTATTATTTTTATTAATCTTTCTGGCCATGCCGAAAGTTTCAATGATTATATTGCTCCGCTGGCACAAAGGTGGGAGCAGTTCGTTGGTGAGGATGGGCTGGATAAACTGCAGGTAGCCGCTTGCGGGAGCAGGATGACCCTGGATATAAGAGCTAACTGGAAACTGGCGGTTGAAAATTATTGTGAGGCCTATCACCTACCATGGGTTCATCCTGACCTTAATAAGTACTCCCCACTAGATCAGCACTACAACATCATCGATAACACGATGTCGGGTCAGGGCAGTTATACCTACACGCTTTCCGAGACTGCTGGCACCATGCTGCCCCAGTTTTCGAATTGGCCGCCGCAGCAAATCCGACAAGCGGAATATTTGTCTCTTTACCCCAACGTCTTGCTTGGCTTGCAGGCGGACCATGCCTTTGCCGTCATTCTCCAGCCACTGGCTAACAACCGAACTGCAGAGCAATTGCAGCTTTATTATGTCGGTGAAAAGGCGACAGGCGACGCCTACTCGGACTGTCGCGCTGCGGTTATGGAAAGTTGGCGTGTTGTGTTTTCTGAAGATGTTCGTGTCGTTGAAGGGATGCAGAAGGGACGTCAGTCACCGGGTTTTCAAGGTGGTGTTTTCTCCCCGATAATGGACGCGCCAACTCATCACTTTCACAGCTGGCTCGCCCACCACTACAGTAGCGCAATGGCTTAAGGATCTGCTTCAAGAATGCGCGTCGGCAGGGCTACTGTAGCAGACCAGCAGGGTCAATACGTCTTCGCTGTACAGTATTGAAGCGTGTAGCACTCAAGTTTCAGGCTGCGTCAACTCCAGGGGAAAGGGCTGTTGGAAATCGGATGCAGCTTTCCCTCCTCATAGCGGGAGAAACGGAAGGGCTGCAGTAGGCGCTGTGGATCGCCACAGATTTCTCCTGCTACCAATTTGCCGACTCCCAACATTTTATAGCCGTGATTAGAGTCTGCGATAAAATAGCAATTGTCACCAATAGTATCGAACACTGGAAAACTATCAGGCGTGAATGCGCCGATTCCGCCCGAGGGTTCATCCTTGTAGACAGCCAGACTACCCGAGAAGCGAGCCTGGCAATGAGCTAGCGCAGAGACCCACATATGCGCAAAATCCTTGCCTACGATGAATTCGGGTGACTCCGGGCCGTAGGGATCAATCGCGATTTCGTCGGTGTTTTTCGCGACGATGAATGGTGCAGCGCCCCCCTGTATACCTCCAAAATGGAAGTCCGGTTTATAGTAGATTCCCCACATCTCGCTGGTAATCAATGAACCATCGAGATCTGAGTAAAGTGGAGCATCGGTATCAACGTGGATGACCGGCGGCATTGTTCCATCATTGCTCACTTGCATATTCGGGTCTACGCCCAGAGTGCCTTCCTGTAGAGACCAATACACCCACATAGGCACATCCTTGGCAATGCTGCCATCTGTTGGGCTTTTTATACTAATGGTCGCTGGCATTTCCAGCATGTCCCAGAACTTACCGGCCCAGGGCCCGGCGGCAATCACCACGTAGTCGGATTCAATGACGCCGCGGCTGGTTTCAATCGAGCTAATACTTCCTGCGTTGTCGCGGCTAAAGCCTGTGACCTCTACCCCCGAAAAAATTTGTACTCCTTCGCCTTCGGCCTTGGCGGCTAAAGCGAGCATTGCCCGCGTGTTATTAGAATATCCACCTGGCATTTCATGTAAGACTGATGTGATTCCCTGGGCCTGCCAGTCATCAAAGATGCCCTTCATGTAGCGCTCACAATCGGCTTTACCCTCGACGAACGTTGATTGATAGCCAATTGCCTGCTGCTGCTGATAGATGGTAGCGACATCGCTATGCATGCGCTCACAACTGACCTGCATATAGCCAACAGGGTGGTAACTATAAGCCTGCGGATCACTTTCCCAGACCTTGACACTGTGCGCCATTAGCTCGCGCATGGAACTCTGATAGTAATTGTTACGGATGACTCCACAGGCTATGCCGCTTGCACCTGCGCACACACCAGTCTTGTCTAATACGATGATGTCTTTGCCAGACCCAATGCCCCGAGACTTAAGTTCCAACGCCAGGTGGTAGGCAGTACTGAGACCATGTATACCGGCACCGACAACGACATAGCTTGAGCGATTGGGAATTGCCATGTTTGCATCCTTTTGGAGCGCATGCGCCCGTGCGTTTCTTAGTTACGTTAGACTATCGTTGCGTCTTTGCATGCTTTCAAGGCCGCCGTGCCGACCGCTGCGCCCTTGAACTCCAACATCGCATCGAGCAAGGAGAGCCATAAAAACTCTGCTGAGCTGACATCACTCAGAATGTAAAAACAGGGAGTAGGTCCAAGGTCGTTTCGAACGATGATTGCGTTGACTCGAGCAATAGATGTCTGGGCGACTTCGCCCTGGGCAAATTTGCCCGGGCGCAGATCTACCGCGCAGACTTTGGAGAACGTCTCCGCCGCATGAATTCCTGTCAGCGCAAACCAGCAATGGGAATCCGCCCTGGGGAGCAAGGAGACGCCTTGTGATGCCTCTACCGACCAGTTCTGCGGTAGTGTGTCGGCCAGCATGCTTTGACGCTTTAGATCTGATAAGACCAATAGTTCTTGATGCGAGAGGCGCACCAGCAGGCTTGAGTCCGAGTGTGCATGAGCGAGATTCGGGGCTTTTGGTAATGCAACACCATTGCCCACTATCCATTCCGCTGCACCCGGTCCCTTGAAACCCGTTCGGGGCAAGTTGGATAAATCTGCAAGACCTAATTGACCGACACTCTTAGATTCTTTTGCCAAGTCAGCATAATGAGTAACTGAACCGTCTGTTGTGTCGAATTCAGCGTTGTTTTTTAAATGCCATCGGCACAACTGGCTGCGACGTATAAAACGCTCAGGGCTTGGCGACGCGGCGGATATGTCATTCATATCAAAGCTCCTGACGCTGGGTTTGCGGGTCGTAAAAGGGAGTGGAGACAACTTCAGCATCCACTTTTACGCCGCCGGCAGCCTTGATGCAAAGCACGTAGCCGGGCTCCGCCATGTCGACTGGAACATAGGCCAGACCAATAGGTTTGCCAAGGGTGGGAGAGTGATTACAGGAGGTGACACGTCCCACCATCTGCTCTCCGTCCAGAACAAGATGGCTCTCTAATGGGACGGGTGCGGAGGCGTTATTGATCACAAACCCGACCAAAGTGCGCTGCAGGGGCTTTTTTTCCAGTTCGGCGATAGTTCTGCCACCCACAAAAAATGGCTTCTTGCGCGAAACAGCCCAGTTCATCTGGACCTCCATCGGATTGGACATGGCGTCCGTATCCTGGCCAATGATGATATGAGATTTTTCCAGTCGTAACACCCGCTGCGCCTCAATGCCAAAGGGCTTGATCTCATGGGAGTCGCCCGCTTTCATAAGAGCGTCCCAAAGGTATTCCCCGCAGTGCTGAGGCGCGTGAATTTCAAACCCCAGTTCACCGACAAAGCCAACGCGCACCAGGCGTGCCGGTACACCGGCTACGGTGCCCTCGCGAACCCCCATGTAGGGGAATGCATCCGCGCTGAGATCGACGTCATCACACAACTGTTGTAACACCTGTCGCGAGTTGGGGCCGGTAATATTAATGCCGCACCAGGCTGAGGTCACATTGGCTATATCGACATTGAGGCGCCATTGAGCATTCCACTTAAGCATACTTTGGTACACGCGGTCGACGCCGCCCGTGGTTGCGGTTACGTAGAAGTGCTGTTCATGAAAACGGCAGGCAACGCCGTCGTCAATGACGACGCCCGCCTCGTTGGTCAGTAGCGCGTAGCGAGCGCGTCCCACGGGCTGCTTAACGAAACCAAAGGTATAAAACCGATTGAGGAATTCGCCGGCATCGGGACCTCTCACGTCGATGCCACCAAGGGTGGAGACATCCACTATGCCGACTTTATTGCGCACGTGGTTGACCTCTGCATTGATGCAGTCCTGCCGCAGTTCTCGCGGCCCGTAGTACGCTGGTCTGTCCCAGGCGCCTGCCTGCAGCATCTGCGCGCCTGCTTCAATGTGGCGATAATGAATGTTGCTGCGACGCTGTGGGTAAAAGCTGCGCCCCGCACTGTGACCTAACCGTTCCGGCGCAAAGGGTGGGCGAGCGGTCGTCACTCCTGTCTGAGCGATTGTTTTCTGAGTTGCGGATGCGACTAATCGCGCTGTTGCCAGAGCTGAGTGACGGCCCTGAGAGGGGCCCATACCACAGGTTGAGTAACGTTTAACCAGCTGCACATGTTCGTATCCATCGCGTGTGGCGTTAATAATATCGTCGATCTGCAGGTCTTCATCGAAGTCGACAAATTCCTTGCCCTGGGGATGAGGAAAAATAGGCCAGCTAAAGTTGGGGCTGTAACCGTCGCGAGCCGCTGCCGCTGCGGGCACTTCTTGGCGCACAGAGCCGATGGCATTGCAGGCGATCAAGGCAGCACGCCGCGCATCCGCACGCACAGCATCGAGGTTCCAAAGGCCGTTTACAGATCCGGCTATCTGGTATGCATCCGGTAAATGAGTGAGGGTAAACATTGCGCTATCATCGTCATAGCTGAGTTTGCCACCTGCCTGACAGACCAACTGGTAAGTTGGAGTGTAACCAACGGCCACGCACAGTAGGTCACACTGCAGCGTTACACCATTGTCTTCACAGCGTCCTTCACCGGCAATTTTACGAACTTCCACTGAACCAAGGTGATTTTTGCCCGGCGCTGCTAGCGCCTCATAGACGGCGGAGCCGGTTTCTATGGGGATACCCTTGTCGATGACGGCTCTAGCCACTTCGTCATATTGTGGCTGCTGGCGTAGTTCAACGACAGCCCTTACGTTGACGCCCGCATCGATTAGATCCAGCGCAGTTCCGTAGCCATCATTATTGCCAGCTAATACGACAGCCGTGGTACCCGGGCGCACACCGTAAAGGTGAATCAGACGCTGGGCAGCGCTACTCAACATGATGCCGGGCAAGTCATTGTTGCGAAATACTGCCTGTTGTTCCAGCGCACCCACGCACATGATGGTTTCTTTTGCGCGGACCTTGTGCAGGCGTTTGCCTTGTATTATTGGCAGCCAGTTATCTGCAAACCAGCCGTTACAAATGGCATCTGACATCACCTCTACATTGACTAATGCCGCAATTTCCCCGGCCAGTGTGTCACGCAGTGCCTTGCCAGACTCACCCTCTGCATCAAAGCGTGCGTAATTGAGCGATCCTCCTAAGGTCGGATTTTCATCCACCAGTAGGACTTCAGCACCCGAGCGGGCCGCCTGCAATGCTGCCTCCATGCCGGCTGGGCCACCGCCAACTACCACAACATCATAGAAGCGGTATTGCTTGTCGTAGTATTGCGGTTCGAACTGTTGATCAAGGACACCAAGGCCGGCTTTTTTTCGCACCAGCGGAGCCCATTTTTCCCAAATGCCTTTCGGTTTGAAAAAGGCTTTATAGTAAAAGCCAACAGGCAGAAAGCGAGAAAAAAGTTCAAGCCATGCCGCGCGATCACGCTCCAGCGTTCCGCTGACATTTTGCGCATGCACTTCCAGCCCTGCAGATATCTGCTGCCGATCTGCCAATACATTCGGGTCTGAAGGTAGCTGTACCAGTGTGTTTGCGTCCTGCCCTGCCATTGTCAGCGGTCCGCGGGGGCGATGGTATTTAAAGGAGCGGCTTAATAGCCATTGCCCGTTGGCAGCCAGCGCACTGGCGATGCAGTCACCCTCAAAGCCCCGATAGTCTCGGTTATCGAAACGAAAGCTAAGCTCTTGCTTGCGATCAAGGAGTAATCCATAGGGAGGAGGTAATCGATTTGAAGACATCATTGATCGTCGCCCTGCACCATACCGCCAGCTGCCTCGCTGGCAGGGAATGTGCGCAATAATTCGTCAGTGATTGTATTGCGCTCCGCCAGGAACCAGTAGGAACTTGGCGTGTGGCACCACCACTCGATAACGACGCCGGCATTATTGTCGTGAAAAAATACGTGCTCGGCCCACTCTCTGGCTGTGCTGCTATCCGGGTCTGGCATGGAATGAAATTCACCACCATAGGTGAACTCCGAGATGTTACGAGGCCCATTCAAGGGGCAGTTCAATATTTTCATGGTGTTGCTATGCCCCTAGTGACTGGCTGCGGTGGCGCCGGCTTCGTTAATTTGTTCGAAGCGGTAGAAACGCTCCAGTTCGAACGGTTTGATAATGTCTGGAGGTGAGCCCGTGGCCACCAGCTCCGCCATGGTTTTGCCACAAATGGGTGTGGCTTTGAATCCCCAGGTTCCCCAGCCCGCGTCCAGATAATAGTTCTGTACCGGACTGAGGCCCATAATCGGACTGTAATCGGGCGTCATGTCAGTTGTGCCCGCCCACTGACGCATTAAGCGCGCCTGAGACAGAAAGGGAAAAAGCTCTTGTACCGCAGACGCCAGCGATTCGCGCTGGTCTAGTGTCGCGCGTGTGTTGTAAAGAGGGTAGGGGTCCGAACCGCCACCAATGACGAACTCACCCCTGGAAGTCTGGTGTATATAAGCATGCACCTGAGGTGAGCTGACGTGCGGATTCAACAGAGGTTTGTATGGCTGCGTCACCATTGCCTGCAGCGGATAAGAATGAATCGGCAGCTTGATTCCCGCCATGCGCGCCACGATAGAACTGGCACCCGCGACTGCCTGCACCACAATGCCACAGGAGACGCGTCCGCGGTTAGTTCGCACGGCGGTGACCCTACCTTCAGTCACCTCAATATCTTCTACCTCGGTTAACTGGTGCAGTTCTACACCGCGACTACAGGCGCCCCTGGCATAACCCCAGGCGACTGCGTCATGGCGAGCCGTGGCTCCGTCCGCGTGCCACAGTCCTGCGAGAATGGGGTAGCGAACATCTTCGGACATCTGCAGGCTTGGCACCAGTTCACGGATGGTCTGTCGATCGACCAGCTCCGAACGCACCCCCAGGTGCTGGTTAACTTCGGCGCGCCAGCGAAAACTCCGAATAGCAGCATCGCTATGAGCCAGGGTCAGTTGTCCCCGGTTTTCCATCATGATGTTGTAATCGAATTCGTTGCTCAGGCTCTGGAACATCTTTACCGATTCGCGATAAAAGGTGACGCCTTCTTCGGTAAGGTAGTTGGAACGAATGACGGCGGTGTTGCGCGCGGTATTGCCACTGCCCAGGTAACTTTTTTCCAATATCGCGACATTGGTAATGCCGTGGTATTTTGCGAGGTAATACGCGATACCGGTACCATGTCCGCCGGCGCCAATAATGACGACATCGTAGTGCTTCTTGAGCTCTGTCGCGGGTGTGAACTGATGCTTGCCCGGATACCGCTTTTTGAGTCCGTATTTTAGTAAGCCAAAAGGCATAGAACACCCCTGAAGGTAACTGGCTGGGTCACTAGCCACTTGTAGTCTGGATTGGTCAGCTTTGACAGCGCAGTTCCGATTAACATGATTGTCATCATTGTGCTTAAGCGCCTGCGCCCATGCGTGACTGTTCTGATGATTCCACCAGAACTATTTGCGCCAACGCCTGCAGTTGAGTCCAGAGGTCTTCCTCTATGGACAGGCCCTGCATCAGGGAAGCGTGGTAATTGTTCTGCAGGGCTGAAGGTAGGACGTTTGTGCCCGGATTATCGCCATCAGCTATCAACGAGCCTATGTGATCATCCAGCGTTACCGGTTTAGTACTGCATTCAACAAATAGCGACTGTCGTTGCGAATCTTCAATGAATCTTTGCTCGCTGAGCTTATAGGTCGAGTAGCACGGCATGCCGTCTGAGTCAGCGGCCGTGATGACAACATGGAGTACCACTGGATCAATTGCGTCGCGCCAGTAAGCCAGGCACGACATACCTCTGTTGCCGCAGTCTGCAATTGTCTTAACGAATAACTTCCGGTTATGACAGTTCAGAACAGTGACGCTACAGCACTCCTGTGCGAGTGCTTTGGAGTATGCAAGGTTCATCACCACATCAGCGCAGTTGAGGCTGCTGCCGTTGTTAGCATCGAGAACGGCTTTGGTTTCACTCTCATGAATGCTGCGCAGCGGTGGCGGGCTCTGTTCAGTCAGATATGGCAAGCTATGACGCAGCGCTAGTAGGCCCGAGAGCCCACACATTTCAGCCCACACGACCATGTCCGCGGCACTTTCATATTCGCCACAACGGAACTTTAAGCCCTCGAACACCTGTTTGAGCAAGGCTGTTATTTCATTTTTCGACACTTTCACTGCGTTTACTCGGGTGCCAATGGGAATATCCAGTCATCGAAAAAAGGCTCGCCGATTTGAGTCAGCAGGGGGGCGCCCTGAAACATGGTATTACGAACCCAGAATTTTGATTTGGGGTCAAACTTACTGACCCCGAAAAAAGACAGTTTGCAACGCAGTAATTGTATTGGCAGTGTTTCCCGGTCTGCCAGGTTGGCCTGTATGTCACCGTAACACTCCTGCCCCATAGTCTGGACGCGGGCGATAATGCCTTTCATTTCAGGTTCTCGCATTAAAAAGTGCACGACGTCATCGTTCGGGTGTTGTTGCAAATCCTTGCAAAGCAGGTCATAGCACTGCCGCACGGAGCGAGCGATAGTCAACAACGGCATTTCCCGGTCAGCGCCTTCCTCAGAAAAGCGCTCACCAATGCGTGGTTCCATCTTCTCTTCGGACCGATACCAGAACAGATACAGAGCATCTGGCTCCTCGAAATCTACATCCAGTGCCCAGGCATAACGAGCTTCAATTAGCTGTTTCAGGTCCCCCAGTGGCATCTGCGGTGTGGTGTCTGGACACTCCTCTGCACACATGGAGTCTTCCAGCTCATCCACCAGGTCCGGATACAACTCCATAAGCAGGGAGTGAATCAGTTCCTGGGTTTCTATGTGCCAGTGTTGCTTGGCGTGGGCTGTGAGTTTGTCCCAGCCAGTGATTTGAGTATGCTGCTCTAGCCAGCGTTGCATTGCAGCAAGTTCGTCAACCAAGGTGTGGTTTCGCTGAGTCTGGCTTTCATCAGGTACCGTAGTTTCCAGATAATGCTGCCGTGCTTTATTGGCAAGTATGCCTAGTGTCTGCAGGTGTTCGGCGGTGACTTGTCCCTCGGACAAAACCCGGGCAATCGCAGTTTCCCGCACGGTGATCCATTGGCTGATTAATTGGGGATGTCTAATCAGGTAGGGTGCCATGCCCAGACCGGTTGCATTACCAATGCCAATATAACGGCGCACGTCGGTGTTCATCGATACTGCGGTTTTTGGCGAACGAACCTTTGCGAGATGTTCCGCCTGCTCTACGCTGAAATGTCGCAACATGTAACAGGTGAACATTTCTGCTGCGAAAGGTCTGGCGAAATCAGGGTATTCGCTGCGTATTTTTCCCCAGTCGGCCATGCCAAATTTGCCACTGCCATACACTGCTGTCGTGCGATACAGGTAGCCCACATCTTTGAGAATATCAGAGCAGGGCTGTCGTCCGGCTGCCAGTTCATTGACTACGTATTCGAAGTTTCGCGAGCTGCGATTAGCTCGTGACAGTACGATGGTGTTGGCATCAACTCTGCCTGCTTCCTGTTTTGGCACATTCCCCCGCAGTTGCTCGACTTGCTGTGCATCAAGATCACCGATGCAAAGGGCCATAGTCAAATCCCATTGGCTGGCAATTACCCGGTCGTTACGGTCTTCGTCGCTGAGGTAATTCGAAAACAAAACAAAGCTGAAGACGTGATTTGTTGCTTTGACCCTATAAATGACTGTGCCATAGCCACTGTCATCCAGTTGAAAGGTGCTGGGTTCAATTTCCCATTGTTCATGCATAAGTCTACGAATGAGGCTGCGCATGAAGCTCAACCTGAACTGGTGCAGCGCTCCCAAGCGCTCCAACTGCATCACCTCACAGGGGTCGCGCAGCGGATAAGAAGTCATCCTGTGCTCAACTAACATGACGACACCGCTTTATCGTTGAGTGGGAAATTCAATTGTTGCGTAACATTTCTCATCGGAGGTTTTGCTCCCGGGCAAGGGCATAGGCGATTCTCGGCGCAGCCCATAACGAAGGTAACAGAATCAGTGAGACAGGAACCGCAGTCACTACGATAAACGACTGCAGCGCAGAGATCCCTCCGGAACCGATGGAGACGAGGATCATCGCGACTGCTCCCATGATAATGCCCCAGAACACGCGTAGAGCGATGGGAGGGTGATCGTCGCCTGTCATTACAATAGAAATAGTGTAAGTCATGGAGTCGCCCGTGGTGGCAACAAACAAAAATGTTAACACGAGGAACGCAGTGGTGATGATTGCGCCAAACGGCAATTGCTGAGTAATCGCAAGCAGTGCAGCTGGCATGTTGGAGCCGGCAAAAGGTTCTGAAATAACTCCGGGGTTCGCCAGTTCAAACGCCAGTCCCGAACCGCCTACGATCGTGAACCAAAAGGTGGTGATAATCGGTGAAATGATGGAGATTGCAACGACCATTTCACGAATGCTGCGCCCGCGAGAAATCCGGGCGATAAACATGGCCATTAATGGTCCATAACCCAGGAACCAGCCCCAGAAAAAAACAGTCCATGAATCCAGCCACTGATGATCAGCGCGAAACAGGGCCATGGGCACAAATGCTTGCAGATGCAGCAGTGACGATTTCAAATAACTGCTGAAGATGAATGCTGTGGGCCCCGCAAGGAGCACAAAAAGCATCAGTCCAACCGCTATCTGGATGTTTAGCTTGCTCAAGATCTGAATGCCTCGTTGAATTCCGGTCACGGTTGATACGGTATAAACGACAATAAGGGCCAATATAATTGAAAATTGTGCCCCATAATTGTCTGCGGTCCCCAGCAATTGTGACAGGCCGTAACTGACCTGTAGACCAAGGAAACCGATGGGCCCGACCGTTCCGGCAACGACAGAAATGACACAGGCTGCATCCACCACAGAGCCAAGCCAGCTGTTGATGGCCCTGTCACCAAAAACGGGATAGAGCAATGTGCGTGGCTTTAGTGGCAGGCCCCGGTCGTAATGCAGATGCATCAGCACGATGGTAGTGAGGCTGCCTAGTATTGCCCAGGCAAGAAAGCCCCAGTGCAAAAAGCTTTGGGCCAATGCCGGATAAACCGCTTCGTTGGATGCGGGTGTCACGTCATACAAAGGCGGGGGAGATACAAAATGTGACATAGGTTCTGCTGCGGCGAAAAACACACCACCGCCGGCCAGCAAGGTACAGAGGATCATGCTGACCCACTTGAAGCTGCTGACCTCAGGCACGTCGAGTCCTCCCAGTTGCACTTTGCCGGCCCGGGAGATGGCCAGGGCCAAACCGATGAAGAACGTGACTAGCAGTAATAACTGCCAGTAGGCACCGAACAGTCGAGTCGACCAGACAAAGGCAATGCCCACGTAACTGGAAAGGCTAGCGATATCAATGAGCGCGACAGCGACGAACAGCACCAGAAAGCCCCCACTGAGCGCAAAAGTCAGCCAATCGACGCCCGGCTGGCTGCTCGTATCAGCTGGATCTTGAACCGCCAATGCAGTGTCGTTTGTCATAAAGTATTCCGCAATATCTGCCAGTTGCTCAGTTTTTTACTGTGAGGGCCCAAAGGAGTGTTCAAAAAAGCGTAGCCAGTTGCCGCCCATAACCTTATTGACGTCTTCCTGCGAAAAACCATGTTGGGCCAGCCCATCGGCAACATTTTTAATGTCTCGCGAATCGCGGAACCAGCCGGGCTGCTGCGGCCATTCCTTGTTGCCCGCTGAGCCTTCACCGTAATCAGCCCCAAAGGTCCAGCGCCCGCTGCGCATCCATTCAAGCTTGCTGTATTCCCATTGCTCACAAAGGTCAGAGCCAATTCCGATGTTATCGATACCCATCATGTCAGCGGTCTTGGCAATCATTTGGCAAAAGTCTTCCAAGGTACAGTCGGAACCGTGTTTCAGGTGGAACGGGTACATGCTAAAGCCCAGCATTCCGCCTGAGTTCGCCAGGGCGCGCAACACCTGATCTGATTTATTCCTCAGTGCATCGTGAAAAAAGGTCGGATTTGCGTGGGTGATGGCAATAGGACGCTGGGAAAGGTCGATAGCTTCCAGCGTGGAGCGCTCACCGGAATGGGACATATCGATGACCATGCCAACCCGGTTCATTTCCTTTATGGCTTCTCTGCCAAAGCGGGTAACACCGGTGTCCTCACTCTCATAACAACCCGAGGCCAGAAGGCTCTGGTTGTTGTATGACAGCTGCATTATCCGAGCGCCCAGTTCGTAATGAATTTGGACCAGCCCCAAATCATCTTCGATGGGGGAGCAATTTTGATAGCCGAAAATAATACCAAGCTTGCCCAATCGTTTTGCTTCCAGGATGTCTGCCGCTTCTCGCACAGGCATAATCAGGTCATGGTGATTCTGGAAATGTCGGTGCCACTGACTGATGTTGCTGATTGTCTCGCGATTGTTTTCCCAGTAGCTGACCGTTACGTGTACGGCATTAATTCCGCTATCACGCGCCCGTTCGAATAGGGGCCGATCCCAGTTAATGTATTGAAGTCCATCGATAATGACGTTGGAATCGTGCATCGAGCTCTCCCGATTAATAGGGTTTGCTGTAATTGGTTTTTACAATGGTATAAAACTCCTGCGCGTACTGACCCTGCTCTCGAGGGCCGTAGCTAGAGGATTTTCTGCCGCCAAATGGCACGTGATAATCGGTGCCAGCGGTTGGCAGGTTTACCATTACGCAACCGGAATTTGAATACTGCTTGAAGTGGGAAGCGTACTTCAGGGATTGGGTGATAATGCCCGAGGTCAACCCAAACTCTGAGTCGTTGGAAATTTCCAACGCATGATCGTAGTCAGTAGCCTTGATTACACAGGCTAAGGGACCGAAGACTTCTTCCCGGTTGATACGCATTTCGTTAGTCGTATTGGTGAAGAGGGTGGGGGCTAGGAAGTAACCCTCAGTGTCCAGTGTTATAGCCTCTCCGCCCTGAACTAATGTCGCTCCCTCCTGCTTGGCCAGCTCGATGTAATTCAGCACCTGTTGGTATTGCCTGGCGTCCACCACTGGCCCTATTTGAGTCGCGCTGTCCAAGGCGGCACCGACGACCAGCTCCTGCATTGCCGCCACCAGTTTGTCGACAAACTCATCGTGGACAGCGTCCTCCACAATAAGCCGGGACGAAGCGGTACACTTTTGTCCTGTACCGGAAAAGGCGCCCGCTATTGCACATTGCACCGCCACATCGAGGTCGGCATCGTTGAGCACAACCAAGGCATTTTTACTGCCCATTTCTAACTGAATCTTGGTCATATTTTCTATAGCGTTGCGGGCAATACGTCTACCGATGGGCACTGAGCCGGTGAAGGTAATGGCATCAATATCCGGTGATGTCGCCAGGGCTTCGCCCACCTCGCGACCGGGTCCCATGACCATGTTAAATACGCCTGCAGGTATACCGCTGCGATCAATAATATCGGCGAGAACCCAGGCGCTGGCGGGCACCAATTCTGCGGGCTTTAAGACAACGGCATTACCATAGGCAAGGGCCGGTGCTATTTTCCAGGCAGCGACTGCCACCGGAAAGTTCCAGGGGGTAATAATTCCGATGACTCCCAGCGCTTCGCGCTTCACCTCTACTTCGATGCCAGGGCGAACAGAATCTACCGCTTCACCCGTAGGGCTTAGGACCTGTGCTGCGTGGTACTGAAAAAACTGCCCGGCGCGGGCCACTTCGCCAATGCCCTCTGCCAGTGGCTTACCTTCCTCGCGAGAGAGTAGGCGGCCGATTTCATCCTTGCGTGCGATCAATTCCGCACCGATGGTGTCAAGTATCGCTTTGCGCTCTTCCAACCCGCTGCGTCCCCAGGCAGTGGCTGCACGCCTTGCAGCTGCGATGGCCCGGGTACAATCATCGGCAGTGCCGATTGCATACTGTCCAATGACATCGCTGGTATCGGATGGACTCGTATTGGTGGTGACCTCGTTGCTTGTAACCCATTCGCCATTAATTAAGTGACCAAAGACTTTGTCATTCATAGGGAGTTCCGTAAAAAGCAGTTCTAGTGTGTAATCAATAGAGATTGAGGTATCGCCAACGAAACGCTGCATTAGCCTGCCAGCGTTAAATTAACTTCCCCTACCTCTGTGTTGTCGGTGCACAGTTGTTGGAGTGAATTTTCGATGCTTTTGCTTTAATAAGTCCAATCAATTAATTTAATGGATTTATATTAGTACCTTATATATTGTATGAGGATCAGCCGACTCAGAAGGGAGGGTAGCTGCCATCAAGCATCACAACATCACCCTGAATCACATGCGGGCCTTTGTGGTAGTCGCCCGCCACGGCAGCTTCAACCGTGCGGCCGATGAGCTATCGCGCTCACAGCCTGCGGTGACCTTGTCAATTAAGCAGTTGGAGAGCTACGTCGGCCTCAAATTGTTCGAGAGGACGACGCGCAAAGTGACGCCTACCACAGCGGGTGAAAAGTTCATTCCCGTTGCGGAGCGTTTACTGCGTGAGTTTGATATGGCGATCTACGACGTCACTGCTACGGCCGACTGCAGAAGCGGCCACGTCAGCATGTCGGTACTGCCGTCTGTGGCGACGCGCATACTGCCCGACGTTATAAGCGAATTCACGGAGAAATTTCCGGATATCAGTATTCATGTCAGCGATTATAATGCCCAGGGCGTGCAGCGAAGTGTTGAGCGTAACGAGGTAGATTTTGGCATCGGCAGCCTGTGGCACCCCAATAGTAAGCTCGAGTTTCGCCCATTGATGGAAGACCGGTTTGCGCTTGTATGTCACAAAGATCATCCACTGGCGGCCGAGGGCGCCCCGGTGACATGGGAGCAGCTGAAGGGCCTGAGTTTTCTGAGCACTGGACTGACCCAGGCCCTGAAAATGCAGCGCTATATTGGCAATCCGAAATTCGAGTTCACGACCACCAACACACTATTTGCGATGCTAAAGGCCAATGTCGGTGTCACTGTGTTACCGACGCTCGCGATGCCACAGGAAGATGATCTGATGTCCCTGCCTATGGTCGACCCCGTTGAAACTCGGGAAATATGTGTGATACTGCGTCAGGACTGGACTTTGTCGCCTGCGGCGAATGCGATGATGGAGGTATTGTCAGGACATTTGCCAATGTTGGCCAACCAACTCGATCTCACTCTGCAGTCAGGATAACGCTATGACCGAACAAAGTATGACGCTCAAAGAAGTTGAACTGCTTGCAGACCAGGCATTACAAGCCTGCGGTGCCTCAGCCTTACAAGCATCCTCACTTGCAGCCGGGGTTGCTGCAGCAGAGCGCGACGGGATTAGTAGCCATGGCCTGGTGTACGTTCCTACCTATTGCGAGCACCTGCGCTGCGGGAAGGTGATTGGCCAGGCTCAGCCCGTGGTCGAGACGCCGCGGCCGGGCAGTGTCATGGTAGATGCTGGCTCAGGCTTTGCTCATGCGGCGATACGCGCAGGCTTTGAGCCACTTATTGCAATGGCTCGCACTAACGGTTGCGCGGCGCTGGGTATTAACAATTCTTATAACTGCGGTGTGTTGGCGTTTCATACAGAGCGGCTCGCTGCAGAGGGTTTATTGGGCCTGGGCTTTACCAATGCACCAGCATCTATCGCTCCTGCAGGTGGCAGCACACCGGTGATAGGAACCAATCCTTTTTCGCTGGCGGTGCCTGGGCCCGAGGGAGCGACGTTCACGGTTGATCAAAGTGCCAGTGTTGTTGCAAAGAGCGAAATTATGGCGCGTGCTCGCAATGGTGAGGCTATTCCAGACCACTGGGCGAAAGATGCGCAGGGCAATCCAACGACAGATCCCAATGAAGCGCTGAAGGGCTCTATGGCACCCAGCGGCGGCTACAAAGGGTTTGGGGTAGGGCTACTGGTTGAAGTCATGGCGGCAGCACTCGCCGGGGCATCGCTGGGAATCAATGCCAGCCCGTTTTCCGGCACTGCCGGCGGGCCGCCAAAAACAGGCCAGTTTTTTCTTGCCCTCGATCCACAGCTTTTTTCGGGTGGCTTGTTTGAAGGCCAGATTCAATCTCTTTGCGAGGCTGTCCAGTCTCAGCCCGAAGCACAGTTGCCAGGGCAACGGCGTCGGCGTCATCGGGAAAAGGCGGATGCCGAGGGTATCGTCGTCCCCTCTGAATTAGTGGTGAAAGTGGAGGCCCTGCGGGGCTGATCGATTCCGAATCAGGAGAAAGTCATCGCTATATCAGACGTGAATGCAGAAATAGAAATTGCGATAGAAGAAAGCGGTTTCTACCTTGGTTTCAATAAGGTTGTCGCGATCGGCTCCAAACTGATCATCGCCACCCTGGTTATTTGGGCTGCGGTGTTCCCTCAGGAAGCAGGGGCAATCTTGGGTGAGATAAAGACCTGGTCATTCGCCCGCTTCGGCGCTTGGTATATGTATGTCGTCGCGTTTTTTCTGGCCACCTGCACCCTGTTAGCGGTGATTCCCGCCACTGGCTCAATTAAGCTGGGTCAGCCTGACGAGCAACCCGATTTTTCACGGTTTTCGTGGATTTCCATGATGTTTGGCGCTGGTATCGGTATTGGTATGCTTACCTTCGCTACTGCGGAACCGCTTTATCATTTCAGTGTTAATCCAGATACCATTCTCGGCTATGCACAAAGCGAAAGTGCCAATAATGTTCGGCACGCATTCAAATGGTCTTTTCTTCACTGGGGTCTAAGTGCTTGGGGCGCTTATGCGCTGGTGGGCTTGTCCATGGCTTTTTTCAGCTTCAATCGAGGTCTGCCACTCACGATTCGGTCTGGGCTAGCGCCCCTGTTCGGGCGGTCACTTAACGGCGGCCTGGGACACGCGGTTGATATCACAGCGGTCATAGCTACGATCCTAGGAGTCGCGGTAACCATCGGTTTCGGTGTTTCCCAGTTTGCCGCCGGAATGTATGAAATCAGTGGAGCGCCATGGTTGATGGACAGTAATGGTTCGCCCACGAATACCGGAATGCTGATTGCGTTGTGTGTCATCATGACGGCCTCAACGCTCTCTGCCCTTTCGGGCGTAAGCAGAGGCATCAAATGGCTGTCTAACCTGAATATGTGGCTGTCGTTTACCCTGCTTGCATTTTTACTTGTTTTTGGCGGTACCAGTCTGGCGTTCAAGTCCCTGCTGATTGGCATCTGGGACTACATGATTAACTTACCATCCATGCTGCTAATTTATTGGGCACCTGCCACCGCTGCTCCTGCCGCTGAGCTTTATCATTGGCAGTCGACGTCGTGGACTGTTTTTTATTGGGCCTGGTGGATCGCCTTCGCACCTTTTGTCGGATTGTTTCTTGCGCGCATTTCTCGCGGCCGCAGTATCCGCGAGTTTATCGTTGGCGCGATGCTGGCACCGTCACTGATGTGTTTTATCTGGATCACCTTTGCCGGTGGTACGGCTATCGATCTTGAGTTAAATGGCAGCGCCGATGGCGCTATTTTGTCGGCGGGACAGGAGTCCCAGCTCTTCGCCACTCTCAAGCTGATGCTTTCAGATGGTTTGATGCCCATTATGAGCTCCCTGGTCGTGTTGCTGCTGCTGACTTATTTGGTGACCTCCGCTGATTCGGCGGTTTTAATCGTTAACACCATTAATTCTGGTGGCGACGAAAGTCAGAAAGGCCATGTGCATATCGTCATTTGGGGAGTAGCCTTAACCCTGGTGATTGCAGTACTGCTGATCGCCGGTGGAATGGAGGCCCTGAGGACTTCAATGCTGGTCGGTGCACTGCCGTTTTCGCTGATTATGGGCCTTATGGGTTTAGCCCTGATCAAGGCGCTGATCGAAGACGCGCTTCGCAATCGGGAGCAGAGGGCGAATGACTGAGCCAGCGCCTTTAATCCAACCCCCGGTTCACATTGGGTTTCTGCTAGTACCTGGCTATACGCTTAGTGCCTTTGCTAATGCGGTGGCAGTCTTGCGCATGGCTAACCGACAAAGCGGCCAAGAGCTTTACCGTTGGTCGGTGTTAAGCCTGGATGGTGAGCCGATAATTTCCAGCGCTAACATTGAACTGGTGCTCGACGGATCTCCCGATACTGTCGGCCCCATGGACATCATGCTGGTGTGTGGAGGTTACGATATTGAAAAGCGGGTTTCTCCTGCGTTGTTTGAACTTCTCAGAGAGATGGCGAGCAAGGAAGTGCCTTTGGGAGCCTTGTGCACTGGCACCTACGCGCTGGCCGCAGCGGGCCTGCTGGACGGCTATCGCTGCACCATTCATTGGGAAAACCTTCCCAGCCTGCGGGAGCAATTTCCCCGTCTGTTGATTTCCTCCAGCCTGTTTGTGATTGACCGCAACCGTTACACCTGCTCAGGCGGGATCAGTTCTATCGACCTGATGTTGAATCTAGTGTCTAGAATTCACGGGCACAAACTCGTTCAGGATATTTCTGAACAGTTCACCTGCGAAAGAGTTCGTACCGAGAAGGATGCTCAGAGGGCTCCGTTGCAGTACTTGATTGGCGCGAGCCAACCGAAACTCGTCGATGCCGTGGCGATGATGGAGGCCAATATTGAAGAGCCTCTGAGTCTTGATGATGTTGCGTCTTATGTTGGTATTTCGCGTCGCCAACTGGAGCGCCTGTTTGACAAGTACCTGCACTGTGCGCCGTCGCGCTACTACCTGGAGTTGAGGCTTTATAGAGCTCGCTTGCTGTTACTGCAAACAAATATGTCGGTTGTCGAAGTAGCGGTAAGCTGCGGGTTTTCCACTGCGCCTCATTTCAGCAAGTGTTACAGCGAGTTCTATGGCAAGCCACCGCGGGATGAACGCCTCGTTCGGCAATAGCCCGAGTGCTTTGCGTAGGTACTGCAACGCGTCGCTTTAGTAGACTCTGGCTGCCGCTAAATGGTGGTAAGCACCAGTCCCTTTTCAGATGCGACACGTACTTACGGCATAGCGACTAGCCTTTCTCAAAAAGGTTGGAGAAGTCAAATTAGCGTGTTAATAGTGGCCGGCTTTACGAGTTATATCGTGATTAGGGGCTCACGTGCCCTTCATTTGTAATAGAGGATGGGCATGGCACAACTACCGGCAAAATCCAACGTCGTCATCATAGGCCTTGGCGGAATCGTGGGCGCGTCCGTAATGCATCACCTGGTGGAAAGTGGCTGGGATGACATAGTCGGCATCGACAAGACCTCTGTACCAACCGACATTGGCTCAACCTCCCACGCATCTGATTTTTGTTACGCTACCGATCACAGCAAATTCAATTGTTATACCACTCAATACAGCATCGAGTTCTTCGAAAAGATGGGCCACTATGCCCGGGTTGGCGGTCTTGAAGTCGCGCGTAAGGGCGACGATGACCGCATGATGGAACTCAAGCGTAAGGTGGCCTCAGGTAAAGCGTTTGGCACCAATGTAAAAATGATCAGTGCAGCTGAGGCCAAGGCGCTTTTCCCGCTGTTGGAGGAGGACATGGTGCAGGGTGCCATGTGGGACCCCGATGCCGGTTTAGTGCAGCCACGATCGCAAACGGTGGCAGGTATACTGGTTGATAACGCTGTGAATACAGGTAAGGCGCAATCGTTTGCCAATACCAGCGCCACTGGTCTTGATATCCAGGATGGCCGCATTGTGGGAGTTGAAACCAGTCGAGGTTATATCTCGGCTAATCACGTGATTGTATGTACAGGCCTATGGGGCCGAACGATCGCGGAGATGGCAGGAGAAGACCTGCCCGTCATGCCGGTGGACCATCCGCTGACCTTCTTTGGTCCATACACTGAGTTTGAAGGCACTGGGAAACATATCGGCTACCCCCTGATGAGGGACCAGGGTAATTCTGCCTATATGCGCGATACGGGTGATCCAAAGACCCCCGATGGCGGACAGATCGAGTGGGGATATTACGAGGAAAAAGAACCCCGTTTATTGCACCCGCGCAATCTTCTCGAGATAGGGGATTCTCACTGGTCTCCGTCACAACGCGATCTTGAACTCGAACAAATCATGGAGCCATTGGAGCGGGCAATCGAGTTGACCCCGATCCTTGGCGAACTCGGTTACAACGAAAAGCACTCCTTTAATGGCCTACTACAGGTCACCGCAGATGGCGGTCCCTCGATTGGAGAATCGACCCTGACTCGCGGGCTTTGGTATGCCGTGGCTGTATGGGTCAAGGACGCGCCGGGCATTGCCAAGGTATTGGTGGACTGGATGACCAATGGTATTGCTGAGCGCGATTACTATGCGGTTGACACAGCAAGGCACTACCCCATACAAAAGACCTCTTCCTACGTCCACGACCGCTGTTATGAATCCGCGTTCAAAATCTACAATCCGGCTGTGCATAACCGGGAACCTTATTCGAAGGGCCGCAACCTCAGGCGCAGTCCATTCTGGGTGCGGGAGCAGGAATTGGGTGGTCACTTTATGGAGCTGGCTGGCTGGGAGCGCGCGCACGGCTACGCGGCTAATGAACCTCTGCTGGAAAAGTACGCAGACCGGGTGCCGGAGCGAGAGCATGAGTGGGATAGCCGGCACTTCTGGCGAGTGTCCAACGCCGAGCAGCTGGCAATGTCGGATAACGTCGGCATGATCAACCTGTCTCATTTTGCAGTTATTGACGTGCTCGGCCCCGACGCGGAAGCGCTAATGGAATATGTTTGTGTCGCAAAAGTTGGTGGCGACACGCCCATTGGGAAAGGCGTTTATACGCATTTTCTGGACAAGCGCGGCGGTGTGCGCGCTGACCTGACTGTTATTCGTCATGCCACAGATAGATTCCGGGTCATTGACGGCGCCGACGCAGGGCATCGGGACTATACCTGGCTGCGGCGTATGGCTCAGGACAAAGGATGGAATGTTTACGTCGATGATCGTTCAGATCATGTTGCCTGCCTGGGTGTATGGGGTCCGAACGCGCGTGCGACGATTCAGGCCGTCGCCGACGACCCCGTGGCCTGGGATGATGGAAATTTCCCCTTTGCGTCGACACGAAAGCTCACCCTGCAGGGCATTCCTGTAGAAGCCTTTCGAATATCCTATGTGGGCGAACAAGGCTGGGAGTTGCACGTCGATTTTAGCTATGGCCTCGCCTTGTGGGATATCATTTATGCGCAGGGAGTCACGCCCGTCGGTATTGAAACTTACGCAAACAGCAGGCGCATGGAAAAAAGCCTGCGCTTGCAGAATGCCGATCTGCTCACCGAATACAACCTGTATGAGGCGGGCCTGGCGCGCCCGGTGGTAAAGAAAGCGGACTTCTTCGGTAAGGAGGCTTATCTCCAACAGCGAGAGCTGAAAGAGCAAGCTGCCTATTTGTGCACATTAGTGATGCACGATAATGTCGACTCTCAGGGCCTCGCTCGCTACCCAGTTGGCAATGCGCCTTTAATCGACCCTCAGTCGGGAGAGGTGCCCATCGACTCAAAAGGGCGCCGATCTTATCTGTCCAGTATTTCTTTCGGCCCCAGTATCGGCAAAAATATCGGGCTGGGGTATCTTCCGTCCGAATACTGTCAGCAAGGCCGGGAAATGATCACGGAGTACCTGGGCGAGCAGTTCACTATGACGGTCGAGTCGGTAGGGTATAAGGCGCTGTATGATCCGGACAATACGCTCGTGAAAGGTTGATCCGGCCATGGCAGGCCATTTTCCGTCACTACCCAATTGCGCTGGCTTTAAGTCTGCCAGCGTAGCTTGGACACCAATACGTCAGTAGATCGCAGAACGAGAGAGTCATGGAAAAGTATTCGCTGTTCAAGCTGTTCAATCACGCGCGGACTTACAATGAGAACTGGCAGCGAGCCTGGCGTAGCCCTGTTCCAAAGTCTGACTACGATGTGGTCATTGTGGGCGGGGGAGGTCACGGGCTTGCTACCGCCTACTATCTCGCAAAAGTGCACGGTATCACCAACGTTGCAGTCGTCGAAAAGGGCTATTTGGGGGGCGGTAATACTGCACGTAATACCACCATCATTCGCTCAAACTATCTTTGGGACGAGGCCGCCCAGCTCTATGAATTATCGCTTAAGCTGTGGGAGGGCCTGAGCCAGGAGTTAAATTTCAATGTGATGTTCAGTCAGCGCGGTGTGCTGAATCTTGGACACACTTTGCAGGACATGCGCGACATCCAGCGTCGGGTCAATGCTAATCGCCTGAATGGGATCGATGGTGTCGTGCTGTCAACGGCAGAAGTACAAGCGCGAGTGCCATTGATGAATTGTTCGCCGAACGCACGTTACCCCATATTAGGGGCTTCCTGGCAACCTCGGGGAGGGACTGCCCGCCACGATGCTGTTGCATGGGGTTATGCACGGGGAGCTGACGCTCTGGGCGTGGACCTGATCCAGCAAACGGAGGTTACTGGTATACGCCGCCACAATGGCGCTGTCGTTGGTGTCGAAACCGCCAATGGTTTTATTGGCGCGCGCAAAGTGGCCTGTGTCACCGCGGGTAATTCCGGTGTAATGGCGGCTATGGCCGGCCTGCGCCTGCCGATTGAATCGAGGCCCCTGCAGGCATTGGTGTCAGAGCCTTTAAAACCCTGCCTGGATACGGTTGTCATGTCCAACGCAGTGCACGGTTACATCAGCCAGTCCGATAAGGGCGACCTGGTAGTTGGCGCTGGAGTGGACAGTTATAACGGCTATGGACAGCGTGGCTCTTTCAATGTGATAGAGCATACGCTGCAGGCCATATGCGAGCTATTTCCCTCATTTAGCCGCGTCCGAATGAACCGCCATTGGGGCGGGATTGTCGATACTTGCCCCGATGCCTGTCCCATCATCAGCAAAACTCCAGTTGAGGGTTTGTTCTTTAATTGTGGCTGGGGCACCGGCGGCTTTAAGGCAACGCCGGGCTCGGGTTATGTTTTTGCTGACACGGTGGCTAACGACCGGCCACATCCGTTGGCCGAGGCCTTTAATATTGACCGCTTTTACAGCGGGGCTCTCATTGACGAACACGGCGCTGCCGGTGTCGCGCACTAAGGACGACCAGATGCTGCAAATATACTGCCCCTACTGTAAGCAAACTCGCGAGGAAGAGGAGTTCAGCTACGCTGGCGAGGCGCATATCAAGCGTCCTTCTGATCCGCAGGCGGCGTCAGATAAAGAGTGGGGGGACTACCTTTTCTTCCGTAAAAATCCACGGGGTATTCATCACGAGATGTGGCAGCACTCGGCGGGGTGTCGTCGATACTTCAATGTCATTCGCAACACTGTCACCTATGAGGTGCTGGAAAGTTACCCCATGGGCACTAGCCCCTCCGAACAGCCGGCACACGCGGCAACCACTAGCACTGCCGGAGAACTGCAATAATGCAGATCAATCGTTTAGCCAGCGGCGGGCGCGTCAATCATGCCAAACCGCTCAACTTTAGCTTTAACGGAAAACGCTATCAGGGGCTGGAAGGCGATACCCTCGCGTCAGCATTACTCGCTAACGGCGTAAACGTGGTGGGCCGCAGTTTCAAATACGGCCGCCCCCGCGGTATCGTCGGTCATGGCGCCGAAGAGCCTAACGCCATCGTGCAGTTGGGCAGTGGCGCCCAGACAATACCCAACCTCCGGGCTACCCAGGTAGAGCTTTATGAAGGGCTGGAGGCGCGCAGTGTCAGCGGCTGGCCCAGTGTCGACTATGATCTGATGAGTGTCATGGGAGTATTTGGGCGGATGCTGCCGCCAGGTTTTTACTACAAAACCTTTATGCGTCCGCAGAAGCTGTGGATGACCTATGAACATTTTATTCGCAAGGCAGCGGGTCTGGGCTCAGCGCCTGTCGAAGCGGATGTGGATCGTTACGATCGGTTGAACCAACACTGCGATGTATTAGTGGTCGGTGCAGGCCCAGCGGGGCTGGTCGCCGCTCGGGAAGCTGCGCGCAGCGGTGCGCGAGTTATTATTGCTGACGAACAAAGTGAATTTGGCGGCAGCCTGTTGGGAGCCAGTTCCCACGTTGACCAGCAGCCTGCAGCCGACTGGCTCGCGCAAATAGTAAAAGAGCTGAGTGAGTTCGCTAACGTGCAACGGTTACCGCGCAGCACCGTGTTTGGTTACTACGATCATAACTTTCTAGCGATTGTTGAGCGTCGCACTGACCACCTTGGCATTAGCGCGGAGAGTGGAACGCGGCAACGCCTGCATAGAGTGCGTGCCCGTCAAGTCATTCTGGCCACCGGCGCAATAGAGCGCCCCCTGGTCTTTGCCCATAACGACGTGCCCGGTGTCATGCTGGCTTCTTCAGTGGCAACTTACGTCAATCGCTATGCGGTGCTACCGGGCAATAAATTGCTGTTGTTTACCTCTAACGACGACGCTTACCAAACCGCGATTAACTGGCATAAAGCGGGCCGAGAGGTGGTGGCGGTTGTTGACTCCCGGATAGCACCGGGCGGCGACTTGAATCAGACCATGGCCGACCTGAATATAAAGCTCTATTGCGGTCATGGAGTCATTGAGGTGATCGGTAAAAAACGCGTCAAAGCCGCGGTCATTGCGCCTTTAAGTGTGGACGGCAGCTCAATTATCGGACAGACGCTTCGCCTGCACTGTGACCTGGTGGCCTGTTCCGGTGGCTGGAGCCCTGTCATTCATCTGAGTTCACACACCGGTACTCGACCACAGTGGAGCGACCAGGTGGTGGGCTTTGTGCCAGGCGAGAGTGTCCAACAGGAACGTTCTGCAGGGGCCGCTCGGGGTACCTATGGTCTTACGCGCTGCCTGGAAGAGGGCGCTGCTGCGGGCGCGAAGGCCGCACTGGCCGCTGGCTTCGGTGATGGTGTCGTCGAATTTACAGCCCCCGTTGCTGATGAGGCCTCGCAGGAGCCACAGCAACCCTTGTTCCTTGTGCCCCACAGCAAACCCACCAGCCGCGCCCCAAGTCAGTTTGTCGATTTCCAACTGGATGTCACTGCGGCCGGAATCGAGCTGGCTGCCAGGGAAGGTTACGAGTCGGTTGAGCACGTCAAGCGCTATACCGCGCTGGGCTTTGGTACGGACCAGGGCAAACTAGGCAACATCAACGGCCTGGCAATTTTGTCCAAAGCTTTAGGGCAGACCATTGCGGAGACAGGCACCACGATTTTTCGGCCGTCCTATACACCCACCACTTTTGGTGCTATCGCGGGCAGGGACGTTCAGTCATTGTTTGACCCCGAACGCTACACCTCAATGCACAGATGGCATGAACGACAGGGCGCGCACTGGGAGGATGTAGGTCAGTGGAAGCGGCCCTGGTATTTTCCCAAGCCAGGCGAGTCTATGCATGAGGCGGTGAACCGCGAATGTTTGGCTGTGCGCAACAGCGTGGGCATGTTGGATGCTTCCACGCTTGGCAAGATTGATATTCAAGGTTCGGACGCAGCGGAATTTCTTAACCGGGTTTACACCAACGGCTACCTGAAACTGGCGGCGGGCAAGTGCCGTTACGGTCTAATGCTGAAAGAAGATGGCATGGTGTTCGACGACGGTGTTACCGCTTGTCTGGCTGAAAATCATTACCTGATGTTCACTACCACTGGCGGCGCTGCCGGCGTTTTGTCCTGGCTGGAATTATGGCACCAAACCGAGTGGCCTGAACTCAATGTTTTCTTTACTTCAGCGACCGATCATTGGGCCACTGCAACCATTACCGGCCCCAATGCGCGCAAAGTATTAGAGAAAGTGTGTGACGATATCGACCTGTCTGCAGATGCATTCAAGTTCATGGATTGGCGCGACGGTACAGTCGCTGATTTAGCGGCGCGAGTATTTCGAATCAGTTTCACAGGAGAACTGACTTTCGAGGTCAATGTTCCAGCGCATCACGGTCGTCATGTTTGGGAGAAACTTTATGAGGCAGGTCAGGAGTTTGACATTACGCCCTATGGAACTGAAACCATGCACGTACTGCGTGCGGAAAAAGGGTTCATCATTGTCGGTCAAGACACTGATGGCTCAATGACCCCCCAGGACTTGAACATGGGTTGGGTGGTTGGCAAAAACAAGGATTTCAGCTTTATTGGCCAACGAGGCCTGAGCAGAGAGGATTGTCAGCGTGAAGACCGTAAACAACTGGTGGGGCTGAAAACTCTGGATCCTAAAACTGTATTACCCGAAGGCGCACAAATTGTTGTTGACCCCAGCCAGCCTCTGCCGATGGCGATGCAGGGCCACGTCACCTCCAGTTATTATAGCGCCCATCTGGGTCATTCCATTGCCCTGGCAGTCGTTAAAGGTGGGCATAAGCGGATAGGGGAGACCATTCATTGTCCGCTGGCTGATGGACGCAGTGTGCCTGCAGAAATTGTCAGCTCGGTATTTTACGACCCTCAAGGAGATCGTCAAAATGTCTGAGGTGACGCAAGCCACGCAGGAGAGTGAAGCTGTGACAGTTAACAGGGAATCACCGCTGCATTACGTTTCAACAGACGTGATGCTAAAAAGTAGTTCGCAAGCCGGTATTATTATTCACGAGAGGGCGCACAGGGGGCATTTAAATTTACGCGGCGATCCTGAGGATGCAGAGTTTAGACAAGGCGTGGTTGATGTATTGGGAGTCGAGCTTCCCCTTGAGGCCTGCACCTTTAATTGCGGCGACTCAACTGCTTTGTATTGGTTGGGCCCCAACGAGTGGCTGGCCATTGTCGCCGGTAACACCGAACAAAAAATCGAGTGTCAGTTACGCGAAACCTTAGGAGGCCACTTTGCTGTGGTGGATGTGAGCGGCGGTCAAACCCAGGTCAACGTGTCGGGCAGTGCAGTTGAACAGCTATTTAAAAAATCCAGCGTCTATGATTTTCACCCCAACCATTTTGCTGCTGGCCAATGCGTGCAGACCACATTTGCCAAGTCTGCGGTGATGATCAGCAAGAACGCAGATCAGTCCTTTGACCTGGTCATGCGGCGTAGCTTCTCGGACTATTTGTGCCGTTGGATTATTGATGCTTCTGACGAATATGGCCTGCAACTGAACGCAGACGCGTGAGAGACGCACGCGTTTTCTGCTGGATTCACATCTAGTCGCAAGTATTGGAGTTAACCGTGGGCAAACTCTCAGGCAGTTGCAGAGGCATCATTGATGATCCGGTGATTGGTCTCAGCTCTTCACGTACTTTACCGAATTTGGCAGGAAACACATTCAGGGTGCGGTAGAGTGCTGGTACAAGAAAATTAACTATTTTATTCACAGGTGTCTTCGTGTCAAAAATTGCTGTTGTCGTTGTTATCGTAATTTTGTTTTTTATCTTCCTGCAGTTTACTTCTGGTAGCAAGAAGTCAGCCGAGGAGAACAAGCAGAAGGGTGCAGATTTCTTGGCTGCCAATAAGGATGTCGAAGACGTGATCACCACTGCCTCAGGATTGCAGTACCTGGTATTGGAGCAGGGAACCGGTCAGCAACACCCTGAAGCCCGCGATACAGTAAAGGTGCATTACCACGGCACCTTACTCGATGGCACAGTCTTTGATAGCTCGGTGGAGCGGGGCGAGCCGATAGAATTTGGTCTCGGCCAGGTTATTAGAGGGTGGACGGAAGGGCTTCAGCTCATGGTAGTGGGGCAGAAGACCCGCTTGTTTATTCCCAGTGATTTGGCCTATGGAAACCGCTCAGCAGGCGCCATTAAGCCGGGGTCAACGCTCATTTTCGACGTGGAACTGCTAGAGATTAACTAGCAGATGTTTATTGGCGCTGCTTCCTCCCAAGTCTGCAGAAACAAACATGGGCGGTTTACTCTGGAATATAGAAGTCCCTTTAGTTGGCTTTAACCATGTTGTTTAAACGTATCAACTGCATACCGCCTCAATTCATCTATTTAACATAATGTAGTTATTAAGTGCGCACCAGGCCCCGTCGGGCATCATGCAAACAATTGCAAATGGCTATACAGCGCCATTTTTCGATGATCTGGCGCCCTGGATAATGTGTAATGCGGTGTGTAGCAGTGAATCGAGACAGCATGCCTGCCAGATGAAAACGATGAGGGTTAATAGCTAAGCCCAGCTTGACGGCGACCAACCATGCTTCTTGGCGCACAGCCCATGTGCCAGCCTTAAATTGAGACTACTGCTTAATCAAAGTGCACCTAACCGCCCAAACTGCTGTGGCAGCTGTTTCGCTAGAACGAAGGCCCAGGCCACAGACTGCGCCAAATCTTTCGGTATCCTTTAAAAATGCCTTAATACGACGTGCTCCGGCTTGCACAGTCGTGCACTGGGTGTCGCCAAAAGTAAAACCATGAGCGTAGGAGCGCGTCGTATATTGGCGAAAACGATAGGTCGCGTCGTGATTGCGACAACAGCCCATTGTCGACGCGCGCGCGACTTCTGGCGATGGAGAGTCCCCAGGGAAAACACGCCGTTAGCGAGAGTGACCGAGACCGGGACCGAGAAGGCTTACGGGATTCACCGGCAACGTTACTGCGATTAGCCGAACGAGATTCACAATCATCTTCGTACGCCTTTAATGCTGAGCGTTCAGTCATCTGTCCCTGATAACCAAATGTTGCCACGCGAGAGTGCCGGTGCGGAGAGGCGCCTGGAACTGCGTTTATCGGCCCAAAGCCCTTATAACAAACCAAATATGCTCAGGGCTGCTAATCTGCATATTTATCCACATGTGCGCATAATATATATTATGTTAAATTGAGTATTTAAGCACCTAATTATCCACAGCCTTTGGACGAACAAGTTAAGTTGGAAAGAAATAGTGACCGAAGCGCCAGCTTCCAAGAAAACGTGAGAACCTTCCATGCAGGCGATAATCCCCTACCCCAAAGTTGCAGGAGTGCCCTGCGCGTAAGAAGGTGTATTGTTTGAATGATGAGTTCTACGCTACCGCTCATATAAGGCGGTCTATATGGCTCCGAACTTTATGCACCAGAGAAGGATGCCTCGCTGGGCCAGTAGATCATCGATGTCGCGGTGACTCAGATTGAGTCTGTAGTACAACAGCCAGACGGCATAGGAGATTATGTCAGGGGGAAATCGGTGGTGTTTATAGGTGCTCATGTGCCGATTCTATCAATTTCGGCGATTTAACTTGGCAATACCCTTTTCATCGACTCTATTAAAATCGGCTAGTTGAGTTATCAATACCCGTTAACCTGCACGATAGATCTATGCGGGTTAACGGGTCAGGCTTCTGCTCAGAAGTTACCTGATACTTGCAGTCCGTACTCACGACCACCCGTGACGGCGCCAAAGGCGATCGTACCAGGAATGATCACTGCCGAGTTAAACTCCTCCTTGTCGGCAAGGTCGCGCCCGAACAAGGTGACTTTAACCGTGCGGTCGTCGCTCCACTCCCACTCGTAGGCGATATTGGCATCTAATACGCCGCGACTACCCAGCAGACCACGGGGGTCATTGGAAGTCTCTACCCAGTACTCGTCGGTGTAGCGATAGCCCAGGAAGGCCGAAATGTAACCAGCCCCCAATTGCGCGTTAAAGATGCCATTGATGCCACCTACCAAGTTTGGTACTCGCCGCAGCTCAAGGTCACTATTGTCGGTTTCTATCCCATCACCAGTGAGGTCGGCTACATAGTCGTCATACTCGGCGTCCAGCCAGCCCAGGTTGGCATTGAGCTGGAAGTATTCATTGGCGACCCAGGTGAGTTCGCCCTCCAGCCCCATTGACTCAACCGTGGCCGCATTGCGCACTACGGTGTTGGACCCGCCAAAGCCGTCAGGTTCGATGATCTCCTCCTGCTTATCCTCGTAGTCAACATAGAAAGCAGCGAGGTTAAGCCTCAACGTGTTGTCGAGAAAATCGCCCTTCATACCAAGCTCGTAGTTGTTAACGAATTCAGGTTCAAAGGGGCCGATATTATCTGGGTTCTGGTTGCGGCCATTGAACCCGCCGGAGCGAAATCCCTCAGAGTAAGAGGCGTAGACCATCAGGTCGTCATTCACCTCGTAATCTATACCGACTTTGGGAGTGAACTCCTGCCAGTCTTCCTTGCCCGATGCGCCGCCCAGTGGAATCCAGATAGGTTTGCCGTAGACGTAAAAGTCATCGACACCTTCCGGCAGGAAGCCAGGAAAGCCATTGTCCGTGCCACCGCCAATGGTTTGTGTACCCGCGTACTCTTTTTGCTCATCGGTATAACGTCCGCCCAGGGTCAACGCCCAGCTCTCGCCGAGGCCAATATGCACCTCGCCAAATACCGCCCAAGCTTCACGCTCGTGGTCGGCTGTGGGGTTCTGGAACACGGACCCAGCTGGACCGCCGAAGGCTGCAATTGATGTCTGCTGTTCTAGGAAATATTCGTCTTGAACCCAGAACAGACCCGCTACAAAGTCGACGTTGTCACTAAAACTGTCTGAGGAAAAGCGCAGCTCGGTACTGGTTTGCTCAGAGCTCTGTTCTCTGATGGCATGAAAGAAGTTCAACGAGCTGCCATCAAAGTCCGTAGGCACAGACTCATCAGTTTCCTGATAGCCAGTGATCCAGTCGACAACGCCGAAGCCGATGTCCCAGCTCAGATTTAGAGAATAGCTATCCCACTCGAAATCGATGGGATTAAACCAATCCTGGGTGAGTTTGCCGATGTCTTTAACATCATCGCCACAGGTCTGGCCGAAGACAACCTCGGGCAGCACGCAGGGCACCTCGGGTTCCGGATTGATCGGATTATTAATGTTCAAAGAGGTAATGTTCTGCAGGGCGACGCCATCATTTTCGTCCTGATAGTTAACGTAGGTGAAAGTGATATCCATATCTTCGTTAGGCGTTAGCAGCAGCGTGGCGTTGAGTTCTTGATTGTCAGCGTCGCCTACACGCTTGCCATTATTTTCTCTGAGCCCGCCGTCATTCTGTTGAGCGAAGCCCACTTTACCGGCCAGTAACCCATCTACGATGGGAAAATTAAGTACCGCCTTGACGTCGATGCGATCGTCGTTACCAGCAGTCAGTTCATATTTAAGGCCTAGCTCGCCCGATGGCGCCGTGCGGGTAATATTGATGACACCGCCCGTAGTGTTGCGACCGAATAAAGTGCCCTGTGGGCCGCGCAGCACCTCGAGAGAAGAAAAATCGAAGGTATTGGCCATTGAGCCGTTGACGAAAGACAGGGGAACGCCATCGACTACGACGCCAATGGCTGGGTCAAACGAGCGCTCCACCTCCTGAGTTCCCACGCCTCGTATGTAAATGGCAGCGCCCGCAGGCGCAACGCTTACCGAATCGATCACCATGTTTGGAACGAACCCCTCCAACTCGCGGAGGTCACGCATGACCAGAGCGTCGATGGTGTCTCCACTAAATGCGGAGACCGCGATAGGTACATCCTGCATAGGCTCATAGACTTTGCGTGCAGTGACAATGATCTCTTCCAGTGTTGCGGAAGAGTCCTGCGCGAGCAAAGTCTGAGGTGTGGCAGCCAACGCGCCGGCCAGTGCCAGCCCGGATACTATCGGTGAAAGGGAAAGTTGTCTTCGATAAATATGCATAGTTTTCTCCTACCCTGCCGTCTGACCGGCTTTTATTGTAATCAATAGGTGCCTGCATCCAGTGGAGCGGGTGACGGGAATCGAACCCGCGTCTTCAGCTTGGGAAGCTGAGGCCCTACCATTAGACGACACCCGCGTCGCTGTTATGGCCTGCCTCAAGAGTAGCTGGAACTTTGCAGGGGGTCAAAGCCTCATATCAGCGGAGGTTTTAGGCGTTCAAGCTAGCAGTTCTGCGACTAGCACCAGTGAATGGGCATTGTGGGAAAAGGCTTAACCGGTGTTGGTTCCCGCCCCGGCAATGCGATTCTGCACGTTAGTCAGCTGTGCCCTGGCCGCGCGCTGTTTTGCAACTGGCACTTCCTCCATGGTATCTCCCTTCATTAGGGGTTGCCGAAAGCCGGTGTAGACTACCTTGCGCGGACGTTCGATGGGCGGATACGCGCGGTGCAGCGTATCGCTGCAGTGCACGGTCAGGTCTCCAGTCTGCGTGACTAGCTTTAGTGCAGGCAGGTCGAGGCTGTCATCTTTGCCCGCAGGTTGTATGTTGGCCCGATGAGAGCCCGGCACTACGCCCAATGCGCCACTGCGCTCGTCTGCGCCGGTAATGGACAGACCGATGGTAAGACCGTTGCAGTAATAGGAGTGACGACCCTGACCACAGTCCTTGTGCCACGGAAGGTCCGAGAGGCCGGTCTGGATATCGAGTGGCTTAATCAGGCCCTCGGCGCTGAGCCAGCCCGTACCCTCATCATCCCCGCCAAGATTGTCGCCAGTAATGTCGGCCAGCCATCCGAGTCTATCGTCCCTGAGCAGTTCAGCTAATGCAGCAGATTGTTCATGGAAAAATAATATGCGCACTGCCTGTTGCACGCCCTTCGAATCTCCTGCCCACCATGACGCGCCGTCATCAGGACGCGCACGCGCCAGCGATGCGTCCAGATCAGCGGATACAGCGGCCATTTCACATTCTGTAAACACACCTCGCAGATGCAGAAATCCAGCCTGATGCAGAAAGTGTGAAATTTCAGCAGGGTCATCATCAAGCTCGAAGCTTCGGTTGAGGTTCAGGTCACTGCCATTGCGGTCAGAGATGGAGATTGCGCCAGGCTCGTGAACCGGTCGTCCATCGAAGAGCGCGCGGAAAATCGGTTCCCAGCCAATCCAGTGCTCAAAGTTCCCCCGGGTCATTTTGACGCGCGAATTCATCGCCAATCCCATGGTCGTCGCCCAGTCCTGCACGAGATCCGAGAGCGCCGAACTATCCAGGCTGACAACAGCGCTTTCAGAGGCCTCACCTGCCTCGATGCGCAGCGCGCCATTTCGTTCGTACAGGGTGACACTGCGACCATCGACGCTGAAGGTAAGAGCTGGCAGGCGCTTGTATATCAGCCCTCTGGCGGCAAGTTCGGCATTGTTTGACAGTGCCGCTGGTATCAGTGAATCAAAAACCTCATCTCGATCCAGGGGCCTGCGGTCGCAATGACGTCTGGTTCGGCAATCGATTGACATAGTGCTTTCCTGCTTACGTGTGGTTAGGATAATAGCATGCGGAATTGCCATCGATCGTGACCTTGGTCTGGTGCTATGCGGGTAACTCTAAAAGTTGGCATCGGATATCCAATGCCTCTTTTTGTTGAGAGCAATGGCGTCACACAGCTACCGCCCTGCATGAATGTTTGCGTGGCTTGTGTGGGAATAGCTGTGTGACAAGTGTCATGCGAGCGTTATTTTGAAATGAGCACCAAAGAATGACGATAGTTCAATTCAGTACCCGGTATCCGCGACCTCGGAGACAGTTTTTGACCACTTGAATTTCATCGCGCTCGCCCTCGCTTGCGCCGCGTGCACCGCCGGTAACGGCGCCAACACCAGCGCCCTCCACTGCCCTGCTGCTGCCGCCTGTTATGGCACCAATAGCGCCGCCGATGACAGCTCCGGAAGCGGCTCCCCTGGCGGTCTTCTCTGCGGATTTGACCTCGCTGGAATACGCTCTGCACTCCGCCAGGTCTGCTTCATAGCTGGCCATGCTAACGCCTTTTTTATCGATAATGATTTCATCTGTTGTGGTGCAGGCCGCCACTGTTGCCAACAGGAAAACTAAACTGATCACTGTTGCCCGGCGCATACGAATCAACATTGGGTCCACCATGGAATGATAAAAGTCTTGTGCACAGTATCATGCAGCCACAGCCATTCCGGGTAAAGAATTGTTAAGCTCAGCCGCGGTATTGCGGTCCGGTTCTGGCGTCAAGTCAACGCGCCCTGCTACAGCGGCAACCCAAGCTGAAAAGATGACTGCCTGAGGGGCCTGGGTTGTCTGCAGCTGTTAGTTCCAAGTCATAGGCATTCATATTTCAATGCCCGATAGTTTGAGTGTATATTCACCTACCTTTAGCTAAATTCAGACTTCTGTAACAGGCACAGCCGTAGATGCAAAAAACATCGGGAATAACGTCATCCCCTGCAAAGCCAGGTCTATTATCACTCCACCAAATCACCGACGAATCCGTCGGCGGCAAGGCTTACGGCCTCTCCCGTCTGCTCGATATGGGGCTGCAGGTGCCGCCTGCGTTCGTAGTTTGCTGTGCGCAAAAAGATCAATACCCACAAGGACTGCGCGAAGCATGGTCTGCTCTCGGTGACCATCCTGTAGCGGTGCGCTCTTCTGCCCAGGGCGAGGATGGCTCCGAGGATTCCTTTGCAGGGCAATACGATACAGTGCTGAATGTTGAAGGTTTTGATGCAGTGCTCTTGGCAATTAACCACTGTGTTTCTTCGCTGGAGAGCGCGCGGGCCATGCAATATCAAGGTCGGGATGACACCGCCGAGACAGCAATGAATGTTGTGGTACAGCGAATGGTCAATGCCCGCGCCGCGGGCGTTGTGTTCACCGCAGACCCTGTTAGCGCCAGAAGAGACGTTATGGTTATAGATGCGGTTAAAGGGCTGGGTGAAGCACTGGTGAGCGGCGAAGTGACGCCCGATCATTTCGCTGTCGACAGGTGCGACAACATTATTCATCAGTCCCTGGCGGATGGTGTTGCAATTCTCTCCAATGAGGAGCTCGTACAAATCGCTCGTGGGGCGCGGCAGGCCGAGGCCCATGAAGGCAGACCGCTGGACCTTGAGTGGGCTATAGATGCGTCTGGTGAGCTGTTCTGGCTGCAGGCTCGGCCTATCACAAAATTACCAGCCGACCTCAATGAGTTCGATACACCCCTGCCTCGCCCTGACGATGTCGTCACTATCAGCAACGTCAGTGAGATGATGCCAGGCGCAGTTTCGCCTCTCACGGGGTCCTTTACCGGATGGAGTATCGACTATGGTTTGCAGCACATGCAAGTGACAGTAGGTACGAGAAAAGCGATTTCAAAACAATGGCAGGTCACGGCCTGGGGCTACGGGCACCTGTTTCTCAACCTCACCGGCAATATTGTAATGAGTGCCGGAGTGCTTGGTTCCACGCCGGAACAGACTGCCCAGACGCTATGCGGTCGTCCTGTGCCTGAGTTAAAGGCCCTGCCACCCATGCCAACTTGGCGCCGAATGATCAATACCGTGCGTCTGTTTCATTACGCTCTGACCGCACCAAAGGTAGTCGCCCGCTTCGACCAGGAAGTGGCTACTTTTCGGGTGTCCACCAAGCACAACGCCAAAGGCATGATTGAAGAACTGATGAGCAAGGCCTGGTTCTACGAACATGCGATGGCAGTTCATATACAGTCCTCGGCCTTATCAGGGTTTTTGTCTGCCATTGTTGAAAACATGGTCTCCAGCCGTAGCAATAACGCTACGCTTGAAGAGCAGGCTGAGGCCATGCGGTTGCTCGCCGGAGCCAGCGGCGTGGAAAGCGCCGAGATGGTTCTGGAACTGGATGCACTGGTAGACCGAATTGCCTCGGTTCCCGACGCAACGAGCTGTTTTTGCGATGTAGCTGCAACAGATGCGCTAGGCTGGCTGCGCTCTGAGCAATCAATCAGCAGCGACTTCGATTCCTTTTTGGTTAAACACGGTCACCGCGGCTATCGCGAACTTTGCATGCGCGACCCCGCCTGGGGGGAAGAGCCCACACCCCTGGTGCAGAGTATGCAAGCGGGCGTCCGAGCCCGACTTGCCGGCGCGACTACCCACAATGCGCATCACTCATCTATTGATATGGCCGGTCTTAAGCGCGGTCTGCGCTGGGTCTTACCTAAAGCACACAACGCCGTGCGTCGCAGGGAGCACACCAAATCTCATTTGGTCGCTGTGGCTCATCGTTTCAAGTTGGCTTTCGTTGACCTTGGAAAGCTGTTGGTAGAAGAAGGCACTCTGCCTGACGCAGACCTGGTCTACTTTTTTAGTTTTGATGAACTGGCTACCTTTGTGACAGAGCCGGCTTCGGCGATGTTAAAACAGGCCCAAAGCCGACGCAACGCTCTCCCCTTTCAACAGCGATTAAGTTTCCCTGAAATCAGCGTAGGAGCGGCTTTACCCGTGCAGGAAAAAATAGTGGATCTCGGTGATGCTGCACTATCGGGGCGCCCCGCATCCAGCGGCGTGGTCGAGGGTATCGCTCGAGTAGCGCACACGTTGGCAGAGGCAGCCGAGCTCAAGCCGGGAGAAATTCTAGTCACACCCATCACAGATATCGGCTGGACGCCCTACTTCAGCATGATCGCAGGACTGATCACCGACCTGGGAAGTGCAGTTTCTCACGGCGCAGTCATCGCCAGGGAATACGGTTTGCCCTGCGTGGTAAACAGCCGGGTCGGCACTCGCGTGATTAACACGGGCGACCGGGTTAAGTTAGACGGTGATACCGGCGTTGTAGAGATCCTCGACTAGCGCTTTGCAACGTATTGAGAGCTTAAGCTTTGAGCTAGAGTCCGTAAGCCCGGGACGCCAGATCTCTCATAATTTCTTCGGAGCCGCCGCCAATCGCATTGACCCGCACCTCGCGGTAAATCCTTTCCACACGATTGCCACGCATATAGCCAATTCCGCCTAGAATTTGCATCGCCTCTCTGGCGCAAAACTCCATCGTTTGACTGCATTGGACCTTCAGCAGTGCGATATCGCCGAAGTCAGCCGTGCCCGTGATCACCTGACGAGTGCAGTGCTGGATGTAGGTCTGGCAGACGTTAATCCGTTGCTTCATTTCTGCAATTTTGTGTCTTATTACCTGATGATCCGCCAACCTCTTTCCGAAGGTCTTGCGTTCCTGGGCCCAGTTAACGGCATCTTCGAGGCAGACCCGGGCGAAGGCCTCCATCATAACTGCCATGGCCAGACGCTCATCGTTGAAGTTGTTGGCGATGACCAGAAAGCCATTGCCCTCCTCCGCCAGTAAATTTCCAGCCGGCACCCTTACGTTATCAAAGTACAGGGTGGCAGTATCGCTGCACCACCAGCCCTGCTTTTTATTCAGGGGCGTGCGGCTAACGCCTTCAAGGTCCATTGGGATGACCAGCACGGAAACGCCGCTACCGCCCTCGCCTCCCGTGCGTACGCCCGTTGTCGCCCAATGAGAGCCCATGCCGCCGGAAATGAATGTCTTGCTACCGTTGACGATATAATGCTCGCCATCACGCACTGCCGTGGTCTGGAGGTTAGCTACATCAGAGCCTCCCGAGGGCTCAGTAATCGCCAGGCATATTCTTTTCTCACCCGCCAGCACCGGGGGAATGATCTGCGATTTAAGCGACTCGCTGCCAAAAGCAACGACCGGCGGCATACCGATGCCGTGGGACAGTAAGGTACTGGGCAGTCCTCCCAGGCTGGTGCGCGAAAGCTCTTCACTGAGGATATTGTGATGATATAAATCTATACCGGTTTCGATGCCGCCATATTGCTCGGGGTAACCCAGGCCAAGCAGCCCAAATTCGGCGGCCTTGCCCCACAGCTCTTCCGGCAAAAAGCCCTGTTCATCCCACTCGTCAACGTAGGGCATGATCTCTCTGTCGATGAAGCGGCGCAGCTGTTCACGCCAGGCCTCATGCTCTTCTGTCAGATCAGGGTTGGGCAGTCTTGCAGAATCAAAACTTAGTGACATTGGATGTACCGTAATTGAAGTGTTGGGCAACCATTATACGAGCTATCGGCACGCTATTTTACAGCCTCGCCAAAACTTTTACCGGCAGAGCTCAGTGCGGGCCCAGTTCTAGCGAGTCGCTTTCTTTGCGGCGGCTTTTTCCTGAAAAACGGCCAGTCGTTCTGCCATGTCACTACAGGTACCAGGGCTATTTTTGTATTCGTAGTTCAGGCCGTCGTAAATGCGAAAACCATCGGTGGCCTCGATGATGCTCTTGCAGATCTGGTGGCTGTGCGCAGAATTTTCCGCCAGTTTGCGGGCGTACTCAGCGGTTTCGTCTGCAAGGCTAATGACGGGACAGACTCGGTCCACCAGGCCTATTTGTAACGCCTCGTCAGCGGGGACAAGTCGGCTGCTAAACATCATATCTTTAGCGCGCGCCGCACCTATACGCCTGGGTAGACGTTGGGTCATGCCCCAGATTGGACTTAACCCCCACTTACTGTGGGTATCGGCTAATTTTGTGTCGCAATCGACGAAAATAAGGTCGGCAGCGAGAGCGAGCTCCAGCGCACCCGTGAAACAGTAGCCATGCACCTGAGCAATAACCGGCAGCGGCAATGACGCCAGGGCCTCCAGCACAGAAGCTTCAAAATCGGCATGCTGAGCTTCTTCACCCGAACTAATGTCATTAAGGTCATGCCCCGAAGAAAAGGCTTTACCGCTGCCACTCAAAATGACGCAACCCACGTCGTCACCCTTGGCAGCGATAGACTCTATCGCTGCCAATAACTGTGAAAACACTTCGTGATTCAGAGCGTTCAGCACGGTTGGCCGATTGAGAGTCAGCCTGCAAACCCGGCTATAAAATTCCACTAAAACGGTTTCATTCATTTGCGTTTTCCAACTCCAGTTTATTCAATGATCTCGCTCTGAGATGAAAACACGATACTACGCCAGTGCCAGCTGGCCAATGACTTCAATGCGCAATATTTATGGGCTGACATTGCACCCTACTTATAGCCATGAGCACATGGCTACTTACAGGTGATTAAAATACGCGCTATACGCTGGTTCGGGTAGATTTTTGAGCCCTCTGTCTATAAGGTTTTGCCCCGAAACCCTTGTGCAGCAGTGAAGTGGTGCTACCGACAAATGAAAAGCTTTGATAACACACCCATTATTGTTGGTGCAGGACAACAAACTTGGCGTAAGCCAGACACCAGCAGAACACCCATAGACGCAATCACTGAAGTCTCCCGGCTCGCGCTCGCCGACGCGGGCGCTGATACTGTAGTTCAAGCCATTGACGCTGTTGCGATAGTACGATTTATCGCGGATACCGACCCCGGCACGAAAGTCTTGTTTCCAAGGAACCCGGGTAAGCATGCAGCTCAGCGGCTGGGTATCTCCAACGCCTGTTTTTACCAGGGAGTCATTGGCGGCAACACACCTCAATACCTGGTCAATCACTTTGCCGGGAAGTTAGCTGAAGGTGAACATAATGCGGTGCTCATTGCGGGCGCGGAGCTATTAGCCAGCCTGTTTTCATCGCTTCGAACAGGCGATGACATATCTGCTTGGGCCGGTGAGCAGGAAGCCGAACCCACAACAATTGGCAAGGAACGAGATGGTCTGAACGCAACCGAGAAGTTATATAGCCTTTACGAACCGATCAATACCTACCCTTTGTTTGAAAGTAGTTTGCGACATCACCTGGGCCGATCTCAAGAGGAACACCAGGACGCGCTCGCCGAACTTTGCAGTGCCATGAGTCATGTGGCGGCCAAGAATCCAATCGCCTGGGCACAAGAAGCCCTGAGTGCTGAGCAGGTGCGCACTGTTACAGAGAAAAACCGCTATATCGGCTACCCCTACACCAAGTCTATGAACTCCATATTGGCGGTGGATATGGGTGCTTCTGTGGTGATGACCACAGTGGGCAAGGCTCACGAACTGGGTATTGATTCCAGCCAGTGGATATACCTTCGCGGAGGTGTCGACCTCAACGACATATGGCACATTAGTGAGCGTCCTGGTCTGCATGAATCTCCAGCTATCCGTCTAGGCTGGAGTAAGCTGTCAGAGGCCACAGGGGTCGATATCGATGAGGTGACAGATTTCGACATTTACAGTTGCTTCCCCTGTGCTGTGCAGGTCACTTGCAATGAAATTGGCCTTTCTGCACAGGACCGACGTGGTGTCACCGTGACCGGCGGCTTGCCCTATATGGGTGGCCCCGGAAACAATTACTCCTTGCACGGCATTGCCGAAATGACTGCGCGCTTGCGTAAGCGCGACAAGGGGTTTGGTTTAGTGACGGCCAATGGTCTCTATTTAACCAAACACTCGCTAGGCTTGTATTCAACCGAACCAGCCGACTCACAATGGGTCACCGTCAATTCTGACTCCCTACAGCAACAAATCGACGACTTACCATGCCTTTCGCTGGCTGCAGATCCTGTTGGAACTGCAATCGTTGAAGCGTTCACTGTAGCTTTTGACCGCCACGGACCTAAAACAGGCATCGTGATAGCGAAGAACCTTACCGGTGAGCGAATTCTCGCCTATACCCGTGCTGACGCGGATACCTTAAATCACTTGTTGGAAGAGGACCCTGTCGGGCGGTCGGGGCAAGTAAGTGTCGAGGATGGGATAAACATCCTCGACTTCTAAGGCCTCTGTATCGCTGGTGGCCTTGTCAAGGCGCTCCAGCGATGTCGCAGAGGGTTCTAGTGCTGCGGACAGATAAGGTATTTCTGTCCAGTCTGACGCTGCCCGTAGACCGCAATAGCTTCAGCCGTTAACGCCTGGGCTAGTGAGATTTCAGCAACGTAGTGACTGGCAAATGTCGTTTTGATCTCGCTCGCCACTCTCTGCTGCAAGCCGACCATGCGTTCAATTCCAATGCGCTGCAAGAACGGGGTTAACAGAAAGCCACCCACGTTGAACGCAAAACCGTAGGCTGGGGTGAGTGTGAGCGGAGTCAGGTCGAGGCGTCCATAAACATACACCTTCTTCATGGTGTCAGACCCGTAGCGATTGTATTCCAATCCTGCCGAGGCGGCCCGTTCCATGCACGTCAAAATGGTGTTCGTTAGCCTGCCACCTCCTGTGGCGTCAAAAGCCATATACGCCTTGGTTTCAATGATGGCGGCAGTTAATTGCTCTTCAAAATCCTCCGCACTTGAATCCACTACATACTTTGCACCGATTTCACGTAATATTTCGACTTGCTCAGGCTTGCGCACAATGTTGACCAGGTCGACTCCATCGGCAATGCAAATTCGATTCAACATCTGACCTAAGTTTGAAGCAGCGGCGGTATGAACCAACGCCGTAAAGCCTTCGTCGCGCATGGTTTCTACCATTCCTAACGCGGTCATAGGGTTTACGAAGCTGGACGCCGCCTCACGTGCAGTGACATCTTCGCCCATAGGAATTGCCATCATTGAATGTACGCAACGATACTGCTGAAACATATCGCCGCCGGCAATCGCCACAGTCTTACCGAGCAGAGCTTGCGCCGCATCAGATTCTCCTGCTGCTACGACAACGCCGGCGGCCTCATTGCCCACCAGCATAGATTCGCCCTGGCGCGCTGCCACCATGCCAGCGAGCTTGGGAAGAATGGGGGCCTCTACCTCGGGCTCACCATCACGTTCAGAAAATGTTGCAGATGCCATGTCCGCAGGCCCAAACAGCAGGGCCAGATCGGAAGGGTTGATGGGTGCCGCTTCGATTTTCACCACGATCTCATCTGGCCCCGGCTGCGGAACTTCAGCTGTTTCAATGGATAGCTTTAAGCTGTGCTCCTCGGTGACCAGTGAGCGAATCTGGCGAGAACTAAATGCATCTGACATGGTGATATCCTTATAAGTGGCTGACTTAATTGCCAGCCTGTTGTCGAAGTGATTAAGTGACGCGAGACTTTACCCAGCCTTCCCCATGCAAGCAAGGGGCGCTGGGGGGTTAATGAGGAATGGGGCCACCTGTTGGCAGGATTTAGCTGGCAACTAACTGGGCTGTCATGCCCCGCAAATTTTTGAAGAAACGCGAATAATGCCAGGCACTGGGGGTAAGAAGTCGATGCGCGAATGCAATCAATGTGGCAAATGTTGTATCGCCTACAGTGACGGAGGCTTGTCTGCCAGCGCGCTGGAGATTGAGGATTGGGAGCAATTCAGGCCAGACATCGCACAATATGTGGCAAATGGTGAAATTTGGATGGATCCTGTCAGCGGCGAGCGACTCAAGCGTTGCCCGTGGCTGGAGGCAGAGCCTGCCAGCGTCGATGGTGCTGATCTTAAATATTCCTGTGGTATCTATCAGGAGCGCCCTGAGGACTGCAGGCACTACCCTACGTCAATTGATGAAATGGTGCGCGACGGTTGTGAAATGATTGAATTACATGACCTGGATGCACCTAAAGCGGCGCAGCGAGAGCTGGATCGCCTTATGGCTGAGAGTAGACCCCCACTTTCCTGACCCATTGATGCCGCAATAAACGATCCATTAGCCACAGCACTTCTTGTATTTTTTGCCGCTGCCGCAAGAACAGGGTTCATTACGATTGGGCGTTTTGCTGACGCTCACAGTGTCCGTTCGATTGACCAGTGCCATGAGTTCAGCAATGTTCTCTTGCTCTTCCGCTTCCTCGTTGATCTGAATGTCTGCAAAAAGTGCATGTTCGGCAACGAGTGCTGCTACCTCTGCCTTGCGCTGCTCTGACCCTACCGTTAACTGCAACGGGTATTTTTTGCTCCCGGTCTTGAGCGCACCTTTTTCAGTGTAGCCAGATTTCTTGTGGTCCAGTCGAGCATTCTGGCGGCCTTTGAAGAAAAATTTGTCCGACATTGCAGTATTCCGTGAGTGGGTGGGCCTGACGCTTAGCTGAGTCAAAACAGTGTCTCAGGTCAGCAAGCGCGGCAGTTTACTCGACTCTCTTTAGAAAAGACCGAAGTTTCTCTGGCATTCTTTAGCTATAACGTACGTTACCAGTAAAACTTGCCTATCTTTTGGGCTGAGCTCTGGTATAGTCCGCGCCGTCCTGGCGCACATCGGTCTGCGCCAAACATCAGCATCACATCCCGTGACGCTTGATACCATAGAAAATTCCAAGCCTGGACCGAACCACTCGCGAATACGTTTTTGCGTTTTGGTCAGGCGCGCTCACATAGAGCCTCAGGAGCATTACACGAGATGTTATTTAAAGATCTCGGCCTATCGGCCGAACTGCTGCGTGCGGTTGAAAAACAGGGTTACGATGAAGCTACCCCTATACAGCAGCAAGCTATACCACTAGTACTGAAAGGCAAGGATGTACTCGCTGGAGCCCAGACGGGTACAGGGAAGACGGCAGGCTTCACCCTGCCCGTTTTACAGCGACTTCAGAGCAGCCACGCAGAGGGACAAAAGCGCCACCCAAGAGTCCTTGTGCTCACACCTACCCGTGAACTGGCGGCGCAGGTGCATGAGAGCGTGCGAGACTACGGCAGATTCCTGCCCTTTCGTTCCGCGGTAATTTTCGGTGGGGTGAGTATCAATCCACAGAAGCAGAAGTTAATTAAGGGCGTAGATGTCGTTGTAGCTACCCCGGGCAGACTTCTTGATCATTTACAGCAGCGCAGTATTGACCTTTCTAAGGTAGAGGTATTGGTGCTCGACGAAGCTGATCGCATGCTTGATATGGGATTCATACGTGATATTCGCAAAGTATTGAATGCCATTCCCAAAAAGCGCCAGACGCTGCTATTTTCCGCCACATTCTCAAAAGAGATTAAATCATTGGCAGCAGAATTCCTGCACCAGCCCACAGAGATTCAAGTCACTCCACAGAATACCGCAGCAGAATTGGTCAGCCAGATCGTTTATCCGGTGGATAAAAAACGAAAGCGAGAATTACTATCCCAGAAAATTGGCGAAGAGAACTGGCAGCAAGTATTGGTTTTTACCAGAACAAAGCACGGAGCGAATAAACTTTCCGAGCAGCTTGGTAAGGATGGCATCACCTCAGCGGCTATTCACGGCAACAAGTCACAAGGTGCGCGGACCAAGGCGCTGGCAAACTTCAAACAGGGCTCTGTCAGAGTGCTGGTTGCCACAGATATCGCCGCCCGCGGTATCGATATCGATAAGCTACCTCACGTGGTTAACTTTGAATTGCCAAATGTCGCAGAGGACTACGTGCATCGCATTGGCCGTACCGCCCGAGCTGGACAGGAAGGCCACGCGGTCTCACTGGTTTGTGTCGATGAGCTCAAGCTACTTAGCGATATTGAAAAACTACTCGGCACGAGCATCGAGAAGGTCAATCTCCCGGGCTACGATGTGGATCCCAGTATAAAAGCAGAGCCTATCCAAAACGGGCGCGGGGGAAGAAGCTCGGGCGGTCATCGCAACAATGGCGGCGGCTCGCGCGGTCGTGGGCGCTCCGGCAATAACGGCGGGTCCCGTGCCCATTCAGGCGGCGGCAATAGGCGTAACGGTTAGGAAAACGCCGGCCCCTGCGCCTTAGCTGGTAACGAGTGCTAACGAAAGCCAAGAGGTGATTCTTTGGATCTGCAGTTGAGAAATAAAACCGCGCTGGTGACTGGCAGTGATAGTCGCACGGGCAAAGTCATTGCCGATGTACTCAGTGCTGAAGGGGCTCAGGTCATCTATCACGGCAACGACGAAGCGCCTCCTATGCCAATGGCGGTTGTCGGTGATATCACCACTGAGGAAGGCTCTGTACAAGTACTGGAGCAAGTTGCAGCGCTTGATTGCTCTGTCGACATTTTAGTCAATAACTACGGCACGACGGATAATCATCGCTGGACAGATGCTGACACAGCAACCTGGTTGTCGCTTTATCAGATCAACACACTGTCGGCACTGCGCATGGCTTCCGGCCTGGTTGATGGTATGAAAGACAGCGGCTGGGGACGAATAGTCAATTTGGGTACAACCGGTACGTTTAAACCCTCGGCTGCCAGACCAGCCTACTACGCAGCCAAGAGTGCATTGGCAGTCATGGGCGCCAGCCTTGCGCAGGAGCTGGCCGGGACGGGCATTACTGTCAACACAGTCTCCCCAGGACTGATTCGCACTGAGCAAGTTGAAGCCGGGTACACGCGGTTGGCGCGGAAACTCGGTCGCAGCGCACAGTGGCAGGAAGTAGAAAAACTGATTGTTGAGAGGGATTTTCCCAACCCCTGCGGCAGGATCGCAGAGCGGGAGGAAGTTGCAGATATGATCGCTTTTCTGTGCAGCCGCCGCGCAGGCTTTATCAACGGTCAGAACATTCGCATCGACGGTGGAGCAAGCTGACGCACTGAGAGTGGAAAAGCCGACAACGAGTGCTGTAGAGTGGGCGACGCATCGCAAACAACCCCTCTCGCTAGTGGAGTCAACATGGAATACCGTAATCTCGGCGCATCTGGCCTTCGGGTCTCTGAACTGTCCTTTGGTTCATGGGTCACTTTGAACAAGCAGGTAGACCATAAGCTGGCAGAGCACATGTTTGGTACCTGCTTTGATGCGGGCATTAACTTCTTTGACAACGCTGAAGGCTACGAGGCGGGCCAATCAGAGATTGTCATGGGCAAAGCGCTGAAAACGCTGGGCCGACCGCGCGACAGTTACTGCGTCTCCTCCAAGGTATTTTTCGGTTGCCAAAGCGCTCCCTTGCCCACCCAGCAGGGACTGAGCAGGAAGCATGTGACCGAGGCTTGCCATCAGGCATTGGAACGCCTGCAGGTGGATTACCTGGACCTGTATTTCTGTCATCGTGCTGACCCACACACTCCCATTGGAGAAACGGTATGGGCGATGCACAACCTGGTCACTCAGGGAAAAATTCTGTATTGGGGCACCTCGGAGTGGACCGCAGAAGAAATTACCCAGGCCTATAAGTTTGCCAAGAAAAACCATCTGACGCCTCCCAGCATGGAGCAACCGCAATACAACCTGTTGGATCGAGAACGCTTCGAGGTGGAGTACGCTCTGTTGTATGAGAAGTACGGACTGGGCACCACGATCTGGTCGCCACTTGCATCCGGCGCACTCACCGGAAAATATCTTGAGGGCGTTCCTGAAGACAGTCGTGCTTCACTGCCAGGCTACGAATGGCTGCGCGAACATATGGTTGAATCCGAGCGCGGACAGGAGCGTATGCAAAAAGTAGCAAAGCTGCTGCCAATCGCTCAGGAGCTGGGAACCTCATTGCCTAAGCTTGCTATCGCCTGGTGCCTGCACAACCCGAATGTCTCCACTGTCATCCTTGGCGCTTCACGCCTTGAGCAATTACAGGAGAATCTGAAAGCACTAGAGGCCCGGCCTTTGCTCACGGATGAAACATTGGCGCAGTTAAATGCCGTTTCCTAATGATCTTGTAAGGCAGTTGGGCCAGGCAAATACTCAACAGTGCCCTCCCTGCGAGGATCCGCGGCCCCGGTCAGGGAATGCCTGGTAACCAAAATCATATGCAAACCGGAATTTTCTCCGTTGCGTTCCTGCACACGGTAACCCCTGGCTTTTAAATCATTGGCTATATCCTGACCTGGGGGCACATTAACCTCGACCCTGACGTCTGCCCCCCTGGCAATAATATTGGGAAAGGTCACTGCCTGCGATGGAGTCATTCCCCAGTCAAGCACCGCAGCCAATGACTTAAAGACATACGCAGGAATGTTGTTACCCCCTGGGGAACCGGTCACCATTAACAGCTCCCCTTGCTGATCAAAGGCGATTGTCGGTGACATGGAAGAGCGCGGTCGTTTGCCCGGCGCAATGGCATTCACCTGGGGTTTGCTGCCTGGGAGGTACTCCTTGGCAAAATCGGTCATCTGGTTGTTTAGTAAGAACCCGGCAACCCAGCGAGACGAACCAAAGGGTGCCTCTACCGTCGCCGTCATGGAGACCGCATTGCCTTGGGCGTCGATGATTGAGAGGTGTGAAGTGCCGGGAACTTCAGCAGTGGTGTCTGGTGACCAGATTGACAGTGATTCCTTGTTGTCGGAAAACCGCGCGGGATCCCCGTGCATCGGCGCATCGCCCGGTGCAAAAGGATTGGCCGCGCGATGTTGCAGATATGCGGGACTGATCAACTCTTTTAGCGGAATATCAACTGCATCGGGATCGCCAAAAAAGTGATCGCGGTCGGCATAGGCCATGCGCTGTGCATCAACAAAGGCAGCCATTTTGTCGTCTCGTTCACTCATCCCTGCCGATAAGTGCTCGTACATGCCCATCATCATAATCTGAGTCGCTGCGGATGACGGTGGTGTGGCGCCACAAATACGAATACGTTTGAACGGGCCACAAACAGCGGCTCGCTCCGCTGTTTTGTAATTGGCAATATCGTCGAGGCTCAGGGTACCTGGATTGGGTTCAGCCCGCGCCGCTGCGACTATCGCTTGAGCGATTTGACCGGTATAAAACGCGTCCCTGCCCTCTTGCGCGATTCTATTCAAAGTGGCGGCATATTGCGGATTTTTCAACAGGTGCCCCACCTGCAATGGTTCACCGTCAGGAAAAAAATATGCCGCAGAGCCAGGGTCTTCATCGAGTCTGCCCATCTTGCCTACTCGAGGCAAAAACCCCGCCATGCGAGGTGACACCTCGAATCCGTTAGTAGCAAGCGTGATAGCCGGTTCAAACAACTCGGCCCAGGGTAGCTTGCCATATTTCTTGTGGGTGTCCTCGTAGAGTGCGATGGTGCCTGGAACGCCGATTGCAATACCACTCTGCCAGGCTTCGATAAACCCCATCGTCTCATTTCCACGCATAAACATATCAGGCGTAACGGCAGCAGGCGCGGTCTCCCTACCGTCGTGGAATAACAAGCTATCTGTGTCGTGCTGGTAAATCAGCATAAACGCGCCACCGCCTATGCCAGAGCTTTGCGGTTCCACCAGCCCTAGCACAGCATGAGCAGCAATAGCGGCGTCCACCGCATGTCCGCCCCGGCGCAGCATCTGCGCACCTGCCGCAACAGCATGAGGGTTCGCGGCAGTGACCATTGCTCCCTTATCCCAGACACGCTCAGCGACGCCAATATCAGCGATATTGCCAGACCCGGAACAGGCGGAACCAGTGATTAGCAGGACAGCGCACAGAGAAACTGCGGTCAGGTAGCGAAATGAGGTCATGTAGGTCTCGAGCAGGCTGAACGGCCGGCTATTAAAACATTTACTGAGGCCTCTGCGAACCTTGTTTAAGGGCCAGTGGGTGACTCAGCCCAGTACAAACAATATCCACGGCGTACCAATAAATAAATAGAGCATTAGGCACGCGAGCGTTACCAGTCCGCCGTTGCGATAAATCTCGCGTCCAGTCAGGTAGCCACTACCGGCAAAAATGACATTGGCACTAGACGCCTGGGGTGTCATGACCGAAAAAAAGTTGGTCGCCAGCAGCAACATCATGCCCATCAGGTGTAGGGGAACTTCGGGCTGCGATATGCCGACGAATACTCCGAACAAAGCGAGTAAATGGGCAGTTTGGCTGACGAATAAATAATGAATAAGGACATAACTGATGAGCAACAGGGCATAGGTCATAGGCCAGCTAAACCCATTCACCCAACTGCCCATAATGTCACCCACGTATTGCATGAAGCCCAGGTGGTCCAATTCGGTGCTGATCGTGTACAGGATCGCGAACCAAATCAACGTTTCCAGGGCATCACCAGAGGACTTGATATCGTCCAGCGTAAAAACACCGCCTGTCATTAAAATTGCGAGTCCAAGAAAAGCGATCGCAGTGGCGTCCAGCGACAGCGCCCCTGATAGCGCCCACCCGAGCACCATGCCGACAAACGTGGCAAGGGTTATCCATTCCTTGCGACTTAATGCCCCTAACTGAGCTAGGCTGGCAGCTGCTTGCTCGGGAGCTTCTGGCGTGGTTCGTCGTCCTGGAGGGAACACTCGATACAAAAACCAGGGTACCAGCAGCATGGCGCTCACAGTAGGCACGCTCGATGCCAGCAACCAACTACCAAAATCAAGTGTCACACCTCGCTGAGCCAGCAAAGCCACGCCTACCGGGTTGGCCGCCATTGCCGTTAGCCAAAGCGCCGAAGACAATCCCAGACCGGTCATTGAGCACATCATCAAGTAGGCCCCGAGTTCGCTACGCGACGCTTCCCAGGGTTTAGAGCCGTTATTGCTCGCCAGTGAGTAAACGATCGGGAAAAGCACGCCAGAGCGTGCGGTATTACTCGGAAATGCGGGAGCAATTAATGCGTCTGTCGCAATCATGCTGTAAGCGAGCCCAAGGGAAGATTTTCCAAAACTCCGAACCAACAAGAGTCCTATGCGCTCTCCCAGGCCCGAATTAACGACCCCCTTCCCCACCAGAAAAGCCGCGACAATTAACAGAATAAAACCCTCGCTAAATCCACTGTAGGCGCGTTCGGCATCGAGCGTTCCACTGAGTATGGCGACCGCCAAGGCCACGATAGCGGCCAAGAAGATGGAGGCGGCACCCGAAACAACAGCGAAAATCGTAGCAGCGAAGATGGCAAATAACTGCCACGCATCGGTGGAAAGCCCATAGGGCACGGGTGATAGCCAGATCGCGGAACCGAGAAACAGGCTGAAAAATGGGAAAAACCACGGATGCATGCCGCTAGTCTAGCCCTTGATGGTCGCTATAGCCCGTAAATACTGGTCAGAAAGGTTAAACCCGCAGCAAACTTGAACTTTTTACGCTAGTCTTAATCGTAGTAAAAGCCCACTGCCAGCTTGAACCAGAGGCTCGCAAGGGTACACTTAGCGATTGCTTTTTATAACCTGGTGGTAAATAAAATTTTGAGCCCTTGTCCCTCTTTTAAGACGCTTGGCCTGGCACTGTCAGCAAGCCTCATCTTCGGCAGTTTCAGTCTCCCGTCTGCTGCCGCCATTGACTACACCGATATACAGCGGGAAACCGTCGTAGAGCTGGTTGAACAACTTGAGGAACGCCACTACTCCAAACAGGCGTATACCGATGAGTTGTCATCCCAGCACCTGGATGCCTATATCGACAGTCTGGACGGCAGTAAAATGTTTTTAACCGCTGCCGATATTAAGGAGTTTCAGCAGTATCGTACTGTTATGGACGATCAGTTGCCCGAGGGCAATCTGGACGCTGGATTCGCTATATTCAATCGATTCCAGGAACGTCTGCGCACTCGACTTGAGTCTATCAATGAGAACCTGCCAGAAATCATTGCGGCGATGGATTTTACGGTAGACGAGTACTATGAACTCAACACAGACGACCGCGACTGGGCAACGGCACAGCTAGAACTGGACGAGCGCTGGCGTAAACACCTGAAAAATCAGGTACTCAGCCTACGGCTCGCGGAAAAGTCCGCGGAAGAAATACCTGAGACCCTGAATCGCCGTTACACCAACCAGCTGAAGCGGGTGGAGCAATACAACCATCAGGATGTGTTCCAAATTTACGCGAATGCCCTGACTGAGCTTTACGATCCGCACACCAATTATTTTTCGCCGCGTCGCTCTGAGAACTTTAATATCAACATGAGCCTTTCGCTAGAGGGTATTGGAGCAGTACTGCAAGCGGAAGACGAATACACCAAGGTCGCACGTCTCGTGCCCAAGGGCCCTGCCGATAAGCAAGGCGACCTGGAACCCTCCGACAAAATCGTTGGCGTCGGCCAGGGCGACGAAGGTGATATTGAGGATGTGATTGGCTGGCGCCTGGATGAGGTTGTTCAGCTGATACGTGGCCCCAAGGACTCAACCGTGCGACTGCAGGTTATCCCCGGAAAATCCAAGTCTACTGACGAGCGCAAGACCATCACAATTGTGCGCAATGAGGTAAAGCTGGAGGAACAGTCTGCCCAGAAAGAGATTCTTGAGATACCCGATGGCGACGATACGATCAAGGTCGGCGTGATTGATATTCCCGCCTTTTATATTGATTTTGAAGCGATGCGTCGGGGCGACAAGGACTACAAGAGCACTACCCGGGACGTTAAAAAGCTGTTGCAGGAACTGCAGGACGAGGGCGTAGATGGCCTGGTGGTTGATCTTCGCAACAATGGTGGTGGCTCCTTGCAAGAAGCCAATGAACTCACGGGGCTGTTTATCGAATATGGCCCTACCGTTCAGATCCGACATTCGTCTCGCCGTGTATGGCGAGACGGTAAACGTTTGAAGAGCGACTATTACGAAGGGCCCTTGGTCGTGCTGATCAACCGCCTGAGCGCCTCTGCTTCGGAAATTTTTGCCGGCGCTATTCAGGACTACGAACGAGGAATTATTGTTGGTGATCGCTCGTTCGGCAAGGGAACCGTGCAAACCCTGTCCCCTCTGACCGAAGGGCAGCTGAAAATTACTGAGAGCAAATTTTACCGAATTTCTGGCGACAGCACGCAGCATCGCGGTGTCGTCCCGGATCTAGCGTTTCCCTCCCTGTTCGATACTGAAGAAATAGGTGAAAGCTCACTGGATCATGCCCTTAACTGGGACCAAATTAATTCGGTGCGTCATAGACGCTATGACGACCTCAGTTCGGTGCTACCGCTGATAACTAATCTGTACGAGGAGCGCAGCGAAGCTAACCCCGACTTTGTTTACCTCGAAGACCAGATTGCCATGGCAACCCAGACTCGCAAGCTGGAACAGCTACCTCTGAACGAGGAGAAGCGTATCGCCCTGCGGGAGTCCCAGGAAAGTAAGGCGCTGGCTATTGAAAACAAGCGGCGTGTCGCCAAAGGCGAAGCACCGCTCACCTCTTTGGACGAAGAGGAAGAAGCGGTAGAACAGGGAGAGACGGATGAAGTTGCAGAGGCCGCTGAGCAAAACGATGACACTGTTGCTGATGTCAGCGATAGCAGTGAAGACACCGCTAGTGAAACTGCGGTCTCGGATGAAGACGATACCCCGGATGTCTTGCTGACGGAAGCAGGCAACGTTCTAGTCGATGCCCTGGTGCTGAAAAAAACGCATTACGCGGCAAATGTGAGTGAGAAAGAATAGGAGCGACTAGTTAGTACCCCCGAACCAGGCCAGTTCACCGTGTAATTCCACGACCCCGCCGACCATGATTAGGGTCGGTGCTTTTGGCTGTTCGCGCTTTACAATATCGACCATCGTTGCCAACGTGCCGGTAATGACCCGTTGATCGTCAGTGGTTGCCCTCTCTATTAGAGCAATTGGCGTCGCTGCGCTGCGCCCGTGAAGCTGTAATTGCTCACAAATCAATGGCAGACCCACCAGTCCCATATAGAACACCAGTGTTTCTGATTCCGATTGAAAAGACGGCCAGTCCAGATTGCTGCTGCCGTCTTTGAGATGGCCGGTCACAAAACGCACTGACTGAGCGTGATCACGATGAGTCAGTGGAATGCCCGAATAACAGGCGGCACCGCTGGCAGCGGTGATACCCGGCACCACTTGAAACGGCACGTCGTGTCGGGCAAGGAGTTCTATCTCTTCGCCTCCTCGCCCAAATATGAATGGATCGCCACCCTTCAGTCTCGCCACTCGTTTTCTCTGTTTCGCAAGATCTACCAGAAGTTGGTTAATCTGCACCTGGGGCACAGCGTGGTCATCCCGTTTTTTGCCGACGTAGATGCGCTCTGCATCCTTTCGCGCCATGTCGAGAATTGGGCCTGAAACTAAACGGTCGTATAGCACGACATCAGCGGCCTGTAATAAACGCACCGCTTTGAAAGTCAACAAGTCAGGATCGCCCGGACCTGCGCCTATCAAGTAAACCTCGCCGCAATGTAGCGCTTCTACATCCTTAAGCATGTCCTCCAGCAAGGCCTCAGCACGATCCTCGCGTCCGCCCATCACCTGTTCTGCAACCGTGCCTTCCATCGCTTTTTCCCAGAATAAACGTCTTGCCGTTTCCGCTGGCAGAGCTTCTTTCACCCGGTGTCGCAGTCGACCTGCAAACTCAGCTAGTCGTCCATAGCTACCAGGCACCATAGCTTCAATTTTGCTACGCAGCTGTCGCGCAAGCACCGGGCTTCTGCCGGAACTACTGATAGCGATAATCACGGGATCGCGATCCACAATAGAGGGGAAAATAAAGGTACAAAGATCCGGAGAGTCGACTACATTGACCGGCAAATTAAGGGCGATGGCGTCATCATGAACCTGTTCGTTAATCTCACGGTGGGGAGTCGCTGCTATGACCAGCACACGACCATCGAGGTCAGTTTTACGGTAAGTGGCGCGCTGCCAGTGACCTCCATGCTCTGCCAGCAGCTGTTCCAGCTCCGGGGCGATTTCCGGCGCTACCACATTCAGGCTCGCGCCCGCGCGCAGCAACAGTCGCGCTTTGCGTGTTGCCACTGTTCCGCCGCCCACCAATACTACGGGTGAGTTTCGTAACTGCAGACATACCGGCAGATACTGCATGTCAGGTGCTCAGGGTTGTAGCGCCACCCATGTAGGGCTGCAACACCGCCGGCACCTCGATGCTGCCATCAGCCTGCTGGTAGTTTTCCATGATCGCCACCAACGTGCGACCTACGGCCAGGCCCGAACCATTGAGTGTATGCAGTAACTCTGGCTTACCCGATTGCGGGTTACGCCAACGTGCCTGCATGCGCCTAGCCTGATAATCACCAAAACTGCTGCAGGAAGAAATTTCGCGGTAGGTATCCTGGGCGGGCAGCCAGACTTCCAGGTCATAGGTTTTACGAGCGGAAAAGCCAATATCCCCGCCGCAGAGAATCACCTTGCGATAAGGTAGTTCAAGTAATTGCAGGATCTTTTCAGCGTGACCAGTGAGTGCTTCAAGAGCGTCATCAGATTGCGATGGCCGCACAAACTGCACCAGTTCGACTTTCTCAAACTGATGTTGGCGAATGATGCCTCTGGTGTCGCGACCATAGCTGCCTGCTTCGCTGCGGAAACAGGGCGTGTGACAAACAAACTTCACTCCGTCTTGTCCCAGTTCCGCATCCTCGAAAATACGGTCCCGTGCCACATTGGTCACCGGCACCTCTGCGGTAGGAATCAGGTAATAACCCTGCTCACCCTCCAGTTTAAATAAATCTTCCTCAAACTTGGGCAGTTGGCCCGTGCCGTGCAAGGAGTCACTGTTGACGATATAAGGCACGTAAATTTCACTGTAACCATGCTTTTCAATGTGTTGGTTTAACATGAACTGGATGAGAGCACGATGCATTCGAGCCACATCCCCATACATCACATTGAAACGTGAGCCGGTGATTTTGCCTGCGGTTTCAAAATCCAGTTGGCCTAAGTCTTCACCCAGGGCCACGTGATCCTTGACCTGAAAGTCGTAGGACCTGGGGTCGCCCCAGCGTGCTACCTCCAGGTTATCGTCTTCGCTTGCACCAAGCGGCACCTCATCTGCAGGAATATTCGGAACAGCGAGTAACAGCTCTTCAAGTAGTGCTTGCACTACTTTAGCCTCATTGGTGAGATCGTCTATTTGGGCGGCGATCTTTTGTAGGGTTTCATTGACCTGCGCCTTGGCGTCGTCCACGCTCATGCCCTGCCCAACTAGCGCGCCAATTTGTTTGGAAGCCGCCTTGCGTTCTGCAAGCAAGTGCTGGCTTTGTACGTCAGCCTGCTTGCGCCGCGCGTCCAGTGACTTGAACTGCTCAATGTCGAAGCTGAAGCCGCGCTTTTCTAGCGCAAGCGCAACGTTTTCGGGATCCTGCCTGACGGCTTTGATATCCAACATTGTATGAATATTCCTGTATCTGGGAAAACTGTGTAGCGACTGCGCTCTAGAATAAAGCGCGGGTCATATAAATCGAAAGTCCTGCCATGAGTACACATGCAATAACGCTGGTCGCCATGTAACCGAGGGCGTGAGCTGTATGACCGTTCTCCAGCAGAGTGATGCTTTCCAATGAGAAGGTGGAGAAGGTCGTAAAGGCCCCCAGGAAACCTACCATCAGCACACTGCGCCAATCCGGATGCAGAATTTGTCGCTCTATCAGAACAAAAACCACTCCGATCAGGAACGAGCCCAGCATATTGACCAGCAGCGTCCCCACAGGCCATTTGCCCTCCCATAGGGCATGAGCCCAGTTGGAGAGCAGGTAACGCGAGACGGCGCCGGTGGCTCCGCCCAGGGCAATAAACAGCAGGTATCTCATTTGGCTTTAGGCGTGGTTCAGTCGTAGCGGCGTATTGTACTGCTTTTGTCACGTTCGCGCAGGTATCGCAATTTGTCCTGTATTTTCTTTTCCAGACCGCGATCAACCGGGTGATAAAACTGTTGGTCCTTCAGGGCTTCGGGCAAGTAGCTCTCTCCTGCCGCATAGCCGCCCACCTCGTCGTGGGCATAACGGTATTCAGCGCCATAGTCCATGTCTTTCATCAGGCTGGTAGGAGCGTTTTTCAGGTGTAATGGCACCTCATGGCTATCACCTGCGCCTATTACAGCCACTGCCTGGTTGTAAGCATTGTAAACAGCGTTGGATTTAGCAGCACAGGCGAGGTAAATAATGGCCTGGGCGATTGCTAGCTCACCCTCGGGGCTTCCCAGGCGCTCCTGAACCTGCCATGCGTCCAGGGAAATGCTCAGGGCCCGCGGATCCGCATTACCGACGTCTTCGCTTGCCATGCGGACCACGCGGCGAGCGATGTACAAGGGGTCACAGCCCCCGTCCAGCATGCGACAGAACCAGTACAAAGCACCATCAGCAGAACTGCCCCGCACCGCTTTATGTAATGCGCTGATCTGGTCGTAAAAGAGGTCTCCTCCTTTGTCGAAGCGCCGCAGAGACGCTTGCAGTACCTCTTCAAGCGTTTGCTCGGTGATTTCACCGTCATCTGCCAGGTCAGCGGCCAGTTCAAGCAGGTTGATGGAACGACGAGCATCGCCGTCGGCCTGAGTGGCAATCAGTTCGAGGCAGTGCTGCGAAGCCTGGGCAGCGTCACCCAACTCGTCCATACCGCGCTTTAAAACGCCAACCAGCTCAGAGATCTCCAGTGAACGCAGTTTGTAAACCCGCGTTCGCGATAACAGCGCATTATTGAGTTCAAAGGACGGGTTCTCAGTGGTGGCTCCTACGAAAATGACCGTCCCGTCTTCGACGTATGGCAAAAAAGCATCCTGCTGAGACTTATTGAAGCGATGGACCTCGTCAACAAACAACACCGTATCCCGTCCAGACGATTTATGTTGTCTAGCCTGGGCTATCGCCGCTCTAATTTCTTTTACCCCGGACAATACTGCAGATATCTGCAGGAAGTGTGCATCGGCAGCTTCCGCCGCAATGCGCGCAAGCGTTGTCTTACCGACTCCTGGTGGACCCCAGAAAATCATGGAGTGCAGCTGCCGTCGATCGATGGACTCTCGAAGCGGTTTTCCGGGCGCGAGTAAATGGCTTTGCCCGGCGTAGCTTTCCAGATCTGCTGGTCGCAGTCGCGCGGCTAACGGCTGATAACCACTGCTCTGACCAGCGCCTTTGGTGGCGGAGAACAGGTCATTGGTCATGGTAAAAGAGGTCGGCCCCTTCCGGGTGAACAAAGCCAAAATCAGCAGGCATCAGCGCAGTATCGCTGTCGACATCCCGCAGCTGAATAAAGAGCTGTTGGTTGAGTTGATCGTTCACTTCCATGGCACTAATTTGCCCATTAGCAAACACCAGGGTCAAGGAGCGAAAGCCCGGACTACCCTTTATCGGCACTAATAAAAACCTGCCCTCTCCTGTGCGCGAGACCTCAAAGCGCTCACTTAATATAGCTCTGTCACCAGCGAGAACCTGCAGCGGAGACAGTTGATCATGACCCGCGACCGACCGTCTGGTCACGGTCTCCAAGTCTCGGTCATGATGCCAGAGGTGTTCCCCATCAGCTACGATCAGCTGATTGTCCGGACTATCAATGTCCCACAAAAAATACATTGGCTTAAGCAATTTAAAATGACCGGAAGACAGTGCCGAGGGCTGATCTTTATCTGCCGCAAACTGAGTCTGCTCAAAGCGGCCCTGTAACTGGTTAAGCGACTCAAGCTTAACAATCAGTTGTTCAGTTGCGGACTCGTTAGAACGTGCAATGCCTGCGACAAGGCATAAACCAAGGGCGGCAAGAAGCAAAACTTTTTTCATGTAGGTCGTATCAGTCTTCGGCTGGTGGCGGGGCCAGCACTTCGCGCTGGCCATTGGTACCCATTTCAGTCACGACGCCCGCCGCTTCCATGGTTTCAATCAGGCGGGCCGCCCGGTTATAACCAATGCGTAGCTTGCGCTGAACACTGGATATTGAAGCCCTGCGGCTTTGGGTCACGTAGTGGACGGCTTCATCGTAAAGCGCGTCACTCTCTTCATCTTGGTCAGATACACCGGCCTGTAGTTCCCCTGCCGTGACGGGTGTCTGTCCACCTTCGTCCAGCAAGCCATTGATATACAGCGGTTGACCACGACGTTTCCAATCGGCAACCACCCGGTGCACTTCCTCGTCTGAGCAGAAGGCTCCGTGCACACGGTTAGGGACGCCAGAACCAGGCGGCAGGTAAAGCATGTCACCGTGCCCCAGCAACTGCTCGGCGCCGCCCTGATCAAGAATTGTCCGTGAATCGACCTTGGAGGAGACCTGAAAAGCGATACGTGTAGGCACGTTGGCCTTGATCAAACCGGTGATCACATCGACAGAGGGACGCTGCGTGGCCAGGATAAGGTGGATTCCCGCTGCCCTGGCTTTTTGGGCGATACGCGCAATGAGCTCTTCCACCTTTTTGCCGACAATCATCATCATGTCTGCGAATTCGTCAATTACCACCACAATGCTGGGCAGCTTTTCGAGACAAGGCGGGGTTTGCTCCTCGTCAGTTTCGGCAAAAATCGGATCGGGGGTCCACAGCGGATCAGCGATAGGCGTGCCTGCTTTCTCGGCGTCTATTACCTTGCGGTTGTACCCACTCAGGTTGCGTACGCCCAGCGCTGCCATCAGCTTATAGCGACGTTCCATCTCCGCCACGCACCAGCGCAGTCCATTAGCAGCATCTTTCATGTCCGTAATGACAGGCGTCAGCAGATGCGGGATACCGTCGTAAACCGAAAGTTCCAGCATCTTTGGGTCTACCAGGATAAGGCGAACGTCCTCTGGGCCTGATTTATAAAGCAAGCTCAGCAGCATGGCATTCACACCAACCGACTTACCTGAACCGGTCGTTCCCGCGACAAGAAGATGCGGCATTTTCCCCAGATCTGCGCAAACGGGCTGCCCGGATATGTCATGCCCCAGAGCCAGGGTAAGCGGTGATTTAGATTGGTCAAAAGCTTTCGAGGCTAGCACTTCCCTGAAGTTAACTATCTCACGATCTTCATTGGGTATTTCTACGCCGACTACAGACTTGCCAGGAATTACTTCCACAACTCGCACTGAAATTACTGCCAGGGAGCGCGCCAGATCTTTTGCAAGGTTGGATATGCGGGAAACCTTCACCCCGGCTGCTGGCTGAATTTCAAAACGCGTAATCACCGGCCCGGGGTAAACCGCCGTTACCTCGGCGGTCACACCAAAGTCCGCCAACTTTAACTCCAACAGCTTTGATAGCGCCTCCAGCGCTTCTTTTGAATAACCCTTGCTGGGGTCTTTTATCTCGGCATCCAGCAACCCCAGATGCGGCATTTCACCCGTGGCAGGCGCATCAAACAGGGGCTGTTGCTTTTCTTTCTCTACCCGCTCTGATTTTTCGGCCTTGGGCTTGAGCGGTTTGATCTTGGGAGGCTTGCGCTTCTTTTCTTTCTCCACGTGCTGTTCGATAACCACCTTTCGCGCTTCAACTGCTTTGTCTTTCTTCCGCTTATCCTTCAAATTTTCTATTGTCTTTAACAACCACGTGCGGGATTTGTCAAAGTAGGTAATCGCCAGGGAGCCGAGACGGTCCATCAGCCGCAGCCAGCTTAAGTCGGTAAAAATGGTCATGCCGAACAAAAACACCGCCAGTAAGATCAGTCTGCTGCCGACCGCGCTAAACGCCATGATGAACGAGCCACCGATAGCCTGACCAAGAATGCCGCCAGCACCCTGGGGAAGCGGAGAGCTCCCACTGTCATTCATGGCGACCAGAGCAGTGCCCGCTATCATTACCAGCACCAGGCCAAGCGTTCTAATACCAAGCGTCAGCCAGTCAAAACCTTTTTCTTTCTTGCGTTCTATCAGGAGAATTACGGCTCGATACGCCAGCAAAACAGGGAAGAGATACGCCGCATACCCGACGAGCGAGAAAAAAACATCTGCGAGCCAGGCACCCGTAGGGCCGCCAAGGTTGGCAATTTCGCCGCCCGAGCCACTGGCAGACCAACCGGGGTCTTGCGGGGTATAGGTGATTAACGCCAGCAACATATAAAGGCATACGGCGCTCACACCGATGAAAGCGCCTTCACGCAGTCGTGGATTCATGAATGATTCAGTATTGGTTGTTTCTGGCACGGCTATTATGGTCCTTCCCCACTGTCCCCAGCTAATGGGCTGCTATTGCGTTCATAGCGTGAGCCAATTGTCGCCTTATTCTGTATTTTTTTCAAAGACTTATGGCTTCTTTTTAAAAATTTCCGAACCTTTGTCGGATCCGCACCTTTAAAGTACCATAGTCGACCCCATTTAAGGGGACAGATTACCCGTTTTCGTGGCGCCAACGCCGCTGATATTACCTAGGAAGCCCAATCGATGAGTGAAGCACGCCATATCCCCCTGATCATCCTCGGCAGCGGCCCTGCCGGCTACACCGCAGCTGTCTACGCGGCCCGCGCCAACTTGACGCCAGTCGTTATCACCGGGATGCAACAGGGTGGGCAATTGACCACCACCACTGAAGTGGAAAACTGGCCCGGTGGCCACGCAGAGCTGCAGGGACCGGAGCTGATGCAGGATATGCAAGCTCACGTTGAGCGTTTCGACACTGAAATTGTCTTTGATCATATTGATGAAGTAGATGTTAACGCTCGCCCGATGACACTTAAAGGCAGCGGTTCTTACACTTGTGATGCCATGATTATCGCGACAGGCGCATCCGCACAGTACCTGGGATTACCCTCCGAGGAAGCATTTATGGGTAAAGGCGTCAGTGCCTGCGCCACCTGCGATGGTTTTTTCTATCGCAACAAAAAAGTCGCTGTTATTGGTGGCGGCAATACCGCCGTAGAAGAAGCGCTTTACCTGGCGAATATTGCTGAACACGTTACCGTAGTGCATCGTCGTGATGCGCTTCGATCAGAAAAAGTATTGCAAGACCGCCTGTTCAAGCGCGAAAAAGAAGGCAAAGTGACTATCCTGTGGGATCACGTACTTGATGAGGTACTGGGCGACGACAGCGGCGTCACTGGTATGCGTGTTAAAAGTGTTAAAGACGACAGCACTGCCGATGTGGACCTGGCGGGTGTGTTCATTGCCATTGGACACAAACCCAATACCGATATTTTCGCCAGCCAACTGGACATGAAGGACGGCTACATTACGATCACAAGCGGCCTGGAAGGTAACGCTACCAGCACCAGCGCACCGGGTGTTTTTGCCGCCGGTGATGTGGGTGATCATGTTTATCGACAGGCTGTGACCTCTGCCGGATTCGGCTGCATGGCTGCGCTGGATGCGGAGAAATACCTGGATAACCTTTCAGTATAGGCGGGTACCAGTTGCTGGGCTCCGCCGTGGTGAAGATGACGGAGCTCAGTCAATTCTGTTTCAATAGGGATCATGCGCGCAATTCGCCAACTCCACACCGGGGATCCATTCCCACCCACCAGTGATGCGCTGGAATACCCCAATGGCTTGCTGGCCGTCGGCGGCGACCTAACGCCTGCCCGTCTGCTGGATGCGTATTGCCAGGGTATTTTTCCCTGGTATGAAGAACCTCAACCGGTGCTCTGGTGGACTCCCGACCCGCGCTCAGTGCTGTTCCCTGAGAAACTGCATATCTCCCGTTCTCTGCACAAAACATTGCGACGCGATCGCTTGCAATTAGCTGTCGACAGCAGATTTGAAAAGGTGATGCGTCATTGTGCGCAATTACGTGGTGATGGCCTGGGTACCTGGATAGGCGATGACATGCTGGCAGCCTATTGTGATCTGCATCATATTGGTCACGCCCACTCCGTGGAAGTGCTGGATGCCGATGGCCAACTGGTCGGCGGCCTTTATGGCATTGCCGTGGGTCGCGCCTTCTTCGGTGAATCCATGTTCAGCGAGGTTCAGGACGCATCCAAAGTAGCGCTAGTAGCCCTACAGAATATACTCGAACGCGGAGGCTTTAAACTCATCGACTGCCAAGTTGAAAGCGAACACCTTAATTCGCTGGGTGCTGAGAACATCAGCAGGCTGGACTTCGAGCGAATGCTTGCCCACACTATAGACATCGACCACGATCCCGGGATCTGGCGATTGCCAGCAACTTGCGGAGAATTGTTGTGACCTCTTCACTGCGGGACTTAAAGGTCTATACGACCTACCCCCACAGCTGTAGCTACCTGGAAGACCGGGAAGCCACTACCTTATTTGTCGATCCACGGCAGGAAGTCGATCAGATTCTCTATAGTAATCTCTCCGTGCTGGGTTTTCGCCGCAGTGGTAATCACCTATACCGCCCTCATTGCAGTGGCTGCGAAGCCTGCATCCCCGCGCGCATCCTCGTGGACAGCTTTGCTCCCAACCGCACCCAACGCCGCGCGGCCAGTCGCAACGGTGATCTGGAGGTCGAATTGACCGGTGATATTCGTGATGAAGCCGCCTATGACCTCTACAAACGTTATATCGAGCAACGTCACTCTGATGGAGACATGTATCCCCCGGATCGCGAACAGTATTTGTCATTTTTAGATAATGCCTGGGAGTGCACTCGCTATTTCCGTTTTTACGAGGACGGCAAGCTTATTGCCATCTCAGTTGTGGACGAACTGCTGGACGGACTTTCCGCTATTTACACTTTTTTCGAACCGACGGCTGACAAGCGTAGCCTTGGCCGCTATGCCATTCTGTGGCAGGTCGAGAAGGCACGGGAGATGGGTCTGGAGTACGTTTATCTAGGCTACTGGATCAAGGATTGTCGCAAGATGGCTTATAAATCTGAGTACCGTCCGCTGGAGCTTTACCTCAAAGGGCGCTGGAGTCCTCTGGTCTAGTCGCTTTATGTCTTCCCCGGGTGACGCTCAACTCGCTAGAATTGCCATTAATTAAACTAGAAACAGTTGAACGTTTCAGGCAAACTGCGCCCTGATTTTATATCGAGGAATGCCACTACATGGCAAAAGAAGACCAAATTGAAATGGAAGGCGAGGTCATAGACACCCTGCCCAACACTACGTTTCGCGTTGAATTGGAAAATGGGCACGTTGTAACTGCTCATATTTCCGGCAAAATGCGCAAAAACTACATTCGCATCCTGACCGGTGACAAGGTCCGCGTGGAGCTGACCCCTTACGACCTTACCAAGGGTCGTATCACTTACCGCGAGCGCTAACGCTGCAGTTTTGACTGTGGTGTTGCGGCTAGCCCAGTTGCCTGGGCTACCCGATTAGAAAAGGCTCTGCTAGCTCTCTTCCAGAGCCAACTCTTCCTCTTCCATTGCAACATCAAGCTTATTCTCGGCCTTATTGAGCCGCACCAGGGCGGTGCCTCCTGATTGTGACAGCTCGCCGAACAGCACCATTTCCGCCAGTGGCTTCTTGATGTATTCCTGAATGACTCGCTCCATGGGTCTAGCGCCCATGTTTTTGTCGTATCCCTTTTCAACCAGCCACAGCCGCGCGTCTTCATCAACGTCGATGGTAACTCGCTTTTCATCCAACTGGCCTTGTAGCTCAGTGAGGAATTTGTCCACTACCGTCAGGATAACGTCCTCGCCCAGCGGATCGAACTGTACAATGCTGTCCAAACGATTGCGGAATTCTGGAGTGAACATGCGATTAATCGCTTCCATACCATCGGTACTGTGATCCTGGCTGGTGAAGCCGATCGTGCGCCGACTGATACTTTCAGCACCGGCATTGGTTGTCATGATCACAATAACGTTACGAAAATCAGCTTTACGCCCGTTGTTATCAGTTAAGGTGCCGTGATCCATCACCTGCAAGAGCAGGTTAAACACTTCAGGGTGTGCCTTTTCAATTTCATCAAGCAATACCACCGCATGGGGGTGCTTGGTGACCGCATCGGTCAACAGCCCGCCCTGGTCAAAACCAACGTAGCCTGGAGGGGCTCCGATGAGTCGTGACACTGTGTGCCGCTCCATGTATTCAGACATATCGAAGCGGATAAGCTCCAACCCCAGTTGCATGGCAAGTTGTCGCGTCACTTCGGTTTTGCCCACTCCCGTGGGACCAGCCAGTAAAAAAGAACCGATAGGCTTGTCGCTGGGTTTCAGTCCCGCTCGCGCCAGCTTGATGGAGGTTGCAAGGCTGCTAATGGCGCGGTCTTGCCCGAACACAACCATCTGCAGGTTTTGCTCCAGCTTCTTCAACGTTTCTTTGTCGTTTGTGCTGACCGTCTTGGGAGGAATGCGTGCAATTTTGGCAATGACGGTCTCAATGTCCCCTACCCCAATGACTTTCTTGCGCTTGGAGGGTGCCACCAGCTGTTGGAACGCGCCCGCCTCGTCGATCACGTCGATGGCCTTGTCAGGCAAAAAGCGGTCGGTGATATAGCGAGCCGAAAGATCGGTGGCAACGCGCAACGCCTTGTCGGTGTACCGTAGGCCGTGATGCTCTTCAAACCGGGATTTGAGTCCCTTCAAAATCTTATAAGCATCGTCCGGGCTGGGTTCCATGACATCAATTTTCTGAAAGCGCCGACTCAGGGCCTTATCTTTGTCAAATATGCCTCGGTATTCCTGGAAGGTGGTCGAACCGACGCAACGCAATTTCCCCGAACTGAGTAATGGCTTGAGCAAATTACTGGCGTCCATAACACCACCGGAGGCTGCGCCCGCGCCAATAATAGTGTGCACCTCATCGATAAACAGAATAGCGTGATCACGATTTTTGAGTTCCGCCAAAAGCCCCTTAAAACGCTTTTCGAAGTCGCCTCTATACTTGGTTCCGGCTAGCAGAGCGCCCAGGTCCAAGGAATAAACCACTGCATCTTTTAATATCTCCGGCACATCGCCATCGACGATCTTTTTGGCCAGTCCCTCCACAATGGCGGTCTTGCCCACACCTGACTCGCCCACCAGCAGTGGATTATTTTTGCGTCTGCGAGCGAGAATCTGTGCAACTCGCTCCACTTCAGGTACCCGCCCGATCAGGGGATCGATGTGCCCCTCGGCTGCTTCCTTGTTTAGATTTGTGGCATAACTGTCAAGAGGATTGCCCTCGCCCTCTTCTTGCACATTGCCTTCTGCGTCAGTGGGTTGATCCGGTTCGCTGGATTCGCCTTCCCCTGAAACTTTGGAGATACCGTGGGTCATATAGTTCACCACGTCCAGACGAGCAATACTCTGTGTCTTGAGGAAGAATACTGCCTGGCTTTCGGACTCACTGAAAATGGCTACCAAGACGTTGGCGCCAGTCACCTCACTCTTGCCTGAGGACTGCACGTGGAAAACGGCTCTCTGCAAAACCCGCTGAAATCCCAGGGTAGGCTGAGTATCGCGATCTTCGTCCTCCTCCGGTATCAGCGGAGTGGTTGCATCAACGAACTCTACTAAGTCACCGCGCAGGCCGCCTATGTCGGCGCCACAAGCTTTTAGGACCCTGATGGCATCGTTATTATCCAGCAATGCAAGCAGCAGGTGCTCCACAGTCATGAACTCGTGGCGCTTAGCCCTGGCGCCGCGAAACGCGTCGTTCAAGGACTGTTCCAGATCGTTACTCAGCATAATTACTCCCGGGCTTTAGCCCTCTGATGCCTCTACTTCACACAATAACGGATGCTCGCTTTCTCTGGCGTACTGATTGACCTGTGCAGCTTTGGTTTCAGCGATATCACGGGTAAATATCCCGCAGACTCCCTTGCCTTGCGTATGCACTGTCAGCATTACGTGAGTGGCTTGCTCCCTGTTCATTCGGAAGAAAGACTCCAACACTTCAACGACAAACTCCATGGGAGTGTAATCGTCATTCATCAATACCACTCTGAATAAAGGCGGCTTTTTAAGCTCAGGCTTACTTTCCTGCAGCGCCAGGCCGCCATCGGCGTCCTCTTTCTCTTTAGTCATACGCACGTTACTGTCTGTATGGATGTACTGCACTGCACCACTCTTATTTCTATGCTTGTTGATTACTGTATATGGATACAATACTCGGGTTTTCAAGGGGCCGCAAACTGGACAAAGCCTCGGCTTTTGCAGACCCAAAAAGTAGAGCCCACGCTTTTTAAGGGGCCTTTATCTGCGACAAAAACGCGGGTATCACATGGATTTGTTGATGGCCTGTCCAAACTCTGAACAACTCAGTAAGCTTGCTCCTTCCATCAGGCGTTCAAAGTCGTAAGTTACACTGCCCGCCTGAATAGCCCCATTCATGCCCTTAATAATCAGGTCTGCGGCCTCGTTCCAGCCAATATGGCGCAGCATCATTTCCGCTGAAAGTATCAGCGACCCCGGATTTACTTTGTCCTGGCCAGCGTACTTGGGCGCAGTGCCGTGGGTAGCCTCAAATAAGGCAATGGTGTCCGACAGATTGGCTCCGGGAGCAATACCAATGCCTCCGACCTGAGCAGCCAGCGCATCAGACAGGTAATCGCCATTGAGGTTAAGGGTTGCCACTACACTGTAGTCCCTGGGCCGGGTCAGTATTTGTTGCAGCATGGCATCAGCAATCACGTCCTTGATAACAATGTCCTTACCGGTCGAAGGGTTCTTGATAGACACCCAGGGGCCACCGTCTAGCAATTCACCACTGAATTCTTGTTGCGCCAATTCATAGCCCCAGTCTCGAAAGGCACCTTCGGTGAACTTCATGATATTGCCCTTGTGGACCAGGGTCACCGATGGCAGATCCTGGTCGATGGCGTACTGAATGGCCTTGCGTACCAGGCGCTTGGTACCCTCTTCTGACACGGGCTTAATACCTATGCCCACATTCTGCGGGAACCGAATCTTAGTTGCGCCCATCTCGTTGATAATGAAATCAACCACCTTCTGGGCCTCTTTAGTACCTGCCTGGTATTCAATGCCAGCGTAGATATCTTCAGAGTTCTCCCTGAATATCACCATGTTACAAGCGCCCGGGTCTTTAACCGGCGACGGTACACCTTCGAACCAGCGCACTGGCCGCAAACAGGTATACAGGTCCAGTTCCTGGCGCAGCGCTACATTAAGCGATCGAAAGCCTCCACCTACTGGCGTGGTCAGGGGCCCTTTAATCGCGACTGCATAGGCTTTAATCGCTTCAAGTGTTTCTTCGGGAAACCAGTCGCCGTCGTACATTCCCGCGGCTTTTTCACCCGTAAAAATTTCCATCCAGGATATTTTTTGTCGCCTCCATAGGCTTTCTCCACGGCGGCGTTGACAACATCGATCATGACAGGGCTGATATCAACACCGATACCATCACCTTCGATGTAAGGAATGATAGGATTGTCTGGGACGTTCAGGCTGTGATCTTCATTGACGGTGATTTTGTCACCTTCACTGGGAACCTGAATATGTTTGTAGCCCATGTTTGTACTCCATTATTGCCGGGTTGATGAACGAGAAGATCGAGGAATGCCCCGATAGGGGCAGACAAAAGTATAGCACGCGGGAGGGATTCCTTCTGTTGGCTGAGTCAGCAGACAGCGTGGAGCAGCTAATACGCGATGTTTCCAGATGCCAGACCCGGGAGCCGGTTCAGCGATGGCCAAAATCATATTATTCAATAAGCCTTTTCGGGTATTGAGCCAGTTCAGCGATACCGAGGGCCGCAGGACCCTGGCGGATTTCCTCAGCGCACCTGAGTTCAGGGCAGCCGGTCGACTGGACTATGATTCGGAAGGCTTGCTGTTGCTGACCGATAATGGCCAGCTGCAACAGCAGATTGCTAACCCCCGGCACAAACAGTGGAAGACCTACCTGGTGCAGGTAGAGGGCGAACTGGACGACCTGTCGATAGCAGCGCTGTGCGCACCACTGAAGTTAAAAGATGGTCTCACCCTGCCTGCTCGGGCGCGACAAATCGAGCCACCTGCGTTATGGCCGAGACACCCACCGGTCAGGGAACGCAAATCTGTGCCTGATTCCTGGCTTGAACTGTCTATCCGCGAGGGCCGCAATCGGCAGGTGCGACGTATGACCGCCGCAGTAGGGTTCCCAACTCTCAGACTTGTGCGCCAATCCGTTGGAGATTGGGGCCTGGGCGACATTGCACCCGGCGAATACCGAATCGACGACGTCCACACCACGGCCACCACAAATATGCGTCCCACCAGACGACGCCCAAGGAGAAATTAAAATGGCGCAATGGCCTCCTCACGTCACCGTAGCCACCGTTGTTTTCAGCGAGGGAAAATACCTGATGGTAGAGGAACGCGACAAGACCACAAAACAGCTGGTATTTAATCAGCCGGCGGGGCACCTGGATCCGGGTGAAAGCTTAAGCGAAGCGGCTGTTCGTGAAACTCTGGAAGAAACTGGCTGGGACGTTGAGCTCATAGGTTTGCTTGGATTATCGCTGTACCATGCGCCAAATGACATTATTTACCACCGCACCACTTTTCTCGCACAACCTGTTCGACGGCTTGAAAACTACCGTATTGACCCCGACATCAGCGCTGTACATTGGCTGAGCTACAAGGAAATTCTCGCTAACTCTGATAGAATGCGAAGCCCGCTGGTGGTCGCTGCCATTGAGCAATACCGCAAGGGACTCAGTAGCTCCCTGGAACTCATATACGAATGAGCCTTAACGCATCGAAAAAAGTCATCGTCGGCATGTCTGGCGGTGTCGATTCCTCTGTATCTGCGCTTCTCCTGAAGGAGCAGGGCTATGCCGTGGAAGGCCTTTTCATGAAAAATTGGGAAGAGGATGATGGCACCGAATACTGCACCGCCAAAGAAGACTTTGCCGACGCGCAGGCAGTCGCTGACAAGCTGGGCATTAAGTTACACGGCGCTAACTTTGCCGCTGAATACTGGGACAATGTATTCGAGCATTTCCTTGACGAGTATCGCGCCGGGCGAACCCCCAACCCCGATATCCTCTGTAACCGGGAAATCAAGTTCAAGGCGTTTCTCGACTACGCGCTCACTCTTGGTGCCGACCTGATAGCCACTGGCCATTACACACGACTGGGTCTAGCCGCCGGCCAAGCTACTCTGTTGAAAGGCCTGGATCCGAATAAGGATCAAAGCTATTTTCTTCACGCAGTCGGTCACAGGGAATTAGCTAAAACATTATTCCCGGTGGGCGATATAGAAAAACCTGAAGTACGGTCGCTCGCTGAAGAATACGACCTGGCTACCGCAAGGAAAAAAGATTCTACCGGTATTTGCTTTATCGGTGAGCGCCGTTTCAGTGATTTCCTGCAACAGTACTTACCCGCTCAACCGGGCGACATTGTGAGCCTGGACGGCGAGCATCTGAGCCAACATCAGGGACTGATGTACCACACGATTGGACAGCGCCAGGGCCTTGGAATTGGTGGTCTGGCCAACCACACAGACGATCCCTGGTACGTGGTAGAAAAGGACCTGGATAACAACGTATTACTGGTCGCCCAGGGCAATGATCATCCTGCGTTGTTCAAATCAAGCCTGGTCACCGGTGAGGTTTTTTGGGTGGCGGGTGCGCCACCACCGCTACCTCTGCAATGTACTGCCAAAGTTCGCTACCGACAAAGCGATCAAAGTTGCACCATTACTGAACAGAAAGGTGGTTACCAGGTCGAATTCGACGCCCCGCAGCGAGCGATAACACCGGGACAGTCAGTGGTTTTCTACCTGGGCGAAACCTGCCTGGGTGGCGGCGTGATCGAGAGGACGGCTTGAATGAACAGAGACTATTCAAAACTGGAACAGCAGACCATCGCCCTGGCGGGTGTCGCCCAAGCAGCGCGATTGGTGGACCAGTTGTCGCGCACCGGCAGTTATCCTGTTGAGTTCCTGGAGTCATCGATTCATAGTCTTTTCGAGTTTGACGCTGACAACATTGGTGCTATTTACGGAGGCTTAGCCGGCGTTAAGCTCGGATTAAACAACCTTAGCGCCATACTGGCCAGCCGCCAAGCAGATGAGAATAGTGAGATCGTACGCTATGTGCTAAATATGCTTCATCTGGAGCGTAAATTTGCGGCAAGCACTGACATGATGTCTGTTGTGCACTCCCGGCTTGAGCACACCAGCTTTAAAGCTGAACATTTTTCCGGTCACGTTAACGACGTCTGTCACAGCGTTTCAGGTATCTATCAAGACACACTGAGCAAATTGCGCTTTCGCATTAAGGTCTCTGGCAGTGCTCAACATCTTCAGGACGGTGTAAACGCAGATATTATTCGCGCGCTGCTGTTAGCCGGTATACGGTCCGCCTTCCTGTGGCGACAACTGGGGGGTAGACGCTGGCGACTCTTGTTTGAACGTAAGCGTATTTTGCACACCAGTCAGCAACTGTCCCGAGACCTTCCTGTGGTGTAAAATCCGCACCCTTCGCCCATCTTCGGAGTCATTCATGGACCTCTCAGCACTCACAGCAGTTTCCCCTATCGACGGCCGCTACGGCAGTAAAACCGCCGCTCTGCGCGACACTTTCAGTGAGTACGGTTTGATAAAGCGCAGGGTATTAGTAGAGGTTCGCTGGCTACAATTCCTTGCCTCTCACGACGGCATTCCTGAGGTACCCCCGCTCTCCTCTTCTGCTAACCGCGCGCTAGAGGAAATTCTGGAAGGCTTTGCCGAAAGCGACGCAGCGAGGATAAAGGACATAGAGGCGACCACCAATCACGACGTAAAGGCAGTGGAGTATTTCATCAAGGAACGCTTGGTGGACAATGCAGAGCTCGATGCTGTTTCCGAGTTTGTTCACTTTGCCTGTACTTCTGAAGACATTAACAACCTGTCGCATGCCCTGATGTTACGTGATGGCGTAGATGCAGTGCTGCTGCCTGAAATGGAAAAGGTCGTTGAGGCGCTGACGTCCATTGCGCAAGATGCCGCTGAGGCCCCCATGCTGTCGCGCACTCATGGTCAGACGGCCAGCCCTACGACCATGGGCAAAGAAATCGCCAATGTTGTCGCTCGTCTGCGGCGTCAACTCACCCTAATACGCCAGATCCAATACCTGGGTAAAATTAATGGCGCCGTGGGTAATTATAATGCGCATTTCAGCGCCTACCCCGATGTCGACTGGCAAGCCTGTGCGGAGTCTTTCGTCAGCTCTCTGGGACTCACCTGGAATCCCTACACCACCCAAATCGAACCCCATGACTATATGGCGGAATTGTTTAATGCGCTGGCACGTTTCAATACGGTGCTCATCGATTTCGACCGGGACATCTGGGGCTATATCTCCCTGGGCTATTTCAAACAGCGGACCATAGCCGGCGAGGTGGGCTCCTCTACCATGCCCCACAAAGTAAACCCGATTGATTTTGAAAATTCCGAGGGTAATCTCGGTCTGGCGAACGCCATCTTTGGGCACCTTGCAGCCAAGCTCCCCATTAGTCGCTGGCAGCGAGATCTGACTGACTCCACCGTATTGCGAAACATGGGTGTCGGAGCCGGCTACAGCCTTATCGCGCTCCAGTCGAGCCTCAAGGGCATTAGCAAGCTGCAACTCAACGAGCAGCGCCTGGCAGAAGATCTGGATAACAGCTGGGAGGTTCTGGCAGAGCCCATTCAAACAGTGATGCGTCGCTACGGCATTGAAAAGCCCTATGAGAAGCTAAAAGAACTGACCCGCGGTCAGGACATGAGCAAATCGGTCATCCAGGATTTTGTCAGCAAACTGGATATTCCTGAGCAGGCCAAGCGGGAGCTTCTGGCATTAACACCGAGCAGCTATATAGGTAATGCCGTGTCCCAGGCCCGGGATATAGGTTAGTTGCGGTGAGCAGCGACTGGGAGTTAAACCTCGACAAAGAGCAATTCCTGGCTCAGCACTGGCAAAAAGCACCGCTGCTAATTCGAGGCGCTATCAAAAATTTTAAGCCTCCCATCAGTAGCGACGAGCTTGCAGGGCTCGCATATGAAGAAGAAGTTGAGGCACGCATCGTAGAGCACCAGGAAGATAACTGGCAGCTTTTTCATGGGCCTTTTTCCGCTACAGACTACCAACGCAAACACCCCTGGACGTTGCTCGTGCAGGCAGTAGACCAGTATATTCCCGAGGTGGCCCAGCTGCGAAAGCTGGTGGATTTTATCCCACAATGGAGAGTAGATGACGTGATGGCCAGCTATGCCAGCGATGGTGGCAGCGTGGGTCCCCACTTCGATAATTACGACGTATTTCTGTTACAGGGTGAAGGACATCGTCTGTGGAAAACAGGGCAGTTTTGTGATTCCAGCAGCCCACTTGTGGATCATGATAGTCTGCGACTGCTTAGTCAGTTTAACACCGAAGCTGAATATCTTTTGGAGCCTGGCGACATACTGTATGTGCCCCCTGGCATCGCTCACTGGGGCACGGCTCAAGGGGAATGCACCACGTTTTCTATCGGTTTTCGCGCGCCGCGAATCACTGAAATGGTGTCTCGTTTCACCGATGCCCTGATTGAACAGTTAGATCCTGACCTTTTCTATAGCGACGCCAGAATCGAAGTGGCGACGCGGCCAGGTGAAATAAGACCACGAGATCTTGACCGGGTAAGCGCACAGATACAGGCCGCGCTGGATCAAAGCGAAGGTAACCACTGGTTTGGAGAATTGGCTACCGAGCCACGCTACGAGCAGTTTCCGGATGAGGATGAACTTTCTGAAGCGCGCTCACAACTGAGCGACGGAGCCAACGGCATTGAGCTTAACAGCGCCGCTAAGCTGGCATGGCAGCATGAAGCCGGCAGAGTAGTCGTATTTGCCAATGGCGATAGCCGCAGTTTTTCTGAGTCGATCATGCCTCTACAAATAGCACTGTCTGATGCTTGGAAACTAAATAAGGCAGAACTGGCCGCTGCCTGCGCTGATCCCGAGTCCAGTGGTTGGCTGGACTACCTTCTCGAGTCGGGCTGTGTGTTTATACTGTAAAAAACGACAGCCCTGCGCAAGCTGCCGCTCTCAAAGCAGTGGGATGGACTCTTAGCTATTTATTTCCGCCAGAATCGCATTCAAGGTAGCACTGGGACGCATGATTCGTTTAACCGCGGCACGGTCAGCGTGATAATAGCCGTACCCTTCTTCTTCCACGGGCTTACCCTGCGCGCGCTCCAGTTCTGCCACAACATCCTTCTCTGCGTTGGCCATGGCTTTGGCCAGGGGTGCGAAGCGTTCAGCAAGCTCAGTATCTTCTGACTGCGCTGCCAGTGCCTTGGCCCAATACATACCCAGATAAAAATGACTACCACGGTTATCCAGTTCGCCCACTTTACGAGAGGGTGACTTGTTATTGGCAAGCAGTTTGCCGGTAGCCTCATCCAGGGTCTTTGCCAGTAGCGTTGCCTGGGCATTGCCCTGCTTTATCCCCATATCTTCAAGCGAAACTGCCAGAGCCAGGAATTCACCGAGAGAATCCCAGCGCAAATGGTTTTCTTCCTGGAGCTGCTGAACGTGCTTGGGAGCTGAACCACCGGCGCCCGTTTCGTACATGCCTCCGCCCTTCAACATGGGCACAATAGAAAGCATTTTAGCTGACGTGCCCAGCTCCATTATCGGGAACAGGTCGGTCAGGTAGTCACGCAGTACGTTGCCGGTAGCTGAAATAGTGTCACTGCCCCGGATCATTCGTTCCATACTGCGGCGAATCGCCTCTACATAAGTCATGATACGAATATCCAGCCCCTCGGTATCATGCTCCTTGAGATACACTTCAACTTTTTTGATCAACTGAATGTCGTGAGCCCGGTTACGGTCCAGCCAGAAGATTACCGGAGTATCGGACGCGCGAGAGCGGTTCACGGCCAATTTTACCCAGTCCCGAATGGCTTCATCCTTGGTTTGGCAGGCGCGCCAGATGTCACCAGGCTCTACGGTGTGCTCCATCAATGTGTTGCCTGTGCTATCGACCACGCGCATTGTGCCCGGTGCGTCAACCTCAAAGGTTTTATCGTGTGAGCCGTATTCTTCTGCTTTTTTGGCCATCAAGCCTACATTGGGTACCGAGCCGCATTGTGTGGGGTCGAATGCCCCATTGGTTTTGCAAAAGTTAATCATTTCCTGGTAAATCGTTGAGTAGGTGCTCTCCGGCATTACCGCCTTACAGTCCTTGGCTTTACCATCCGGGCCCCACATTTTGCCACCGTTGCGAATCATCGCAGGCATAGATGCGTCAACAATCACGTCGCTTGGTACATGCAGATTGGTGATCCCTTTGACAGAGTCCACCATTGCAAGCTCAGGCCTTCCTTCGTAACAAGCGTGCACATCCTCAAGTATCTCTTCACGCTTTGAGCGCGGCAGCGATTCGATCTTTTCATAAACGCTACTCAGCCCGTTGTTTGGGTTTACGCCCAGTTCATCAAACAAAGTCTCGTACTTTTCAAACAGGTCCTTGTAAAAAACAGTCACTGCATGGCCAAACACGATCGGGTGAGACACCTTCATCATGGTCGCCTTCACGTGCAGCGACCACATCACGCCTGAGTGTTTGGCGTCATCCATGGTTTGCTCAAGGAACTCACGCAGTGCCGCTGCGCTCATGCGCATGCTATCCAAAACCTCGCCGGCCTGCATGGACAGTGCTTTCTTCACGGTGACCTCACCGTTGGCATCAATAAATTCGATACGAATATCTTCAGCATCGGCAAAGGTCACCGATCGTTCCGCCGAATAAAAATCACCGTCGCGCATGTAATCAGCATGGCTGCGTGACGCCATGCTCCACTTACCCATTGAGTGGGGGTACTTGCGCACAAATTCCTTTACCGCTTTTGGCGCACGGCGATCAGAATTACCTTCACGCAAGACTGGGTTCACCGCGCTTCCAAGGCTTTTACCGTAGCGCTGAAGCACGTCCTTATCTGCATCGCTCTGCGGATTCTCAGGGTAGTCGGGTACTGCGTAGCCCTGCCCCTGCAATTCGGCGATACAGTCTTTGAGCTGCGGTATAGAGGCACTGATGTTCGGGAGCTTGATGATATTGGCAGCAGGATCCTGAGTCAGATCGCCCAAAAATGCCAGACCATCTTCGACTCGCTGATCTTCTTCAAGGTAATCGGGAAAGCTCGATAAAACCCGTCCTGCTAGAGAAATATCTGTAATCTTCACATCGATATTTGCCGCTGAGGTAAAAGTACGCACGATTGGCAACAATGAACAAGTGGCTAGTGACGGAGCTTCGTCAGTAAGGGTGTAGTAAATAGTATTGCTGTTAGATGGCATAGCTTCCTCTGACGTTCAAATAGGTGGTAATGGCGCTGGTGTACGTACCATTTCTGGATCGCGAACTATACCTCATGTTGTACCCTCCCCGATACCCTGCCGGCGTCTAAACGACTGATAATCAATGGTTTTCTGATGCTCTCCTCGGCCAATTTGGAGGCGGCACCGGGATCCGCTATGGTGTAGGCTAAACTGTCGAAGCAGCAATCTATCTTGCGGGTAAACACCACTATGGCGGATAAGGAATATCCACAGGCAATAGCATATCCTCACCCTTTCGATGCAGTGGCGGTAGAACTGTGCGCGAGCGCGTCTCGCTACGTCAGCATCCTGAGCCCGCACCTCGATCACGCAGTATTCGACCAGGATGAACTCACCAGCGCGCTCTCCGCTCTGGCCAGGGGCTCTCGACAATCTGAAGTTCGTATTTTAGTAGCCGATTCCCGTGGCCTGATTGGTCGTGGTCATCGCTTGCTGGCGCTCGCTCGCCGCATTCCCAGTCTCATTGAAATCAGAAAGCTTGAAGGTCACCCAGACTGGAACGGCCAGACGGTGGTCATCCGTGATCGGGACGGCGTTCTCTACAAGCCCGGCGGTGCGGATCACGATGGCTTTTATGAAGCGGATTCGCGAGCTGCGACAGAAAAACACCTGGATTTGTTTGATGAGCTATGGCGCTATAGCACACAGGATCCGGAATTACGCAGCCTTAGTGTCTAGGTGCTTGCCACTGCATATCGACCATAGTGCAATAATCCCTGGCCTTGCGCGATCATCAAGGAGCGCTGAGCGCCAAACATCGAATCAGTCAGCACTAGTGACATAGGCCAGTATTTCAATCACCTGATCAACACTCTGGGCCCAGGCCATGGCGGCGCCATCGACTTCTTTTAATGGATGAATAATGCTCTCGTCATGCAGGGTAATATAGGGCTTGCCCAGTGCCGCACACATTCCGGCATCAAAGGCGGCATTCCATTGTTTGTACTTATCACCGAAGCGCACAACCGCGATATCACAGCTATGCACAAGGTGCTTTGTTCGTATTGAGTTTACTTTTGCAGATTTATGATCACGCCAGAAACTGTTGGACTCTGCACCCAGACCATCGCCGGCGGCATCGCTGGCTTCATGATCCGTCACTGCCGAGCAAAATGACACGGGTAAGTCTCGCATCTCACAGCCCTTTTTTATCTGATCGCGCCAATCAGTGTGGATTTCTCCAGAGAGATAGATCTTCCAGTTCATTACTTGAATGCTCCTTTTTGATGAAAGCCCAGAACAATTGCACGCTACGGATCGAGTTCATTCCCCAGCATCACTCCAACCTCAACACCCTCGTAAGCAATATTCCATACCTTGAGTCGACGACAGGGCTCCTCCGTCTGCTTCAGCAATTCCCCGTCTGTAATGGAGAACTGGTACTGGTGCAGCGGACATTGAATAACGCCATTATCGATGATTGCTGCCTCGAGGGAGTGTCCTCGATGGGGGCAATTAGCCTCAAATAAATAAAGCTGCCCCAATCGCTGTATTAATAACAGTTGCAGGTGATCGATCTTGAATTGTTGAGTGTAACCGTCGTGAAGATTGATCAGCTTTTCAAGAGCATAAAAACGCATGGTATGCCCCTGTCGGCAAGTGGAGGTCGGTGAAGATTAGCCTGTTTCATGAATACGGGCCAACCGCGTTATTCTGCCAGCACCGGGTAGGCTCATATCGCCGAGAGTGTTGTCGCGAAAATAAGGTCGCGCTGCAGGTCTTCACCGAGGTAAAACGCATGCTCACCGACCTCGCTGAATCCGTATTTTCGATAAAAACGAATGGCTTTGGCGTTGTGCTCCCAAACGCCCAACCACACGACGTCCCGGCCCTTATTGGCGAGGAAATCCAGCACTTTCGACATAATCTGTTGTGCTACACCACGTCCATGCCAAGTCTCAAGCACATACATACGATTGAGTTCGGCTGGAGCCTTGCCCCGCACGCAGGCCTTGGGCGAACACACGTGTAATTGAGCGTAACCTGCCAGCTGCTCACCAGACTCCGCTAACAAGACAACTGTGTTGGCATCCAATATTTCTGCTTTTTGTTTATCAGAACCAAAGCTGGCTTCACAATGCTGGTTTATATCCGCATCGCTATTGTCTTGTGTAAATGCTTGGCGAAATGCTTGTTCTGCAAGGACCGCAAGAGGAGCAGCATCGGATTCCGTCGCTCGCCTTATGCTGACAGCCATAGTTAAACCTTTGCCCCCCGAGATTACTTCGCTGTGCCCGGGTGTCAGCACTTAAAGCTTGTCTATGATTTGCCGAGCAGCAGCAAATGCGGTAATTTTTTGTGCCTCTACGTTTTGCTCAAGGCCAGGCAGCATTCGCTTGATCTCTGCATTACGAGTGAGCTTCATCGTGAGCATTTCGTTGACTAACTGATGCATCCAGTCGCGGTTCTGCTCGGCGCGCTTGGCCTGAAAAGCCGATTCCTCCAGCGCCATGAAATAGTAATCCACCACCATGCCCCAGACAGTATCGATGTTAATGCCCTTTAGCGCAGAACAGGTCATTACTCGGGGGGTCCAGAAGCTGGTGTGGCGCAACAAATTCATGGCACTGGTGTACTGCTGGCGAGTAAGATTAGCCAGTTTTTCACTGTCGCCATCTGCCTTATTGATCACCAGTGCGTCAGCAAGTTCCATAATGCCCTTTTTAATGCCCTGTAGTTCGTCACCGCCACCGGGAAGCATCAACACCATAAAAAAGTCCACCATTCCTGCGACCTGATATTCGCTTTGGCCGACGCCAACGGTCTCGACCAGGATGACGTCGTACCCCGCAGCCTCACACAGCAGCATAGTCTCGCGAGTTTTCTGTGCCACGCCTCCCAGTGTTCCCTCGGAAGGACTTGGCCGAATATAGGCCTCCTCCCGTCGTGATAGTTCTTCCATGCGGGTTTTGTCGCCAAGAATTGAGCCGCCGGCGATCGGAGAACTGGGGTCTACCGCGAGAACCGCCACGCGCTTACCCTGCGCGATCAAATAGAGGCCAAAGGCTTCAATGAAAGTAGATTTCCCAACGCCGGGAACGCCTGTAATCCCTATTCGTATGCTGTTGCCACTGTGCGGCAGAATTTGTTCGAGTATGTCCTGAGCCTGGTCTCGATGTGTTGCGAGTTTGCTCTCGACCAGGGTGATAGCCTTGGCCAGTGAACGTCGGTTACCCGACAAAAGCTGATTCAGATCGAAAGCCTGCAACTCAAACCACCATCGTTGTCGTAGAGACAGAACTGCCGAGGCAGTGCCAGCTATAGGCATACTGCCAGTGCGTTACTATCAATGATTTAGCTAAGCAGAGCACTATTTACTGCATCCAATACATCACGAGCACAAACGGGAATTGGGGTTCCCGGTCCGAAAATACATTTTACGCCAGCCGCGTAAAGGTGCTCGTAGTCCTGTCTGGGTATCACTCCGCCGGCGATCACAACAATTTCGTCGGCCCCCTGTTTGCGAAGTTCTGTCACCAATTCGGGAACCAGAGTTTTGTGACCCGCTGCCAATGATGAAGCGCCGACGACGTGCACGTCGTTTTCAATGGCTTGGCGAGCTACCTCCTCCGGGGTGGAGAACATAGGCGACAGGTCGATATCAAAGCCCACGTCGGCGAAAGCGGTGGCGATGACCTTGGCCCCACGATCGTGTCCATCCTGACCCATTTTACACACCAGCATTCTGGGCCTGCGACCATGTTGCTCCACAAAGCCGTCAATATCCTTGCTGATGCCCTGCCAGTTCTCATCTTCCTGGAAGGCACTACCATAAACGCCAGAGACCGTTTGGGCCTGAGCATTAAAGCGACCAAATTCCCGTTCCATAGCGAAAGATATCTCCCCAACGGTGGCGCGGCGTCGAGTAGCCTCTACAGCCAGTTCCAACAGGTTACCCTGGCCGCTGACCGCGCACTGATAGATGTCTTCCAGTATAGCCTCAACTGCGCTCTCATCACGCGACTGCCTAATCGCCCCCAGTCGGGCCAACTGTGATTCGCGCACCGCCTCGTTGTCTATTTGCAGCACATCCACATCGTCTTCTTTCTCCAGGGTGTATTTGTTCACACCCACAATCACGTCCTCGCCCTTGTCTATACGGGCCTGTTTTTTGGCAGCGGCTTCCTCGATGCGGAGTTTCGGCATTCCGGTTTCAATGGCCTTGGCCATACCGCCGGCTTCCTCAATCTCTTCGATCAACTCCCAGGCTTTGTCTGCGATATCCTGCGTCAAACTCTCCATCATGTATGAACCCCCCCAGGGGTCAACCACATTGGTGATTCCTGACTCCTCCTGAATGATCAACTGGGTATTACGGGCAATACGAGCGGAAAATTCAGTAGGCAGCGCGATAGCCTCATCCAGCGCGTTGGTGTGCAACGACTGAGTACCACCAAACACTGCGGCCATTGCCTCGATAGTGGTGCGCACCACATTGTTGTAAGGATCCTGCTCCGTAAGTGACCAACCGGAAGTCTGGCTGTGGGTTCTCAGCATGGAACTCTTGGGGTTCTCTGGATTGAACCCTCCAACAATGCGGGCCCACAGCAGTCGGGCGGCTCGCATCTTGGCAATTTCCATATAAAAGTTCATACCGATGCCCCAGAAAAAGGACAGGCGTGGCGCAAAGTCATCAATACCGAGGCCAGCTGACAGCGCAGTTCGAATATACTCTTTGCCGTCTGCCAGGGTATACGCTAGCTCCAGCGCCGCGTTGGCTCCCGCTTCCTGTATGTGATAACCGGAAATGGAAATGGTGTTGAAGCGAGGCATATTGCCCGAACAGTAAGCAATGATATCGCCTATGATTTTCATGCTGGGTGCAGGTGGGTAAATATAAGTGTTACGCACCATGAATTCCTTGAGAATGTCATTCTGGATCGTGCCCGCGAGTTGATCCTGGCTGACGCCCTGCTCTTCTGCGGCAACAATATACCCCGCCAGCACCGGCAGTACGGCGCCATTCATTGTCATCGAGACGGAAACCTTTTCCAGTGGAATCTCATCGAAGAGAATTTTCATGTCCTCAACCGAGTCGATGGCCACCCCGGCCTTGCCCACATCACCAGACACACGCGGGTGATCAGAGTCATAACCGCGGTGTGTTGCGAGATCGAAGGCTACTGAAACACCCTGCCCACCAGCGGCCAGCGCTTTACGATAAAACGCATTGGACGCTTCCGCCGTCGAAAATCCCGCATATTGGCGAATTGTCCAGGGTCGGCCTGCATACATGGTAGCCTGTGGCCCGCGAATATAGGGAGACATGCCAGGCATGGTATCGGTGAATTCAAGATCTTCGGTATCTGCAGCGGTATACAGAGGCTTTACGTCAATATCCTCAGGAGTTTCCCAGGTCAGCGACTCCAGGGGCTTGCCGCGCATTTGCTTGGTAGCCAGCTCTGTCCAGGCTTCTGGAGTAGCGCTCTTCTTGTCGTAAATCTTGTCACTCATTTTTGTGTCCTCTCGCCACCGTGCTTACTCCACTGCTGTGAAACCGGTGATCTATGTGTATTCGCTGCTCTGAGATACAGGTGCCGGGCTTGCCCAGACGTGCCTAATACTCTTGTCCCCTGACCTCAATAATCAGTGCGAGTCTGCGGGTTGATTGATTTCAACCAGCACACCATCGCAACTCTTGGGGTGAATAAAAATGACTTTAGAGCCGTGGGCGCCAGGAGAGGGAGCGTCTCCCAAAAACTGATATCCCTTGGCTGTCAGGCGTTCGACGTCCTCCTCGATATTGTCTGAACGAAAGCAAAGGTGGTGGAGTCCTCCGCCCTTTTTTTCCAGATAACCGGCAATAGGGCCGTCGCCATTAAGCGGATGAACGAGCTCGATATTAGTTGGAGGAACAGGAAAAAAAGCCGTCGAGGTCTTGGCCGCTATAACGTCCTCGGTGCCATCAAAAGAAAGCCCAAAGTCATCCATAAAACGCTTGATGGACTTTTCGAGGTCCGGGACAGCGATCGCAATGTGGTCCAGTGCCGTAATCATTGAATGTACCTCCTAAGCCAGTTGAGTCAGAAATTCATCAGTGACGGTTCGGCGCCTGGCCGCAACGTCCTCTGCCGACTCAATTATCATTTTTTCATCCGGGGTGATTTTGAAAATAGTCTGGCCCTTACTGATGATGACCCCATCAGTATCAACCAGCACCTCGTCAACAGTCCCGGAGAACGGTGCGTAAACTTTGTTGAACATCTTCATGACTTCGACGATGAACAAGGGGTCGCCAGCTTCGAAGTGGTCGCCCTCTTGCACATAAATCTCGTGTTCAGGTGTTTCACGTCCGTAAAACATCCCGCCACTCTCAGCCAGAATTTCGTCCGACTTGGCAACCGGTGGTGGCACCAGCACTTTTGCCATGGCATCTTGCAGCGACTCATCAAAAAGCCGCTCCGGTATATTAATCGTAAGGTCGTTGTTTACTGCCAGTTCGAAATAGCGAGTCTTCTCGGCAATGCTCGGTAGCACGGCCAGCATATCCAAGCCGGCCTGGAAGCCAACGTGAGCGGCACGAATCGAAGACCATAACGGCACATCAATACCTGCGGGTGCTTGCGACTCTGCCAGTAGCGATTGCAGCTCGATCCAGTCCTCTGCATCCAGGCGATTATTGAGCTCGTTATAGAAATCCAGCGCCTGTTGCAGAATCTCGTTATCGTGGTGCCAAATCATATTGGCGGCAGGAGCACCATGGACAAAGTCCATATTCAGGAAATGATAAGTATCGGCGAGCAATTCTATAGGGTTTTCGTTCCAGCTGATTTTATCGTCGATCAAGGTGTAGCTATCGCGATTTATGCTCAACCAACCCGAAAGAATATGAGGCTCAGCCAACAGCGACTCCAGAGGTCGCAACAACAGTGTCTGCTTTTGTTCCAGACTATGCTGAAGTGCCCTGGCAGGGTCGCCTGCAAGCTCCTCTAGAGACGCTTTGCAGAGCTGCTGCCAGGCGTAAGCCAAATCCAGGTTGTTGGCCCGTTGCTTAAGTTCTCCCACTGCTGTCAGGTAAGGAACGATAAACCGGGTAGTTGGCCTAGCATTAATGTTCTGGCCTATAAACCAATTCACCAAACCGTAATGAAACTCAAGGTTTGTTGCCAGATCCTTGCCGCGCATGGTGGTCTGTCGAATAACCTCCGCCATTCGCTCATAGGTGTCCAGGCGGGTATCCCCCACCGTTAAAAGCAGCGCTATATTGGAATCGTAAGCCCCTGCCAGGGTGTATTTCATAAATACGTCGGTATCAGGGTTGTGCAGGCTAATGCCCTGATCATCGCGAATTTCACCGACCACCGCGTCAGACCAGTAATCAATGACGCCGCCAGCGCTGGGTTGCAAGGCCTGGTTGGTCGCATTCATTCGCGCTTCGACCGAGTCATTGTGACGCAGGATACGCATCGGCTTGGGCAGCTTGGGTCCGTGGGCCGCCAGCAACACCATCATCTCCACCAGTGATTCAACGACAAAAGAATCCTCGGCATTATCAGGGTTGGTGAACTGCAGGGCATAACAGAGCTCGGTCACTCTATGCTCGACTTGAATTCGAGTATTCATTTCCATAAAGAAATGTTTGTCACGGTCGACAATGCACTCAAACGTAGAAACAGAGTCCAACCCGACCGCCTCGCCAAACCGGGCCGCCTCATCTTCCATTGATTCCAGCGTTTTCAGGTCCTGTTGAAGAACCTTTATCTCTTCCACCAACCCCGCCGCTTCAGCCTGCTCAATAGCTGACTGCAAGGATTCTACAGTGACAGAAACTTCCAGCAGTTTTTGCTCATGCATTTGCAGGGAACAGTCACGACCACCCATGGACATGCTCCAGAGACCATTGCCGATGGCCTGAATCTCCTGGTGACGTGTGGTCTCTATGTTCAGCTCAACCAGTACGTTTTTGTTGTCGCCAACGCCGGTGGTTTTCACTTCGTTGAGAATTTCCCTGACCATCTCTGGGGTGCGTGCGGACTCTCCAATGCCGAGAATACGCTGGCCTTTACCGCCGCCGCCGGAAATCGCTTTCAAGCGAACCCGATTCTGTGGGTAATCCGCAGTCATTTTCTCAACTGCTTCGGTGAGTGCCTGGCAGAGCTCGTCTACGGTATAAAGATCAATCCCTTTGACATATGAAGCTGCGAGAACCAGGTCAGCCTTGTCTTCCAGGGTGAGGGCATTATCGTCCAGGCGGGCATGATCAAGCTCTAGCTCATGCTCTACTGCCAGGGCTTTAAGAGCAGCCACGTCAGCGTGCTTCTTTAACAGGGTCAGCGCGGTTCCATTGTCGATTCCGGGAGTAACAGATACCCCGGTCTTCAACGCCGTGCGTTTAGCCTCGTCCTTAAGTCCTGCATCATGGACCGTCCTTGAACAGGGGCCAATGAAGTTCAACCCGGCTTTCTCCATGGCAGCAACCATGGTTTCATCTTCAGCCATGAAACCATAGCCGGCAAAGATTGAGTTGTAACCGTTGTCTTTGGCAATACTGATGATCTGGGCTATACGTTGATTACGTTCTTCTTTGTTGCTACCAGTGTAATCCGGCACTCGGTGAACCCTGTCTGGTTCGGTGAGCGTGCGCAACTCCGGGGCCAAGGCATCCTGATAAACTATGGAATCTTTCTCAGACAGCAAGATTCCATAGTGAGCGATCCCCATCTCTTCAAAAACATCCATGGCCTCTTTTCGGATTGGGCCGCGGCAAATAATCAACGGGCACATATGAGTGCAATCAAACTGGTTCACCCAGGAGGTGTTGCGACGGCCCAGGCGACGGTCGCGGTGAATCAGTGAGTTATTCAAATAGTGTTCGTTAGACACGTGTTAATCCTCAATTCTTAATGACGGGGCCGTTAGTGGAATTCACGTTGCACTGACTGCAGCGGACTCGGCTCATAGTGACGCAAACAAAAATCCATATGCTCCGCTAAAACCTGACGCAGGTCAGAAGGCATGACAATTTGGGAAATAGATCCCAAGCTCAATGCTTCATCAGGGTTCATCAATTCCTGTTCGTAGCGCTGAGCAAGCAACTGTTCTTGCGCTTTCACCCAGCCCCCTACCAACTCTTCAGCCATCGCCCTGGCCTCATCTTCTGGGAGATTCGCGGCCTGCTGCGCAGCCGTTTCCTCGGCGATTTTACCCTTCACCGCACCACGAATTTTTTTCAGCTCGTCCTTATAGACGTATTCAACGCCCGCAGGCCCCATTACTGCGACCCGCGTTGTAGGCAGGGCCACCACAAAATCAGCGCCCGTGGGGTAATTATTGTACGACGCGTAAGCACCGCCAAACGCGTTGCGAATCAATACCAAAAATCGCGGAGTCCGCAAGTCAACAATAGCATCGAGCATGGCGCGACCGGCTTGCACGATACCCCGACTCTCCTGCTCTCGCCCGGGCAGGAAGCCGGTCGTGTCCTCGAGGAAAATAATGGGGATATTGTAGAGATTGCAAAAGCGAATAAAGCGCGCGTTTTTATAGGCAGCATCAATATCGATCTGCCCGGAAGCAACCGCAGAGTTGTTGGCAACGAAGCCTATAACATTGCCGCCCATTCGACCCAGGGCAGTAATGGTATTGCGTGCACGTTCCGGCTGCACTTCCAGGAAATCACCGTGATCACACAACTGCTGAATCAGGATGGTGATGTCAAAAGGTGTATTGAAGCCTGTGGGCGAGTTGAACGCCTTCTTCAACAAAATATCAATGTCCCATGTTTTTCTCGTCATGGGGTCTGACGATTGTTGATGCGGGGCGAGTTCGCCATTGTTGGCGGGTAAATAGTTAAGCAGCTCACGCACTTTTCGCAGGGCCGCGACTTCATCGGGTACCACGAAGTCAGTGACGCCCGTTTGGCTATGGACACCCGGACCGCCTAGCTCTTCAGGGGTAACGTCCTCACCTAATACAGACTTGACGACACCGGGGCCAGTTAAGCCGAAAAAGGTATTATCCGGCTGGATCAGAAACGACCCCTGCCTGGGCAGGTATGAGCCGCCACCCGCGTTAAATCCAAACATGCACATAATACTGGGCACGACACCGGATATTTTCCGCAGTGCGGTGAAAGCATCTGCATATCCATCCAGTCCACCAACGCCCGCTGGTATGTATGCGCCAGCCGAATCGTTCATGCCCACAAGCGGTATCTTGCGCTTGGCAGCTAACTCAAACAAACGCGCTAACTTCTTGCCGTTAGTTGCATCCATTGAGCCTGCGCGCACAGTAAAATCGTGACCATAAATTGCCACGTCGCGCCCGTTCACCTGAATCAAAGCCGTTACCAGGGATGCGCCATCCAGGTTGGGTCCCCAGTTTTGAAATAATACGGTAGGCTCATCGTCTGCAAGACACTCGATGCGCTCCCATACAGTCATTCGGTGCTTCTGGTGCTGGCGCTGGGTATTCTTAACGCCTGAAGCCTCATAGGGACGTTGCTGCAACTCCCAGCCGTGCTTTAGCGCCTTTTCATAGAGGCCCGGTTCAGAGTCGATCTGCCCGGGCACGCGAAATTCCTGTTCATCCTTCGTGGCGAAGGGGTTCTCCAAACTTGCGATCAGGTCGTTACTGCTATCTGTCGTCATATTCCTTGATCCAGAATCGGCCAAAGGGCCTGGGTGAGCTTGCGGCACCTTCTGCGAGGCATCTTGGGCAAGACGTCGCAGACAGCCTTTGCGTTGTCATAAAACTGCCAGAATTCGGGCGTGATACATTAAGCGCAGGGGGCTATAAAGTCAATCAAACTGCGCTCGTAAAGCCATGTTTTCACTGAAAATATTTGCTAATCCAGCGATGTTTACGACTATAGTTTACAATAGCGACCTAGCCTATAGACTTCAGAGTTCAACAGGATGATTGTGGTCAGTGTCAACATATGTCAGTGGCCCAAAGACGAATGAATAAAACCGTATCCCTTGATGAAATCCCCTATTCTCCCGATAGCTGTGAGCGCTTTGAAGCGCTGCGAGAGCTTCCTGGCGCCGCGTTTCTCGACTCCAGTTACCCGCACTCCAGCAGCGGCCGCTATGACATTATGTGCGCCCAGCCTGTCGCTTGCCCCGAACAGCCCGCTTTAGCGGCAACTGAAACCGCCTGGCAGCAGTACTTCGATGAGCTGCGCCGCTTTCACAAGGACTATTATGGCACCGTTCAACCGGCGTCTCAGGACATTCCGTTCTGCGGTGGTCTGCTCGGCGCGCTTGGCTACGATGGCGGAAATTCACTTAACCAAGTCAGCGGTGCGCCACCTGCAACGCGAAACTCCGGGGGTCACCTGGCCGCATACAATTGGGCGGTCGTTCAGGATCACTTATTGCAGCGCGCGGTTATGGTGGCCCAACCATCAATGCGCGAGGCTGATCGCAATGATGTGCTGTCCAGGTTGCGGTCCCAACGCAGGGTAAAGCACACAGAGTTCCAACTAGGCGGCAAGTTCGAGTCCAACTTCACTGAGAGCGAGTACCGCAGCGCTTTCGAGAGCGTACAGTCTTATATCCATGCTGGTGACTGCTACCAGGTAAACCTGGCTCAACGCTTCAATGCCCCCTTTACTGGCGATCCCTGGACCGCTTATCGGCAATTGCGCAGAACGGCTTCAGCTCCCTTCTCTGCCTATCTCAGCTTTGAAAATAACGATGTCATGATGAGCTTGTCCCCCGAGCGATTTCTCTCTTTGCATGGTAATCACGTTCAAACGGTGCCAATCAAGGGCACTCGCCCCCGCTATCGAGACAGCGGCGCTGACAGGCTTGCGGTCGAAGAACTGAAGCGATCTTCAAAAGATAGAGCAGAGAACCTGATGATAGTGGACCTGCTTCGCAATGATCTGGGACGCAGCTGTATTCCGGGCAGCATTCACGTGGACGCATTGTTTGAAGTACAAAGCTTTCCGACCGTACATCATCTGGTCAGCACCATTAGCGGAGAGCTGTCCCCAGACCGCTCAGCCTACGAATTATTGCGCGACAGTTTTCCCGGCGGCTCTATTACCGGCGCGCCCAAGCGCAGGGCAATGGAAATCATCGCTGAACTGGAACCCGACTCACGTGAAATTTACTGTGGCAGCGTGATGTACATCAGTGCAGATGGTCGAATGGACAGCAACATCGCGATTCGCAGTTTATTGTGTACAGACAATGACATTCGCTGTTGGGGCGGTGGCGGCATCGTCGCTGACTCCCAGTGGCGTCAGGAGTACCAGGAAACCTTCGATAAGGTAGGAAAGTTTCTTTCTGTGCTGGAAGAAATGAGCTGAAAACAAGCGAAGGAAAGGCCCCTACCCGTTAAAGGCACTGCTTGCTAGACCAACAAAGTACGCTGTGATGCATCCACAAACGCCTGCTTGAGCTCAGCAAGATTGGCAACCGACTGGAACTGGGGGAACTCTGCAATCACATTTTTCGGCGCGTGAATAAGAATGCCCACATCGGCTTCACTCAGCATTGTGGTGTCATTATAAGAATCACCTGCGGCGATAACCCGATACTTGAGACTGTGCAAAGCCTTTACTGAAGCTCGCTTTGGATCTTCCTGTCGCAGTTTATAATCCACTACCCGGCCAGCATTATCTGTCACCAGACGATGACAAAACAGGGTTGGCCAACCGAGCTGACGCATTAGCGGCTGGGAGAACTCGTAAAAGGTGTCGGAAAGAATGATGACCTGAAATCGCTCTCGCAACCAAGCGATAAAGTCGACGGCACCCGGGAGTGGTTCAAGCGTCGCTATCACCTCCTGGATGTCATCAATCTTGAGCCCATGCTGGTCAAGAATTGCCAGGCGCTGCGTCATCAATACATTGTAATCGGGAACATCACGGGTCGTAGCCCGCAGCTCCTCTATGCCGGTTTTATCTGCAAAAGCGATCCAGATTTCCGGGACCAAAACACCTTCAAGGTCAAGACAAGCCAATTCCACGTATCACCCTCCCAAGGGGCACAAAATTGTGCGCAATAATCTAAAGCTTTGCGCTATAGGGCACAAGTCCCGGCAGAAGATATTCAGTAGACAGGCAGATTAAGATCAGAAAAAAGTTCTTCGAGCTCAGCCTTGGTATGTCGCGCAAAGGCTTCCTGAACCAGGTCTCGGGTCAAATGAGGAGCAAAGTCTTCGATGAATTCATACATATAGCCGCGCAGGAAGGTGCCACGACGACAACCGATGCGCGTCACGCTACTGGCGAATAAGTGACTCGCATCCAGCGCAACCAGATCAGGGTCCATTTCGGGGTCGTGAGCCATCCCGGCGACGATTCCTATTCCAAGTCCAAGTCGGACATAGGTTTTAATCACGTCAGCATCGGCGGCCGTGAATACGACTCGCGGGGTTAAACCTTTTTCGACAAAAGCCTCATCAAGCTTGGAGCGACCCGTGAAGCCAAAGACGTAGGTCACAATGGGGTGAGCCGCCACGTCCTCCAGGCCTAGAACAGATACCTGGGTGAGTGGATGGTCGCGGGGGACGAGGATGCAGCGGTTCCAGCGATAACACGGCATCATGATGAGATCAGAAAATAACTCCAGTGCCTCGGTAGCAATCGCAAAATCTACCGTGCCGTCTGCCGCCATCTCTGATATCTGCATTGGCGTGCCCTGATGCATATGCAAAGAGACATCCGGATAGCGGTCGATGAATGCACTGATGGTTGCCGGCAGCGCGTAGCGGGCCTGAGTGTGAGTTGTCGCAATGGAAAGGCTGCCCTTTTTCTCGTTGGAATACTCCTGGGCGACCTGCTTGATACTTTCCACAGTTCGCAATACCTGCCCCGCCGCCTCGAGAATTGCTTCACCGGCAGGCGTGACATGAGTAAGGTGTTTACCACTGCGAGCAAAGACTTCCACACCCAACTCGTCTTCTAACAGGCGAATCTGCTTGCTGATACCCGGTTGCGATGTGTACAGGCTTTGTGCAGTCGCGGATACGTTCAGTTCGTGGTGCGCCACTTCCCAAATATAACGTAGCTGTTGCAGCTTCATTTTTGCCTCCGCAGCCCCCGGGGTAAAAGACGGGGACCTTATAAAGAATAGACCTTAAACGGCGATTTAGCCAAACTAAAAAGGCATAACCGAGTTCGGCCGCCTCGCTTCAGTTGTTGGCCACTCCGTGAGGCACGTGACCGGTAGCGATATGCGGACTGGCTGACTCGCAATGCTGTTGCTGGTCATCAAAAAACACATCCGCCTGATAGGCCCTCAAAAAATCGGTTTTGTTAAGACCACCCAGGAAAATCGACTCATCTATGCGGATATTCCAGGCTCGCAGGGTACGGATAACTCGCTCGTGGGCAGGCGCTGAGCGCGCGGTGACCAGCGCCGTTCGGATAGGTGCCTCACTCGCGGGAAATACCTGTTGCAACCGGTGTAACGCCGACAAAAAAGGCTTAAATGGCCCCCCCGCCAGTGGTTGGCGCGCAGCGGCTTTTTCGCTGGCTGTAAATGCCTCCAACCCTTCGCTTTTATAGACGCGTTCGGCCTCATCGGAAAATAAAACAGCGTCGCCATCAAAGGCAAATCGCAGCTGGTCATTGCCGCTGTCCTGTTTGGCTCCTGATATCAGGGTCGCAGCGGCCACCCCGCATTCAAGCGCACTGCGAACATCATCGGCTTCATTTGAGAGAAACAACTGGCAACCAAAGGCATTGATGTAACGCCAGGGACTTTCGCCACCGCAAAAAGCGGCCCGGCTGATGGTCAGATTATAATGCTCGATAGAGTTAAATACCCTCAACCCGGTGTCTGCGCTATTACGAGACAACAACACCACTTCTACTTGCTGATCTCCCCCTAACAGCTCATTCAGGCGCAACAGTTTGTGTACCAGGGGAAAGGCTTCTCCGGGTTCCAGTGGCTCATCTTCACGTGCCACCTGATACTCGGAGTATGCGTTTAGCCCATCGTTCTGGTACACCTGGTGGCTTTCATCCAGGTTAAACAGAGCCCGCGAGGAAATGGCTATTACCAGTTTGTCATCAAGTTTTTCAGGCATGAACAGAGCATACCCAGTTCCTGGGGTTGCCGCCACCGGCGGTCAGCCAGCCTTGAGCATGCCTCGCTCCTCAAATTCCAGTAACAGCAACTGTTTAATCAGGAAGTCCTTGGTGGTTTCCGGATGGTCCAGGTGGAGACGTTCCAGAAGCGGCTTTGCCGCATCCTCATCACTGTTATGTAGCAGAGCCCTAAAAGTAGAACTGATAAATTGGGCAGGTTCTTCACTCAGCGCTTTGACCCGGCGTAAGCTGGCCGCGAGCGCCAGTTCCTCATCGGTCAGTTCGGTTCCAAAGGGATAGTCGGGAAAAACGTCTGCCTGCATCTGTGGTTTGATCACAGCCTGGAGCTTTTCAGGGGTATTGTTGCGCGCACTCAATGGCACACTGTAATCCCCAGGCAGCTTTCCGTGGCTTTTTGCGGACTCCAATAACGAATCCTGAAAACGAGAGTCTGCGATGTTAATCATGCGTTTGATAACCTCGGCGTCAGACTGACCCCGAAGGTCGGCCACACCATACTCCGTCACGATCACATCTCGCAGGTGCTTTGGTATGGTGGTGTAACCATAAAACGGAACTATGTTCGACTGTAACTGATTGCCCTCGCCTCGAGTAGCTCTAATACAGAGGATTGAGCGAGCCCCGGGCAAGTCATGGGCCATGGCCACGAAGTTGTATTGCCCCCCTACGCCGCTGATCACAGTGCCATCTTCCAGCGCATCAGATGCGACTGCGCCGTTGAGGGAGGCAATCATACCGGTGTTGATAAATCGAGCCTTGCGACGCTGTGCACAGTACAGGGGGTAATCCAGCAGTAATTGATTGGTGCGCTGCACACCTGTCATACAAATACGCTCATGTGCCTCTTCATCGAGCGCGCAAAGCTTGTTATAAAAGTCGCGCGGACCCAGGAAAAATCCTCCGTGCAGAACGCGGCCCTTGCGCAGTTCGTTGCCGCTAACTGCGCTCAGCAAACTGTCTTTTGTGACAGTGTCGTCCATGTCGTTGACCAGGACGTGGTTGCCAAGACTCAGGTCGCCTTCGCCAAGACTCAGTGCTGCAGGCATGATTCCCCAGCCGATGAGCTCCACCAACGATGACTCAGTGAGCACCTGGGGTATGAGTCCACTCTCACGACCATAGCACCAGAGCGCGGTGTCAATCACCTCTGAAATTTGTCCTGAGTTAAGTCCTTGTTGCAGCAGCAGATTGTCATAAACCTTGCGCTTGACTACGCCATGTTCAATTAAATGCATCATACCGTTAACAAACATTTCGGTAGAGACATACAGGCCCTGGTCGAAACAGCCCAGATCAAGTTCAGCAACTGGCTCTCCGCCGCTAATGTTTGCCACCATGCGTCGGTAAGCGTCATTACTGCGATGCCGTACAATACAGGCCTGAGCTACCGCATCTCCCAGCGAACCAATGCCGATCTGCAAGGTTCCGCCATCTTCAATCAAGGTGCTCGCATGCAAGGCCGTGGCATAATCCCGCAAAGGCACGGCTGCATTGGGAACAGCAAATAACTTTTTACTGTAGTCCGAGTTGCGAACAATCCAGTCGAAGGAGTCTGGCGCCGCTTCCGCATCGTGTTTCATAAATGGCAAATCGTCATGAACCTGCGCCGCAAAAAATACTCGACGGTCAAGACCTGATACTCGTTGCAATACTTCCGGGGTGACATCTGGATTACAGGAAAAGCTGATACGAAGATCGTCTCCGTCATCCCTGGCGGCCACCATCTGGAGCATGACATTGACGCCGGCTGCGAGCATGTCCCTGGCGATATGGGTGTAGTTACTCGATATGTAGTTTTGCTGTGCGGCGGCATTTTTCTTCATTGAACCCGCCCTGAAATACAACTCACTGAGTTGAATATTGGCAGGCATCTCTCCACGCTTGAAAGGCGCCAGAAAAGCCAATTCCTCGTAGTCGCCAAACATCCGCTCCATGATGGGGTCAGCCAATCCGGCCTCAATATGGCTGCCGGGCTTGGGTACTTCAAGACACAGTGCGGTATAGATGTGCAGTGAAAGTTCTGCGTCGGCCGCTACCCGTCGATACAGCGCATTGATCAGCTGCACAGGCTTACCCAAACCAAGAGGTGCGCCAACACGGATGTCAGGCCCAACGGCCTCGACAATACGATCAACGCAGACTTCAACGCTGGAAAGAATTTCGCTCACAGGACAATCCTCAAAATGGCCTCGTATTAAGAGGCATGGTCAAAAGGCGAATAAAAACACGTTAGGCCGGTGAGACAATTGATACGAAACAAGATTAAGACGAAATCAGCGCTCGTTATCAGAACTGGAAAAGTATTCCCGGGTCAGCTTGAACACCAGAGGCCCCAGCAACAACAAGGCAATGAGATTGGGGACAGCCATAAATGCGTTCAGGGTATCGGCAATTAGCCACACCATATCCAATTGCACCACCGTACCCACTGGAATCGCCAGCACCCAGAGAATACGAAATGGCAATACACCTTTGGCTCCCACTAAAAAAACGACGCAGCGTTCGCCGTAGAAAGACCAGCCGATCATGGTGGTAAACGCAAACAGGCAAAGGCCCAGGGTCACGATGTACTCACCACCCGGCAATGCATTACCAAAGGCCATCGAGGTGAGACTAGCGCCGCTAACACCTGTGGGCAGCACATCCATGATCACAATCACCAACCCAGTCATGGTGCATACCACCAAGGTATCAATAAACGTGCCCAACATAGCAATCATGCCCTGTTGCACAGGCTGGTTAGTTTTAGCTGCGGCATGAGCGATGGGAGCACTGCCAAGGCCGGCTTCATTGGAAAATATTCCTCTCGCCACACCAAAGCGCAATGCCGCCCAAACACTGGCACCAGCAAAACCGCCCGCTGCAGCGGAACCGCTCATTGCACTGGTGACAATAGTCTCCAGTGCCGCAGGAACGGCGGTAATGTTCATCAGGATCACCACGATACTGAGTAAAATGTAGCTGACAGCCATGATCGGAACCAGGTAGCTGGCGACAGAGGCAATTCGTTTGATTCCCCCAAGCACGACAGCGCCGACTAAAACCATCAACACCAGTCCAGTGGCAAGAGGAGGCACAGTGAAAGCATCGTTCAGTGCCTGCGACACAGAGTTAGATTGCACCGTGTTGGCGATACCGAACCCTGCCAGCGAACCGAATAGGGCAAATGCATACGCCAGCCAATGCCAGCGGGGATGCAAGCCGTTACGAATGTAGTACATCGGGCCACCACTGTAATTGCCCTTCTCATCCTGCTCTCGAAATTTTACCGCACAGACCGCCTCAGCGTATTTGGTGGCCATGCCCACCAGGGCGGTGATCCACATCCAAAACAGCGCTCCGGGGCCACCCAGGGCTACGGCAGTAGCGACACCGGCGATATTACCTGTGCCAATCGTGGCTGAGAGTGAAGTCATCAGGGCACTAAATGGAGATATATCCCCTGCTCCATCTCCTTTGCGGCCCTTTAACAGCAGACCCATTGCTGCTGGGATTTTGCGCACCGTCAAAAACCGCAAGCCCAAGCTGAGATAGAAACCTGTGCCCAACAGCAGTGCCAGCATCACCGGGCCCCAGGCCCAGCCATTGATCGTTGTAATTATCTCGGACATCTATTTACCCTGTGTATTTTTGTTGTTGGCGGCCGCTCAAATCTTACCAGCTGAATCCACCGCTTTGGGGAAACAAGCCAAAAACTCCGCCAGTATGTATGAAGACAATGTCGCGATAGCCGTCGAAGCGACCTGCCTCGATTTCCGCGAGCATGCCTGAAAAAGCCTTACCGGTGTATACGGGGTCTAGCAAGACACCCTCAAGGCGACCTAATTCGGCGATCAATTCAAAAACCTCAGGCCCCGCCTTGCCATACCCGGCTCCGACATAGCCATCTATCACCCGTGTCTCAAGCTCAGCATTTGGGCCCCCGGGGTAACGTGACCGCCAATCTGCGACATCATCCGCCACCTTATTGAGGAAGTAGTGCTCATCGTCGCAAACATTGACACCCCAAACCGAAACCGGCATGCGATGCAGGGCCGCGCCGAGAGTGAGCCCTGCCTGGGTGCCACCGGATCCAGAAGCGCAAACGACATGAGCTTGTTCAATGCCCGCCAACTGCATGTCATTGGCAAGCTCAGCGGCAGCGGACAGATAGCCCCAGACGCCGATACCATCACTGCCGCCAGTAGGAATAGCAAGCGCCTTACGTCCCTGCTCGGCGTAATAGGATTGCCACTGTTCAAACAGTGCGTCCAGTTCCTCAACGTATTGGGCTGTTGGATAACAGCTCACTCGGGCGCCAGCAAGGTGGTCCAGAAGCAGGTTTCCCTGAGGCTCGCGCTCCGGCCGGCCGCGCAAAACAAGGTGGACCGGCATTCCCAGTTGGGCTCCCGCGAACGCGGTTGCCCGACAGTGATTGGACTGAATTCCACCGCAGGTAATCAGCGTATCGTAACCGTGGTCCTGAGCGTAGGCAGTAATATATTCGAGCTTTCGAACCTTGTTACCGCTAAGCGCACAACCGGTGAGATCATCACGCTTAATCCACAGGCGGTGGTCACCGCCCCACCGAGCGGTGGCGCGTTCCAGATATTGTAACGGGGTTGGTGTGCGGGCCAGCTCAATTTTGCGCGGATAGTCGAGATCTGCGCAGCCCACAGCAGTTTAACCGATGGACTTCAAGGTGCCTTTTGGCAGTACCGCGTGGAGATGTACACGCTGAAATTTCATGTCCACGTTGTTGGCGACATTGAGCACCATATAGTTGTCATCCAGGCCAGTCACTTTACCTAATATGCCTGAACTGGTGACCACTTCATCCCCTTTGTTCAGGGCCGACACCATTTCACCGTGTTCCTTCTGACGCTTACGTTGTGGGCGAATGGCAATAAAGTAAAACAGCACGAACAATAGCACCAGGAAACCTATTTGGAAAAGTTCCCCACCCTGAGGAGCCTGCCCGGCTTCCTGAGCATATGCACTGGCAATAAACAAACTCATATGTAACACCTTGTAGCTTTGTCCCTGGGGGACGTGAAAATCGCGATTAATTTACAGTGTTTCGCCGCACCGGGCAATTCCAAACCCATTAGCCTATCGCCGGATTTCCAGATCGTAGTCCATGATCTGGGGAGCGTGGTCGGAGAAACGCTCGTCGGTATAGATATCTGCTGCCAGCACCTTATCAGCCAAGCGAGGTGTTATGACCTGGTAGTCCAGACGCCAACCTACGTTTTTGGCCCAGGCCTGCCCGCGATTAGACCACCAGGTGTATTGATCCGGTTCCTCATTCACTAAACGAAAGGAGTCGATATAACCGACTTCGTCGTAAAGCTGGTCCAGCCAAGCACGCTCTTCGGGGAGAAAGCCCGAGTTTTTACGGTTGCTGCGCCAATTGCGGAGATCAATTTCTTTGTGACAAATGTTCCAGTCAGCGCAGATGATGAACTCGCGACGTTTTCTGCGCAGGCCTTTAAGGTGTTCCATAAAGAGGTCCATGAAGCGATACTTTTTTTGTAACACTTGTTCAGAACTGGAGCCTGAAGGCATATACAGGGATATCACGCTAATGCCGTCGTAATCCGCTTGCACGTAACGGCCTTCAGAATCAGCCGGGTCCCAGCCCAGCGATGTAATGACTTTGCGCGGCTTCACCTTGCTATAAATCGCGGTTCCGCTGTAGCCCTTCTTCACCGCGTCGTTGAAATAACGATGATAACCTTCGGGCTGAAAGACAGGATCACCCAGCTGATCGAGCTGTGCCTTGGTTTCTTGAATGCAGATGACATCTGCGTTTTGTTTTGGCAGCCAGTCAAAAAAGCCCTTGCGAGCGGCTGCCCTGATCCCATTAGTGTTTAGCGTAATTACTCTGGCCACGTGGTTTGACTCCCTCGATAAGGTGCGCTGTAGTCGAATGCTGGAATACCCTATGCGCGAGCTACAACGTCATAAAGTCAGGCGTATTGAACACCCAGCTTTTCTCTTCGGTTCTCCGGCTAATGCGCCATCCGCTGCCTGTGCGACGATACTCATCGACATACCAAAGTCCGAGAAAGAACATCTGTTTTTGGCCGTCTGCAATCGCCATCAGCATAGGGTTAAAACACATTACCCGGCCGGTGGCCGTATCGCCATCGAGATGAACTTGCACGTTGGCATTGAGGTGTTGACTGGCAGGAAACAGTTCATTGGTAAGCGACGCCTGCAGAAACTCCAACGTTTCATCGACGTTGCCAACACTCCCTCCCATGGCGCTGTAGTCTATGTGCGCATCATCAGTAAAAACCGTCTCGCGCAGCGCTTTAATATTTTTACTGTCAACCAGGTCTGCGTAGTGGAAGACCAGATCCTGAATTTCAAATCGGTCAGATATTTCTTGCTGAGAAAGCATGGGAACTCCTAAAAATCCAGTGGGGTCGCAATATGTCGTTCGTACATCATATCCCGATGAGCCTCCAGGGCTGGCAACAAACAAGCCTGTTGCTCGGGGTCGGTGGCGGTATAAATAGGTCTAATCCAGTCTGGCATGGGATTGAGCGCAGGCGCGAGCGGCTTAATCATCCCAGCGAAGTTGGCCCAGTAGAAGTCGACTGCACCGGGGCTTGCGCCGAAAAAGTAGTCTCCGTCCTGATGCGACAAATGCTCTTCCAGAGCGTCGCAGATCAGTCTCATTCTAGCGGGCGCTGTAGCGAACGCATCGGAGGAATAACCGTACTTGTGCGCCATTCTCAACGCCAACTCAGGCACCGGAGAAAGCTTCATCATCGGCTCAATCATACTCATGCGCCGCGCCCACCCAAAGCCATCGACCCCGATAATCAGCGCACATAAACCGATAGCGTTTGCTCGCTGCATGGGGTCTTCTGGTAACAACGGCGGATTCGGCTTAAGTCGCTCAAGCAACATTAGCAAGTCCAGCCAGTGGCAAGCAGCAGGCAAATTATCGCTTACCAATACCGGGGCGGATGTTTGCCCTGTCCAGGCAAGCAGCTCAGCGTTTTCACCGCCCCCCTCTTGCAGCACCGGCTGATACTCCAGCCCTTTATAGGCCAGAAGTGCTTTCGCAGATTCCCCCCAAGGACCAGGCACCCCAGCCGACAGCACCAAACGTAGCCCTGGCGCTTCAATCGCGTCGGTAACAGAAATATATTCCATGCTGAGTTCCTTGATCAAAAATAATAGCGTCTTGGCCTACCACGGGCAGGTCTCAATCCTCGACCCCCATGGAATATGCGCGCTTGCTGAGTCTCTCAGCCATGGCTTCCAATTCTGCCGGGGAACCCGGCGTTCGGCTATGAATGCTGGGATCATCCCCCGCGTTCCGCGGAATGACATGCATATGATAGTGAAAAACACTCTGCCCCGCGGCGGCGCCATTGAGCTGAAATATGCCTGCACCATCGCATTGCAACTCGTCCCTGAGCGTGTGTGCAATCAAGGTCGAGACATGACCCACCATAGCCACCGCCTCAGGAGTAGCATCGAAAATGTCAGTGTAATGATCTTTGGTCACAATCAGGCAATGGCCCGGGGTGGCCGGGAATAGATCTAGAAATGTTTTGGTATAGCGAGTCTCATGTACGGGATGACAGGGGGCTTTATCGGCAAGAATCTGGCAAAAAATACACTCGTCGGTCATTTGTTAAAGCTCCCCTATCTTAATCAAGCGGCCGTTATTACTACGGTGAATGCTAAACTGTTGCCCTTTCAAGGATCTGGCCTCAGCAATTTTGTTTGAAAATACTAATAATATTTGAGATTAATTATCTGCGCTAACTATTTGAATTAATTGCTATACCTGTATTGGATCAACCTCTTCGACGGAATGCTTTCGCTTGCGCAATCGCATTGGCAGCGTCTCATCTACAGACTGATAGCAGTACCTGCCCTCAGAATCCACCGAGCGCTCTAATTGACCCCGGTGGTACAGGTAATTGAGGTGCGCGATGCACTCACCAATAGCCAGCCCAATATGCTGTTCATCAAGGTCTCGCTTGAACAGCACGGGAAGCAGTTCCAGGGCAGTGGGCTCGCCTTCGAGGCAGGCCTCTTCCAATGCAATAAGGTGTTCCTCATGATGTTCCTCAAGATACCTCAGGCGGTAATGAAGACCGTAAAATGGCACATTATGAGCGGGCAGCACCAGCGCATCCTCAGGCAAAACCTCCTGGAACCGCTCCAGAGAGGTCATCCAGGCTTTAAGCGGGTTAGCCTCAGGCTCGTCTCCGCTCACGCTAATGTTGGAAGTAATTCGAGGTATCACCTGATCGCCCGAAATCAGTACATTGAGTGAGTCACTGAACAAACAGGCGTGCTCGGGTGAATGCCCACGGCCTATGACCACCTGCCAGCGTTGCCCGTTGATCGTTAGTCGCGTGCCCTCTTCCAGGCGACAGTATGAGGTGGGCATCGGTCGAGTAATACGAGCGATACCCCCCATGCTCTGACGGGCTGAAGCAACACCCTTATCACCTAGCCCTGATCTCATCTGGTGCCGTTCATTTGTCCAGCCAAAATGTTCCGGCGCGGACCTGGAGTAAACCAGTCCTGTCAGGTACTCGGCCTGAGTCGCATAAAAAGGAACCTGCCAGCGATCACAAAGCCAGCCAGCCATACCGGTGTGATCAGGGTGCCAGTGAGTGGCAATCACCGCTTTCACAGGCTTGCCCTGCAAATGCCGCTCAAATATCTGTTCCCACAATTCTTCAGTGCGACCCACTGCCATGCCAGTGTCAACAATCCACCAGCCGTCTGCATCTTCCAGCAAGTAGAGGTTTATGTGATCCAGCGCCATGGGTAGTGGCATGCGCAACCAATAGACGCCCTCGGCCACTTTTTTGAGCTCGCCCGGGGCGGGTATGTCCTCAAAGGGATAAGTCAGCATAGGGTCAGGACTTATGCAGGCCAAGGTCCTTGATCAGCGTGATAACGTCATCGTGATGGCTCTTGGTCTTCACTTTGTCCATAACATGCTTTAGCCGGCCGTCCTTGCCAATCAGGAACGTGGTGCGCAACACACCCATAAACTCGCGCCCCATGAACTTTTTGAGCCCCCATGCGCCATATTTGTCGGTAATAGCGTGGTCCTCATCCGACAACAGCGAGAAATTGAGCTCCTGCTTGTCGATGAAACGACCCAGGCGAGCCACCGGATCAGGGCTGACACCCAGAACAACGGTCTTCAATTTAGAGAGTTCTTTTTTACTATCGCGAATTCCACAAGCCTGCACAGTGCAGCCCGGTGTCATTGCCTTGGGGTAGAAGTACAAGACCACGTTTTTTTCGTCGCGAAATTGTTTCAGGCTTACCTTGTTGCCATCCTGGTCAAGCAGGCTGAACGCTGGCGCCATGTTACCGATTTTGGGAAATGCCATAGTCTACTCCGTCTAATTTTTTGCTCGATTCCGGTATTCAATAGCCGAAACCCTCACTGGGTAATGCCCCTGGCGGGCATCCTCAAAATATTCTTTTAGTGCTTCTTTCACTACTGGAAAAGCGATTTCGTCCCAAGGGACCTCATCCTCGGCATAGAGCGCGCTTTCAAGGCTTTCTGGTCCAACACCATACTCGCCATTATCAAGATCACAGCGATAAAACATGTAGACCTGACTGATATAAGGCACGTCGAATATCCGGTAAAGTTCCAGCTTGCTGACTTTTGCCTTTGCTTCCTCCCAGGTTTCCCTGGCAGCGCCCTGTGGCGTTGTTTCACCGTTTTCCATGAATCCTGCCGGCAAAGTCCAATACCCCAACCGCGGCTCAATCGCCCGCTTACACAGCAGGACCTTACCCTCGTGTACAGGCAGACAACCAACAATAACCCGCGGGTTCACATAGTGAATAAATTCACAGCTGGTGCAGACGAATCGTTCACGATCGTCCCCTTCGGGGACCTTTAGCGCTACGGTGTTACCGCAGCCAGTGCAGAATTTCATTCAGGTATGTACCACCGCCCCCAAGAGAGCTTGCCATAAAAAGGAGAGCAGTATAGAGCCAATCAAGGTCAACGGCGAGACTCAGTGCAATTCACAATAGGCGCCGGCATGAAACAGCAGCGGCTTACCATTGGGCCTGGCTGCGACGTCCTTAACTCTGCCTATAATAATCAAGTGGTCGCCACCTGGATGGGTTGCCTCCAACTCACACTCAAAACTGACTAGCGCATTGCGAATGACCGGGGAACCGTGGCGTCCGACAGTATAATGTCCAGCGTCAAGAATGTGGTTGCCCTTAAGGGCGTACTGGTTAGACAAATCTGCTTGCTCACAGCTGAGCACGTTAATGGCATAGCGGCGTGGACTAGCGAAAGTGGTATAGATATCAGAACTGCTCTGCAAGCTCCAGAGAACCAGGGGCGGGTCCAACGACACCGAAGAGAAAGAATTAGCAGTGATACCCACTGCGTTGCCCGTGGCATCCACTGTGGTGATCACGCAGACTCCCGTGGCAAAGCGGCCCAGGGCATTGCGCAGTTCACGTCCATCGATGTTCATTGTTACTCCTTGATACACAGTTATATGCGAGGCATTTGACCCCAGATAGAACCCGATAGCATCCCCTGTTTCGGTTATTGTTATCGGTGCTAATCGTGTTCCCATCGGCGCGCACGTTCGCCATCACTTGCTCTGGCATCCAACCACTGTCCGCCTTCGGGACTCAGCTCTTTCTTCCAAAACGGTGCTCGGGTCTTCAGGTAATCCATAATGAATTCACAGGCAGCAAAAGCAGCCTCGCGATGAGAGGAACTTACACCCACCCAGACAATCTGCTCTCCCGGTTTCAACTTGCCTACCCGGTGCACAACCGCTGCCGCCATCACCGGCCAGCGCTGGGCGCTTTGTGCCAGGATTTGCTGGATGCTTCGCTCGGTCATCCCGGGATAATGTTCAAGTTCCAGACTATGAACATTACGATTTTCGTTATTGTTGCGCACGTAGCCGGTAAAAGTTGCGACAGCACCCTCGGCTGCCTCGCCCTGCAGTAATTGCTCCTGTAACAGAGCAATATCAAAATCCTCTGCCTGCACCCTGACGCTCAAAGGCTGGCTCATTTCAGCCCCCAGTGACCGGCGGGAAAAAAGCAATTTCGTCGCCATCGGACAGTGCTACATTCTGTGTTGCTACTTCTTGATTAACTGCCCGTATAACATTCTCCTGGGCAAGCACTTCCAGCCATTGATCACCCCGCTCTGCTATCAGCGCATCTTGTAATCCCTGCAGGTTGGTATAGTTCTCACTAAAAACTAGATTCAGTTCGGCACAGTCAAGTTCTTCCCTGAAACGACCAAAAAAAAGCACTCGCAACATTAATCGTGTTCTCCGCGCAGCCAGTGACCTGATTTTCCACCTTGTTTTTCCAACAGGCCAATGCGGGATATTTCCATACCTCGATCCACTGCCTTGCACATGTCATACACCGTAAGCGCAGCGACCGACGCCGCTGTTAATGCTTCCATTTCAACGCCTGTCTTACCATCAACCTTGCAGCGGGCCTGAATTTCGACCCGGTTTTCTTCGGTATTGAGGTCAAAGCTGACGTCCACAGAATTGAGCATCAAAGGATGGCACAGCGGGATCAGGTCCGAACACTTTTTCGCCGCCTGGATCCCGGCGACTCTGGCCACCGCGATCACATCGCCTTTTTTGTGGCCACCCTCTCGCAGCAATCGCAGAGTTTCTGGCTGCATGCTAATGCTGGCGGAAGCCACAGCAACACGCTGACTAACTGCCTTATCGCCCACATCAACCATACGCGCGGCGCCTGTTTCATCCAGATGAGTTAGTTGTGACATGGCGTTTCTCATTTCTATTTAAGGCGGCAGAGTCTAGCCAATGGTGTGTCCGAAGAACAGCCCTGATCGCTGGTGTCAGGCATTTTGGCCGCAAGGCACTTTTCGCCCTGTTCACGCCTGAAGTAGAGTATCTCGCAATGAGAGGAGCAATTCGATGACAAAACTCAAATTGGGCTTACAACTGGGCTACTGGGGAGCACTGTGCCCGGGGAACAATCACACCGAACTGGCACAGGCGGCGGAAAAGCTTGGGTTTGATTCAGTTTGGACTGCAGAATCCTGGGGTAATGATTGCTTCACCCCGCTCTCGTGGATAGGTGCACAAACCTCGCGTATTCGACTGGGCACATCGGTAGCTCAGCTTTCGGCACGAACGCCAACCGCCTGTGCAATGGCCACACTAGCACTGGATGCGCTCTCTGGAGGTCGCATGATCCTTGGCCTCGGTGTATCCGGACCGCAAGTCGTTGAAGGCTGGTATGGCCAGCCCTATTCCAAACCTGTCACACGTACCCGTGAATACGTAGACATCATTCGCCAGGTATTGGCCAGAGAAGCCCCAGTCACCAGTAATGGTGAATTCTATCCACTGCCTTACGAGGGCCCTGGCTCCTGGGGCATGGGCAAACCACTGAAACCGATCACTCACCCTGTAAGAGCGGATGTGCCCATTTTTATTGGTGCCGAGGGTCCTAAAAACGTCACCCAGACAGCACAAATCGCCGACGGATGGTTGCCGCTTTACTATTCTCCGTATCGCCAGGATGTATATGCTGACCAGCTAGTCGCCGCCAAGGAAGGGTTTGAGATTTCGCCGACTGTCATGGTTTATATCAACGACAACCTGAACGATGCCCTGTATCCGGTGAAGGCCATGCTTGCCTTCTATGTTGGCGGAATGGGCGCAGCAAAGCGAAATTTCCATAAGGAGTTGATGGCACGCATGGGTTTCCCTGATGAAGCGGATGAGATTCAACGGTTGTTTCTTGAGGGCAAAAGAGACGAAGGTATAGCAGCAGTGCCCGATCAGTTTGCAGACGAAATATCCCTCTGCGGTCCACTGGACAGAGTCAAAGAGAAACTCAAAGACTGGGAGAACTCCCCTGTCACCAGCCTGCTGATTAATGGCGATGAGAACCTAATGCGCAATATGGCAGAGCTGGTGCTCTAGCGCTGCTCCAACACTGCCTGTCTGATCCAGAGTTACTGTCTGCGTCCAGGTGCAGCAAGGCTGCTCTGGCAAACATACAATGTTGCATTTCGCAGAAGAACTTTTCAGTGAATGACTATAATCTCTCGCCATAGCAGGTCTTCCCGCGCGCCAAACTCTAAATTACGGTTCAAGGTTGAAGCAAACATAGACGTACGCTTTTGATTATAATATTACGGTGGTGCCAAAAAACTCCCAATTAACGACTGCTGTCATAGTTCTGCGCTGACTCATAGGACAGCAGGGTTATATTCATCAGTATCAATTTGCCCACTTATCCATACTGATGAGTAGCGATATTTTTGCAGTAAAGATGGATATGCATTGCGAGATGAGTACCGAGCACAACTTTTCAGAGCAAGCGGCGGTGATGTCGCGAATTTCTGCAGTTTAGTCGGTACCGTCATCGAGAAAATATACTTCCAAAAGACCATTTATTTGCGCTATAGCTTTTCCCGATTTATTCTCCTGATATACAGCTGGATCAATGAGATAACACATTGCACTTGAGATGGTTTTTCAATGTAAACTGCGCTAACTTAGTAAGGAGGAAGTTTAAATGTTCACTCTCAACCCCAACACTTTTTTACAACGCTGCATTCGCTCCAGTGCAATGCTGGTTTTAGGAGGCGCGCTGATGGCCGCCCAGCAAACTGTGCTAGCTGACGACCACTGCCCTGCCCCAGCGCTCTCAGTAAAAGCAGGGCCCACTACAAGCGTGAGTGAGCAGAACTACTCGCTGGCCGAGACCCAGGTGATCTTTGCCGACTATGTGCGCAAGATCGCCGCGACTACCTGCAGCGGCGGCGTGGGCCAACTCATGCACCTGCGCAATACACCCGACCCCGCTGATCGCACCATTTTGCGCATTAACTTTGACACCATCTATTCGTTTTTGATTCTCGACCTCAGCACGCCGGCGACCATCACCCTGCCCGAGGCCGGCGGCCGCTACCAAAGCGCCGAGGTATTGGACGAAGAGCACTACATTCCGTTTATCTTTCAGCAGCCCGGCACCTATGAACTCACTCAGGAGAACGTGGGTGGGCAGTACGCGATTGTGATCTTCCGCACTCAGGTGACCATGGGTGATGAGGATGACCTGAAAGCCGTGCATGCGCTGCAAGATCAGATTCAGGTAGAGCAGGAGGTCCCGGGCAGCTACGTGGCCAGCGACGCCTGGGACATGGACGAGATCCTGACGATGCGCAAGACCTACCAGACCCGCGCGGTGCGCGACAAAGTGCCCTCGGAAGAGATGGCCGGCGCTCGTGGCGAGATCACTCCGGATATGCACAACTTTGGTCCCGCAGTGGGCTGGGGTGGCCAGACCAAGGAAGGCGCGATCTACCTGTTTATCGATAACGAGCCCAGCGACCCCCAAACACTCACAGTGAAGGATGTGCCGATGGCCGACAATGCATTCTGGTCGATCACGGTGTACGACAAAGACGGCTACCCCCAGGGCGAGCACTTTAGTCTGAACAGCACCTCTAGTATCGCGAACGACGAGGGCGAGACCATTGTGCACTTTGGTGGCTCACCCGATCAGGAGAACTACCTCGAGATCTACGAAGGCTGGAACGCGACGTTCCGCATTTACTCGCCCCAGGCCGAGTACTTTGATGGCAGCTGGGAAGTTCCCTCGCCCCAACTGGTGGGCAACTGATCAACTCAACCACTTTGCGCGGCACCTAACGCTCTCAGTCCGCGAGAAAAACTGAACTAGATAGAAAAGGAGAATAACTAATGCATCCATCCAGTACCGGATTGGCTCACGCACTCATCGTATCGAGACATCTGCCCAAGAAAGGAAGCCTGTTGTTGCTATGTATGCTCGCTGCACTATGTCTTGTCTGGTTACCGACTGTTCAGGCGCAAGAGGATAAGGAGTGTCCTGCGCCCGCAGTGCGGATGGAAGCGGAAGAATTCACTCCTCTGACTTCTCAAAATTACGCGACCGCCGAGACTCAGTCTCTATTTGCCGGGCCATATATCTCGATGATCGCCAAGGCGACCTGCACAGACGGGATGGGTGTGCTTATGCATGAGCGCAAGCCTTCTGACCCCAGTCACCGCGCCTTTGCTCGAGTGAACTACGACACGTTGTATTCATGGCTACTGCTGGACCTTACCACTCCCGCCACCATCTCAATGCCCGAGACCAATGGCCGGTATCAGTCGGCGCAGGTACTTAACGAAGGTCACTGGATGCCGTTTGTCATTACAGAGCCCGGAAGCTTTACGCTAACCCGCGACAATTCAGGTTCCCGTTATGTGTTGGTGGGTTTCAGAACACAGATGAACATGCAGAATCAGGAGGATATTGCCGAGGCCAACAAGCTTCAGGATCTGATTTCTGTCGAGCAGGCCGCGTCGGGGGAAATGGTGTTTACTAACCGCTGGGACAAAGACGCTATTCTGGCTATGCGCAAAGAGTTGCAGATTCTGCGCGACGAAAAAGGCTATAAATCAGAGGACATGTTCGGTAAGCAGGACGAAATTGACCAGGACATGGCTAATGTAGGCGTGGCGGTCGGCTGGGGTGGTCAACCGAAGGAGGGCGCGGTGTATCTTTTTTATACGTCCGACTCGAGTGAACATCAGACGCTAACCCTCAGGGAGGTGCCCCATGCAGCCACTGCGTTTTGGTCGATCACGGTTTATGACGAAGAGGGTTTTGTGGCCTCTGACCCCTTCAATATAAACAGCTCGTTTGCCAAGTCTGATGCCAATGGCGACACCGTTGTGAACTTTGGCGGTGACCCTTCTGCTGATAATTATTTGCCTGTTTATCCTGGCTGGAATGCAACACTGCGCATTTACACGCCACTGGCAGACTACTTTTCTGGCAAGTGGGTCCGACCGGAGTTGCAGACCGCTGACTAACCCAGTGCGTCAGGCCAACAAGGGATTTAAAACCCTCGCCAACGGCGGGGCTTTTTGCTATCAAAGATAAATGTCTTAATACTATTGAATCCTTCAATACCCCCTGATAGTCTTTTCCCCAGCCAATAACAAGCCGAGGAGAAAAACGATGAAGTATTTATTAGCAACCCTGAGTGCACTGTGCCTCATTTCGCCACTTGCGAATGCCGGTTCGCCCACTCATATGTGGAAGTGCCAGCTCAACGACGACCTTTCTGAAGAGCAGGTATTGAAACACGCTGCGGATTGGAAGAAGGCGGCAGCGACGTTACCCGGGGGTGATGCAATTACACAGCAAATTCATTTCCCAGTTGCTGTCGGTGCCGACGGCCTTGGCACAGATCTTATTTACACTGTCAAATGGCCGTCCTTTGCTGCCTACGGCGCTTTTTGGGACGTTTATCCCGACTCTGACGCCGCCGGAATGGAAGGTGAAACGATGTCATGCCACGGCAGCGCACTGTGGGAAACTGCGGAGATCTGAACGCGGGCATAGTCCATCGATAAAGGCTGTCTGCTGACAGCCTTTTTTTTTAAACGCACGAGTATTCAAACGCCATATGTCGAAGTTATGGAGCTGTAATGAGTGGGACCCACTCGAAGAAGTGGTTGTAGGCAACCCCCTTGACGCCCACTTTCCTTTTGCTGATCCAAGTACACAATTAGCCGAGTATCCGGACCGACAGCTCAACGATATTCCCCAAGGCCCTTTCCCACAGCAAATCATTGACGAAACGGAAGAGGATTTGCAGCTCTTCATTGATGCGATGACCGCACTGGGCATTGTGGTGAGGAGACCTGAACGCTGGCCACATGCGTCGACCATTAAAACTACGCTTTGGGCATCCAAGGGCTACTACAACTATTGTCCCAGAGATGTACTTCTGGTTGTCGGTGACAGAATCATCGAGACACCCAATGTTATACGCGGCCGATCAATCGAAACTGGCAGTTATCGCAGCATGCTGGTTGAATACCTGCAGGACGGCGCAATTTGGTTCAGCGCGCCGAAGCCGCTGCTGGCTGATAGCCTTTTTGATTTTGATCCCTCCAAACCCACTCCTCGCAATCATGAGCCCGCTTTCGATGCGGCCAATGTGTTGCGTTTTGGTCGGGATCTACTTTATTTAGTTAGCGCAACAGGCAATGAAATGGGCGGCTACTGGCTACAACGCGCACTGGGCGACGAATTTCGAGTTCACTTTATGCGGGACGTATATTATGGCAGCCATATCGACTCGACACTGGTCGCTCTCAGGCCTGGTCTGGTGCTGGCAAACCCAGAGCGGATAGACGATGAGACAATTCCAGATTTTCTGAGAGAATGGGAGGTTATTTATAGCCCTCCTATGGAGAACCAGGCCCGACACAGCGCAACCTATCTCGAGAAAGCCATCGGCAGCGAATGGATCGATATGAATCTCTTCAGCCTCGGTCCGGATACAGTGGTGGTCGACAGCGATCAAACGGCGCTGATAACACTTCTTGAAACGAAGGGCATGAACGTAGTCCCACTCAAATTGAGGCATTCCAGAATGATGGGGGGAGGCTTTCACTGCGTCACCCTTGATACGCGTCGCCGCGGGGCAATGGAATCTTATTTTTCTTGACCCCCATGCATCAACAGTGAACTTCGTTAACCCATGTCACTAATATGGATGGTGATCATTCCAGCGGCTGTAACCGCAGCGTGGTTCCGATATCGATTGATTGCAGCTGAGACTACTCGTCCAGCTTCGCCCAAACCCTTCTTGTCCAACCCAGCACCCGAAAACCCCTGGGGCACTCATAGCCACCAGCAGGATACACAATGGCTACATGAGTTGTTTGAGCGATCAGCGGCTACCTTCCCCGAGTTGACTGCTTTGTCTGTTGCGAGTACCGGCGAAACGCTCAGCTATAGGGCGCTCAACGAGCGAGCTGAGCAATTTAAGAATCGCATCGGTTTCTATCTGTCAGGTCCGGACCAAGTAGTCGCGGTGCGCCTGGAACAAAATACAGCCGATATAGTAGCGATCCACTTGGCGATCCTAAAAGCTGGCGGCGTACAGTTATTTCTGGACCCAGAGGCACCAGAGGCAGCGTGCCAACAAACCTTGCTGGATGCAGCACCGGTGCTACTGATTTCCGAGGAGTCAGTGGCTGGCCTCGACGTTCCCGTATTGCGCCCTGACGAGCTTCAACCGAACCAGTATGCTGACGCAGCTGCCCAGAACCTTGAGGACATGACACTACGTCAAGAGCAGTCACCCGCCTGGCTCGATGATCCACAGGAGAGACTGGCTTCGATTTTTTATACCAGCGGCACGACAGGCGTTCCGAAGGGCGTCGAGTGTCATCATGCGGGCTACATCAACCTCGCCAAGTCGTATGCGCAGTTTTTTGACTTCGTACCAGAGAGCGATGCCACCTCGTTAACATCTTCGCTAGGCTATGACGGCAGTATTTCAGAAATGTATAGCGCCTGGCTCGCTGGATGCGAAGTCGTCTTGTTGACCAAGGCCGAACTTCGTTCCGGGCCGGGCCTACTCCCTATACTTCGGCAACACAACATTACGACGCTGTTTTGCCCGCCTGTACTGCTCTCAACGCTCACCGATAAGCCCGCAACAGATTTACCTTATCCGGTTTGTCGCTACATCGTGCCCGCTGGTGAGGCCTTCCCCGCATCGCTCGTGCCTGCCTGGTCGGCGGCTCGCCGCCAAATAGTTAATACCTATGGCCCAACGGAGGTGAGCACCGATACAAGTCGCCAACTGCTCAGGCCTGATGAACCCGTTACCATCGGCAGCCCTTTCCCCGGCGTGTCATACCATATCCTTGAGCCCGGCACGCTGCGCCTTATGCCGCATGGTGAGGAAGGCGAACTCTGCATCGGTGGTTGTCAGTTGGCCAGGGGTTATCGCAATCTGGATGTAATCACACGCGAGAAATTCATTCACCATCCTACCTATGGTCGTCTCTATCGCTCTGGAGATCGCTGCCATGTTGATGCCTACACAATGAGGGTACATTTCCATGGTCGTCTGGACTCACAATTAAAAGTACGTGGGTTCAGGGTTGAAGCACAGCCCATTGAGTCAATCTTGCAAGACCATTTCGCGGACGTCGAAACAGCGGTACTGAGTAGTCAGAATAATGAACTGGTAGCGCTGGTTCGCTCACCTAAACTCTGGCAGGAGTCCGATGAAAAAGGCAGCATCAGAGCCCTGCCCTCTTCTATTCGTTCGCGGGCACAAGCACTGATAGGCAAGTCGCACCCACCCCACGCCATACCCACTCGGTTCTTTATGGTGGACAAATTCGAGCTAGTCGCCGCCTCAGGCAAAATTGACCGCCAAGCACTGCCACAGATATCACAATTTTTCGTTGCCGACGGTTCAGGTGAATCGATTGCCGGACAAGACCCAGAAAGTGACCACGAGAGAGACCCGGCGGTCCTTGCGATGTGCCGGGCTGAATTGGGTGCATCCCTTAATTGGCATGACGATTTCATGGACTGGGGCGCGCATTCTATCGCTGTCGCCCAACTCACCCAGACTCTGCAAAGCGCGGGCTACGACGTCAGCGTGAGGAGTCTACTTAGCGATCATCGCAGTGCAGGAAAAATCGCAGATCTCGGCATCAACAGTGACGCCGCTGCAAAAACGCGCGATGAAAGAGTCAGCGCGAGGGCGTCTAAAGATCAAAAACAGCGGGACGTAGCTCAAGACACGCCATTGGCGTTTCGTCACTTCAGCCTGATGCAGGCCGTCGGCGCCATAACTCTTCGGCTGCCGCTCTTCGTTTTCGCGGTTCTGGGCCTGGCTATTGTCAATCCAGAAGAACTGCTTCTGGCAGGCGACATAACAGGCTTCATCACCGCCACAATCGTTGTTTACGGCCTGTACATGCTGGTCCCGTTTGTTAACTTGCTCTGGGTTAAGGCGCTGGGCGCGGTTATGGGCTGGTCTGGGTTTCTGCCTGAAATCGCACCCGGCAGATATCAGAAATTCTCGGCGCAGCACCTGCAACTATGGTGGGCTGAACAGCAAACGGATTTTGTTATACGCCCATTATCCAAGGGACTGCGCAGTCAACTGCTTTACAACTGGATGTTGCGTAAACTCGGTGCCAGCGTTCACGCGAGCGCAAACATATCACAAAGCACAGAGTGGTTCGGCCCACTGTCATTACTGACAGTAGAGCGTAACGCCATTATTCAAGCGGGAGCTCAAATCAGTATGGTGGTCTGGGAGGGTGAGCACTGCACCGTCAAACCTGTTCATATTTGCGCGGCTGCACGTGTCGGAAGCCGAGGCATGGTCTACAGCGGCGCCTATTTAGGCGCGAATTCATGGCTTACGCCCATGTCCTCATTATCCGCAATTACCGGTGAAAATGTGCAAGTTGATGGCGTACCGGGGCGCGTAGTCGGCGCCGCCCAGCCATTTACAGCGCCGCAGTCAACCAAAATGGGCCCTTTTAAAGCGGGGATAACAGATACACGCAACGTCTTTTTCCAAATGGTGCTCGAGTTAACTCTGATCATTCTGCCCGGATCAGCTATCGCACTTGTAAGCACCTACATTCTAGGGTTTGACGCGTTCAATAAAGCCACTTTGGGATTTGAACAGATAAACTGGCCCGATCTACTGGCGGTTGCCGGTGCCGGTACTGTAGGCATCTGGCTGGGCGTCCTGGCAAGTTCACTGTTATTGTGCGGATTTTTGCGCCTCACACCGACACGATCAGGCTGGATTTCCTCGACCAGCCTGCATGGTACCCTCGCCCGTTACAGGCAACAGAAAATGAATCAGATACAGCACATGTGGGGCTGGAGCTTGACGGGGCAATATCTTCGGGCCCTGGCCGGCGTAAAATTTTCCAAAGTGGGCGCTTCTGAATGTGACGCCCTGGTCAACCTGCTGCCAGAGCATCTCACCGCTGACGCCAATATCTTTGTGGCGCAGGGTTGCTACTGCAACGTTCTGGATGAGCATGGTGGATTTTTATTAGCTCGGCCGATTGACTTGCCGGCAGGATTTTTCGCCAGCAACAATGCCATGGTAGAGAACGGTCCTTTGCCCGGAAACCTTCTCTTGGGGGTCTCCACTGGCATCGGGCCTCACCTATATCGGAACCAGTACCGGGATCGCCCTGACATCCCACGCGTGCTTGCGGGCAACCCTCCGCTTGAAATAGGTACAACAACGCGGCGGACACAACCTGTTCACCCATCACCCTCTCTGGGAATATTTCTGGCACGATTCCTATTGAATGACTTCGCCTCCGTTGCGATTGTGCCGGGCCTCACGGTTTTTCTGGGGGGGCTATTGCTTATAACGCTCAACACATTAGGCTTTAGTAACATCTCCGCGGCTTTGATCACCAGCCTCTTCGCCCCTTTTCTGTTGTTCTTAATCGCGCTTGGGTTGAAAAATATTTTGGTGGGTGCGCACTGGGGCCGAGATAACACAACACCTTTTTGGTCAATACGCCACTTCAGCTATTTTCTGGCGCAGGATTGCTTTTTCAAGCTTCTGTCGGGCACACTCACTGCCTTGTCAGGTACCGCACTAGCCAATCCAGTTTTACGTAGGTTTGGATGCCGAATCGGAAAACGTTCCCTGATCGGGCAGCCTCTTCAAATGTCAGACTGGCACGCGGTGGACATTGGCAGCGACTGTATCGTAAACAGCCAATTGCAGTTGCACAGCTTTGAGGAACGATTGCTGACCGTAAAGCGATCAAAGATAGGGGCAGGAACTGTTATTAACTGCGGCTCAATGCTGATGGGCGGTGCTAACCTGGAAGCCGGCGTCACCGTGCATCCCCAGTCGCTTATTTTCAAAGCCATGCACCTCAGCCGTGGCATACACGCAGGCAACCCTGCGATGCCGCTCCCATCCGGCGCTGACTATGACTAGGACAACGCCTCAGGTACTAAAGAAAATATGGCCGTCGAACCGACCTGTCAGCGATTGACAGGGCTGCGCCGAATCGGCTCCCATTCAAAGTAGGTGAACACACGCCACAGCCATTCCACTGGCCCGTATATGAAGTATCGACTCCAGTAAGCACTCAGCAGTAACTGCAAAAAGAAGACGAATACGGCAAAGCAGATTACTGACAGCGGACCCCATTGATAAGCATAACCCAGCCCATATCCATAAAAGACGCTGGTAAATACCAGTGTCTGGGTAAGGTATAAGCTCAAGCTCAGCCGCCCCGCAGTCGCTAGAGAAGCTCTCAGCCGCCGAAAAGCTCCGCAGTCAACCCAGATCCATACGCTCAAAAACCACGCAGTGCTAAGACTGACGGTAGCCAGTAGGTAGGTCAAATCTCCGAGCAAAACTAGCCCTTCTGAGGCCACGGACTCTTCGAAAAGCGAATATCCATACCGATGCGTCAGGTAGCGCTCCACACACATCAGAACAATGCCCAGGCTCCAGAACCCCAGGCACATCCTGCGCAATTGAATCCCAGAACAGGCACGCAGCCATTGCCAGCCGCCTCGCATGAAACAGAAACCAAAAATAAAGTGGGCAAGTACTAGAAATCCAGAATCCGGATACTGCCAATCCTCCCAGAACCTCTCAGGTATAAACTGGGCATGGTAAATCGCAACCTCGGGAAGCGTTCCCACGGCTTCAACCGCATCCACCCGATCGGATTGAAGCCACTCCAGGGCCTCTGCATGGTCCTTAGCCGGCCAATCGTCACCCCGGTCACCCGCAAAAAAATGCCCCAAAGGAAAGCTCATTAACAGCACCACGCCCAACGACATTAACATCGCGGTAGGCCATCGGTACGCTACAAGTAATAGCAGCCCTAATTCGGCATACAGCATCAAAATATCTCCCTCGAACAGGAGGGCATGCAGGCAACCAATCAGCATCAACGCGGTCAGGCGCCGAATGCTTTTGATCATGGAATAGCCCTCGGACGATACTTGCAGGTAGAACCCCATACCGAACAAAAGGCTATATAACGACCAGAACTTCGACTCAAAGAAAAAATACTTGATATGCCACGCCACCCTATCAGGGGCGGTGACCCACGCCGCAGACTCAGCACCGAAACTGAAGACATTGACGGTAAGAATGCCAAATAACGCTACACCCCGAAGCACATCAAGAAACTCAAGACGGCCCCCCGAGCTATTCGTCGTCATCAAAAAAGGACGTCCCACTCCTGATCGACCAACTGTATCGACTGGCCTAGCGGCCGTGCCAGCGACCGCTCATACAACACCGATGCTACCGCTATATCCTCTATCGCCAGACCAAATGGGTTCCAGAATATTCGCTCATCAGGGTGCTCCCTGCCTGCAATACTGCCGCACACCACTTCACCGAATTCGCCATGAATGGACGCTCGATCAAGCAATCCCTCTCGATGCATTCTGGCCAGCACCCTATCCGAATGCACGCACTGCTCCCAATCGTCCACTATAACTTTGTCTGCAGCCATCACGAAATCAAACTGCGGATCCATCAGCGAAACATTCATAAATAGCGACCCTGATTTAAATTCATCTGCAGTCACATAGGGCGTCGATTCAGTAGTGGCAGTGATGCCAATATCTGCTGGGGCCAACGCCGCTTGAAAAGATTTCACGATCGATACATTCACGCCTTGCCGCTCCATGTGCTCTTGGAAAGCGCGGGCTCGTTCTGCCGATACATCAAATACTCGGTAGTCACTGATATGTGGAAACCACTGAGACAAAGTCCACAACGTCAGCGCACCGATCCGACCGGCGCCAACTAGACCCACCGTTTGCGCGTCAGGTCTGGCCAGGTACTTAGCCGCCAAGCCTTGTACGACTGCCGTTCGCATTGCGCTGATAAGCCCACCTTCCATAATAGCTACAGGCAGGCGGTGAATAGGATCGTTCAAAATAATGACTGCATTGGCCCGGGGTAGACCGTGGTCGGGGTTTACATGCGAACTGGCGACCCATTTAATGCCCTCCATGTTGAATTCACCGCCTACATGAGCAGACAGACCAATAATGCGATCGGCAACATGTGGGCAGTCGGAACGCTTTAAAAAGCTACTGGGTGGCGCAGTAAAATCCTGCTCCGTGTGAAGCCGAAAAGCCTGCGTTAGAACACTGCCGATAAGATCAATATCGGTTGCACCCGCAGCAATCAGGTCATTCTGTGACAGAAAAAGAGTCGACGACGTCATCTGTTTAAGCGTCCTGCTTCACAACTGTAGAATAAGTAACTGAGGGCACATCGAGCCCCATCGAGCAAAGCCATTCCGGATCGAATTGAGTTTGCGTGTAACGACTGCCATGATCAGGAATGAGTGACAGTATTGTGCTGCCGAGTTGGAAATTCGAGGCAACCAAATTTTTCATGACATGAACGACGGCACCACCGGAGCCGCCTACGAGAATTCCTTCGGACAACGCCAGCTCAGCTGCGGCGGCGATACTTTCTTCGGCGTTGACATACACAATATGATCGACATATTGATGCACCTCGGCACCCCCGAAGTTTGCGGGAGCAATGCTGGTACCGAGCCCGTTCAGAAAACGAGGGGCTGCACCTCCATTATCGGGTAACGCCAGCGACCCCTTTTCGTCCACTAGCCAGATCTCGGTCTTGGGTGAATGTTTTCGCAAAAACTGGGCCACCCCCATTGAACTCCCGCCGGTACCTGTCGCCATCACTATTGCATCAAGTTTCCCTTCAACCTGAGCAAAGATTTCAGGACCTGTCGTGGTCCGATGAGCGTCGATTGCGGCCTGACAGTCGTACTGATCGAGGTAGACGGCCCGAGGGCGCTCTTTCTGCAGAGACTCCAGGCGATCTAAGCGGGACAGGTGGTAGCCGCCAGTATGATCCTGCTCATCAACTTTTACCAACTCGGCACCGAGAAGTTGCATGCACCGCTCGGTGGAGGGATTTACTTTGGGGTCTACAAGACAGGTTAACCGGTAGCCTTTTACGGCACAAACCATCGCCATACCAAGTCCGAGATTACCGGAGGTAGATACAATAATTTCGTCCTGTGGCTGCAAAGCATACTCACGCTCGGCCCACTCCACCATGCCAAGCGCTGCTCGATCCTTCATGCTACCCCCGGGGTTAGTGAATTCAAGCTTTGCGAGCAGTGTTGGCTCGACCCTCGCCCCGAACCTCTCCAGCTGAATCATCGGCGTTTCACCGATGGCTTCCAAAACTGAGGTGTGTATATTTCTCATGCCATCTCGCAGTCAAAAATTGTTTAAAAGCGGAAGCGCAATGTAAGCCGAAATAGCCGCAAACTCAATCACTTAGGGACTCGATAACTTGCTGTCTGCTGCTTATGGTTCATTACGTCACTTGTGTCACTTCATGTGCATTAACGTTGCCACGTGATCTGACCCAACTCGCTCGACGTGAATATCGGGCTGATGCCAGACATCAGCTTGACTCGATACGGGCGCAATTCGACAGCGCGACTCATCAATTAACTTAACCTCTACATCGTGAAAGCCAACCCAATTGCCCGTCATGGAGTACTGAAGTTTATAAAAGCTCTCTTTTGCAGAGAACATAACTGTGGCGGCCAGGCACGCCTCTATAGTGCTGAGCGCGTAGAGAAATTCCTGCTCTGATTCCGTAAATATCGAGCCCCACAACTCAGGCCTCACCCGGCCCAACGCTTCGATATCGATACCCAGGGCCGGAATGGCGGCCTTACGTGCCACTGCTGCTGCACAAATCGTCGCGCTATGGGAAATACTGCCGGTGGCTCCATGTCTCCATAGAGGCGTTCGCTGTGCAGAACGCCTCAGGGAATAGTCAGGAAAACCCAGTGACTGGCTAAGCTGCCGTGCCATTCGTCGACCGGCAATGAACTCGCGGCGCCGCTTTGGGTGAGCATTTTGAATATCTAGCCGTTCTTCTGGAAAAATAACGCCCTGAAGCGAGGCAATACCAGCGCAGGCAACCCGTAAATGCGGACTACTTAGGTCACTGAAAAGCGAGCAGAAATTCACTGTCTCCTGCAGATGCAAATGACCACACCCATCCCTGAAACCAGTGCGGGCGTAACCAATGACGGCTTTGAGCAGCTCGTTTTCATTCATTCACCCCCGCGCGATGTGATGTCATTCCAGCGAGACATTATATTTGAAGCGCCACTTCAGTTACCACAAAAACCGCCGACCCTGTCCACTCACTGCACAGTAACGAGTGGTGCTGAAAAATTAATTTCCTTCTGCGCAAAAAGCGGACATCACGAGTCATATTTATGTGGCAATAGAACTCAAACTGGGGACTGATAACACCCTAACGGCCGGTCTTGCCTCACCGGCGTAGCGCCAACCCATAACCTCAAGTTAGCGTGTCACCACCGTATCACAGCGTTGTTCAGCGGTGCCCTAGACCTCAAAACCCTTCAGAACATTGACTACCTTGACCCCTAGTTCGTCGACGTCATAGCAGCCATCATCAAAAGCAGGATGAAAATTTAAGTATAGGACAGGTAAAAAGGTCCATCGTAAGGGGGTCTTCTCTAGGACATGTTGATCCGTCATTACGCCAAATTCATTCCCGACGATACGCCACTTTTAGCCGGGATCGTGGGGCAACAATTAGGTTTGGATCTTGAACACTTTGACGAGGAATTGGGCCTATTATGGGCCTGTGATGCGCTGCGATTCGTAAAAAATAATAAAAACAACGACTTATGTGGCGGTGAGGGAGGGATTCGAACCCTCGAACGGTTTCCCGTTACACACTTTCCAGGCGTGCGCCTTCGACCACTCGGCCACCTCACCATAAGGGCGCGCATAATACCATAAGCGCTATCAGTTTCCAGTCCCGCGAGCCTTGAAGCGGTGCCCTATTGGCAGTTACTGTCGATTCATTCTGGATAGTGGAATGGGATTGGCGTCGCTACTGCGAAACGGGTTTATGTCCAGACCGCCGCGTCGGGTGTAAAACGCCTGTATTTCCAAAAATTCCGGGCTCACCAGCTTGTGAATATCACAATACATGCGTTCTACGCACTGCTCATGGAACTCCTGGTGTTTGCGAAAGGCAATAAGGTAACGCAGGAGACTTTCATGTGTCAGCGCTCTGCCGCGGTAACGAATATAGACCGTGGCCCAATCTGGCTGACCAGTCACTGGACACAGGGAGCGCAGCAGGTGACTGTAAACAGCCTCCTCGACTAGTTCCTCACCTGCCTGCAGCAAATTCACGCCTGGAGGGCTACTGTCGATGCTGATCTGCAGGTCATCGATGCAAAGCCCGTCTGGAATACCGCCATCAAGTTCAGCGGCATCAACCGGCAGCAACTCAAGCTCAATGCTTGCCCCGACCGTATTCTCAATATCCTTTTTGAGGGTTTCAGACACCGCCGTCTCTGCAGAAAAACGAGAGCCATTCAGTGAGTTAAGATAAAGCTTGAAGGACTTTGACTCGACCATCGCCGGCGAGTCTGCGGGAATAAAGAAGCGTCCCACCCTGACAACCGGTTTGTTGCGCTCATCGAGCCACGAAACCTCGTAGGCGTGCCACAAGTCGACCCCGTTAAAAGGCAATTCCTCTGTCAAACCAAGCTCTGCCCGTGCCGTTGATCTGGCAATGGGATAAAGCAGCTGCGGGCTGTACGCTTCTACTACAGGAACATTTTTCCCAAGCAGTAACTCCGTCTTCGGATCGCTCACTCGCCTACTGCCTCAAGCGCTTGCCGCTATTGAGCAAGTGCATGCTAAAGGCGAACGCTACAGCGGTAAACAGCCCTATCATGCCAAAAGAAAAAAGCAGGTTAACGTCGGAGACGCCTAGCACGCCATAGCGGAAGGCGTTAACTACGTAAACCAATGGATTGAGTTTTGATACACCTGCCCAGAAGTCCGGCAATAAATCCATCGAATAAAACACGCCTCCCAAGTAGATAAGCGGTGTTAACACGAACGTCGGAATAATAGAAATATCATCAAAGCTGTTGGCGAACACCGCGTTGATAAATCCGGCGAGCGCGAACAGTGTCGATGTCATCAGCACAATCACAATGACAATAAAGAAATTATGAATGTGCAGACGGGTAAAGAACAGGGAGACCAGAGTAACTACAATAGCCACAAACAGACCCCGAGTAACGCCACCGACCACGTAACCCAGCAATATCACGTAGTTTGGCGTGGGTGAAACCAGCAACTCTTCCACACTGTGATTAAACTTGGAACCAAAAAACGAGGACACCACGTTAGAGTAGGAATTGGTAACAATCGCCATCATGATTAGCCCAGGCACTACGAACTCCATGTAACTGAATCCGCCCATTTCACCAATGCGAGAGCCTATTAACGAGCCGAAAATAACAAAGTACAAGGACATTGTAATCGCCGAAGGCAGCAGGGTTTGTGGCCAGATACGCAGGTAACGTTTTATCTCTTTACGCACTATGGTCATGAAAGCACGGCATTGTTCGCTGGCATTCATGCGGCACCCTCCACCAGGCTCACAAACATTTCCTCCAGCCGATTGGCCCTGTTGCGCATACTACTCACGTGAATACCCTGCGCATCGAGAGCGGCGAAGACCTGGTTGATATGCTGCCCTTTCTCGACTTCGACTTCCATGCTGTGTGCGTCTATGCGCCGCGCAACAAAACCCGGAAGCGACAAATCTTCTGGCAAGTCCTCCACGCTGTCGAGAATAAATACCTCGCGTTGCAGACGACGCAAAAGTTCGCGTATTGACGTGTCTTCTACAATTTCACCGTGATTGATAATTCCGATATGCCGACACAAGGCTTCGGCTTCTTCGAGGTAGTGCGTAGTCAGGATAATAGTCGTACCCTCGGCATTAATTTTTTGCAGGAAATCCCACATGGACCGGCGCATCTCAATATCCACGCCTGCCGTCGGTTCATCCAAAATTAGCAACTTCGGTTGGTGTACCAATGCCCGCGCGATCATCAAGCGGCGCTTCATGCCACCCGACAAAGTTCGTGTCGCCACCGCTCGCTTATCCCAAAGGCCCAGCTCTTTCAGATACTTTTCAGCACGTTGGCGGGCGAGCTTGACTGGCATGCCATAATAGCCGCCCTGATTGACGACAATATCAAACGCCGTCTCGAACATGTTGAAGTTAAATTCCTGGGGCACGATGCCGATATATTTTTTGGCCGCAGGAAAATCTTCGTCGATATCGGCATCAAAAACCTGTACCTGTCCGTCTGTTTTGCTAACCAGCGAGCAAACAATTCCTATAGTGGTAGATTTTCCGGCACCATTGGGACCGAGTAACGCATAAAAATCACCCTGTTCTACTGTAAGGCTGATGCCCTTGAGGGCTTCAAAGCCGTTGTCGTAGACCTTAGAGAGGTTTTTGATGGTAAGTGCTGGTATCATTTGGAAACTATGGCGCCTCAATAAAACGCGCATTGTACCTGCATTAACGCCACTAGACGATATTCACCATGAACGATTCTCAATATGCCAGCCATTGCCAGGAACAACTGGCAGAATTTTCAACCAGTATGACAAAGCGCTTGGAACATTTGCCCGAGGGTGATTCGCTGAGGGAACTCGCAGGTCGTTTTACCATCCTTGGGAAAGATGACAGCGACTTGTACGCAGATGGCCCCAACCTGGTATCACGCCTGTTCACTACCTACCCGGACTTTGCACCGACATTCCCGAGAGACTTGCTGTGGTTCCTTGGCGGAGAGTGTCTGCACTACATGCCCGACGACGAAATAGCTGCCTACCAAAAGCTCGACGATATGCGTTACGAAGCTGCCGAAAGAGGCGAAACACTCAACCTGCGAGACGCGCGAGCCAGCCTGTTAAAGCTACAATAGTGACACCATTGGCGAGCTTGATTCCAACCGACTATGCCCTGGAGGGGTGATGTTTATGACACGTACCGCAGTTGCCTTGGTTTTCATACTGGCGGGAAATGCCCATGCTGCCCTTACAGTCGATGGTTATTATGAAATGCGGGAAAAACACGGTAAAGATAACGCGGCAATCGACTTGCAGGTCCGAATGTACCTGGACGGTCTTCTAGACGGCCTGTTCATGGCTTCCAGCGATGTGCCGGAAAACAAGAAGTCCTGGTGTATTCCTGACGATCAACAAATGACCGACGAACTTGCATTGAAGCTATTCCAAAAAGAACTCAAAGCTCGAGCGGCGGAGTACCAGGAATTTTCTGAACTCGGTATTCAAGTTCCGTTTTCACTGGTGATGGTAGACGCCTTACAACGGGCTTTTCCCTGCAACAACAAGTAGCCGGCGATTTTAATCATCACAGTGCACACCGCCAGGATCATCTGACGGCAGCACAGTATGAGGTATACCTTCCGCCCCCGCATAGAAAACAACAAGCTCAGCAGGGCCATCAACAGCGATACCTCTATGCACGGTGCGCATGACCTCTACCAGCGCATCGCCTTTCGCTATAGTGGTTGCTTTCCCCGACTTCGTCTCCACTAGCACCGTTCCTTGCAGCACATACCCCATTGTTGGCACTGGGTGGCAGTGAAAAGGGGCAGCTTTGCCCTCCTCCAAATGCAGGACAATCGATGCGATCTCCGCCTGCCCGACTGGGTAAGCAATACTCCCGGCGTCCCAGGATTGAGTGGTCGTGAGCAATGGCGCTGCCAGCGATGTGGTTGCCAGCATTGTTAATAACGAAAAAAAGTATTTAATCATCAATCAATCCCCATTCAAGTTTATTGTAAAACTGTTGCCTGCTGGCCACCGAGATAATGCTCACGGGCAAATGCAAGCACTTCCTGCGGGCTGTAAAGAACATAGCCCATAGCAGTAAAACGCTCGAGATCTTGGGCCGACGGGAAGGAGTAGTAGCTCCCTCCTTGTTGCTGTTCAGTGCACGATAGAGTTTCCCCGCTAGCGAGAGCTGCAATTGCCTGCACCAGTATCTCTACTCCCGATCCGTACAAGTCCAATACGTTGCCAAGATAAGACTTCTCTCTATCGAGCACCGCGCTGGTCGAAGCGATCACCCTGCCAGTATCGATACTGCCATCATCAATGGTATGCAACGTGGTGCCCAGTGCCTCATCGCCGGACAACATAGCCCAGAACGAGGCCATTACTCCCCGGTATTGGGGTAGCCTCCCGGAGTGAAGATTAATCACGCCCATCTTGGGCATGGCGATAAGCGGGCCTTTGAGAATCCCGCCGTAACGGATCGAAACAATCAATTCTGGTGAAAAACTCGTAACGCGCGCAAGGCTGGCCGTCGAGTTGATATTATTCTCAATCGAGACTGGCTCAGACAGGAAGCGCGAAAATCCATCGAAGCCAGTCATACCCGGCGCGGAAGCCTCGCACAAAAGCGGAAAGACGAGCTCACTGAAGAGTTGTTGCTCAAAGAACTTTAGCGCCTGTAACTCTGGTCCATGCTGGCTTGAGCTGCCGACCGAGGAAGACAATAGCAGCTTTAATTCGTGACCCTGTAATCGCGGAAGCAGCAGGTTTAAAGCATAATTGCTCGCCAGATCGCTGTTGGCTAACAGCAGTATCTTCATGAAGTTTGCATCTCCATGCAGCTGGCGCTTGCCCTGATACAACCCAGCCCGGCGAGCCCTGCCGAAGGCATTTGCAGCGCGATCACTGACTCATAGGTCACAGGGGTGCAGGAATAAGCCGGCCTGCCGAACATGTCGTCACCGTATATCTTCATTGGACCCTACAGGTCGTTCTTGCGTTGATATCTAAGCCACTGAAGTTACAGCAAAAAATCTGACAAGAAAATCCCAGACTGAGGCTTGACTGCCCCTGGCACGGACCCTAAACTGCGCGCCACTCTCAAGTGAGACCCTAAGTCCCCTTCGTCTAGTGGCCTAGGACACTGCCCTTTCACGGCGGTAACAGGGGTTCGAACCCCCTAGGGGACGCCATTTAATTATTCAGTTTCACCGAAAGACTATTCACACAGTAGCGCAGACCCGTGGGCTGGGGACCGTCTTCAAACACGTGTCCAAGATGAGAACCACATTTCTTACACATGATTTCAGTTCGGGTCATTCCATGGGTATGGTCTGAAGCTTCCTCTACTACCTCGGCATCTGCCGGTCTAAAGAAGCTGGGCCAACCACAGCCTGCGTCAAACTTACTGTCAGACATAAACAATGCTTCGCCACAGCAGCGACAATGGTATACGCCGTCTTCGGTTGTATCCCAGTATTCGCCTGTAAACGGCTGCTCGGTACCTTTCTCGCGGCAGACTTTATATTCTTCTTCAGTGAGTTTGTCACGCCAGTATTCGTTGTCTTTCATGCTTCCTCCGTTTTAACCATGCTCGCGACCGGATACAGTATTCGGTCATCGTAACCTGTTATGACCTCGCGGTAGCCACAGAGCTCTGCATCCAGCTGCGGGTCATTGGTATCCACCAGTAGCGGCCTACCATCCAGACTGCTGATCTTTGATTTTGCGGCCACCACGGACACACCGTCAACGCCTACCGCGCGGATAACCTGTGGCGATAATTGCTGATTGCCACGGCCAAAAACATGGCCTTGCCCGCCAATTGCGCTGACAAAAATTTTTGCCGGATCTGAGTATTCGGCGATTATATCGAGTAAGTCAACTTCGTTTGCGTCTGCCAACAATAATTGCCGGTCGCGCACTACATCGACGCCCAACAGTGTATTGTCCAGACCGAGCTCTGCCATAATCGCCGCCGTCGTTGAACCTGGACCAATAATATACAGAAACCCCTGTTCCAGCTGCTCGGTCACCCATGCCGCAATGTCTGCCGCCACTAACTCTTGACTCTCTCTTCCACCCACTTTGGTGTGCTGCAGGTAGCGCCCTTCGCCTGGGACCTGCATATCACCGTAAAAGCGGCTACGGACCTGATCATGGCGAAACGCGTCCTCATCAATATCCCTGACTTCCTGTCGACGCAAGCCGACGAGACCACCCATCGCTAGCTCCTTGAGCAGCTCTCCAGCAGCTTCAGGAGAGACAGCAAACACGCCAGAGTGCATTTTTACGCCGGCAGGAACTCCCAGAACAGGAAAGCTGTCGCCTACGACATCGAAGATATCCCGGGCAGTGCCATCTCCCCCCACGAATACCAGCACGTCTACCCCTGCGGCCATGATTGCCTCGGCAGCAAGGCGTGTATCAGCGGCCGCGCTAAGCGTTGCGTCATGTTGCCCAACGCTGCGATGTGAGAGCCCAAGCGAAGCGCAAAGGTCCCCACCCATTGCCCCACCCCAGGTCAAAATACTGACATGCTCGATGGTGCACAGACATTGCATTGCCCTCGCAGCTCGATCATTTGAACGCTGCTTCTCAGCCGGAGACAGGGTCATTGCCAATGAGCGAAGCTCAGCACCGTCACTGCCTTTGAGTCCGCGGCTACCGCCCAGACCTGCCAGAGGATTGACAATAAACCCGAGAGTTAAAGCAGGCATGAGCTAATCATCCCCAGCAATCGGGACACAGCCCATAGCGCTGACCAGTGTGGCCTGCGGGCCCAGCAAATCCTGAACAAGGACAGATTGCCCTGCCAGTTCACGCCGCTTCGCGTAGTTTTTACGAAGTTGATCAAACTCCTGGGCTTGTGTGTCGGAAGCGCGATCCAGCGTCGCACGACGCAGCAAATGATCGTCTTCTTCAATGCGATAGCAACAGCGAATCAATGCTCTGAGAGAATCTTCAATCGACAGATGCTCAGGCAAACAGAGAGGTTTCCTGGCAGCAAGTGCTTGGTCTGGAAGCTCTGGCAGATTGATGCCCAGACTAGCCACCATGGCTGAACACAACATGTGTGTGGCTCGCAGCTTAGCGTCGAAACTATAGCCCGCGATATGCGCAGTACCCAGCTGGACTTTTGCCAACAACTCAGCATCGACTTGCGGCTCATGCTCCCACACATCTAAAACCACAGCAGGACTATCAGGGTGATTGAGTCTTTCCAGCAGCGCATTGCCGTCGATGATGGGGCCACGGCTGGCATTGATCACCAGTTGCTCTTTGGCTAAGGCGGCCAGCTCAGCTTCGCCCAACAGATGATAACTAGGCCAGGGTTCCCTATGAGTCAATTCCGGGTGCAGGCAGATCAGGTCACAGGCGAGTATTTCTTTAAGCGTGGCGTGTCCGGGTACGCTAGGCTCCGACAGCCAGGGGTCACAGATCCGGTAAGCTATACCCAGAGCTGAAAGCCGTGCCACCAGCGCCTTGCCAACGAGGCCATAGCCGACCACACCGACAGTACCACCAGCTCGTAACCGCTCAAGGTAATTGCCGTTATAGGCAATGGCTGCAATCACATATTCCACAACCGAATTGGCATTGGCACCCGGCGCAAAGGCGAATCCGATCTGCGCAGATCGTAGCCAGTTCAGATCCACATGATCGGTCCCGCTAGTGGCGGTTCCCACAAAGCGAACCGGAGTGCCTGCCAACAGATTAGCGTCTACCCGAGTGACTGAACGAACCAGGAGAGCGTCCACATCCTGCAATTGATCACGGCAAAGATTTCTACCTGGCGATCGCAAGATATCGACCCCGGAGCCTAAAATAGCTTCAACCGCGGGTATATTTTCATCTACTAAAATACGCAAAGTCACAATATTTACGCCTCAGCCCCCAGTGCCCGCCAACGCTTGACCAGTAGCCCGCCCATGCCGAGCGAGTCGAGATAGTTAGCAACGCGTTCGGTAGACTCAGTGGTCAGACGAAACTCGGGCAGGTTTTCCAGGCCCGGAATTTCACTTTGCAGGCGCGCTAACTCCCTGGAGAGTAATGCCTGTGGCCAATGTTCCTGCAATCTGTCCTTGATTCGCGACGCACCGCGCAGGGGCAGCGCTGCAACGCTGTCTATGTTTCGTTCTATATCATCCAGGCCACCCAGGCTGGAGATAACAGCGACCGCAGTTTTTGCACCGACGCCGGGCACCCCAGGAATATCGTCGACGCTATCACCTACCAGCCCCAAATAGTCAGCGAACTGGTCAGGCAGGACGCCAAAGCGAGCTTGAAAAGCAGCGCGATCCAGAGTCTGATCAGATGCAAAATCCCACCATTGGTCGTTATCCTCTACCAGCAACTGCCCCAGGTCTTTATCGCGAGTGACCACGGTGGTTGACAGCTTTTTCGTACGAGCGAGTCTTGCCAGCGTGGCCAGGTAATCATCTGCCTCGTAACGCTCGCCACCGTAACTGGGAATACCGCATAAATCGGTCAATGTTCTGCACGCCCGCAGCTGGAACGCCAGGGCCTCATCTGGCAAGGTTCGACTGGCCTTGTAACCCGGATATAACTCGTTGCGAAAGCAACTGCCCAAACTTTCATCAAAGGCCGCAGCCAGCCAGGGTGACGGCTGTGTTCGCTTGACGAAGTCGCATAGGAAGCTGGCGTAACCGTAGACCGCGTTTAGCGGCATTCCGTCGGCTGTATGCCACTGATCAGGCATGGAAAACCAGGCTCTAAATATGTAGATCGAGGAGTCCAGTAGCCAGACGCGTTGCTTCATGATCAGGCCAGTGCCTCGGCCTCAAAATTAAGGCTGTCTATATCGACTCCGGTTTTGAATTCGTCGGACAGCGACTCAAAAAACTGCAGCGCGCGAACAGGCAGGCCATCGAACTGCCACTGCCTTGCCTGCGCAGCTACGCTGCTTCGAAAGCAGTGAGTATCGGGTAGCTCACCGCTGTCGCAGAAATTATCAACGCTGATTTGAAAAGGGTAACTACACGCCAGCGAAAAATACCACTCCAATGCCTGTGGTTTGACCTCAACTGCCTCAAACGATTTTTGTTGCTTGTTGCTTCGCCCTTCCGGCGCATACCAATAACCGAAGTCCACTTGCTTGCGCCGCTGTGCACCGGCAATGCACCAGTGGGCAACTTCGTGCAGAGCACTGGCAAAAAAGTCTTCTCGATAGAATAATAAGTGCAGGTCATATTCCGGCTCAGCCGGCTGATAAAATGGCTCCGCCGCGCCACCGAGCAGGCGTGTATTCTCAGACTGTTGAAAGCATCTGTTAAATACTGTCTCAAGACGGGTACATGTCATGCTCTGCGAACTTATTGCAGCAGCCATTAATCATCACCTTTCTTGCGCAGCCAGAAGCGATATTGGCCATCAAGTGTGTCCTGCTTCAATAAAGTATGTCCTAGAAAGTGACAAAACTTCGGGATGTCGCGCTCAGTTGACGGGTCCGTAGCTACCACCAGCACAACCTCATCAACACCCACATCCCTAATTTTGTTGTGTAATAGCATGACCGGCTCAGGACAAAGTAGCCCTGTAGCATTCAGAATGTGGTCCGCATCTATCGACATTTGGCTGTGCTAGTCCTGTAATAGCGCCTGCAGCTGATCTGCAGCCACCAGGTCCCATTGCTCACTTTCGGTGTCGAAAAGAATCGCCACCTCTTCCCTTTCGAGTTGGCGGCGAAGGTTGCCCGCCTTTTGCTCCAGGGTCAACTCCACGGCACCGTAGTCGGTGCCATCCCGGCTGACGAACTCCTCCAGCAGCGCCTGCAAGACATCCTCACTCAGGCGATTAAGTGGGACCTGTACATACGAAGACATCTTTTTTGCTTGCTCCTTCTGTGCGCCCCAATTGCGGGTTAATATACGACCTGCGCGTTTTAATGTGGAGACAAATTGGTGGCAACATCCTACATCATTACCTTTATCGGCGATGACCGCCCTGGATTGGTGGAACAACTATCCAGCGTCATCGAAAGCAATAGTGGCAATTGGCACGAAAGCAGGCTCTCTCAATTAGGCGGCAAGTTCGCGGGACTAATATTGGTGTCCCTGCCTACAGCCAGCGGCGCAGACCTTGAGGCGAAACTCAAGGCCCTGTCCCTAAGCGGTCTGAGCGTGCGGGTCACGCCCACCTCGGATGATTTTTTCACTAACGGAGCCAAAGCCATCACTCTTACTGTTCTGGGTCCCGATCGATTGGGAATAGTCCGCGAAATTTCCCGTGCGCTGGCGGAACGCGAAATCAACGTGGTGGAAATGGATAGCAAGGTTTGCAGTGCAGCCATGAGCAATGAACTCCTGTTCGAAGCCCGGATAGACGCTCAGATTCCAGAAAGCACCAATATGGATGATCTTCATGACACCCTAGACGAAATCGCCAACTCTATGACTCTGGATATCGACCTGGAATAGGCTTATTCGCCCTTATGCAATAGTTTGCTTAGACCGACCCACAAACCAACACAGACCGCAGCACAGGCAATAACCATCCCGATAACAGCCACTGTCGTTAGCAGCAGATTGAGCATGTCAGCCCAGGGAATGCCGAACTGATCGACCGCAGACCAGACCAGGGCAGCCATAGCTGCCACGCCCAGCAACAAGGTGCGATAGTATTTTCGGGAAGCCTTACTCAACTGCTTACTCTGGCCTGGCGGCAGGAATCGCAGGTGTATCGCAGACCACATCGGCATTTTGACCACGATGGCGCAGCAAATGATCCATAAGCACGATCGCCAACATCGCTTCAGCAATGGGTGTGGCTCGAATCCCTACACAGGGATCGTGACGGCCGTGAGTAACCATTTCCATGGCTTGCCCCTGAGTATCGATAGTCGCCCCTGGTTGGCGAATACTTGAAGTTGGCTTGAGTGCGATACTGACCGTAATGTCCTGGCCGCTTGAAATGCCACCTAGAACACCACCCGCGTTATTGCCGACAAACCCCTCGGGCGTTAGCAAGTCGCGATGCTCGGTTCCCTTCTGTTCAATACTGTCAAAACCGGCTCCCACCTCCACTCCTTTCACGGCATTAATACCCATCATAGCGTGCGCGATATCAGCATCGAGGCGATCGAAGATCGGTTCGCCCAACCCAGGCATCACATTGCTCGCTACCACGTTGATCCGCGCGCCAATTGAGTTGCCTTCCTTATTAAGGGCCGTCATGTATTTTTCTAATTTCGGAATAGCATCAGCATCGGGGCAAAAGAACGGGTTAGTTTCAACCAACGACCAATCGAGTGTTTGCGCGCGAATGGGACCTAGCTGCGCCAGATAACCGCGTACTTCAATCCCGTATCGGCTCAACAAGTACTTCTTGGCGATCGCTCCAGCGGCAACGCGCATGGCTGTCTCACGAGCAGACGATCGACCGCCACCGCGATAATCGCGGAAGCCATACTTCTGGTTGTAGCTGTAATCCGCGTGGGCTGGACGGAAAGTATTAGCTATTCCTGAATAATCCTTCGAGCGTTGATCGGTATTTTCGATAAGCATGCCGATGGAGGTGCCCGTCGTTTTGCCTTCAAAAACACCCGACAAAATACGCACTTCGTCGGCCTCGCGGCGCTGTGTAGTAAACCGCGAGGTGCCGGGCTTACGTCTATCCAGGTCACCCTGCAAGTCTGCTGCACTGAGCTCCAGACCTGGAGGACAGCCATCGACGATACAGCCCAGCGCCGGGCCGTGGCTTTCACCAAAACTGGTGACCGTGAAAAGTTTTCCTATGCTGTTACCGGACATTGACCCTACACAACCTTAGTTTAAAGCCAGTCATTATACCGATTATCTACACAGACTGGCGCTGTATTCCTGTAATTCCTTGGCGTTAAGGGCAAACACCCCATGGCCGCCATGTTCAAACTCCAACCAGGTAAAAGGCACCAGCGGATAAACCTGCTCCAGCGTCTCCCAGCTATTGCCGACTTCCACCACCAGCAAACCGTCCTCGTGTAGATATTTTGCCGCTTGAGAAAGGATCCTGCGAGTGAGAGCCAGACCATCTGGGCCGCTGCCCAGCGACAGCTCTGGCTCATGATGATACTCGGCGGGCATGGAGGCGAGGTCTGCGCTATCGACATAAGGAGGATTAGATAAAATCAGGTCATAGCGTTTCTCAGGCAGCTCATCGAATAAATCCGATTGGTAAATCTCCACCCTGTCCGTTAACTGCAGCCGCGCACGATTTTCTTTTGCCAGCGCGAGTGAGTCCGCATCCAGATCAGCAAGGTCAACGCTAGCCTGCCCATGGTGGGCTGCGGCGAGGCCAATACAGCCCCCGCCGCAGCATAAGTCCAGAATCGTCTGCGGTGGCGGGCCATAATACCAAGGCTGGTAATCGCGAAGAATCAGCTCGGCAATGGGAGAGCGGGGAATAATTGCTCTGCGATCACAGGAAAACTCCAGACCTGCAAACCACGCTCGCCCGAGCAGGTAAGGTAGCGGCATGTACTGGTCGATCCGGCGAGTTAACAACGCATGAATTTCCTCTGCCTGAGGCGCTGCGACTGGGTGTGGCAGCGCACTGTCATCCGCATCCACTGGCAACTGCGCAACAGACAGCACCAGTTGCACTGCCTCGTCCCAGGGGTTATCTGTACCGTGGCCATAAAACACGTCGCTGTCATTCAACCGTTCCCAGCAGAACTGGATGGCCTGGCCCACTGTCAGGTCGGGAGCGTGTAAAGCAGAAAACTCTTTCATAGGCGCAGTTTAACCGCCATGAAGCCTGGTTTGCTATGGCAAAGCTCGATTGATACCATCCCCGACCTGTAGGCCCTGTGGGCCAAAACCCTTATAAATACTGGGAGAATAAGCGTTGGAAAAGCATTGGGCGGAAATCATCAAGTCGATTGGAGAGGACCTGGACAGACCCGGCTTGATCGATACACCGAAGCGCGCGTCGAAGGCCTTTGAATTTCTGACACATGGCTACGGTTTATCGGTTGATGAAGTCGTTAACGAGGCTCTGTTCCCCTCTGAGTCCAGCGAGATGGTGCTGGTTCAGGATGTGGAGCTTTACTCATTGTGTGAGCACCACCTGCTGCCCTTTATTGGCAAGTGTCACGTCGGCTACCTGCCTACCGGCAAAGTGCTGGGTCTTTCCAAGGTAGCTCGCATTGTTGACGTGTTTGCTCGCCGGTTACAAATTCAGGAGTCTCTGACCACCCAGATTGCCCAGACCATTATGGATGTGACCAACGCATCCGGGGTCGGCGTGATTATTGAGGCACGGCACATGTGTATGATGATGCGCGGCGTAGAAAAACAAAACTCTATGATGAAAACCTCAGCAATGCTCGGTAATTTTCGCTCCTGCCAGGCGACGCGAGACGAATTCCTCCAAATACTGCAGTTGCGAACCTAACGCACTAGGGTTTAATTTCCAACAGCTCCGCGTGCAAATACTGACGGTCAGCCGTTCGCGCGGAGCTGAATAAAACCAGTCGGTAGTCGTCACCCTCAGTAGGGGCATAGACCCGATAACGTTGCAGATCGTCCCTGCCATAAAGCACTCGCTCCCCAAACACCCGGTTTGCCCACTGCACACCCTGCCCGCAACTGCGCCCCTCACAGGAAAACAGAAGTTGTCCACCTTTTACGGCCGCTTCGATCTCTGCCAACACCTCGCTAGAGCTAAAGCCGTCGGTAATTTGCCAGGTATAACGCACCAATCTACCGTTTAGACGTTCACTCGTTTTGAAACGCCAGGCGCCTCTCACCTTCTGCATGGCACCTAAACCAATCTCGTGATCAACCACGGAAGCATCGCTTTGATTGACGATTACTGCGTGTGGATAAGCGTTAAAGCGTGCTAAAAGCTCCACTGTTGGCTCTGCATATGCAAAAGATACCAGTGTCAATGGCATTACCAACAAAGCTATAAAGCCCTTTATCATTCGCTACAACTCCTCATTGAACAAGAATGACTGAATCCTGATACTGAGTGTAGCGACCCCTTGCTCCATATGGAAATGGTGACCACCTGGAAATGTCTCCAGCACCAGATCAGAAACCCGATCACCCAAGGATGTAAACTCGCTCGAGTGAGTCTCAGACAGGCCTCTCTCTGCCATTAGCAGCAAGGTAGGCATCGTTAATTCCTGCAATACTGCATCCACCTGGTCTTGGGTGAGTTTGACCGCCGAAGCGCCTCGCAGGCGAGGATCGGTCGCCCAGGTGAAGCCTCCCTCCACCGGAGTTAAGTTCCTACAAACAATGAGTCGTGATGCCTCTGCGTTGAGCCCCTGCTCCTCTCGGGCCGACACAGCAACATCCATGCTTTTGTATATCCGTGTCTGCCGGTTCTGAAGCCGTTTTTTATCAATCACATAGCGGCGCATTTGAGAGACGAATTCACCCGCTTCCAGCGGCGGTGGTGAAACCCCATCCAGCAAAACCAGGTGATGAATTTTTTCTGGGAAACTGGCGGCAAGGATAGAGGCAATAATGGCACCTCTGGAATGTCCGATAAGATCAAAGCGATCCCAGCCCAGTTGTTGGACAACGCCTAAAACCTGGGGAAGATCATCATATACCTCGTAGGTGGCATCGGCCGAACGCCTGCTGGACTTACCGTGCCCCGTAAGGTCCAGGGCAATAACGTGAAAGTCTGCTAACTGAGGTGCCAACATGGCAAAGCTATTAGCATTGTCCAGCCAGCCATGCAGCGCCAGCAAGGGCTTTTTCTCAGTATCTCCCCAGGACAGCCCGGCAATATGCAAACCATCAACTTCCCAGCTACGTTCTGTTGCGCCTGATGGCGTCATTGGCTTGTCTCGAAATGAGGCGGTTGCACACTGAAGCATAGAGAAGCACAGCCTGGTCCTACTGCATCCATTTCCAGCGTTGCTAGCCCGCCGGGAAGCAAAGGAGCAACCAGTCCGTATTCACCCAGGTAATAATCAATCAGCGATGACACGAGTGGCTGATGGGAAACCAATAGCAAATGGCCTGGGATTTCACCACCAGCTCGCAAGCTCTCAAGCGCTGTATCGACTTCGTTGGGCCGACAGCCCGGAATCAACGCCCGTGAAGATTGCGCAATAGCCTGCGTAAAGTGCGTTTCAATAATATTACACGTCTGTTCGGTTCTGACCCACTCACTGTACAGTAACCGTCCAGGCAGTGGCAGTTTGTAATCTTCGCAGTAGTTCGCAAATCGACGGCAACCACGGTCAACATCGCTGCGTCCATGGTCGGTTAATTCACGCACTCGGTCTGTCACGGCGCTGCCCGCTTCTCCATGGCGCCAGATGGTAAGAATCATGCTTATTCCTTCGACTATCGAACTAACGGGTCACAAATTCAACGTCCTGTGCTTCCTCGGTGTGCATCATATCATCGAACACATCTACAACGGGTCGATGCTCATACAAAATAGCGTAAAGGCCTTTGACTAAAGGCATGTGAACTCCTCGCCGATCAGCCTCTGCTTTGAGGAGGCCAAGGGTATTAATGCCCTCCGCCACCTGGTCCATCTCACCCAGAATTTCTTCCAGCGGCTGCCCCTTGCCAAGGGCAAGCCCAACTCGGTAGTTTCTCGACAAAGCAGAGGAACAAGTTACAACCAGGTCCCCTACCCCGGACAAACCGAGAAATGTCATGGGATTTGCACCCATATGCACGGCAAAGCGAGACATCTCCGCCAACGAACGCGTGAGTAACATACCGACAGTATTTTCGCCGAACCCCAGGGCCGCACCGACTCCAGCCAGAATGGCATAAACGTTCTTGAGCGCACCACCCAGTTCGACGCCAAACATGTCGTGTGAACTGTAGATAAGAAATGAATTGCAGTGCAACAAATCATGAACCAGGCTGTTAATGGAGCGCAGGTCACTGGCAATCACCGAAGCAGATACCTTACCTGCGGCGATCTCCCCTGCCAGATTAGGGCCTGACAGAACACCCCGGGGATTATCGGGTAATTCTTCAAGCAAAATTTGGCTCATCAGGCTGAAGCTGCCGGGTTCAATGCCCTTGGTCAGGCTAATCACCAGGGTGTTTGCGGCTATCAGTGAGCGCAATTCGAGCACCACCTCGCGAAAAGACTGACTGGGCACTGCCACGAAGATGATATCTACTGCAGAGACAGCTTCCTGCAGGTCAGTGGTTGCTCTCAGCTTGTGGTCCAGGCTGTAGCCCGGAAGATAATCGGTGTTTTCGTGGCTTTCATTGATAGTCTGGGCACGACCAGCATTGCGCAGCCAAAGCTGAACATGATTACCGTTGCCAGCGACAATATTGCCGATAACAGTACCGAAACTGCCACCGCCAAGCACGGCAACCGCGTATGAATCCGACATACTCAATCCGTATTATTATTTTTTAGTTGGAAACGGGGCGCCAGTCTAACAGATAGTTCGCGATAGACTGACGCAAAAGGCCCCGGTGAAACTATGGGGCCTTTTGCGAGAAGGGTGAGGCTATTTACCGCTGAGTGTCAGCAGCAACTTGTTTAACCTTGATACATAGGCCGCGGGATCTTCCAACTGGCCGCCCTCTGCCAGGTTTGCCTGGTCGAACACAACAGACGCCAAATCTGCAAATCGATCCTCATCCGGTTCCTGATCCAGCATCTCCAGCAACGGGTGAATCGGGTTAACCTCCAGAATAGGCTTGCTCTCAGGTACAGGTTGACCCGCGGCCTCCATGATACGACGCATTTGTGCCCCCATGTCATGATCGCCCACAACAAGGCAGGCCGGTGATTCAGTCAGGCGAGTAGTAGCGCGAACTTCTTCGACTTGCGCTTCCAGCACTTTGCCCAAGCGCTCTACCAGAGCCTCACTGTCTTTCTCCAGCTTTTCCTGCTTTGCTTTTTCTTCATCAGAGTCAGTGGCGAGGTCCAGGGCACCGCGTGCGACGTCCTGGAACTGTTTACCGTCAAAGTCCTGAAGATGATTCATTAACCAATCGTCCACACGGTCTGTCAGTAACAGCACTTCGATGCCCTTTTTCCTGAATACCTCAAGATGCGGGCTGTTCTTTGCTGTATTGAAATTTTCAGCTACCACATAAAAGATTTTCTCCTGCGATTCCTGCATTCGAGAGATATAATCTTCCAGTGACTGATCCTGGGCTTCGGTATCAGTCTGGGTACTGGCGAAACGTAGTAATTTAGCGATTTTTTCCTTGTTGGCGAAGTCCTCTGCCGGACCTTCTTTTAATACCTGTCCAAACTCCTTCCAGAACTCCGCGTAATCATCACCGTCTTTCTTGGCAAGCTTACCCAGCATGTCCAGTACACGTTTGGTAACGGCGCTACGCATTGAATCTACGGCCGCGTCCTGCTGTAAAATTTCGCGCGAGACATTCAATGGCAGATCGTTTGAGTCGACCACCCCTTTCACAAAGCGCAGGTACAACGGCAGGAACTGCTCGGCATCGTCCATGATGAAGGTACGCTGGACATAGAGTTTGAGCCCGCGAGCCATTTCCCGATTCCACATATCAAAAGGCGCACGTTTTGGAAGGTACAGCAGGCTGGTGTACTCGAATTTCCCTTCTACACGGTTATGGCTCCAGCTCAGCGGCTCATCGAAGTCGTGGGATACGTGCTTATAAAATTCTTTATATTCCTCGTCCGACACCTCTGTGCGGCTGCGCGTCCACAGGGCAGTAGCTTCGTTGACTGCCTCGTACTCGGGCGCCGCTTCAGTCACCTCTTCCCCTTCATCTTCGGCGGCGGGCACACTAGGCTTGAGCATTATCACTGGCACCGAGATGTGATCGGAATACTTCTTAATTACGCTGCGAACACGATAGTCCTCTGCGAACTCCTCACTGCCCTCCTTCAGAAACAAGGTAATGCTGGTTCCACGTGCCTCTTTGTCCTTGGCCTCAACCGAAAATTCGGATTCCCCATGGGATTCCCACACTACTCCAAGGTCGGAAGCGTCTCCGGCCTTTCGGGTATGAACCGCTACCCGGTCAGCAACGATGAAAGCAGAGTAGAAGCCAACGCCAAACTGGCCTATGAGTTGGGAGTCCTTCTGCTGGTCGCCGGTCAGGTTCTCCATAAAAGCGGCGGTTCCAGACTTGGCAATGGTGCCCAGGTGCTCAACCACCTCGTCCCGGTTCATGCCGATGCCGTTATCGGCAATCGTGATCGTTCCCGCTTCTTTGTCGACATCGACCTGGACCTGATAATCCCCTTGTCCTTCCAGCAGTGATTCATCTGCCAAGGCCGCGAAGCGCAGCTTATCGATTGCGTCTGACGCATTGGAGATCAGCTCACGCAGAAAGATCTCTTGATTGGAATAGAGAGAGTGAATCATCAGGTGAAGCAGTTGCTTCGCCTCAGTCTGGAAGCCCATGGTTTCCTTTTTTACATCGGCAGTCATTTGTTAACCTCTGTTGCTAACTCATTGAAATTGAATAGGAATTCTCTGTAACGCAGATATGGGGGTCAGTTAAAGTGATTTCAAGGGCGGCAACGGGAAATCAGCGGCTTAAATGGTCAAGCCGGTGATGACCAAATGAACGGGTTTCGGGTTCAGCAGCAACGAAAAAGGGCTCATCTTACAATGAGCCCTTTTAACATGTCGCGCCTTTAAAGCTGCAATTACCAGCCGGTAATCTCACCTAAAGCAGTGCCGATTTCAGCCAGCGAGCGAACGGTCTTTACACCGGCGTCTTCCAGGGCTGCAAACTTCTCATCCGCCGTTCCCTTACCACCGGAAATAATCGCGCCAGCATGTCCCATGCGCTTGCCTTTGGGCGCTGTCACACCGGCAATGTAGGACACCACCGGCTTGGTCACGTTAGCCTTAATGTAGGCCGCTGCTTCCTCTTCCGCGGTACCACCAATTTCACCAATCATAACGATAGCTTCGGTAGCAGGGTCATTCTGGAACATCTCCAGAATATCGATGAAATTAGAACCCGGTATGGGATCGCCACCTATGCCTACGCAAGTCGATTGCCCGTAGCCTGCGTCAGTGGTCTGCTTAACCGCTTCGTAGGTCAGGGTGCCAGAGCGCGATACAATGCCTACCTTGCCGGGCAGGTGAATATGGCCGGGCATGATACCGATCTTGCACTCACCGGGAGTAATGACTCCGGGACAATTAGGCCCAACCAGTCGTACACCCAACTCATCACACTTAACCTTTGCTTCGAGCATATCAAGTGTTGGAATTCCCTCGGTAATGCACACAATCAGCTTTACGCCACCATTGGCCGCTTCCAGGATTGAATCCTTACAAAACGGTGCCGGAACGTAAATCACAGACGCATCTGCGCCAGTCGCTGCCACGGCTTCGACAACGGTGTTAAAAACGGGCAAGCCAAGATGTTCCTGCCCGCCTTTACCGGGGGTCACACCACCGACCATCTTCGTGCCGTATTCGATAGCCTGCTCTGAGTGGAAAGTGCCCTGTGAACCAGTGAAGCCCTGGCAGATAACCTTGGTATTTTTGTCTATGAGAACGCTCATTATGCCGCTCCTCCTGCTGCTTTAACTGCCTGCTGAGCAGCGTCTGTGAGGCTGGTGGCGGCAATAATATTTAAACCACTGTCGGCCAATACTTTTTGGCCCAGTTCCGCGTTATTGCCCTCAAGGCGCACAACAACCGGCACTTCAACACCGATCTCTTCAACCGCCCCAATAACACCCTCTGCAATGAGGTCACAGCGAACAATGCCGCCGAAGATATTGATGAGCACCGCCTTAACATTGTCGTCTGAAAGAATGATCTTAAACGCTTCAGAGACACGCTCTTTGGTGGCACCGCCGCCCACGTCCAGGAAATTGGCGGGGAAGCCGCCGTGTAAGGCAACGATGTCCATGGTACCCATGGCCAGGCCTGCGCCGTTGACCATGCAACCAATGTTGCCGTCAAGGGCTACATAGTTGAGTTCCCACTGCGCCGCATGCGACTCGCGCTCATCATCCTGCGAAGGGTCGTGCATCTCGCGCAATTGAGGCTGGCGATACAGGGCATTGCTATCGACTCCCAGTTTGGCGTCCAGGCAGTGAAGATTACCTTCGTCTGTGATCACCAGCGGGTTAATTTCAATGAGTGCGAGATCCTTATCGATAAACATCTGCGCAAGGCCCATGAAAATTTTCACGAACTGTTTAATCTGCTCGCCTGCCAGACCCAACTGGAAAGCCAATTCACGTCCCTGATAGGGTTGCGGACCCACCAGGGGATCAACGGTAGCGCGAAGAATCTTTTCTGGAGTTTCTTCTGCAACGGTTTCAATTTCTACGCCACCTTCAGTGGAGGCCATGAAAACAATGCGGCGAGAAGAACGATCGACAACTGCGCCCAGATATAACTCTTCTGCAATATCAGTGCAGGACTCAACCAGAATCTTGCTGACCGGCTGGCCGTTCTCATCAGTCTGGTAGGTCACCAGGTTCTTGCCCAGCCAGTTCGAGGCAAACTCGCGAATTTCATCTTTGGTCTTAACCAGCTTCACTCCGCCAGCCTTGCCGCGACCACCGGCGTGCACCTGGGCTTTTACTACCCACATGTCGCCACCAATCAAATCGGCCGCTTCTGCCGCTTCCAGTGGAGTATCAACCGCATACCCTTTAGAAACCGGCAATCCGTAGTCGGCAAACAGTTGCTTGCCCTGGTACTCATGAAGATTCATGTGTTGTCCTGTTTTTTAAAATAGCTATTGCTGCTCTAGTTTCGGCTTTTGCGACTTAGCTGCAAGAAGCCCCTTGGTTACTCGCGAATGCTGGCGATTATTTTTGATTTACGCGCGCGAGCGAAGTTTACTTACGTTTCTTCCTGTTGGCGATGTGAATTGCATGCCCGTCCACTGCCAGTGCAGCTTCGTGAACCGCCTCGGATAATGTGGGATGACCGAACACGGTCAGCGCCAGATCCTCTGCACTGGAACCAAACTCCATGGCAATAACGACCTGCTGAACCAGATCAGCGGCTGAGGGGCCGACAATATGACAGCCCAGGATTCGATCGGTCTCTTCGTGGGCCAACAACTTGACCAGGCCATCGGAATCATTAGCAGCGAGTGCCCTGCCGCTGGCGACAAACGGAAAGGTGCCAGACTTGTAAGGCACGCCCTCGGCCTTTAGCTGCTGCTCAGTCTTACCCACTGCCGCTACCTCAGGATGGGTATATACCACTGAAGGAATACAATCGTAATTCAATTGCGCTGGTTTTCCGGCAATTCGCTCCGCGACCATAACACCTTCTTCCGAGCCCTTATGAGCAAGCATTGGCCCGCGGACTACATCACCTACCGCATAAACATGAGGCGCCTCGGTTTCACAAAATTCATTAACGAAAATGAAGCCTCTTTCATCAAGCGTCAGACCGCTGTCGGTGGAAAACAGTTCTTCGGAGCGCGGTCGGCGACCGACTGCCACAATTAATTTATCGAAGGTTTCACTGTGCTCACCATCGGCAGAAGAGTAGGACACTAACACTTTACCGTCCTTGACCTCGGAAGCGGTAACCCGCGCGCCAAGACGTATATCCAAACCCTGCTTTTTTAATATCTTTGCAGTTTCTTTGGAAATCTGGGCATCCATCATGGGCAGGAAGTCATCCAGGGCCTCCAGCACAACCACTTCAGCACCCAAACGTCCCCAGACACTGCCCAGCTCCAGTCCGATTACCCCTGCACCAATAACGCCAAGGCGCTCGGGTATAGCCTGAAACTCCAGAGCACCGGTTGAATCAACAATGGTGTCGCCATTTACAGGTGCGGGAGGAATATTTACGGGGAGTGATCCTGCGGCAATGATGACATTGTCCGCTTCCAGAACCTGTACGTTGCCATCCTTATCGGTTACTTCGACCTTCGCGCCGGCCAGCACCTTGCCCGTGCCAGCAACAGGCGTCACGCCGTTGTGTTTGAACAGTCCGGCCACACCGCCTGTCAATTGGTCAACAATCTTGTCTTTACGCTCTAACATCGCGGGCACATCGATTGTGGTCTCACCCACGCTAATACCATGTACACTGAAGTCGGACACTGCTTCATGATATTTCTGGCTTGAGTCCAGCAACGCTTTAGACGGGATACAGCCAACATTCAGGCAGGTGCCGCCTAAACGAACCTTCCCCTTGTCATCCAACCACTGCTCGACGCAGGCAGTAGATAGGCCCAGTTGCGCTGCCTTGATGGCAGCCACATAGCCAGCCGGCCCAGCGCCAATGACCACTACATCGAATTTATCAGACATGTTCATTCCCGTTAAAAATTAAATATGCACTCGCGGCCATGGCCTGAGTGGATGCAATTTGTATCACAGCTGCAGCAGGATGCGTGCCGGGTCCTCGATCAGGTCTTTGACGGCCACCAGGAATTGCACTGCGCTCTTGCCATCGACCAGGCGATGGTCATAAGACAATGCCAAGTACATCATCGGCAATATCACCACCTCACCATTAACGGCCATGGGACGCTCCTGTATCTTGTGCATACCCAAGATGCCCGTCTGCGGAGGATTGAGGATAGGCGTAGACATCAATGAGCCAAAAACGCCTCCGTTCGTGACGGTAAAGGTACCTCCGGTCATGTCCTCAATGGTCAGTTTATTATCACGTGCACGCAAGCCCATATCGCGGATTGCAGCTTCCACATCGGCGACGCTCATAAAGTCAGCATCACGCAGCACTGGCACAACCAGACCTCCTTCGGTAGAGACCGCGACACCAATATCCTGATAGCCGTGATAAACAACATCGTTACCGTCTATGGAGGCATTCACTTCGGGGTATCGCTTCAACGCTTCACAGGCCGCTTTTACAAACATACCCATGAACCCGAGGCGGGTGCCGTTATGCGCTTTCTCGAATTTTTCTCTGTACTTGCTGCGCAAGGCCATCATCGGCGCCATATTAACCTCGTTAAAGGTCGTCAGCATGGCTGTTTCCTGGGTGGCATTGAGCAAGCGCTCTGCAATTTTCGCCCGCATCCGGGTCATGGGAACCCGTTTCTCTACCCTCTCTCCAGTGGGTGCTAATGGAACATCGGGCACTGCGGCCGGCTCTGGCACTGGTGCGGCGGTAACTGGCGCGGCACTGGCGGTGTCTTTCATGTGTTTTAAGATATCTTCTTTGGTGATTCGTCCGTTCTTGCCGGTGCCCGCGATTTTGCCGATATCCAGCTGATGTTCTTCCACTAATTGTCTGGCAGCGGGACCCAACAAGGCCGCGACATCTTCCTGAGCCGCAGCATCAATGGCAGGAACCTCTGCAGTAGAATCCTCTGCAGCTGGCGTGGCAACAGCGACGCCCTGCTCCAAAGTCGCCAGCAGTTGCTCGCTTGCAATGGTGTCACCTTCCTGAACATGCATTTTTGCCAGCACGCCATCCTCAGGTGCAACGACTTCCATCACCACTTTGTCGGTCTCAATTTCGACAATAAGTTCATCGCGAGAAACGGCCTCACCTTCCTGCTTGTGCCAGGCTGCTACTTCGCCATCTGCTACCGACTCGGGAAAAGCCGGAGCCTTAATTTCAATCGCCATAAGTATTCCTTCGCGCTATGACTACCGCGGCACCTCAGGTGCCAGGGCTTGGTTGATAAATGATTCAAGTTGTTCCAAATGTAGAGCCATATAACCCGCCGCACTTGACGCTGAGCCTTCTCTGCCAACAAAGTGCAGATAAGCCTCTTTCTTGTGGTTGGCCAACGCTCGACGCATATGATGCTGACTGGAGTACCAGGCACCCTGATTCATGGGTTCTTCCTGACACCACACTGCTTCTTTCAAGCTCGGGTAATGCTGCAGCACATTCAGCAAATCCCCTTCCGGGAAGGGATAAAGCTGTTCCATCCGAATAATAGCGATATCGTCGATGTTTCGAGTTCTGCGCGCGGCTCGTAAGTCGTAGTAGACTTTACCGCTACAAATGACCACGCGCGTGACTTTGGTCTTATCCAGGTCATCGGACTCGTCCAGAACGTTATAGAACTGTCCTTCGGCCAGATCTTCGACCGTCGACACTGCTTCCTTGTGACGCAGCAGGCTCTTGGGAGACATCACCACCAATGGCTTGCGCAAAGGACGAATGGCCTGTCGGCGCAGCATGTGAAACACCTGCGCAGGTGTTGTAGGTACACACACCTGAATATTATGCTCGGCACAAAGTTGTAAAAAACGCTCCAGACGTGCCGACGAATGCTCTGGCCCCTGCCCCTCGTAACCGTGAGGCAACAGCATAGTCAAACCGCAAAGACGCTGCCACTTGTGCTCACCGCTGGTAATAAACTGATCGATCACCACCTGGGCGCCATTGGCAAAGTCACCAAACTGAGCCTCCCATATCACCAGGCCCTGAGGCAAAGTTGTGGCATAGCCATACTCAAAAGCCAGTACAGCTTCTTCTGAAAGTAGAGAATCGTAAATATCAAAGGAAGCCTGGTCCTTTGACACGTGTTGCAGTGGGATATAACTGCCTTCTTCTTTCTGGTTGTGCAGGACCGCATGACGGTGAGAGAAAGTACCGCGACCCACATCTTGCCCGGTCAGACGCACAGGGTATCCTGCCTCCAACACGCTGGCATAAGCCATGGTCTCAGCGAAGCCCCAGTTGATTGGCGCGGCCCCTGCTCCCATCTTCCGCCTGTCCTCAAGAATTTTAGCGACCTGGCGCTGAATCGGAAAGTTATCCGGCGGCACATTGATATCGTGAGCCAAAGTTTGCAGCTTATGAATATCGATCGTGGTATCGGCTTCATCGGTCCATACATGACCGATATAAGGAGACCAATCTACATACAATGTTTTGTTGGGCTTGCTGACCAGGCTGCTCACCAGCGGCTCTCCCCTGTCCAGGGACTCGCGATACCGGTCAACCAGGTACTTATCTTCTTCCTCTGTCACTGCACCAATGCCAACTAGTTTGGCCGCGTACAAATCGCGCGTAGTCTTGTGTTTGCGGATAGTCTGGTACATCAAAGGTTGCGTCACGGAAGGTTCGTCCGCTTCGTTATGACCGCGACGTCGATAACAAATCAAATCAATGACAACGTCTTTCCTGAACTCGGTTCGATAATCGACGGCCATTTGAGTCACAAACAGGACCGCCTCTGGATCGTCGGCGTTGACATGAAAAATCGGCGCCTGCACCATCTTGGCAACGTCGGTGCAGTATTCGGTAGAACGCGCGTCTTCACGCTTGTGAGTCGTAAACCCTACCTGATTATTGAGCACAATGTGGATGGTGCCGCCCGTCTTGTAAGCACGCGTCTGGGACATCTGGAATGTTTCCATCACGACCCCCTGACCGGCAAAGGCAGCGTCACCGTGAATCACAATAGGCGTAACGAGCTCGCCATTTTCATCCTTGCGCCGCTCCTGCCGGGCGCGCACTGAGCCCTCGACTACGGGCGACACAATTTCCAGGTGCGAGGGATTAAACGCCAGAGCCAGGTGGAGTTCCCCGCCAGCGGTCATCACATTGGAAGAGAAACCCTGGTGGTACTTCACATCACCAGAGGTTTCGTACTCAACTTTGCCTTCAAATTCATCGAACAGCTCTGAAGGATTCTTACCGAGTACATTGATCAATACATTCAAGCGGCCCCGGTGAGCCATACCAATAACGATTTCCTGCACGCCGTGGTTGCCTGAGCGCTGAATCATTTCTTCCAGCATTGGAATCAAGCTTTCGCCACCCTCCAGACCGAAGCGCTTCGTACCCGGGTACTTCGATCCCAGCGATTTTTCCAGGCCTTCTGCGTTGATCAGGTGTCGCAGCAGAGTGAGCTGCACTTCCCGGCCGAAATCGGGCGCACTGCGCACCGACTCCATGCGAGTCATAATCCAATGGCGTTCGTCAGTGTTAACGATGTGCATGAACTCAGCGCCGATGGATTTGCAGTAGGTTCTCTCCAACGCGTCGTGGATTTCTCCCAAAGTGGCATCTGCTTTGCCTATATGCAGGCTGCCCGTCTGAAAAACAGTCTCATAGTCGGCTTGCGATAGCTCGTGAAACGAAAGCTCGAGGTCACGCACATGCTCACGTTCAGCGATACCCAGGGGATCAAGGTCCGCTTTCTGGTGTCCCCTCTGCCGATACGCAGAGATCAATTGCACCACACTAACCTGCTTGCGCTCATACTCGGTAGCCTGAGAGTCGTGAGCGACGGTCGCTTCAGTGCGCACCCGCATTTTGCTGATTTGGGCGAAGCGATCGCGGACTACTGAGTGGGGAATATCCTCGGTATGAACGAAGTCTGATTCCACCAGGGGCAACTTGTCGAAATAGTCGCGCCACTGTTCGGGCACACCATTGGGGTCCTTGAGATAGGACTCGTAAAGATCTTCAACGTAGGTGGCGTTACCACCTGCAATGTGAGAACTCCGCCACAGGAGTTCCATAGAGCTTTCTTGCATTTCAGCCCTTCCGGAATAGGGGTTGGGTGCCCAACATTGGGCCGATAAATCCGAAGTCTAGCAGTCACCCGACCCACATGCCGACAAGAACGTGGCCGAGTCACTTAAAACAAGTTTGCCGCTGGGTTTCAGCGGCATGTTTCAACTAATAAATATGTAATATTTTCAATCACTTATTGCATAAACTTAAGGCAACTTAAATGTTTTAAGTGGCCCGAGTAAGAAGCATGTTACGTATGTGACCGATTGCTTTGGTCGGATTCAAGCCCTTGGGACATACGTTGACGCAATTTTGAATGCCGTGGCAGCGGAATACACTGAAAGGGTCATCCAACTGGGCCAAGCGCTCATCAGTCGCATTATCGCGGCTGTCTGCCAGGAAGCGATATGCCTGCAACAAGCCAGATGGGCCAATAAAACGATCAGGGTTCCACCAGAATGACGGGCACGCGGTAGAGCAACATGCACAAAGAATGCACTCATAAAGACCGTCCAGCTTTGCCCGGTCTTCGGGAGTCTGGAGGCGCTCAATGGAAGGGGCCGGGGTGTCATTCTGTAAATAGGGCTGCACTTTTTCGTACTGGGCGTAAAACATACCCATATCAACCACCAGATCGCGGATCACGGGCAAACCCGGCAGAGGGCGAATCACCAGCTTGTTACTCTTAACTGTCTCGGACAGCGGAGTGATACAGGCTAGACCATTTTTACCGTTCATATTCAGACCATCGGAGCCACAAACGCCCTCCCGACATGAGCGACGGTAACCCACCGTGGTGTCTTGCGCCTTGATCAGTTCAAGCACATCGAGAACCATTAGATCCTTGCCGCTGGTATCGATCTGGAAATCCTGCATGGACGGTTCGGCGTCCGTTTCGGGATTGTAGCGGTAGATACTGACTTGCAACATTTCTTCTGCCTCTTAATAAACCCGAGCCTTGGGCTGGAATGTATCAACGGTTTTGGGTTCAAAGTTTACGCCACGCTTGCCAACGCTCTTGTCTGCTGGGTAGTACATGGAATGGCACAACCAGTTTTCGTCATCGCGGTCTTGGAAATCTTCACGGGCATGTGCCCCGCGGCTCTCTTTGCGCTCTTCGGCTGTAATCGCTGTGGCTTCCGCCACTTCCAGTAAATTGTGCAACTCCAGCGCCTCGATACGCGCCGTATTAAACACCATGCTCTTGTCAGCCAGACCAACGTTTTCAATACGCTCACGCAGTCCAGCCAGTTTCTTTATGCCTTCTTGCATGAACTCTGCATTACGGAATACGCCGAAGTGATTCTGCATCGTGTTTTGCAGTTCCTTGCGCAGATCGGCAACATTCTCAGTGGCATCGGTGCTGTTGAGTTTATCGAGGCGGGCCGTGGCAGCTTCCAGGTCAGACTCTGACGCGTCACGCATTTCGATGCCGTCGCGCAGGGCGTTCTCGATATAAAGCCCGGAGGCGCGACCGAAGACTACCAGGTCGAGTAAAGAATTACCGCCGAGGCGGTTAGCGCCATGGACGGACACGCAAGCGACCTCACCACAAGCGTAAAGCCCGGGAATAATTTGATCGTTACCGTTCGCATCGACCGTCAGCGCTTGTCCGTTCACATTGGTTGGTATGCCGCCCATCATGTAGTGACAGGTGGGCACAACGGGGATGGGCTCTTTAATGGGGTCGGCATGGGCAAAGGTACGAGACAGCTCGAGAATACCCGGCAGACGGGACTCAAGAACATCTTCGCCCAGATGATCCAGTTTGAGGTAAACATGGTCGCCTTCAGGACCACAACCCCTGCCCTCCAGGATTTCCAGTACCATTGAACGCGCCACCACGTCGCGACCGGCAAGGTCCTTGGCATTAGGTGCGTAACGCTCCATGAAGCGCTCACCATCCTTATTGATCAGGTAACCACCCTCACCGCGACAGCCCTCTGTCACCAGAGTACCTGCACCGGCGATTCCAGTGGGGTGGAACTGCCACATCTCAATGTCCTGAACCGGGAAGCCAGCTCGCAGCGCCATCCCGATGCCATCACCGGTATTGATGTGTGCGTTGGTAGTAGACGCATAGATGCGACCCGCGCCGCCAGTGGCGAAGACGGTTGCCTTGGACTTGACGTAGACCGTCTCGCCCGTTTCCATGCAAATTGCAATGACGCCAACCACGGCTCCATCCTGGTTCTTAACGATATCAGTGGCATACCACTCGTTAAAGAAGACTGTGTTGTTCTTCATGTTGCCCTGGTAAAGGGTATGCAACAGAGCGTGGCCGGTGCGATCAGCTGCGGCGCAGGTACGGGCCGCCTGGGTCGGATCATCGGGGCCTTTTGACTGGCCGCCAAAAGGACGCTGATAAATGCGTCCTTCCTCGGTGCGAGAGAACGGAAGCCCCATGTGCTCCAGCTCGAAAACGGCCTCTGGGCCCACCGAGCACATGTACTCGATCGCATCCTGGTCACCGATGTAATCGGAACCCTTGACGGTGTCATACATATGCCAGCGCCAATCGTCGTTGGGGTCAGCACTGGCAATGGCACAGGTGATGCCACCCTGAGCGGAAACGGTGTGAGAACGAGTGGGAAAAACCTTGGAGATTACCGCCGTCTTGTAACCAGACTGGGCAAGTTGCAAGGCTGCGCGCATACCAGCTCCGCCGCCACCGACGATAACGCCGTCGAATGAAAGAGTACGAATTCCGGACATAATGTTTTAACCCCAGAGGATCTGGGTTCCCCAGATCACATAAACAAAGATCGCCAGACTGCAACCAATTTGAAAAGCCAAACGCAATATATTTCCTTTGGTGCCCAACATGCGCTCAGTCAAGTAGTCGGTTCCAACGGCCCACATGCCGATCCATGCGTGCGCTGCGAGGGACAAAATGGCCAGCAATGTGAAGACGCGCATGCCCGTACTTGCAAACATAGCTTGCCACTGGGCGTAATTAACACCGATGACGAGAGTGCCGCCAAGGCAAATTGCATAAGCAAGAAGAATGACACCACTAACGCGCTGCAGGAGCCAATCTGACAGGCCGGAACGACCAAAACTTGTTACTGACTTTACCATATCCAGATCACCGTAAGCAGAGAGAGCACGACAGACAGGGCGATGACGATCCGGGCACCAAGAATGCCTCCTTCCATTGTTTCCCCCACCCCAAAATCCATGATTAAGTGTTTAACACCGGCCAGAGAGTGATAAATCAGGGCCGTGACCAGTCCCCAGATCACAAACTTGGCAACGAAACCGCCCAAACTTTCCTGCACGAACGCGAATCCTTCCGGGCCGGCGAGACTGGTATCCAGCAGCCAGAGCAAAATGCCCATGCCGACGAAAAGGATCACGCCAGTGGCGCGGTGGGTAATCGACGCCCACGCGGTGATAGGAAGTCGCATGGTGCCGATGTCCAGATTAACGGGGCGATTATCTTTCACTTTGGATACCATCATTGATGCCAATAGGCGATAAGTGTGTACGGCTTAGCTGCCTGCTGCAGATCACTCAGCTTAAAAAGAGTGAGCAGTTAAAACGCGCGAAATTATAAGGACTTAGCGTATCAATTACAAACTTGAGATCGAGTTTGTCGAGATAAATTGATTTGTTTCCATCTTCGGCGATCATCTAAAAACCGGTTCCTGGATTTTAGCGTCTTTTCGCTCGCAAGATAGCCGACTTTAGCCTTAGGCCGATTGACAAAAAGCATTGAGACTTTATAGTGAGCACCCCATAGATATATCAAGCAGGACCCCTTTATGAGCGACAAAAAAGCCACTCTTTCTATCGATGGAATTGACGAGGCTATTGACCTACCGATTTATTCAGGGACGCTGGGGCCAGACGTTGTAGATGTGGGCAGCCTCACCGGGCAGGGCTTGTTCACTTACGATCCGGGTTTTGTCTCTACCGCCGCTTGCGAATCACAGATTACCTATATCGATGGCGGCAAAGGCGTCCTGTTGCACCGCGGCTACCCCATTGAACAGCTGGCCGAGCACTCCGACTATCTTGAGACCTGCTACCTGCTTCTTTACGGTGAACTTCCCTCTGAAGAAGAAAAAGAGTCGTTTGTCCGCACTGTCACCAGCCATACCATGGTTCACGAACAACTAGCCCATTTTTTCAACGGCTTCCGTCGTGATTCCCACCCGATGGCCATTATGTGTGGCGTGGTTGGCGCACTCTCTGCCTTTTACCATGACTCGCTGGATATTTCTGATGAGCGCAGCCGCGAAATTGCTGCCTTTCGCCTGATAGCCAAAATGCCAACTATCGCAGCAATGAGCTACAAATTCTCAATCGGTCAGCCTTTCATGTACCCCGATAACAGCATGAGCTACGCTGAAAACTTTCTTCACATGATGTTTGGCGTGCCCTGCGAGAAAAGCAACGTCAGCCCGGTTCTGGCCAAGGCCATGGACCGTATCTTCCTGCTGCACGCTGATCATGAGCAAAACGCGTCCACATCGACGGTGCGACTGGCAGGTTCCTCCGGCGCCAACCCCTTCGCCTGCATTGCTGCTGGTATTGCTGCCCTATGGGGCCCCTCACACGGAGGCGCTAACGAGGCTGTGCTGGATATGCTGGAAGAAATCGGTGATGTCTCCCGTATTGACGAGTTCGTTGCGCGCGCCAAGGATAAGGAAGACCCCTTCCGCCTCATGGGCTTTGGGCACCGGGTCTACAAAAACTTCGATCCTCGCGCCAAAGTAATGAAAGAGGCTGCAGATGATGTTTTGGCTGAATTGGGCCTCGAAGAGGACCCTTTATTGGCCATTGCCAAACGGCTCGAAGAAATTGCGCTGGAAGATGAATACTTCATCGAAAGAAAGCTTTACCCCAACGTTGATTTTTATTCCGGCATTATCCTCAAGGCTATCGGGATTCCCACCAGCATGTTTACCGTCATTTTTGCCGTTGGACGCACGGTAGGCTGGATTGCACACTGGCACGAGATGATCAGTGGTAGCTACCGTATCGGGCGCCCTCGTCAGCTTTACACGGGTCACACCCAACGAGACTACACTGAAATTGATAAACGCTAATAGGGTTCTTGTAGCCGCCCCTGTGTCAGGAGATAATCTCGACTAAGCGGGTCACTTTCATCAAAAAGCCGCCTGAGCGGCTTTTTTATTGCATCGAAATATCAGGAAGGCTCCATGAACGACATTGTTATCAGCGGTACAGGCCTTTACACACCCAGCCAATCTATTAGCAATGAAGAGTTGGTTCAGTCCTACAATGCCTACGTTGAAGCACATAATCGTGACAACGCAGATGCGATCGCAGTCGGCGAAATGCCTGCTTTAGACCCCTCATCAGCTGAATTTATTGAGAAAGCATCAGGCATCAAGTCTCGCTACGTGATGGACAAAGAAGGGATTCTTGATCCAGCGCGAATGGTACCCAGTCTCCCTGATCGACCAAATGATACTCAATCTATACAGTGCGAGATGGCCGTAACTGCCGCACTCGAAGCAATGTCGCAAGCAGGCAAGACCGCCGCTGACATAGACGCGGTCATTGTCGCCTGTTCCAACCTGCAGCGCGCCTACCCCGCCATTGCAGTAGAAATTCAGGATGCTTTAGGCATTGAGGGCTATGGCTTCGATATGAATGTCGCCTGCTCTTCAGCCACCTTCGGTATCCAACAGGCCCGAGACATGGTTTCTTCGGGGAGTGCTCGCTGCGTACTGATGTTAAATCCGGAAATTTGCAGTGGTCACCTAAACTTCCAGGACCGTGATTCGCATTTTATTTTCGGTGACGTATGCACCGCGGTTATCGTCGAGCGAACTGATAGCGCTGAATCCGGTGAGCAATTCTTGATCGTAGACAGCAAATTACAAACCATTTATTCAAATAATATTCGTAACAATTTTGGTTTCTTGAATCGTGGTGATGAATCCGGTGTCGGCCAGATAGACAAATTGTTCGTGCAGGAAGGCCGCAAGGTTTTCAAGGAAGTGTGCCCTGCCGTTGCGAGCCAAATTTCCGGTCAATTGGAGAAGCTGAGCATCAACCCGGATCAGCTCAAACGCATGTGGCTGCACCAGGCTAACCTGAGCATGAACCTGTTGATCTCCAAGCGAGTTCTGGGACGAGAGGCTACGGCAGACGAATCCCCAACCATTCTGGATGAATATGCCAACACCAGCTCAGCAGGTTCGGTTATTGCTTTTCACAAACATCGCGCCGACCTGATCAGTGGAGATCTGGGCGTATTGTGCTCGTTCGGCGCAGGCTACTCCATTGGTAGCGTCGTGCTGAAAAAGCTTTAATACGCGACCTCAATCCCAGCCCAAAAGAGAGCGCGGCTCAGTTGAGTATCTCCTCAAGGGCATTTAATAGCATATTCATGGCTTCGTCGGTGCCTATACTGATTCGCAGGAACTCACTAATTCGCGGTTTGTCGAAGTAGCGAACGATAATACCCCGGTCACGCAGTGCGCAAAAAAGTGCCTCTGCACTATGCGCCGGATGTCGACTAAAGATGAAGTTAGCGGCGGAGGGTAAGACATCAAAACCCATCGCCCGCATCCGCTCTGAAACTCTCTCACGAGTGTCCATGACCTGCTGACAGCCATTGAGAAACCAGGATTCATCGGCTAAAGATGCCAGCGCTGCCTGCTGGGCCACGACATCCATAGGATAGGAGTTGAAAGAGTCTTTCACCCTGACCAGCCCGTCTATCAGATCAACAGAACCAAAGGCCACACCTACGCGCAATCCGGCGAGAGATCTCGACTTGGAAGCGGTTTGAATCACCAGCAGGTTGTCGTATTGGCCGATGAGTGTGGTGGCCGACGTGCCACCAAAATCGATATATGCTTCATCGATAACAACCACGGAATCAGGGTTGTTAGCGAGCAGGCGCTCTATCTTTTCCAGCGGCAGTAGCACCCCAGTAGGCGCATTGGGATTAGGGATCAGGATGCCACCATTGTCGCCAGCGTAGGCATCAACATCGACCCGAAAGTCCTCTGTCAATGGAACGGTGCGATACGGCACCTCATACAACTTGCACCACACCGGGTAGAAACTGTAGCTGATGTCGGGAAACAACAGGGGCCGCGAATGCTTGAGCAATGCCTGAAAAGTGTGAGCTAACACTTCGTCAGAGCCGTTGCCCAAAAACACCTGACCTGCAGCCAGGCCTTCCCTTTCGGCATAGGCTGCTCGCAACTGAGAGGAGTCGGGATCAGGATACCGCCTGAGGCTGTCGCCGGTGGTGGCGGCTATAGCCTTCAGCACACCCGGCGACGGCTCGTAGGGATTCTCATTGGTATTGAGCTTCACCAGCTGTTTGCCCGTGGGCTGTTCGCCGGGGACATAAGGTGTCAGCTTGTTTGCCAGGTCACTCCAGAAACGGCTCATGGAGACTGTGTCCTTTGCTTTATCCAATATGGGAGTGTAGCCCTTTCGCTAGGCATAAAAAAACCCGGCAAAGCCGGGTTTCTTAAATATGGTATCCCGTAGGGGGTTCGAACCCCTGTTACCGCCGTGAAAGGGCGGGGTCCTGGACCACTAGACGAACGGGACATAACAACCTGGCTAGGCCAGATGCGCGCATTATAAGGGACAAAACGGGCATTGCAACTGTTACGGTAAAAATTCAGACACAAAAATTAACCGATTGCGGCACCCGACCTAAAAGGACGATCAAAACCTGAACAGGACGCTGTCGCACCGCGTATCCGTGACATCAACAACGCCCTGGGGCGAACCCATTTAAGTTCCAAGATACCAGCGCTAGTACTTGAACTTGGTGTCCAGCATGATGCGATCGTAGCTAATGGCGCCGCCCCGATCAGCCAGATTTTTTTCGCCGGCTTCATTGTCAAGAAACCAGGTAAGCCCCAGGCTCCATTGTTTATTGATACCGTAGGCGCCCGAGAGGATATGGCCTTTACCATCAGTACCGCCCCCAGCGAAGTCGGAATCACTGAGCAGGCCTAAAACTGCGTCCGCTTCCAGGTCCCGGTACTGATAGCCGACACCCCAGGTGCCCTTGCCGCTGGCCTTGCCAAGGCTGATGCCTGCCAACCAACCGGAGTTATAGTCATCGGCATCCTGATTATTCACATAATTGGCGTAAATACTCAGCGGCATATCAAACACATTCATCGCCAGATCTGCGCCAACCTCGAGCATTTCATAGTCGTAAAGATAAACACCAGCTACAGAGCTGTTCCCAAAAAAGTCAGGATCGTCATCGTCACCATAAAACGGTGTGGCTCCGCGCGTTGGGAAGTTGTGATAGGCCAGTGCCGCAGTCAGCTTTGCCTCACCCAAACTGAATTTTGTGCCGCCCTGCAAGCTGTAGGAGAATGTGTCGTTGCGGTTTTTGGTGTCGCTCTCCAGCCAGTTACCCATAAATGCTGCAAATAGGTGTTCTGCAGCCCAGCCGGCACCGATGCCCTCCGGGCGCCAATCTCCGTCCCACAGCAGGCTGCTCTTCTGGGGCTTGTAGAGTGGGTTAGAAAACTTACCAGCCTGTACATAAAGTCCTGCTGTGGCGTTCCATTTAAAGTAAGCTTTGTCGAGGCGAACGTCTTTAGTACTGCCGCCGCCGCCAAGAGTCTGGTTAGTTGATACGGGATCATCGCCACCAGTAGCGAATCCGATACCGACTTCAGTGTCACTCGGAAGCTGCGCAGCTATGGCCACTCTGGCACGAATTCGGTTGCGCTCTCGACTATCCCTGTCTTCCACATCGATAGCCTCATAGCGATAACGAAAGTCACCCTTTATCTTGACCTGCTCTGACCAGGAAGACGCTTTGTTTTGAGACTGCAGCGTTGCAACATCGGACTGCAGCTGGGAAAGGTTCTCTAGTGGCAATGTATCCTGCTGCTTCAGAGCGGCGTTTTCTGCTTCCAATGCCTGCACCCGCGAAGCCATGTCGGCGAACTGCGACTTGAACTGTTCCCACTCTGCGTCGGATACCGATGCCTGCACAGAACCACTGATACCAACTACAACCGCGGCTACCGCCACACTCATTAACTGCTTCATAGGGTACTCCTCTAGTAACACTCGTTTAGTTAGGAAGGTTGGGACTCGATAAAGAGTAAGGATTATTTGTGACGATTTGGTGACAGATCACGGTAAAGGTGGAAAACAATTGGTACATAGACTGCCGCTCAACTAACCGAAACGCCCAGTGATATAGTTTTCCGTTAACTCGTGAGCAGGCATGGTAAAAACCTGTTTTGTGTCGCCCACTTCAATCAACTTTCCCAAGTGAAAATACGCGGTGCGCTGGGATACCCGAGCTGCCTGCTGCATAGAGTGGGTGACGATTGCGATGGTAAAGCGCTCTTTGAGCTCATCAATCAGCTCTTCAATGCGCGCCGTAGCAATCGGGTCAAGCGCTGAACAGGGTTCATCCATTAAAATAACTTCCGGGCTCACCGCAATAGCGCGAGCAATACACAGCCGCTGCTGTTGTCCTCCTGACAAGCCGGTTCCAGGCTGGTCGAGAACGTCCTTTACCTCATCCCAAAGGCTGGCTCTGCGCAGGCTTTTTTCAACGATCTCATCAAGCTCTGCCTTGCTGTGCGCAAGCCCGTGAATTCTTGGCCCATAGGCGACGTTTTCATAGATTGATTTGGGGAATGGGTTCGGCTTCTGAAACACCATGCCAACCCTTGCTCGAAGCAGAACAGTATCCTGATTACCGGCATAAATATTTTCCCCGTCCAGAAAAACATCTCCCTTGAGCTTACAAATAGGAATGATGTCGTTCATTCGGTTCAGAGAACGCAAAAAAGTAGATTTTCCGCAGCCAGAGGGACCAATCATCGCAATGACTTCGTTTTCCCCAACATCCAGCGAAACATCCATAATGGCGCGTTTCTCACCGTAAAATACGTTGACATTCCGTGCCGACATTTTGGCATTATCAACGAATGGTTTGCCGGTAATTTCGTAATCGGAAACATCTGAATGCGCGTGAATATCCAGCCCCACGGCTTCATTGGGCACCGCCCCGTGAGCCATTAATTGCGGTGCATTCATTTTTTCAGATCCTTGCATCATTAACCTACTACGCTATTTCAATTCGAATCGTTTGCGCAAAATAATAGCCAGCGCATTCATCAGGATCAGAAATCCCATCAGTACCATGATTGCAGCGGACGTCTTTTCAGTGAACCCACGCTCTGGACTGTCGGCCCAAAGATAAATTTGTACCGGCAATACAGTGGACGAATCCGTCACTCCGCCCGGGACATCCATAATAAACGCCACCATACCTATCATTAATAATGGGGCGGACTCACCCAGGGCTTGGGCCATACCGATAATAGAACCGGTTAGGATTCCTGGCATGGCTACTGGCAGGACATGGTGAAAGACTGTTTGCAACTTGGACGCTCCTACTCCCAGCGCCGCCTCCCGAATTGATGGCGATACGGCCTGTATTGCAGCCCTGGAGGTAATAATAATGGTTGGCAAGGTCATCAGAGACAGTACGATACCGCCCACCAGTGGCGCGGATCTGGGCAATTCAAAAAAGTTAATAAATACCGCCAGCCCGAGTAGGCCAAATACAATGGAAGGAACCGCCGCCAGATTGTTAATGTTAATTTCGATAAGGTCTGTCAGTCGGTTCCGTGGCGCAAACTCTTCCAGATAAACCGCCGCAAAGACACCAATAGGAAACGCCAGCAGAAATGTCACCATGAGAGTGAATAAGGAACCCTGCAACGCTGCACGAATACCAGCTAACTCCGGCTCTCGAGAATCTCCATAGGTGAAAAACGTGGTGTTGAACGAGGATTTTGTTCGGCCCTGTTCGCGCAAACGATCCAGCCAGTCCATTTGCTGGTTCTTCACTTTACGCTCAGCTTCAGGGATGACTCGGGTTATCTGTCCCTTTAAATAGCTCGCTGCTTGCGAGTGCGCCAGCATCCAAATGTCCTGCTTTTTACCGAGCAGGGTTGGGTCTGCCAGAACTTTATCCCGCAGGTCGTATTCAGCCCCGATACTAACCAGTCGATACAACTGTCGTTTATCTCCCCTACTCTTCACATCAGGGAACATCTCTCTCAACGACGACTTAATTAGCGACGAGAAATCCGCCTTGGATATTTCGTCGTGGCTTGCGGTGCTGCTGACTCCCAGTGCATCGACGTCAATATTGACCGCTATGCTGATGTGCTGCTGGGTAAACGCGGGTGTCCCTTTGCTGACAATATCGAACAGCAGGACAAACAGAAAAACAAAGCCGGCCAAGACCGCTAGCTTTCCATACATCTGGAAGCGCCGCTCACGCGCGTAGCGCTTTTTTAGTGACGCCTGGATCAATGCGGTATTCTTGAACCTGTCCTTAGTCATACTGCTCCCGGTATTTGCGCACTACATAAAGCGCAATCACATTCAGCGAAAGCGTTACAAAAAATAGCACCAGACCCAGAGCGAAAGCCGCCAGGGTCTTGGGGCTGTCAAATTCTTGATCGCCGACAAGTAAAGTGACGATCTGTACAGTAATCGTGGTAACGGCCTCCAACGGGTTAACAGTTAACTTCGCTGACAACCCGGCTGCCATAACCACAATCATGGTTTCTCCAATGGCGCGGGACACAGCCAACAAAATACCACCAACAATACCGGGTAGAGCCGCAGGCATTAGCACTTTCCGGATCGTCTCGTTCATGGTCGCCCCCATACCCAAGGACGCCTCACGCATGCTGTCTGGCACCGCACTGATAATGTCGTCAGAGAGTGACATCACAAAGGGGATAATCATAATGCCCATTACCAAGCCAGCAGCCAGTGCGCTTTCGGAGGCTACTGTCAGCCCAAGACTTTCTCCCAAATCGCGTATAAAAGGCGCGACAGTTAATGCGGCAAAGAATCCGTAAACCACGGTGGGGACACCCGCAAGAATTTCCAGCACCGGTTTGGTGATAGCACGAAACCGCCGGCTGGCATATTCAGACAAATAAATGGCGGACATAAGGCCTATTGGAACCGCAATGAACATTGCCACGAAGGAAATAAGCAAAGTGCCAACCAACAGCGGCACAAAGCCAAATGAGCCGGAAGCGCCTACCTGGTCTGCGCGAATTGCCATTTGTGGACTCCACTGCAAACCAAGCAGGAAATCGCTAATTGTGATGACCTGAAAGAAGCGAATCGCCTCAAACAATACGGAGAGCACAATGCCCAGAGTGGTTAGCACTGCGATAAAAGAACAGGAAAACAAAATCCATTTGAAAATGTTTTCTACATGATTACGGGCTCGCAATTCAGGGCTCACCCTAATTGTGGCGAGCATACCGCCCAATACAGCCAACGATCCCACCAGTAAAAATTTCATGGCTTGGCCCTTGGCGACCAATTGCTGATAGTTATTTGCCGCTGCAATTTGGTCCTCATTTAGCATACTGCGGTCTACGCTGCCCTGGGCATAACCGACCAATTGATTATAATAGAGCCCAATTTCGTCATCTGACATAGCCTGTATTTCCGCCGGAAGACTTGCTACAACCATGCTCTGTATGAAATGTCCTTCCAGTGCCAGCCAGGCAAGGAACAGAAAAAATGCAGGTAGGCCAGCCCACAGTGCCGCCATATAGCCGTAGTGCTTGGGCAGCGAATTTAGACTGCCAAGTCCCCCACCCGCCATGCCAAGTATCCGTGACCGGTGCCTGCCCACAAAAAAACTCAGTGCGCAAAGCCCCAGCAAGGTCAAAAATACAGTGGATGTCTGCATCGTGAACTCTTATTTAACAACGCGCAGCAAAGTGCGTCGCAGCGATATAATTGCCATAATCCTGTGCCAAAATTGTCTTACATCTCTAATCGTTTAAGCGACTTCACGTCTGCCTGCACTTGTGCAAGCTCTTCTTGGCTTAATGGAATCAAGCCTTTCTCCGGTAAGTAGCCGTCCTCACTCATGGCCTTGGCAGAAGCAAACTCCATGGCATATTCCTGAATACCGGGAATACGACCGACGTGTGCGGACTTAATATAGAAATATAGAGGGCGAGACACAGGGTAATCGCCATCGGCAATTGTATCGAAGCTGGGTTCAATCCCATCGATCACAGAGCCTTGAACCTTGTCCCCGTTTTCATCAAGAAAGCTAAAGCCAAAGATCCCCAGTGCATTGGGATTGGCCTCCAGTTTCTGCACGATTAAATTATCGTTTTCGCCAGCCTCAATGTAAGCACCATCCTCGCGCACCGAGTAAGCGACAGTTTTGAAGATGTCTTTGCCCTTTGGCTTTTTGCCTTTACTTTCAACATAGGCCTGGTAAACGCTCACTGGAATTCCCAGTTGCTCCATTGCGCTCTTGATTTCCTGTTCCTGACTGCTATCAAAGCCACTCAGCGTTTTTAGGGCTGGTATGGACTTAGCACCACCGCCCAGTGCCAGCTCGGCAAAAGCGTCTCGAGTACCGGATGTTGGAGGTGGGCCCATGACTTCAATTTTGATGGCAGGAAGCGTCGGGTTTATGTCGTTCCAGGACTGGTGTGGATTGGGAATTAATTGACCGTCAGCGTCGGGAATATCCTTGGCCAGTGCCAGGTAGAGATCTTTCAGACTAATAGCCAGTTGGGGTGCTCTGCGCGAATTTGCTATTGCAATACCGTCGTAGCCAATCAACACTTCAATGACGTCAGTAACCCCATTACTCTGGCAGTCATCGTACTCACTTTTCTTAATGCGGCGCGAGGAATTGGTGATATCCGGAGTCCCTGCGCCAACACCCTTACAAAATAGTTTTAAGCCGCCACCAGAGCCTGTTGACTCGATTTTTGGTGCCTTAAAACTGGTTGAACGACCAAAACGCTCCGCTACGACTGTTGCAAACGGGTACACGGTTGATGACCCTACAATGCTCACAGAATCCCGTCCCTGAGCCTGAACATTAGCGACACCGCTGAACCCAACTGCCAACGCCATTGCGCCGAGTAATTGCTTGATCACTTATTGATACTCCACTAAAAATTGCGCCACATGGCGGTTAACTTTGTTAGTGGGGCTAGTCTATGGATGGAATGTTACGGAAATATGACAGTAATGCCATGTGTCGGAGATTATCGAACAGCGTTCAACAAGCGCGTCACCGCTCATCAACTTGCTCTATGTACTCCTCAATGGACTCCTGATGGCGCACGTCGAGCCCCCTCACCAGATAGACTACGTGTTCGGCGATGTTAGCCGCATGGTCACCAATACGCTCCAGACTTCGCAGAGCCCACATTTCATTGAGAATCGGCCCAATATTACGCTGATCTTCCATCATGAAGGTCACCAGTGAACGCATGGCGCTGCCGTATTCCTTATCCACGTCATTGTCTTCCTTCACGACGTCTACAGCCAGGTCCATGTCCAGTCGAGCAAAAGCGTCCAATGCCTTATGCAGCATTGAAGCCACGTGACTTCCGATGTGCCGGATTTCAACAAAATTAGTGGGGGACGCACCCTCATCAGCGAGACGAATACCCTGTCGGGCGATTTTGGCCGCTTCATCACCGATACGCTCGATGTCAGTGTTCACCTTGATCACAGACACCACCAAACGTAGATCACTGGCGGCTGGCTGTCTGCGAGCAAGAATCGTCGCACACTCATCATCGATGCGCATTTCCATCTGGTTAACTTCGTGATCGCGGCTGATAATTTCCTCCGCGACACTCGTGTTCCTGCTAACCATTGCTTCAACGGCTTCGATGAGCTGTTTTTCAACTTTACCGCCCATTTCCAGCAGGTGGTTTTTGATTTCCTCCAACTCAGTATTAAACTGTTCAGAGATATGCTGTTTGTAATCTTCCTGTTTCAACATTGTCACGCCCTCTAACGCTTGTTCGTATGTGCAAAGATCAGGGAAAACGTACTACCCTGCCCTGGCTTACTGTCAATTTTCAATTCTGCTCCATGTGCGGTGGCCACGTGCTTCACGATCGCCAGACCCAAGCCTGTCCCACCACTGGCTAATGAGCGGCTCTCGTCCACTCGATAAAAACGTTCCGTTAGCCTTGGAAACTGCACCGGATCAATACCAATACCCTGATCAACTACATCAAGCCGGATACAACCCGCTTCTGCGCGCCATGAGGCAAAGACGCGGCCATCAGGGCCACTGTATTTATAACCATTCAATACCAAGTTGGACACCGCGCTATAAAGCTCTCGGTATTCCCCTAAAATCCCCTCCTGACAGCTGATTTCCAGCTGCAAAGGTCTGTCCGGATAAATGGAAGAAATCTCGTCGGCCAGTTCGACAAGCAGCGCGGGTACGTCAACCTGATCGTTCTTTACGCGATGCTCGGTTGACTCGATTTTAGATAACCACAACAGGTCCTTGAGCAAGCTCTCCATTCGTCTTGCCTGGCCTGCCATCTGTTCAAGGCCGCGTGCATAAGGTTCAGGAAGACTGGAAACGTCACCTAAAAAGGTCTCCAGATACCCAGTGATAACCGTCAGCGGTGTCCGCAGTTCGTGCGAAACATTACCCACAAAGTCGGTACGCATTTGTTCGGTGCGCACCACTTCTGTCACATCGGATAAAAACAACAAGGTGTCACCATCGGAAAACTGGGTGACGACCATCCGCAGGTTTAGTCGGGTGCCGCCTGTTGTTTCAAAAACCAGGGGCTCTGCATAATCTCCTGAATCGAGATACTCATTGAACTCCGGTAAGCGAACCAGATTGGTAATGAGTTGGCCTATATCCTGCGGGTGCTGCAAACCTAACAGTCTTTGCGCAGCTTCGTTACACCAGCGAATAGCGCCATTGCCATGGACAATTACCACACCGTCACGCATGGCTGAAAATGAATCAAGTAAGTAATCCACGGTCGACTGCAAGCGCTTCTGGGTGGTCTCTGCGGAGCGATGTTTCCTGTACACGCGGGCGACCATCTCTCCCCAAATGCCCGGGACATCGGGCGGCGAGTCACTGGTGTCACGCAGCCAATGCTCCAACCGCCACATCTGCCGTGACCAAAAAAACACGACTGCCAGCGCGGCTACAGTGACGCCGACCATGGCCCCCCCCAAATACCACCCCAGCACCCCACCGGCAGCGATAAAGAAGAAGACTTTGGAAACTGCAGACAACCACTCCATATGATATTACTGCGCCTTATGAGTGTTCACGGGATGAGAATCGATAGCCGATGCCACGAACAGTCTGTATCAGCTCGCCATAATCAGCATGATCAGTCTGTAAGGCTTTGCGCAATCGGCGAATATGCACATCGATTGTGCGTTCCTCTAGGTAGACGTTAGCGCCCCATACCTGATCCAATAACTGGCCGCGGCTATAAGCCCGTTCCGGGTGAGACATGAAAAACTGGAGCAGGTTAAACTCCGTTGGCCCCAGATTCAAAGCGATTTCACCCGCAAAAACGCGACGACTATCGCTGTCCAACACCAAGCCGTTTACCCCAATTCGATCTTGTGCTGAGTCTTTGGCGGAGCGCCTCAGCAAGGCTTGTATCCGCGCTATGAGTTCGCGAGGCGCAAAGGGCTTGGTAACATAATCATCTGCACCAACCTCCAGGCCCTGAATGACATTGTCCTCTGCGGCCTTTGCCGTCAGCATGATCACCGGAATTTCACGGGTATTGTTCTCGCGCTTGAGGCGACGCAACAGTTCCAGGCCACTACCACCCGGCAACATCCAGTCCAGTAACACAATATCAGGGCGTTCATCGACAATCAGAACGTGGGCATCACGAATATTTTCAGCTTCGATAAAACGATACTTGGCAACCTCCAGCGCCATTCGCAGCATGTCGCGTATCGCTTTCTCATCTTCGACTACCAGTACTGTGGGTTCAGACATGGCTAAAGGCGTTCCTAATTCTGGCGAATACAGGTATTAGATGATGGAATTGTGACAGTTTAATTACAAAACGGCTTGAAGCCAATAATTACCCGGACGCACAGCACGCCAAGGCCCGCTGAATCACAGCGGCCTTGGGAAGTGGCATGAATGGATAACTTACGCGCCAGTGGTGGCGCCGCTGGCAACCTTAATCGACATCAATCCCGGAGGACACTGCCCCGCACAAAGCCAAAGCTAGATTTTCAGCGATCAACGCAAACTCGCATTAATGTTTTTGAGCATCTGGTTGCCCGGGCAGAGATCTTCCTCGGCCAGTGTATTCAAGGGTCGCCGGGAGGTTTCCATCACGTCGTGCAGATCACGGGAATCCTTGTCCATATAAATCAGCCCGGTCAGAATATCCCCAGATGCTCGATGCTTCTCCATACTGATTAGTGCCGACGTGCGATCAAAAGGATCCAGGTTCTCGTCCATCTTATACAGATGAATTGATGAGCCGTCATGCATGGTAACCTCGTGACTGAAGCCAGGCATGTAGTCGGTCGTGATTTCTTTGCGCATGGGTACGAAATCCACTGTACCCGTCGCTTCAGCATGATCTCGCACGAACTCATAGCTCTTGGTGGAACCTGGGTTGTTATTAAAAGTGACGCATGGGGAAACCACATCAATAAGCGCAAAGCCTCGATGACTAACAGCGGCCTTGATCAAAGGCACCAACTGTTCTTTGTCCCCGGAAAAGCCGCGCGCAACAAACGTTGCGCCCATCTGCAGTGCAGTAGCGCAAAGATCTATCGCGCTATAGATATTCGCATCACCCTTTTTACTCACCGAGCCCTCGTCTGCAGTTGCCGAGTCTTGCCCTTTGGTCAAGCCGTAACAACCATTGTTCATCACGATGTAGACCATGTTCAGGTTACGCCTTGCAACGTGTGCAAATTGCCCCATACCAATAGAGGCTGTATCGCCATCGCCGGAAACACCGAGATAGGTAAGGTTTCGATTAGCCATCGCCGCGCCTGTCACCACAGAAGGCATGCGTCCGTGTACAGAATTGAAGCCATGCGACTTACCAAGAAAATAAGTAGGTGACTTGGAAGAGCAGCCAATACCCGAAAGCTTGGCAATTTTATGCGGTTCAATAGACAGCTCGTGGCAGGCCTTGACGATGGAGCCCGCGATGGAGTCGTGTCCACAGCCCGCGCACAAGGTGGAGATAGAACCTTCATAATCGGCCTTGGTGTAACCCAGGTCGTTAACAGGTAGTTGCGGGTGTCGAAACTTGGGGATCTGGTAGCTCATCGCTTATTCTCCAGCCGAACTGGCTATTTTGGTGCGGTGCAGAGGCATGACCATGCCACCATCGAGATACTGCTTAATCTGTTTGCGGATGTTCCTGGCGCTGATGGGTGTGCCGTCAAAGCACAGCACTGATTTCAATTTGTCTGGGCCGAACTCAAACTCTGCCATCAATAAGGTACGCAGCTGGGCGTCCCGGTTTTGCTCAATCACAAATACCTGGCTGTGCCCCTCAATGAAAGCTTTTACCTCATCATTAAAGGGAAAAGAGCGGACTCTCATAGCATCCAAATGAATGCCATCGTCTTGGGCAAGATAGTCCAGCGCTTCCCTGGAGGATGCCTCGCTGGTACCGAAGTAAAGCACCGCAACATCGGTTTCTTCGCTGGCAGCAACCACTTCAGGCTCTGGCACGTACTCCTTGATAGTGTCCCACTTGCGCATCAGTCGCAGCATGTTCTTTTCGTATTCCTCGCCCTTCTCCGTGTAAACAGCATATTCATCTCTGGAGGTGCCACGGGTGAAAAAGGCGCCTCGATTAGGGTGAGTTCCGGGGTAGGTACGATAGCTAATAGCGTCGCCGTCTACATCAAGATAGCGGCCAAATTCTACGCCCTCTTCCAACTGCTCTGCAGTCATCACCTTGCCGCGGTCATATCGGCGGGCATCATCCCAGGCCAGCGGCTCAGACATGTTGTCATTCATTCCCAGATCAAGGTCAGTCATCACAATAATGGGAGTCTGTAGGCGCTCAGCCAAATCGAAAGACAGAGCACCAAAATCAAAGCACTCCCTGGGCGTTGAGGGAAACAGCAACACCTGCTTGGTATCACCATGCGATGCATAAGCAGTAGAAAGTATGTCTGACTGTTGTGTTCGCGTCGGCATGCCCGTAGACGGACCAGCCCTTTGCACATTAAACAAAACGGTGGGAATTTCAGCAAAATAGGCGAGGCCCAGAAACTCACTCATCAGGGAAACACCAGGGCCGCTGGTGGCGGTAAACGCCCTTGCGCCATTCCAACTGGCACCAATAACCATACCAATTGCAGATAGCTCATCTTCTGCCTGCACGATGGCATAGTTCTTGTGCCCTGTACCCGCGTCGATGCGAACCCGGCGGGCATATTTTTCATAGGCGTCCACCACCGAGGTTGAAGGTGTGATCGGATACCAGGCCGCTACTGTGGCACCGCCATAAACGGCACCCAATCCCAGCGCAGTGTTGCCATCCACTAGAATCTGGTCGCCTAACGAATCCAGAGTTTTCACCTGAATGCCAATGGGGCATTCAAACTGGGAGCGGGCATATTGATGACCCAATTCCAATGCATGGATATTCGGCAAAATCAGTTTTTCCTTGCCTTTGAACTGATCTCCCACCAGATCGGTAAGGACTTTGAAATCCATATTCAGCAGTGCGGCGAGCGCACCGACATAGATCACATTTTTGAATAGTTGACGTTGCCTGGGGTCCTTGTACTCGTCGTTACAAATTCGGGTCAGGGGAATACCGATAATATTGACATCATCTCTCACCAAGCGCAGGTCCAGTGGTTTGGTGTTGTCATAGATGAAATAGCCGCCAGAGCGAACTTCTTTAATGTCCTGGGCCATGCTTTGAGGATTCACTGACAAGGCGATATCGATGCCGCCACGACGACCCAGGTAACCCGCCTCACTGACTCGAACTTCATACCAGGTTGGCAGGCCCTGAATATTCGACGGAAAAATATTTTTAGGGCTAACTGGAAGCCCCATACGGAACAAGGCTTTGGCAAACAGGTTATTAGCACTGGCCGAACCGGTACCATTGACGTTAGCAAACTTGATAACGAAGTCATTTACGGACTTTATTTGTTTCATTATAACTGGCCTGCTTTACTGACATTGTAGAGGAACTTTTGCATATCCCAGGCTGAGGTGGGACAACGCTCGGCGCACAATCCACAGTGCAGACACACATTTTCATCCTTTACCATTACCCGTTTCGTGGGCAGTTCTTCGGAGACATATAAATCTTGAGCCAGATTACTGGCAGGCGCAGTAAGGGCAACCCGTAACTGCTCTTCCTCCTGATTTGCAATAAAACTAATACAATCTGTAGGACAAATATCAACACAGGCGTCGCACTCAATACAACGAACCTCTTCAAAGACAGTCTGTATATCGCAGTTAAGGCAACGCTCAGCTTCTTTGTATCCGGTGGTGGCATCAAAACCCAATTCCACTTCTATTTTTCGGTCGGCTAAGGTTTCTTTCAATGGTGCAAGTGGCACAACGTAACGCTTGTCGATTTCCACCGAGTTATCATAACTCCACTCATGTACACCCATTTTCTGGCTGGCCAGGGTGACCCCCGGCGCTGGCCTATCGGCCACGCTTTCTCCGCGACAATACAAATCAATACTGACCGCTGCCTGATGACCGTGGGCAACAGCGGTTATTACGTTTTCAGGCCCGAACGCCGCATCTCCTCCGAAGAATATTTTTTGGTTAGTAGACTGGAAAGTTTGATCATTGACGACTGGCATATCCCACTTATCGAACTCAATACCGAGATCCCGTTCTATCCAGGGAAAAGAGTTTTCCTGGCCAATAGCCATTAACACGGTATCCGCCTCCATAAATACCAGGGGCTCATCCGTGGGAACAAGCGAACGCTTGCCGCTCTCATCGTACTGCGCTTCTACCTTTTCAAAATGCATGCCCTTGAGTTTGCCGTCTTCAACAACCAGCTCTTTTGGTACATGATTGTTATATATAGGAATGCCCTCGTGCATGGCATCTTCCTTTTCCCACGGCGAGGCTTTCATGTCCTCAAAGGGGCTACGAACCACTACTCGGACGTCATCTCCGCCCAGGCGTTTCGACGTTCTGCAGCAGTCCATTGCGGTATTACCGCCTCCCAATACCAGCACCCTGGGTTCAATTTTTTCGGTGTGCTCAAACGCAACACTTGACAGCCAATCGATGCCCAGGTGCACGTGGCCGGCGGCGTCTTCCAGTCCCGGCAAATTGAGACCTTTGCCACGAGGAGCTCCTGTGCCAATGAATACAGCGTCGTAACCTTTATCCAAAACCTCGCGCAAACTGTCTACTTCTATATCGAACGTCGCGTTAATCCCCATGTCCAGTATGTAATTTACTTCCTCATCCAGGACATCAATGGGCAGCCGGAATGAGGGGATCTGACTGCGCATCATTCCACCGCCGGCAAACTGGTTATCGTAGATATCGATGATGTAGCCCAGCGGAGCGAGATCTCTGGCAACGGTGAGCGATGCCGGACCTGCGCCAACCAAAGCGATGCGTTTGCCGTTTTTCTTCTTCGGAATGCTGGGTAGTCGTTCGCTGATATCATCTTTTTTATCGGCCGCAACTCGCTTGAGTCGACAGATGGCAACCGGCTCTTCATCTGCGTCCAACCTGCCGCGCCGACAAGCCGGTTCACAGGGACGGTCGCAAGTTCGTCCCAGTATTCCGGGGAACACATTGGACTGCCAGTTGATCATGTAGGCATCCGTGTAGCGCTCTGCCGCAATCAAACGAATGTATTCCGGAACTGGCGTATGCGCGGGGCATGCGTGCTGACAGTCAACTACCTTGTGGAAATACTCTGGGTCTTTTATATCAGTCGGTTTCACTTCGCTGCTCGTCAATAGTTTTCGGGGCCGTGCCGATACAGTCGACACAAAAAATTAAGTGTGGCACATGTGAAATGGCAATGCATTACAGCAAGTGCATAGAAAGCGTTACTTTGTCGGCAGTTGTGACCAGACACACGGGATAATCTCAGGCGGTTCGTATATTCGCCCTGATTCAATCGTCGACTCAGCTTACCAGCCGAAAAACCAACCGCCCTTTTCCAGGTCTTTCTCGCAGGTGCTCAACTGTTGCTGATAGCTACCCGCTCGCCGCTCAACCTTGCGTGCAACATCTGTCAGCCATTTTTTTGACTTATAGGTGCCTCGGTTATAGCCTCCATGCCCCTCGTGATAAGCGAGGTAAAGCCCGTAAGTATCGCGCTTGGAAATTCCGCTGCGTCTTTTAGACTGCTCGTTATACCAGCCGATAAAATCAATAGCGTCACCGAAATCGTCCCTATCCGCGCCGTAATTGCCGCCACCGCGCTTGTAGTCCTTCCATGTCGACTTTTTGGCCTGACTGTAACCGTAGGCATCTGAGGGCCTGGGTCCAGGTATAAATCCGAAAATCTTTTTACGCGGAGGCTTTGCCTTGGCAACAAACCGGGATTCCTGATGCATAATCGCCATCATTACTGGTATCGGACTCCCCCACTCTTTTTTAGCATCGTGGGCGTCGCCGTACCAGCCGCTCTTTTCTTCGAAGATCTCACATATGTTATTAACGTTGGAGGGTGGTGATGTCGTGCAACCCGCTAACAACAGCAAAACAAACGGTAAGACCCTCGCAGTCATTTTTTCTCTCCATGTTGTTCCAAAAGAGCAACGAAGGTGATCTCGTCAATTACCTCCACCGCGAGGTCCTGCGCTTTTGCCAGCTTGGAACCCGCACCGGGACCTGCGACCACGCAGTGGGTTTTCGCAGATACGCTGCCAGCCACCTTCGCTCCTAATGTTTGAAGCGCTGCCTTGGCTTCGTTGCGCCCCATCAACTCCAACTTTCCGGTAACTACCCAGGTTTGACCAGACAATGGGAGCACAGACTCAGCAGCGATTTCGATATCAGGCCATCGCACTCCCGCCTCTCTCAGCGCCTCGGCAACAGCCATACCCGATGTCGAATCGAAAAACTGACGCAGGTGATCGGCAACGACTGGACCCACATCGTCAACATCAAGGAGCGACTCTTCCGAGGCGGCCACCAACTCTGGCCAACTACCGAAATGACGCGCAAGATTCAACGCTGTCGCTTCCCCCACCTCGCGTATGCCCAGAGCAAAAATAAACCTTGGCAAGGAAGTATCCTTGCTCGCTGCCAGCGCTGCGAGCAAGTTGTCTGCCGACTTTTCACCCATTCTTTCCAGCGCCATCAACTGGTCTTTATGCAAAGAATACAAACTGGCCACATTCTCAAGCAGACCTTCATCCACCATTTGCTCAACAAGTTTGTCTCCCAGGCCATCGATATCCATGGCACGGCGGGAAGCGAAATGTTTGATGGCTGCTTTTTGTTGGGCAGCACAAACCAGGCCGCCCATACATCGAATGACCGCTTCGTCTGGCTCACGTTCGGTAGCAGAATTACAAACCGGGCAGTGTGACGGAAACTCAACGGCGCGCGAATTCCCGGGGCGTTTATCCAAAACCACAGAGACAACTTTAGGAATAACGTCACCTGCCCTGCGCACAACCACAAAGTCGCCCACTCGCAGGCCCAAACGCTCGATCTCGTCAGCATTATGTAAAGTGGCGTTACTGACAGTGACGCCCCCGACAAACACTGGTTCTAATCTGGCAACCGGCGTAATAGCGCCCGTGCGACCCACCTGGAACTCAACATCCAAAAGCTGCGTCATCTCTTCCTGAGCTGGAAATTTTCGAGCGATTGCCCATCGCGGCGCACGCGAAACAAAGCCCAACCGGCTTTGCTGATCAAGCCGGTTCACCTTATAGACAATCCCATCGATATCATAAGGCAGACTATCTCTGCGCTCTGCCAGACTTTCATAGTACTGCTCGCAAGCTTCTACGCCGGTGACAACCTGGGATTCAGCATTGATTCTTAGTCCCCAGCGGTGAAGGCAGTCGAGCACGGCTGCATGCTCTGGCGGTAGCTGCCCCCCTTGGACCAACCCAACACTGTAGCAACACATCTCCAGGGGGCGCTGAGCAGTAATTCGTGAGTCTAATTGTCTCAGGCTGCCGGCGGCTGCATTGCGTGGATTAACAAATACCTTCTCGCCTTTTTCAAGTGCGCGTCGATTTAACTGGTCGAAGCCCGCCAGGGGCATGTAAATCTCTCCGCGCACCTCCAGGATTTGCGGGTAGCCATCGCCTCTTAGCTGCAGTGGAATGGAGGGAATAGTCCGTACATTTTGAGTGATGTCCTCACCCGTGGTGCCATCCCCACGGGTCGCGCCGCGCTCCAGGATGCCATCTCGATAAAGCAGGCTGACCGCAATACCATCTAACTTTGGCTCACAACTGTATTCAATCGCCAGATCGGGTTCACCAAGACGACCCCGCAAGCGTCGATCAAAATCTACTAGCTCAGTCGCGTCAAAGGCATTATCCAGCGACAACATGGGGACTTCATGAGTGACCTGAGAGAATTGGGAAAGGGGCTTTGAACCGACCCTCTGGGTGGGAGAGTCTTCGGTGACCAGCTCTGGAAATTGCTCTTCAAAACCCTGCAATTGACGCAGGTAGCGATCGTATTCAGCGTCGGGGACGCTGGGATCGTCCAACACATAATAACGGTAGTTCCACTCACGCAACTGCGTCCGCAGCTGCAGGACCTCCGCCTGTGTCGCTGAATCAGTCATACCGAATCGCAGTGCCTAATGTGCGCGAGCCAACATACGGCGCTCCAGGTCGCGGATCTGTTGCCTACAATGTTCCAAGGTTTGCTTAGTCAGCACACTGCGGGACTCATCGAGCACATCGCCCCCAAGGTTGCGTGATACAGCCTGAGCGGTTTCCAGCATGTAATCAAATGCCATCATCATGTCTTCCGGGCCGGGCAGAGTCAGGAAAAACACCAAGCCCGGCGTATTAAACTCAGCCATATTGTCGATGTCGAACACACCAGGCTGCATCATATTAGCAACACTAAACTGAATGGCCCCCTTACCTGCTTCAAACTCATGACGGTGAAAGAAATTCATATCGCCAAAACGCAGGTCGCAAGCCAATAAAATATGCAAAATATCGGCCCCTTTAAAACCATGCGCATTCCGAGCAACCACGTTCAACATGAACACTTCGGGATCCACATCGCGTGGCAACAATCCGGGCTCGTCCGGCTCAGGCTTGGTGGTAGTTGGCTCTTGTGCATCCATGCCGTCCAGCCAGTCAAGGTTTTCAGTTTCTTCATTGCCCGCAGACAAACCGGCAATCATGGGTTCAACCTCGTCAGCGGGGTCGATCTGTTGCTGCCCGTGCTCAGACTGATCCACCTGCCCAGGCTCAGTCGCTGAGGCCTCGGTCTGCGCAGGAGCAGTTGAACGATGCCCTGCGGCACGCAATAAGTCGCCACGTTCGACTACTCTACCGCCACCATTAGGCAGCTCTTTCAACCAGGCGAGATCTTCATCACTGCTAGCGGTTTCATTGTCTGGTGGGTCGGATAAATCCACTTTCACCTGTGAATACTTTTCACTGCGTTCACTGCGCACTCGACGCCAGGCGTCAAGCAGCACTGCCATAATCAGCAGTACCCCGATGATGACCATCCAGTCGCGTATGGTTAAGTCTGCCATTTACAAACCCTATATCAGCTCGCTGCCAGTTCGGCAGCTTCGTCTACATCCACTGTAACCAGGCGAGATACGCCCGGCTCATGCATCGTCACTCCCATGAGCTGATCTGCCTGTTCCATGGTTATCTTGTTGTGGGTAATAAAAATAAACTGCACTTTCTCGGACATTTCTTTAACCATGCGCGCATAACGCCCGGTATTGGCGTCATCAAGTGGAGCGTCAACCTCGTCCAGCATGCAGAAAGGAGCGGGGTTCAGGTTAAAGATTGAGAACACCAGAGCGATCGCGGTGAGCGCTTTTTCGCCTCCAGACAGTAAGTGAATTGTGCTGTTCTTTTTGCCCGGAGGTCTCGCCATAATTGAGATGCCGGTATCCAGCAAGTCATCGCCAGTCATTTCCAGGTAGGCGCTACCGCCGCCAAACACACGTGGGAATAGCTCTTGCAGTCCGGTATTGACCTTGTCAAAGGTCTCCTGAAAACGGCTACGAGTTTCTTTGTCGATCTTGCGAATTGCATTTCCCAGCGTATTAAGCGCAGTTTCCAGATCTTCATTCTGGGCGTCCAAATAATTTTTGCGTTCTGACTGCAGGTTATACTCATCAATAGCGGCCAGGTTTATGGGACCCAACCTGGCAATACGGTTGCCGATTTTCTCCAGCTGCCTCTGCCACTCAGGCTCTGAGGCGTCTTCGGGCAAAGCGTGCAGCACTGCTTCAAGGTCTTGCTCATCATCGTTCAACTGACGAAGAATGTTTTCTCGCTGTACCTGCAGGGTCTGGTTGCTGATGCGCTGCTGTTCTAACTGACCGCGCACGGACTCTGCCCGGTGTTCGATACCGGCACGCAATTGTTCGCTCTCACGTAACTTATGCTCCACCTCGGCCACGGCTTGTCTAGCTTCAGCCAGCTCACCCTCTGACACCAGGCGCAACTCTAACTGTTCCTCTAGCGCGGCCTGCAGGCTTTCCAGTGGATTATCATTGTCAGACATACTGCTGTGCAAACCGTCACGACGTTCGCGCAGCTGTGCAACCTGGTTATTGGTGCGCTCAATCGACTCACGCATTGAGCTTAACTGGGTTCTTAGTGACTGGAAGCGCATCGCAGATTGATGGGACGTATCTTTATCGTGCCGCGCTTTTTGTCTGCAGCTATCGAGTGTACCCCGGGTTTCATCGCGAACAGAAAGCAAATCCTCGCGGCGCTGTGAATCCGACTCCATACTTTCTATGGCTTCAGAGAGCAGCTGACGAGCTTCAGCCACGGATTCCTGCTCGTGACGAAATTGCTCTTGTGACTCAAGAATATCTGCATCAATGCGCTGCCGCCTGGCTGTGATTTGCTCAACCTTAGCCTGCAATGCCGATAGCTGAGCGCTGATGTCAGAGTGCTGACGGGTAGCAGATTGAAGCTCTCGCTGAGACACTTGTCGCTGCTCTTCAAGTTGCCGCAATTGTTCCTGCGCACCTTGCAATCCCTCTTCGATCTGCTCTTCTCTGGCGATGGCGGCTGCCAGACTTTGTTCTAATTCCTCCAGCTCTTGTTGACGCTGGATCACCCCGCCCTGCTGATCCGCCAGGCGAGTGACGCGCAGCCAGCTACGGCCCAACCAGACGCCCTCTCGAGTAATAATTGATTCACCTTCGGCGAGCGACTGTCGCAGCCTCATTGCCTCAGTGAGATCACTGGCAACCTTGACGCCTCTAAGCAGGGCACCCGCTGCACCTTGACTCCTTGTCTTGGAAACCAGGTACTCCGGGGAAGCCGGGGCATCGGCACTTGTTTCAACCAGCGCTAACTGGCCTTGTTCAAGACTTCCCAGCAACTCACCCAAAGACCCAAGGTTGTCTACGCAGACAGCCTGAAGATAGTCTCCCAGCACTGTTTCAACCGCTAGCTGCCAGCCCTCATCGACCTGAAGCTGCTCCAATAGCCGCGGCTTATCTGCGAGCTGTTGAGCCTGCAGCCACTCACCGACATCGCTGCTGCCATCTTCCATTGCTGCCTGCTGCAGGGCTTCGAGGGATGCCTGCCGACCGCGCATCTGCTGCACGCCGGAACGAACTTCATTAAGCTCGGTGGATAGCTGGCTACTGCGATCCCGGGTGGATGACACACGCTCTACCACCGACTCAGCACTGCCTTCGTGCTCAGCCATCATCATTTCAAATTCAGCCAATTGCTCAGAGAGCGTTTCCATTTCACCATCGTCGGGACCTGGCGCCAATGCGGTTTTTTCTTCTTCTAACTGGCGACTGCGATTTTGACTACGTTGCAGCACCTGTTCCAAATGCTGGATGCGAGACTGCTGCACCTCCGCCTGCTGGCGGGGTTCGGCGGCATGCTGATTGAATTCATCCCACTGGTTTTGCCAGCTGTGCATGGCTTCTTCTGCTTGCAAAAGTGCCTCGGCAGAAGACTCTTCAAGCGCCTGCAGCATTTCCAGCTCGGGTTCAAGAGCCTCCGCTTCCTGCTCCCAGCTAGTGAGTTTATCGCGGTCATCACCCAGATGACTTTCGGCCTGCTCCAATGATTCTATGGTTTGCGTCAAATCCTCGGACAATTGACGACTGCGTTCTTGCTGGTGCTTGATAGTTTGTTCTATACGGGCGACTTCAGAGCCCAGCGAGTAATACGTCGCCTGAACCTTGTTAAAACTATCCGTTGCGTCGGTGTGATCAACGCGGTGCTGCTCTATGGCAGTGTCAACCTGTTGGTGCTCGGCGTGCACGGCCTCCAGTTTGACCTCCAGTTCACCGACAGATTGAGAAAACCCTTTGACCTGTTCGTCCAGTTCTCGCCATTGCAGGGCCTGTAACTGGCCTTTATAGCGGCGTTCCTCTTCCTTATGCTCGCTGTACTTTTCCGCAGCTTGCGCCTGGCGTTGCAGGTGCTGCAGCTGGCGTTCAAGCTCATCGCGAAGATCGGTGAGTCGCTCAAGATTCTCCATGGTACGGCGCATGCGGCTTTCGGTTTCCTTTCGCCGCTCTTTATACTTGGAAATACCCGCCGCTTCTTCAATGAAAATTCGTAGTTCTTCGGGCTTGGACTCAATTAGTCTGGAAATCATGCCCTGCTCGATAATGGCATAGCTGCGGGGGCCCAGGCCGGTTCCCAGAAAGATATCCGTAATATCACGACGCCGGCATTTAGTGCCGTTCAGAAAATATTCCGACTGCCCCTCACGAGACACCAGCCGCTTAATGGAAATTTCAGCATAACTGGCGTATTCGCCACCCACACGCCCGTCGGTGTTATCGAACACCAACTCAATGGAGGCCTGACCCACTGGCTGTCGATTGACTGAGCCATTGAAGATAACGTCGGCCATAGACTCGCCGCGAAGATTCTTGGCAGAACTTTCGCCCATAACCCAGCGTACGGCATCAATAACATTGGATTTACCACAACCGTTAGGGCCAACGACAGCGGCCATATTGCTGGGAAAATTGACCGTCGTAGGATCGACGAATGACTTGAATCCAGCCAGCTTGATAGACTTTAGTCTCATTTAACTTTAACTACCCGCTATATCTTGCTGTTTTTTATAAGAATATCCGAGTTTTTACCGCATTTCACGTCAACTCGGAAACACAAGATATAGTGTATAGAATTTGAACGGGCAACACTATGCCCAGACTTAAAAAAGCAAAAAAATTAGCGCTAGTTAGTTGGCGGGGCCGGCAGAGAGGGTAATATCGACTGCTTCAGTCGAGTCACTGGGGGCCATGGGACCCGCTTGCCCCAGCCAGCTGGCACCCGCTTCACCGGGGCGTCCGTTTGGCGAGACTTGCACTACCACCACGATCGACGCGGTATCTGAGAGCATCTGTCCTGCCATGGATTTACTATCATCCAGGCGCAAGGTCACTGGCAGATCAGCCCCCGTCAAACGCTGCACGGCTATGGGCATGCGGCTGTCGCTTTGTGCATTCCTGGCCAAAACAAAAACAGTGTCTGTTGCCGCGACATTGCCGCCTGCGGGCAAAGCAACCGATACTGTCACTCCCAGGCTGCCCGCGTTCGCTGAAGGTTCATTCGTCGCAGCCGCCGTCAGGACAGCTCCTGCTTCCCCCAGCTTTTCCCGAGCACTTTCAATGACACCTGAAATCATCTGCTGAGTTTCAGAACCCGGCGGTTCCATCGCCACCAGACGCTGCCAATAGTCGATAGCTGCGCGATACTGGCCTTGTTCATAAGACGCCATGCCCAGCAGGCCCAGCGCTGTGCGCTGATGAGGATCGATCGCCAATGCCTGCTCTGCGCGCATGCGAGCGCTGTCATCCAATCGTCTTCCGGCGGCAAGATAGCGAGCTTGCGCTGCATAAGCCAGCGCAGCTGAATCCTCAGGTGCAGACAGTGTCAACTCGTCATAAGCGTCTGCAGCGCGAGTGTAGTCTTGCATGCCCATGTAGTAACGACCAAGCATGGCCACGTAATGCAGGTTTTCAGGTCTCTGCTCAGCACGCCGCTCTATCGACAGCATCAGCGCCTGCATCTGCTCAGGGGTGCTATTGTCGTCAAGGGCCTGCAACTGACGGGAAATAATCACATCGTCTGCAGCACCCAACTTGTAGTAAAGAGCAATGCTGAACACGGCAACTAAGGGCGCCAGAATCCAAACAGGGAATTTAGCCTGATTGGCGCTTGCCTCTTGCTCGAGCGGTTGATCTTGCTCATCTTCCAGCAGGCGCAGCTGCGCGTCCGCAGCCAGTGAATCGTTACCTTCCTCGGCCAGTTCCTGCTGACGCAAACGAAACCATTCGAGGTTCGCTCTCGCCAAATCCTCATTAGCTGCGCCACGGCGCTTGCCGCCAGGCTTGAGATAAAACAATGCAGAAAATACCAGCAGCGCGCCGCAGGTTAGATACAGTAATGTCACTGGTTGCTTTCCGCCTTATCCAATATCGCTTTGAGCTTCAGCTGTTCTTCTTCACTCAGCGCTTCAGTGGTGTCTGTTTCCTGCTTGCGGCCAAGCAGGGTCATTACGGCGATCGCGACCCCCGCCGCCAGCAACAGCATCGGCGCCACCCAAAGAAAAATCGTGACCCCGGAGAAACTGGGCCGATAGCGAACAAACTCGCCGTAGCGGTCCACCATATACTGACGAATCTGATCGTCACTCGCGCCCTGTTCCAACTGCTCATAGAGCAGTCGGCGCAAATCCTGGGAAATGGGCGCATTGGAATCGGCAATATTCTGGTTTTGACATTTAGGACAGCGCAGTTCTTCACTCAATGCCCGATAGCGTTTTTCAAGCGCGGAATCAGAAAATTCGTAAGTCTCAATCACTGCCAACGCCGGTAGCGCCAGCAATAGCAAAACCAAAGAAAAAATCCTCACCATCAGTTTGCTTTTCCGTTTTTTAGCTGCTCGTAAATCGGCTGTAGGACATTGCTCCATACGCGCTCGTTTACCACCCCCACATGGCGATAGCGGACAAGTCCGTTGGCGTCCACAAGATAGGTCTCAGGGGCGCCATAAACACCAAGATCAAGTCCCAAGGTGCCGTCGTGATCAGCAATGCTAGCGAGATAAGGGTCACCCAACTCGTCCAGCCAAGCAAGTGCTGCCGCATCTTCGTCCTTATAATTGATGCCGTAGATTGCCACCCCCCGTTTAGCCAGTTCAGTGAGGTAGGGATGCTCTGCTCGACAGGAAATACACCAAGTTGCCCACACATTGAACAGTGCTACCTCGCCACTGACAGCGGCTTTATCGAGAACTTCACTACTGCCGAGCGCCGACAACGAAAAGTCAGGAAAGGGCTTATCGATCAGTGCAGAAGGAAGCTCTTTAGGATTTAGCGACAACCCTCTAACCAAAAACACCGCTAATATTATGAACAGGATTAGCGGCATAAACAGCTTTAGCCTAGCTGGCATACTGAACCCCAGCAGCCTTCGCAGGAGCGCCACTGCGATGGCGGCGGTAGCGCTTATCACATGCAGTGGTGAACCCACCAAATCCCATCAAAATCGCGCCCAACCACATCCAGCGAACCATCGGCTTATAGTGCAAGCGTATCGCCCAGGCCCCCTGCTCGCCAATCGGCTCACCCATTGCAATGTATAGATCCCGGAACAGGCCCGGATCAATCGCAGCCTCGGTCATCATCGACCCGCTGGCAAGGTAACGACGCTTTTGCGGTGCCAGTGCCGCAATTTTTTTGCCGTCCTCAAAGACTTCAAAGCGGGCCTCATCAGCCACAAAATTGGGACCTCTAACCGCAGCAACTTCCACGAAACGAAACTCATAGCCCGCGAGGGTTTCTGTTTCGCCCGGCGCCATTTTCAGATCGTGCTCAATACTGTATTGGCTGGTAGCGACAACGCCGACCACGCATGCGGCAAATCCCATGTGGGCCAGCACCATACCCCAGTAACTAGGGGTCAGTCGGCGTAAGCCACCTGCTTTGCCTCCAATTCGGAACCAAAAATCCTTGGCCATGCCAAAAACGACCCATCCGGCGAGCAACACTGCTAGCGCTACCCAGAGGTTATATCCTTGCCCAAACAATGGCAGTGTAAGCGCACAAACAATCGCGGCCACGCCCGGGATCAGCAATTCAGCTTTCCAACGCTGACCACTATCGCGCTTCCAGCGAGACAAGGGGCCAATACCCATAAAGGGCGCGAGTAAAGCCATTAACGGGACAAACACCGCATTAAAATAGGGAGGTCCCACGGAATACTTGCCCTGGCCCAGCGCATCCATCATCAAAGGAAACAGAGTGCCGAACAAAACGGTTAGTGTAGACACCAGAAAAACCACATTGTTAAGAAGTATCAGCGATTCTCTGGACAGCCAAGCAAAGCTGACCCGACTGCTCACTGCCGGAGCGCGCAGAGCATAAAGCGTTAACGAGCCACCCACCACGATTGCGAGAAAGACCAGGATGAACATTCCGCGCGCAGGATCGGTGGCAAATGCGTGCACCGAGGTCAGTACCCCGGAGCGCACCATGAACGTCCCCAACAAACTGAGAGAGAAAGCAAAGATCGCGAGCAATACCGTCCAGCTCTTGAACAGACCGCGCTTTTCAGTCGCTGCCAGGGAATGGACCAGCGCTGTACCCGCCAGCCAGGGCATAAACGATGCGTTCTCTACTGGATCCCAAAACCACCAACCGCCCCAACCTAGTTCGTAATAAGCCCACCAGCTGCCCAACATAATACCCAGGCTCAAAAATGCCCAGGCCACGTTAGTCCAGGGGCGGGACCATCGGGCCCACGATGCGTCCAATCGCCCACCGAGCAGTGCAGCAATGGCAAACGCAAAGGCAACCGAGAAGCCCACATAGCCCATATACAATAGGGGCGGATGGATAATCAGTCCTGGATCCTGCAACAGCGGATTCAAGTCATTGCCGTCGACAGGAATGCTGGGCAATAGCCTCGCAAAAGGGTTAGAGGTCAGTAATGCAAAAAAAAGGAAACCAACCGCAATAACGCCCATGACTGAAAGCACTCGCGAGAGTACCAACAAAGGCAACTGCGGACTCAGGACAGCAACTGCAGCAGTCCACAAGCAAAGGATGAGTGCCCACAGCAACAGAGATCCTTCGTGGTTACCCCACACGGCGGAAAACTTATAAATGGGCGGTAACAGGGAGTTACTGTTATTGGCAACCACGGCGACTGAAAAGTCGTCCTGTAAAAAAGCAACGCTGAGGCAGGTAAAACTGATAGCAACCAGCACCAACATACCCACCGCTAAACCGGGGGCCAGGGCCATCGCCGGCACGTTGCGGCGCCAGGCGCCCCAGGCAGGAACGACCGCTAACACCAGCGCGAGTGCAAGACTGATAATTAAGGCAAAGTGGCCGATTTCAGGAATCATTGTTTCACTCCCTTGTGGTCATAACCGGATTGCTCCAAAGCGTCAGCCACCTCTGGTGGCATGTAATTCTCGTCGTGCTTGGCCAGCACTTCAGTTGCCCGCAAAACGCCATCCGCACCCAGCTCCCCCGATGCGACTGCCCCCTGCCCCTCGTCAAAAAGGTCCGGAAGAATGCCCTCATAAACGACAGCAACCGACGCTTTGAAATCTGTCAGCTCAAACCGCACTGCCAGGCTGTCATCGCTGCGCTGGACGCTGCCATCCACGACCATACCCCCGATACGGATAGGCTGCCCTATTGGCGCATTGCCCTGCGCGACTTCTGCAGGAGGAAAAAACAAATTGATGTTGCCGCGCAGCGCATACGCCACCAGACCGATGGCGGCACTGGAAAAAAGCACAATAAATAGCACTACGTAGAGCCGCTGTTTACGGACTGGATGCATTTGATGCCTCCTGAGTGGCTAGCCCCCCCTGTGAGCGACGAAGCTCAGCGGAAAGCTGGCGAAGAAATCGTTTTTTGCGCCTGGCCGGTGACAGCAGGATAAATACAATGACGACCAGTGTGATCGCATAGGCTGCCCACACGTAGGCACCGTGACCGTCCATCTGCAAGAGAGCATCGAGGCTGTCAAAGTACATTATTGACCCTCTCCCTCTGCCAGTTTGCGCACCCATTTTGTGCGCTTTTCCCGCTCCAGGATTTCGGCACGCATGTTCATCAGCAACGCACAAGTGAACATCAGGTAAAACGCTGCGATCATCAGCAGCAATGGGTAGAGCATGCTGGGATCAATACTGGATTCGCCGGTAAACTTTATTGAAGCCGGCTGGTGAAGGCTGTACCACCAATCCACCGATTTGTAGATAATGGGGATATTAACCGTACCGACCAGCGCCAGGACCGCACACGCCTTTCCTGCAGCCTCTTTATTGTCGTACGCCTCGTGCAGCGCTACCACCCCGAGATACAGAAATAACAGAATCAACATAGACGTGATCCGGGCGTCCCAAACCCACCAAGTACCCCATGTGGGCTTACCCCAGATAGCACCAGTCACGAGGGCCACGAGCGTCAACGCAGCTCCAATGGGAGCACAGGATTTCATGGCTATATCAGCCATCTTCATTTTCCAGATCAAGCTGACAGCACCAGCAATGGCCATCACGTAATAGCCAGCAAGGGCCACAACTGCAGCCGGCACGTGAATATAGATAATACGGTAGCTGTTTCCCTGGCGAAAATCAGGTGCGGTATACAACATTCCCCAAACCATGCCGACCACCAGCGCGCTAACGGTCACGGGCAACAGGAACCGAAGAATAGTACCTGAGATACTATACAGCCAAGGGGGAGAACCGAGTTTATGGAAGAAGGTCCACATAGGGGCGGCAATTATACAGAGGCACAGACAGCGAACAAGAACTTGTCGGCCACTGGCAATAGATGAACGTGACTAAACTCAGGCATCGACGCTAATCCTCAAGCCAGCGGCGATCGCAATCGGCGCCAGCGCCACAGCCAGACACAGCATTGCCCCAATAATCGCCAGATAGGGGCCGGCCGGTGCTCCTGTGACGGCAGCTTTCACTGCAGCGCTGCCAAATATGAGTACCGGCATATAAAAAGGCAGTATCAGCAGCGAGATCAGCATTCCGCCGCGTTTAAGCCCCACCGTTAGCGCTGCACCAATAGCGCCGAGCAGGCTGAGTAAAGCAGTGCCTAACAACAAACTCAGAAACAGTGTGGCAATGGCCCCAGTGGGCAGATTTAACATCAGCGCAAACACGGGTGATGCCAAGGCTAGCAAAAGGCCGGTAATGAGCCAATGTGCGGTGACGTATGACAGCACTGACATGTAGAGTGGCTGTGGCGACAGCATTAGCTGCTCCAGGCTACCATCGTCAAAATCACTGCGAAACACCCCGTCTGAGGTGAGTAAATTGGACAGCAAGGCAATAATCCAGAGAATACCCGGGGCAAAGTCCGCAAGCTTATCCGGAGCCGGGCCAAGCCCCAGTGGGAACAGGGCCACTACCATGGCGAAAAACAACAGCGGGTTGCCTATTTCTATCGGTCGCCGCACTGCAAGTACCAGCTGACGGCGAAGCAATCGACCGCAAAAAGCCAATGTGCCCGGCGAGCTCATGACATAACTCCCGCGCTAAGATCAAGCCGGACCAGTGGACAATTGACGTCCACGCGCTGGTGAGACGTTAGTAAGACTGCGCCGCCCCCCGTCACATGCTTGGCAAACAACGCCTCCAGGGCGCTCACTCCGCTCGCGTCGATGGCCGTGTAGGGCTCGTCCAAAAGCCAGAGCGGGCTCCCGGACAAATACAACCTGGCGAGATTGACCCGCCTGTGCTGGCCTGCAGACAAGGCGTGGCTGGGCACGTCCTCGTATCCGTAGAGCCCAACGCTGGTTAATGCTGATTCTATTTCAGCGTTGGAATATTGCCCCTCACCAGACACATGCCAGGACAAGTTCTCCCGTGGACTCAGCAGCGACTTAACCGCGCTTTGATGGCTCAAGTAGAGCATGCCACCGTGGCGTGAAACCTCACCTTGAAAACCGTAGCGCGAAAGCCCGGCAAGAATTCGGATAAGACTGGTTTTTCCCGCACCATTGGCGCCTTCAAGCTGAACCAGCTGACCGGGCAATATACTGAAAGACAGATCCTCAAACAGCTGTCGACCCCCTCGCTCCAGCGAAAGACTCTCGGCGACCAGCAAGGGCCTGCTCTGTGAAGGATCGGTCAGAGATTCACCACATTGACCACAGGAATGTGCAAGTCAGTATCAATTTGATCAGCGCGCAAGCTGTTGAAGTCGAAGAGATCACCATCGGCAAGCTGTGACGGGGCCACATTGCGAATACTGCTAAAAATAGTTTCGGTGCGGCCCGGGTACTCACGCTCCCACTGCAGCAGCATTTTTTTTACCTGTACCCGCTGCAAGTTGTCCTGGGAGCCACACAGGTTGCAGGGAATAATGGGAAACTCCTTATACTGGGCATAGGCGGCCAGGTCTTTTTCCTTGCAGTACGCCATCGGCCTAATCACCACATTTTTCTTGTCGTCAGACAACAGTTTGGGAGGCATGGCTTTCAGGCTGCCACCAAAAAACATATTGAGAAATAGAGTTTCTACAATGTCGTCGCGGTGATGACCCAGAGCTATCTTGGTTGCGCCAATATCCTGGGCGAACCCATACAGGCTGCCACGACGCAATCGGGAGCAAAGTCCACAGGTGGTTTTGCCTTCTGGCACCACTTCCTTGACGATACTGTAGGTGTCCTTTTCCAGGATGTAGTAAGGCACATCTATCTGGGCGAGAAAATCAGGCAGCACCTGCTCTGGGAACCCCGGTTGTTTTTGATCCAGGTTTACGGCCACGAGCTCGAAACTCACTGGCGCTGAACGTTGCAGGTTCATCAGGATATCCAGCATGCCATAGGAGTCTTTGCCTCCCGACAGACACACCATGACCTTGTCGCCCTCTTCAATCATGTTGTAATCGACGATAGCGTTACCGGCATTGCGTCGCAGTCGCTTCTGCAACTTGTTGAACTCGAGTTTTTCCTTGCGTGATAGCTTGCGCACGATACCGACCGTTAGTGCTTGATTTGGCGCGCATTTTACTCGTTTGCATGTCGTTCCGTCCACCGCTTACTGGGCTCGACAACTCCGATTCCCTCCACCTGTGGTGACCATCGCCCTGCTCGTCTTGTAATTTGCTTGCAATACAACCAAAATGTGCGCCCCTGAAGACACGATCAACTCATCTGCGAGGACTAAAACCCGATGAAAACACCTGTAAGAGTGACTGTTACCGGCGCTGCGGGCCAGATTGGCTACGCACTGCTGTTCCGCATTGCCTCCGGCGCCATGCTGGGCGATGACCAGCCTGTCATCCTGCAACTACTGGACATCACTCCAGCCATGGAGGCTCTTCAGGGGGTGAAGATGGAACTGGAGGACTGCGCTTTCCCATTGCTGGTCGACACCATTTGCACCGATGATCCCAACGCGGGATTCAAAGATACCGATTACGCTTTGCTGGTTGGCGCACGCCCGCGTGGCCCCGGTATGGAGCGTAAGGATTTGCTGGAAGCCAATGCTGCGATCTTCTCCGTGCAGGGTAAGGCGATCAACGCCAATGCCAGCAAGAACATCAAGGTTCTGGTCGTCGGCAATCCCGCCAACACCAACTCGCTCATCACCCAGCGCAATGCGCCGGACATCGACCCTCGGAATTTCACTGCCATGACGCGTCTGGACCACAATCGTGCCATGACACAAATCGCGCAAAAGACAGGCAAGACTGTCAACGATGTGACGAACATGACGATCTGGGGCAACCACTCTGCTACCCAGTATCCAGACTTGTTCAACACCAAAGTGTCGGGCGAAGCCGCCATCAACCTGGTGAATCAAGAGTGGTATGAAAGTGATTTTATTCCTGTTGTTCAGCAGCGCGGTGCAGCCATTATCAAGGCACGTGGCGCATCATCTGCAGCATCTGCAGCCAATGCGGCCATCGACCATATGCGCTCCTGGGCGCTGGGGACCGACGGCGATGATTGGGTTTCCATGGGTGTTTACTCCGATGGTTCTTACGGTATTACCGAGGGCCTGATCTACTCTTTCCCCTGCCGCTGCGAAAACGGCGACTGGAGCATTGTACAAGGCGTTGAAGTCGGTGATTTCAGTCAGGCAAAAATGGCTGCTACCGAACAGGAACTCGTTGAAGAGCGCGACGCGGTTCAGCACCTGCTGCCTTAAGCACCGCACTCAAAAAAAAGCGCCCCTGGGTACTCCAGTGGCGCTTTTTTTCCTTCTGACCTTCCATTAGACCCAACGCAGGAATCCTGCTGTAATAGCCCTATGACTGAGATTGCAACCCAGAAAACCTACCACCATGGCAACCTGCGTGCTGAACTGCTCGATACTGCGATAGAACAGTTGCGAGAGACCGGTGCTGAGGATTTAAGCTTGCGAGCCCTGGCACGGGCGATTGGGGTTTCACAGACAGCCCCTTACCGCCACTTTGGCGACAAAGGTGAACTTCTTGCGGCGATGGCGACTCGCGGCTACCGGGAGCTTTACAAATCGCTGAAGCAGGCCGGAGACAATGCCGGAGATTGCCCTACAGACCAATTGCTGGCCTTTGCATACGCCTACGTGGACTATGCGGCCAATAATCCGCAGTTGTTCAAACTGATGTTCGGCCCTGCCGTACAGCCGGCAGCACGTTACCCTGAGCTGCGAGAAGCGAGTCGCGAGACACTCATTCTGGTGCAGCAAATATTACAGCGCGGAATTAAACAGGGCCTGTATACCGATGCCGAAGATACGGCCTATCTGACCAATGCTGCCTGGTCGGGCATATACGGTCTGGCAACCCTGCGCGTAGACGCACCAGAAATTTTTGTCCGCCATATCGACCTGCGCGCTCAAGTCGATCTCGGAGTGAGGACCTTTGTCGCCGGCATCAGCGCCAAGGCACCCGCCTAGAGTTCTCGCAGCAAAGCCACCGGGGGACTGGACACCACTTTACGGCAACTGAACACACCCAGCCCGGCGATCAACACGGTTCCTACAGTCAGCCCCAGTGGCCATAGCCAGGGGGATGGCGCATAAGACATATCCAGTACCCAAATTTGTAGCATCGCCACAGACAATTCGGCCGCTACCGTGGCTAGAATTCCGGCGAACAAACCCAGGGCTGAAAATTCAATAAACAGACCTCCCAGGATCAAACCTCGCCGGGCTCCCAGCGCCCGCAATATCGAACTCTCATGCATGCGTGCGTCAACACTTGCTTGCACGCCTGCCACCAGAACCAGCGCACCTGTGGCCAGAATAACAGCGAGAACTAATTCAACGGCTGCCGACACCTGCTTGATGATACTTCGAACCTGGTCGATGACCAGATCCATTTCAATAACCGTCACCGTCGGAAAACTCCGAATAAAACGGTTCAGAAACACCTTGTTTTCCGCGTCCAAATGAAAACTGGTCATAAATGTTGCCGGATAACTGGCTAACAAATCCGGAGGAAACACCAGAAAGAAGTTGGGCCGCATGGACTGCCAGTCCAGCTGCCGCAGGTTATAAACAGTCGCTTCCAGCGGCTGTGCACCCACCAGAAACGACAGCTTGTCGCCTACCTCCACACCCATTCTCTGGGCAAACTCGGCCTCTACCGACACCAGCGCTTCAGTAGTGCCATCCGGCCACCACTCTCCCGCAGTAAGCACATTTCCAGTGGGCAGCCCGGTGGACCAGGTGAGGTTGGTTTCACGCTGCCTGGGCCCCTCTTCCATTTCTCCTGCCGTTGGAAGCGGCTGATCGTTCACTGCCATAATCCGGCCACGAATCATGGGGTACAAAGCCTCGCTGGGAACCCCCTCCTCGCGCAGCATTTGCTCTACAGGCTGCAAATCCTGAGGGCCAATATTAATCATGAAGTGATTAGGTGCATCTTCTGGTAGTTGTGTTTGCCACTCGTCGATGAGTGATGTGCGTACCAACACCAGGACCAACAAAAGCATAATCGCCATCGCAAATATCACGACCTGAAGTGCATTTGCCGTGCCTCTGCGCTGCAAGCCAGCCAATGCGAGCCGCCAGATACTACCGGCGCTCATACCGACAATACGCCCGCCTCTGAGCAGGGTCATAGCCAGCACCATTCCCAGAGAGACGGTAATCATCAATCCTGAAATAACCGCTGCGGTCAGCTTCCAGTCCCCCGAATACCAGAGCATCAACCCACTGATAGCAAGCAGCCCGATGATGTAATCCCGGGTGGAGCGGCGTGTTTCCAAAGGCAGGTCCCTGCGTAGAACGCGCAACGGACTGGCCAGACTCAGGCGGCGCAGAGGCGGCCAGGCAAAGCTCATCAAGCAAGTGAGTGCGGTAGCGCTGCCTATTAAATAAGGCCGAGGACCACTGGGGCCTGGCTGAACCGGCAACTGATCGGCGAACAATTTAAAGAACAAGGCCTGAATGCCCCAGCCCAATAGACAGCCCGCGCCAGTGGCAATACTCCCCAGCAACAACAAACTGCGCCCATACAAAAAGTTAATGCTGCCAGATGTAGCTCCCAGGCTTTTCATGATGGCCACATAATCGTTGTGACGTTCGCTGAAACGGCCAGCCGCAAGCGCGATGGCAACACCTGCGAGTACCACGCCCAGACTGCCTGCCAGCAACAAAAAGCTTTCCGCCCTCGCCAGGGCCTTGCCGATACCCGGCTGGCCCTGGTTGATATCAATCATCCTCTGCCCGGGTGCCAACCGAGGCTCAAGTTGCTCGCGGTGTCTCTGAAGCGCGCCAGGGTCTCCCGCATACAGCTGACGAAATTCCACCCTGCTGCCCGGTTGCACGACCCCGGTCGCCGCAATATCGGCGTAGTTCATCAACAACCTTGGGCCATAGCCATAAGTTCCTGCTGCCTGGTCCGGTTCAGCGCGCACCGCCCCGGCCACAGTAAAGCTGGCATCTCCCAATGCAACAGAGCTGCCAAGAGAAATATCGAGCAGAGGAAACAAACGTGAGTCCAGCCAAACTTCGCCCACACCGGGGCCCGATACCACGGCCCTCGCTTCACCAAAGGGCTCATCGCTGAAAGAGAGTTCTCCACGCAAGGGATACGCCGCAGAAACCGCTTTTACTGCAACCAGTTGCATTGCGTCACTGGTGCTGTAAATCATCGATGGAAAAGCCAGCGTGGTGGCGACACTGAGTCCGTCGTCGAGCGCCTCTTGCAGCCAATCTGCCGGCATTTCCCGACTACTGCGGACGACCAGATCAGCAGCCAAAAAACGATGGCTTTCCTGCTCCAGAGCACCCTGTAAACGCGAGGTAAATGCACTGATCCCGGACACTACGCCCACCGCCAGCACCAGTGCCATTGCCAGAATACCGAGCTCTCCGCCGCGCCAATCGCGCGCCAGCATTCGTGTCGCCGTTATCGACATACCTTAGCCCTCAACCAATTCGCCCGCGTCCAGTACCAGCCTGCGCTCACAACGCTGGGCCAGGGCCATATCGTGGGTCACCAGAACCAGTGTGGTGCCCTGCTCGCGGTTTAACTCAAACAGTAAATCGATGATGTGAGTCCCGGTGCGGGTATCCAGATTGCCAGTGGGTTCATCAGCAAACAAAATGGTCGGGGTCGAGGCAAACGCTCTGGCGATTGCGACACGCTGCTGCTCTCCACCTGACATTTGCTTGGGGTAGTGCAGCATACGCTCGCTGAGCTCCACGCGCCCCAGGAACTGTTCGGCCTGCTCCCTGGCATCGCCAATCCCCTGCAGTTCCAGGGGCAGCATAACGTTCTCCAGTGCCGTCAGCGCAGGGAGCAATTGGAACGACTGAAAGACGAATCCCACCTGTTTGCCACGAAACAGCGCTCTAGCGTCTTCATCCAAAGTACCAAGATCTGTGTCTCCAATAATGACACGGCCAGCACTGGCCTCATCGAGTCCGGCCAGCAAACCGAGCAGCGTTGACTTGCCAGAACCTGAGGCACCAACAATGGCGACCGACTCTCCCGACTTGATTTCCAACGTAATCCCTTTCAGTATTTCAAGCATGCCCCCACTCATGGGCACCCGTTTTTGGAGATTCTCGGTTTTAATCATGCAGCATTCCTTTTACCACCTTATACGTGCCCCAATCCTGCTCGGTTTTCTACTTCTGGCTTTCGGCAATCCCGCCTTCACAAAAGGGAACACCTTGCTCGTGCTCGGGGATAGTATCAGTGCAGCCTACGGTATGTCGCTGGACAAGGGATGGGTTGCCCTGCTGGCAGGACGGCTGGCAACCACCCACCCGGATTACCGGGTTGTTAATGCCAGCATCTCCGGAGAAACGACCAACGGCGCTCTTGGTCGACTAGATTCCCTCCTCAGGCAGCATAAACCTCAGGTAGTTGTCATCGAGCTGGGCGGCAACGACGGACTGAGGGGCTTTCCGGTGAGCGAATTGCGCCAGAATCTTGATCAATTAGCCCTGCGCAGCCGAGCAGCAGGGGCCCAGGTAGTTATGGTCAGCATACAGATACCCCCCAACTACGGTAGTCGTTACACTACCAGCTTCCATGAGTCGTATGCCCTGGCTGCAGAAAACACTGACAGCATTCTGGCCCCCTTTATTCTGGATGGCATAGCCACTAACCCTGAACTCATGCAGGCCGACGGAATTCATCCCCGACCAGAGGCTCAGGCGGACATGTTAAATAACATGCTTCCTTACATTGAAAAGGCGCTGCCATGACCAACGACAACTCACTCTGGCGAGACCTGCAGGAGCGCGACAGCGAACATGTATGGCACCCTTACTCAGCAACACCTTCGCGCGGAGAGATCTTTCCAATTGTAGCTGCTGATGGGGTTCGGCTAAGACTGGCAGATGGCCGCGAACTCATCGATGGTATGGCCTCCTGGTGGTGTGCGATACACGGCTACAACCATCCTGTGCTAAACCGGGCAGTAAACGAACAGTTGACCAAGATGTCTCACGTCATGTTCGGGGGGCTAACCCACCCGGCCGCTGTCAAACTGGCGCAACTGCTTGTGCGACTGACGCCAGACTCTCTCAGCAAGGTTTTTTTCAGTGACTCAGGTTCAGTGTGTGTTGAGGTAGCCCTCAAAATGGCAATTCAGTTCTGGCAAGCTTCCGGCAAACAGCGCAAGCAAAAAATGGTTGCGCTACGCAGCGGTTACCACGGCGATACATTTGGCGCTATGTCTGTTTGTGACCCAGTCACCGGCATGCACCACCTGTTCGGCGACGTTCTCAACAAGCAACACTTTGTCGCTGCTCCTAAGGCCGGCTTCCATGAGGAGTGTCCTGAAACTGAAATGGAGGAAATCACCGATTTACTCACCTCCCACCATGAAGAAATTGCGGCGATTATTGTAGAGCCAGTCGTGCAGGGCGCGGGGGGCATGCACTTTTACTCTCCGGATTATCTGCGCAAACTGCGAGCCCTATGTGATGCCTTCGATGTTTTGCTAATTTTTGACGAAATCGCCACAGGCTTCGGTCGTACAGGGAAGATGTTCGCCCTGGAGCACGCCGATGTTGAGCCGGATATGCTGTGCCTTGGCAAGTCGCTAACTGGTGGTTACATGACGCTAGCTGCCACACTTTGTAACGATCAAATTGCCAGCACAATCAGCAACAGCGAGGCTGGCGCGTTTATGCACGGCCCCACCTTTATGGGAAATCCACTGGCCTGTGCTACCGCTATCGCCAGTATTGAGCTACTGATTTCGCAACCATGGCAAAGGAAAATTCAACGCTTAAATCTGCAACTCGAAGAAGGCCTTAGCCCGGCGCGCAAACTTCCTCAGGTCAATGACGTGCGCACACTCGGTGCCATCGGTGTTATTGAGTTGCATGAGGCCGTCGACATGCAAAGAGTCCAACCGATGTTTGTGGACAAGGGGGTCTGGATTAGGCCGTTTGGCAAACTGGTTTACACCATGCCGCCATACACAATGAATGAAGAAGACCTGGCTGCGCTCACCGCGGCTATGGTAGAGGTCGTCGCTGCACTTTAGCGCGCTAGGCGAACCCGCCCCTGCATGAACGTCACCGCCTGCCCCGTCATCCGCACTCGGCCCGCGCCGTACTCGCAGTTTATCTCGCCGCCGCGCGCCGATATTTGTCTCGCTTCCAATCGTTCAAGCCCAAGACGCTGCGACCAGTACGGCACCAATGCGCAGTGAGCCGAACCGGTCACTGGATCTTCGTTGATACCCACCTGAGGGCCAAAAAAACGCGAGACAAAATCGCAGCTATCGCCCGGCGCCGTCGCAATAATGCAGCGATCGCTTGCGGCCAGCAATGCGGTAAAGTCAGGAGATATTCTGGCCACGTCTTCTTCGAACTCAAACACATACAGTAATTTTGCGGCCCCGCTCACCTGCTTAACATCAGACGGTCTCGCGCCTAACGCAGCGCATATCTCCATATCCACTGAACCATCGCTCAAGGAATAGGCCGGAAAGTCCAGGGTGTAGCCAGAATCATGACGCAGCACCTGCAGCATACCTGAGCGGGTGTGAAAACAAATACGTTCGCCAGCGTAAGCAAGATGATCAAATAGCACATGCGCAGTGGCAAGCGTGGCATGCCCGCACAAATCGACTTCTACCGTTGGCGTAAACCAGCGTAATTCAAAGCCATCCTCTACAGGCACCATAAAGGCTGTCTCGGAAAGATTGTTCTCCAAAGCAATGGACTGTAACAGCTCATCTTCGAGCCACTTGTCCAGGGGCATAACTGCTGCGGGGTTGCCGCCAAAGGGTTCGCTGGAAAAAGCATCGACCTGGTAAATTGCGTAGCTCATAGCGTGGTTACCGACCTGCCGTTGTACATGTGCTGGTGCTCTAATATAGTAGCTGCAGGCAAATGGTGACAGGAAAAACAACTCAGGACATGTCAAAGAGAGCACAAACTCCGTTGCAGCTCAGTTTTTATCGAGTCATCTTCGGCACTGAGACAAGGGCCGGGAAATGGTTCGATATCATCCTCATCATGGTTATTCTTGCCAGTGTTATGGTGATCATGCTGGACTCGATTCACGAGTACCACATCAATTATGGTGTTCTGTTCCTCCAGATCGAGTGGGCTTTCACGCTCATGTTCACCGCCGAATATCTGATCAGGCTATGGTGCTCGGATAACCGCAAAGGCTATGCGATCAGCGTCTATGGTATCGTGGACCTTCTCGCGCTAATGCCCACCTACCTCTCTCTTTTGCTGCCCCAGGCTGCGCCCTTACTAATTATCCGGGTGCTACGCATCCTCAGGATATTCAGGGTATTGAGACTCCTGGCCTTGCTCGATGAAGCCAATGACCTCGCCCGTGCGCTGCATAATTCTACCCGTAAAATATTCGTTTTTTTCTCGATGATGATATTAATGGCCACCATTTTTGGCTGTCTTATCTACGTTATTGAAGGACCTGAACACGGTTTCAACAGCATTCCCCACAGCATTTATTGGGCGATCGTCACCATAACGACCGTGGGCTATGGCGACGTGGTTCCGATGACCCCAATGGGCCAGGTGTTGTCAGCGGTTGGCATGCTAATGGGCTACGCCGTTATCGCCGTCCCCACTGGGATTGTGACCGCCGAGCTAACCCTTGCCCAGCGATTGCACAAAGAGCGAGCCATTCGTGCAGCGCGCAATTGCACCACCTGCGCTCATGTCGAGTCAGACCCGGAAGCCGTTTATTGTCGCCACTGTGGCAGTTCCCTTCCTGCGCCCGGACACCAACCAGAAGACGAAGCTTAGGGTTCTCTATCGGGCGCACATGGTCGCGCCAATACTGCTATAATACGCTTCCATTTTTCGTGCAGCAGACCATGTCTACACCCATCCACTCTTACCGAAAATACTGGGCCGAATGTTTTGGCCCGGCACCTGAACTGCCCACCACCCGGGCGGAAATGGACGCGCTTGGCTGGGATAGTTGCGACATCATTGTGGTCACCGGCGATGCCTATGTAGATCACCCAAGCTTCGGCATGGCGGTAATCGGACGCTTACTGGAAGCGCAGGGCTTTAGAGTCGGCATCCTTGCCCAGCCAGACTGGACCAGCGCTGAGCCCTTCAAGGCACTGGGTAAACCCAACCTGTTTTTCGGTGTCTCTGCTGGCAACATGGACTCAATGATCAACCGCTACACCGCCGATAAAAAACGTCGTCACGATGACGCCTATACCCCTGATAATCAGGGCGGCAAGCGCCCTGATCGAGCTGTCATCGTATACAGCCAGAGAGTCAGGGAAGCCTACCGCGATGTACCCCTGATCATTGGCAGTATTGAGGCGAGCCTCAGGCGTATCGCACACTACGACTACTGGAGTGACAAGGTTCGTCGCTCCATTTTGCTCGATAGCCGAGCGGACCTTCTGCTTTATGGTAACGCTGAGCGTGCGATCGTCGATGTTGCTCACCGCCTGGCTGCCGGCGAGTCGGTGCATACTATTCGAGATCTCCGTGGTACTGCGTTTGTGCGTAAACGCATTCCTGAAGGTTGGCGTGAAATCGATTCTACATCCATCGACCCGGTAGGCGCTGTCGATAAAATCGTTAGCCCTTACCAGGAAATAAGCACCGCCGAATGCTCACCCGACGAAGTCGCCGTGCAACAGGGTGAAGATGTTGTGCGCATTCTGGACAGGGTCGATGACACCCGTCCTGCAGTGATACGCATTCCTTCTTATGAGCAGGCAAAAGATGACCCCGCTCTTTATGCCCATGCGTCTCGTGTATTGCACAAAGAAACCAACCCGCACAATGCCCGCCCACTAATACAGGCGCATGGTGATCGGGAAGTTTGGCTGAATACCCCGCCGATTCCGCTGGAGACAGACGAACTGGACTGGTTGTTCGAACTACCTTATACCCGGCTCCCCCACACCAGCTATGGCGATGCCCGCCTACCCGCCTATGAAATGATTCGTCACTCGGTCAATATCATGCGAGGGTGTTTTGGCGGCTGTACTTTCTGTTCCATCACCGAACATGAGGGCCGAATCATCCAGAATCGCTCTGAAGAGTCCATTCTCAGAGAAGTAGAAAGCATCCGCGACACCTCACCGGCATTCACTGGAGTAATTTCCGACCTGGGCGGTCCTACGGCAAACATGTGGCGCCTGGCTTGCAAGTCCAAAGACATCGAAGCCAAATGTCGCAAGCTCAGCTGTGTTTTCCCCGGCATATGCAAAAACCTCAATACCGACCAAAAACCATTGGTGGAACTGTATCGCAAGGCCCGCGAGATCGATGGCGTTAAGAAGGTTTTAATCGCATCGGGGCTGCGCTATGACATAGCGGTAGAGTCCCCCGAGTACGTTAAAGAACTGGTTACCCACCACGTGGGCGGCTACCTGAAAATTGCTCCGGAGCACACTGAAGAGGGTCCACTGGATAAAATGATGAAGCCGGGCATAGGCACCTATGACCGCTTTAAAGCGATGTTTGAAAAATATTCCAGGGCCGCCGGAAAAGAGCAGTACCTGATTCCCTATTTTATCGCGGCTCACCCTGGCACATCAGACAAGGATATGATGAACCTTGCGCTTTGGTTAAAGCGCAATAAGTTTCGGGCTGATCAGGTACAAACCTTCTACCCCTCTCCGATGGCCAGTGCTACGGCGATGTACCACAGCGGCAAGAACCCTCTAAAGAAGATCTCTCGCAACAGCGATACCATGCCCACTGTAAAAGGACTGTCACAGCGGCGTTTGCACAAGGCATTTCTCAGGTATCACGACCCCGATAACTGGCCGGCCTTGAGAAAGGCACTGAAGAAACTTGGGCGCACCGACTTGATCGGCAATGGCAAACTGCATTTGGTGCCACCGCGGCAACCAGGAAAACGTCATGCCATTGTTGAGCCTGGACAAGCGTTCGCCACACAGCACAACGGATTACCCCGGACACCCGGACACCGAAGTAAAAACAAGAGAAGAAGCCGATGAATACCGTGAAAACTTTAACAAGCCTTGCCGGTCTGTTCCTGCTGAGCCTGTCTACTGCATCTTTTGCCGCGACAGTCGGCGAACCACTCCCTCCCCTGGCCATCAGCCAGCCTGGCGAAATCATGCTGGATGGCGATGGCATTGGCTACCAACCCTGGAATAGCCAGAAAACTGTGGATAAGGTCCACGTTGTGCAATATATTCCCGCCACTATGTCAGCCAGTAAGATGTACCGCCCCTTTACCGATTACCTTGAAGAGAATTACGACCCCTCTCACTTTCATGTCACTACCGTCATCGACCTGGATGCAGCATTGTGGGGCACCAGTGGACTGGTCTCATCTGAAGTTGAAAAGAACAAGCGGAAATACCCCTTATCCACCCTGGTGCTGGACAAGACAGGCAGTGGCATTGGCACCTGGTCACTAGGCAAGAACGGCAGTGGCTTATTTATCGTCGACGAAACAGGTATCGTGCATTTTGCCATTCGTCACAAAATGGACGCTACAGAGCAACGCGATGCGGAAAAAGTGTTTTCCACTCTGGTCGCACAATGACATCCGCTTACACCGCTCAGTTTGTTAGCTAGCCTGTGGCCTGGAGTGGACTTCTCAGGCCTGCCCCAGGCGTTTTTTAGTGTGGCGCGTAGCGTTGGCCCCGAGCGGGTCGTCCGGCCAGGGGTGCTTGGGGTAGCGACCCTTCATTTCTTTTTTGACATCCTGGTAACTGCTTCTCCAGAAACCCGCCAGATCCTGGGTGACTTGCAAAGGGCGCTTGGCCGGCGATAAGAGATGAACCTGGAGTGCTACCTTCCCTCCCACGATAGTCGGAGTTTCCTCGCAACCGAACATTTCCTGCAACTTCACTGCCAGTACCGGGGGGCGCTGAGCATAGTCTATTGCGATACTCGAACCGGACGGCACCACCATGCGTTCAGGCGCCAGACGCTCAAGCTCCAGAGGCAATGGCCACGGCAACAGTGCGTGTAAAATCGCCTTCAAATCCAGTTTCTGAAAGTCCTCTAAGCGAGCAACCTGCCCAAGATACGGCAACAACCAATGTTCCAGGGAATCCAGCAAGCCCTGATCAGAAAGATCTGGCCAGGTCTTGTCTCCTTCAGCAGCGCAAACCTCATTCATCAGGCGTACACGATCACGCCATTGTTGCAAAGGCTTGCTCCAGGGCAGAACCTGCAATCCTTTTCTTTGCACCACACCGAGCAAAGCCCTACTGCGGGCTTCCTCGGTGACAGTGTCCAAGGGCTCAACAGATACTTCGATCTGGCCGCACAGTGTTCTGCATTGGGCGATGAAACGCTCCAATCGATTGTCCCAATCTACCAGTTCCTGCTGATGCAGCAACGGCGACAAAATGTCATCGAAACAGGCGGGATTGAGAGCCGTTGCACTATAGATTCGATCGCTACTTTGACCAGAGTGGCCACCGGTATCGGCTACAGCCAACCATCGCTGCTTGGCCAGATGATCATCGCCTTGCAGGCTAGCACTGCGTCCATTGCTCAACTGGTACTCGCAATCACTTGTGTCCCGGCGCCTGGCAATACGATCAGGATAGGCGCTGGCTACCAAAACCCCCATCACATCGGCAGAATCTATAGCAATCGACAAGCGCCTGGGCTTGTGAACATCACTGGCGATACGCGCAAAGCGCCTGGCTTGCTGCCAAATACGCCGAAACCAACCCTGAGCTTCAGAAGGGCAGCGCTGCTCGCCCATCAGCACGGCCACGGTATGGGCGATGTCTACACCAACCGCTGACAAAGGATTACGCTCAGACAGTGCAGCCGCCAGCAGGCAGGCTGTTTCAGTAGCGTGAATATCGCAACCGACGAGCAGCATATGAGCCAGCCTGGGGTGCAAAGGCATTTGCGCCAAGCGAACGCCGTGCGGCGTTAATTGCGGCTTGGCAGCCTCGCTGTAGAAAAGCGCACCGCACTTTTCCAGTACATTGAGAGACTGTTCCCACGCTGCCAATGGGGGTGAATCCAACCAATCGAGTTCTACGGGATCACTCACGCCCCACGCCAGCAGTTGTAATGCAAGGGGCGCCAGGTCTGCTTGTTGAATTTCTGCGTCGCCATGAGCAACCAAGCGACCATGTTGCTCCTCGGACCAGAGCCTATAGCATTGCCCGGGGCCCAGACGACCCGCCCTACCCTGGCGCTGTTCCGCCGAGGCACGGGATATACGCCTGGTAGCCAGACGAGTCATCCCGGTTCCGGGATCAAACAAGGCCTCACGCTGCAGTCCTGAATCGACCACAGAGTTGATGCCTTCAATGGTTAGGCTGGTTTCCGCCACATTGGTGGCGAGCACCACCTTGCGGTAACCGGCAGGCGCGGGATCAATCGCCCGCTGCTGCTTATCCATGTTCAAACTACCGTAAAGTGGAGCCAAAAGAACATCGGCATGCGCCCCCGCCTTTAGCGTTTTTTCTAAATCTCTGCCCACAGCATTGATTTCACGCTGACCCGGCAGGAACACCAATACACTGCCAGGCTGCTCATTGAGTGCTTTGAGCACTAATTGGACGATGGCTGGCGCCAGTGGCTCCCTTATCTTATGGGCAGTGCCAAAATGACTTTGCACTGGATGCTGACGACCCGCAGACGTGATTAGCGGCGCACCGCCCAACAGTTGTGAAACATCATCACCGTCAAGGGTTGCAGACATCACCAGCAGACGCAGGGGGCTGCTTTCGCGAAAAAGTTCTCGCCCCTGAAGGCACAGGGCCAGGCAAAGGTCTGAATCAAGGCTGCGTTCATGGAACTCATCAAAAATGACAAGACCAACATCCTCCAGACCGGGATCGGCCTGTAATCGGCGAGTTAGAATACCTTCCGTAATGACTTCGATTCGAGTTTTTTCGCTGGTTTTACTTTCCAACCGAATGCTATAACCCACCGTCTCGCCCAGCTTTTCACCGAGCATCCGGGCCATGCGAGTTGCGCAGGCTCTGGCGGCCATGCGCCGGGGCTCGAGCATGACAATTTTGCGCCCTTCGAGCCAGGGTTCGTTAAGGAGAGCCAGCGGCACCAAAGTGGTCTTACCAGCCCCAGGCGGTGCTTGCAGTACCGCCTCGGAGGCGTCTGAGAGTGCATCTTTCAGCGCAGGAAGTACGTCTGATACTGGTAAATTATGAAAATCATCAACTGCCATGCCGCCATCTTAACCAAGGCTGGGAGCGCACGCCATGAAAACCAGACTGGCACTTTATTCCCTGGGGTATTGAAGCGTCAGCTGCCGTTTGATTCTGCGCCCAACAGTGCCTGCCTCTCCGCTAGTTGCATGACACAGGTAGTCCAGGACCCGACATAAGCCGCCTTTACAAAAGTCTAAGAAATTGTCCAGCCCGATAAAGAATTCAATTCATTGCGGCAAAAAAATCGATATTCCGACTATACTCGCATCGATATCAACATGCAGAGCACAGGCGAACTAATGAAACAAAAACTAATGACTGGCAAATTATGCTTGGCTATGGTGCTGATGAGTTTTATAGCAACCGGGGTCAATGCAGGCACTAATAATGGTTCCCCATTTTACTTTCCGTCGGAGCCCGGGCCGTATGCCGTCGGGTATGAAACTTATCAAATATCTGATAGCGAGCGTGACGGGCGTACCCTGTTGCTGGATGTGTGGTATCCGGTGCGGCGAGTCGATACGAAAGATGCAGCGGACGCAGCATACTTTTTTGTACCTGAGTCATTTGGAGTGGATCCACTGCCGGCGCGCTTTGCCAAAGTCGATGTACCAATAGCACCGCGCAACGTTAAGAACCTGATCGTCTTCTCCCATGGCAATAACAGCTTCAGTGCGCAATCCATTGCGCTGACGGAAACATTGGCCAGTCACGGTTATGTCGTCGTAGCACCGAACCACACTGGAAATACAGTGTTTGATCCGACAGACCCTTTTGAGGTCGCGGCAGTGAATCGGGTAGGCGACATGGGATTTGTGATAGATCACATCATGGCGCGAAATGCGGATGAGCAAGATTCATTCTTTCAGCAAATCAACCCTGACAATGTTGGCGTTACAGGCCATAGCTTTGGGGGCTTTACGACAGTCGGCGCAGCTGTCGGCTACGAAGGTATTCAAGGAGATCCCAGAATAAGTGCTATCGCGCCGGTTTCAGGCGTCATTCAAAATATATTTACGCCAGAGCAGTTGGCTACTATCGATATACCGGTCTTGTTATTGGGCGGCACAGATGACCAGGTGGTGCCGATAGAGGGTAATGACTATGCCTATAAAAACCTGGTTGGTGAGAAGTCGGTCCATCAGGTTAATCTGATTGGCGCCAATCATGAGCAGTTTGCGGTACTGTGTGACCTTGGTGATTCTTTAATAAACAGTGGCGTGGCTTTCGAGGATTGGTCAACGGATTTTCTGGGCTCTCTCCTCTTGCCCCGCTATACACGCGTATGTCTGGAAGCTTTGCTCGAGTATGAGACGGTTGAACGCCTGCAGAACCAGTATGTCGTATCCTTCTTTCGTCGCTATTTACCGATTAGCGGCAGCTTCTGGAAGTCTGAGCCCTATGGAATGTTTCTCTTCCCCGACTGGAAACGGCAAGACAAACCAGATTCTAAAGCCTGGAGAAAATCAGGGAGGGACCCCTCAGACCTATGGTACTAGCCCTCAAATTTATGCGAAAACGCCCTCTTTTTTGAGGGCGTTTTTTGTCTCAAGTAGCAGACTTTCGGCTTGACTGGACGTTTAAACAAGTGGCAGAAAAATTTACACACTTTTACTAAAAGCATTGACACTGCGTAAACAATCGTTGGCTACAGTATCTCGGGCAAGTCGCAAGTGTCCATAGCACGCTCGGCTAGCAGGCTACCCGGCTTCCCAATAAATTCGGCTAGCCTAAGCCCCGCTGAAGGGGGGTCTTCAGCGGGGCTTTTTTTGTGCAGTCGAAACACAGCCTGAATATTGAAAGCCTTGATGCACATATCCAAACGCCAGAGCTTCCAACAGAGACGCGCCGACTGCACCGACTACGCCAGTATCGCCACTGCTTCAAGCTTCTTTACGCCAATGACATTGCTGTTGGGCAAAAAAAGCATGTTGCTCAAATATTGACCGCCCGGGTCTTGGGTCTGGGCTAAATGCATTATTTGAAGAACAAGGTCTTCTTTTCAAAATCAGGCCCATAAACTGGCTCATTCCTGTCAGTCAAATAAGCGCGATTGACGCTTTCAACAAAACCTACCTGAGATGAGATTTCCAGCATTGCGTGATAGTTGTCATGCTCAAAGTGCGCCACTAAAGATGCGCTATCCTCCCAAAGTTCATAAACCTGAACTGCTAACGGATCGCATGGATCTGCGGAAAAGCAATAGGCATGACATCCAGGCTCATTATCGCGCGTTGCTTGCTGAACTGGCGTTGATAACGAGACCATGCGATCCCGCTCTTTTTGAGAGGTGAAAGTAAGTTTTGCTGCCACTATGATCATTCAATACCTCAAGGGATATTTCAACCTCGAATGCCCGAGTGTGGCCAGCATACGAAAAACTACAAGCATGCAGCAAACTATGGCTATGAATTTAGCCACTCAATAGCATTTTGCTCGTTTCGGAACACTCGAGATTCGGACTTGCCCTCTTCTTCTCGATACACTTCAAACTGCCGCATCTGACCAAAACTTAAATCATCTACAACATATATTGCCAGCTTATTGGGCTTAATAAATTTTGTTTTCCCATGAGCTGCCATGGCGTTGATCTGACCCGTTGTAAACTTAATCTTAACTTCGCTCATATCCCATAACCGTTTTTCAAAGGGATAAGATTCAGCGACTTCGTTAATAATTAATTTCACTTGGTCAGACGACTGGATTAATAGATATCGACAGCTTTGTGATTGGGAAACTCTCCCGCCAAAAATCGATAATTAAAGTCAAACCAACGGATAGGCTCATTCTCATTAATCGCAGATTGGGACATACAAATGAACAAAATAAGTGAAAAACTCCGCATTCTGTGATCTCAGAACCCTCAGTCTTCTAATTCTAGAGCAATATGCAAAGGGTAAGTAGCCCTGCAAGCCACAATGACTATAATGGCGTGCTCTTAAGTGACGAAGACACACGCCATGGCAATGTTCGACAAAGACAACCAACCGCTAGGTGAGACAGAGGCGCTGGAGCGTCACATCCAGCGAGCGCTAGCTACCGATGAGCCGCAGGGTCTGCACCTGGAGCTCAGCTATCGCATTATCAAGGCCATTTTTAACCCGGTGGTCATGGGCACTGAAAACCTACCGGAAAAACCCTGCCTGTTCGTGGGCAATCACTCTCTGTTTGCACTAGATGGATGGGTTCTTGGGCCGGTATTCATGCGCGAACTTAACCGCTTCCCACGAGGTTTGGGTGACAAATTTTTATTTAGCAATGACAAAGTTAGCAAAGTCGTCATGGCTGCGGGCGGCGTAATGGGCCACCCGGAAGTGTGCGCCGCCATGATGGAGGATGGCCAGGACTTGTTGGTATTTCCAGGGGGAGCTCACGAGGCGGTTAAACCCACTCGCGATATGTACGAACTGCAATGGAAGGAACGCTATGGTTTCGTCAAATTAGCGGCGAGACATGGCTACACCATTATGCCGGTTGGCCTTGTTGGTCCGGACGAATTTTACGGTCATCTTATGGAAGGGGAAGACATACCTGACTCGCGGATAGGCCAGCTTTTGCAACGCCTGGGCGTACTGAATGAAGACACTCGTTCAGACATACTACCGCCTATTCCCTTGGGCGCACTTGGCTCCCTGTTTCCTAAACCTCAGCGTTGCTATATCGGACTGGGTGAACCTGTAGACCTGTCCCATTACAAAGGCAAAACCCCTACCAAAAAACAACAGCAGAAAATTCGAGACCAGGTGGCTGAACAGATAGAGATTCAACTGGCTGAGTTACTATTCACTCGCGCTCAAAATCGAGGACGTGACGGGTTCCTGCGGCGCCTGTTAACGATCTAGTGCCTATGCCTGTATTTAATCCTGCATAACCCGAGCTAATCGCTCTGGTTGGCGCCACCGGCCGCGATATAAACGCGTGGCATAACATACGGCGAGACTCAAAAGCATAATGACAAACACCCACCACGACACCAGGGGATCCATATCCCATTGCACGATGACAAAGTACTGAAGTATCAACATAAACCAGTGCAGCGAAGTAGACGTGAACATTATCCAGCGAGTGTCGCCAGCCCCCCGCAACACACCGCCCGATATCAAAATGATTGCATCGGCCAGCATGTAGGTAACGAGCCCCAGCATCATGGTCGATGCCAGAGTACTAATTTCAGTGAAGTACTCATCTCCCGTCGAAAATACCTCGACCAGTTCCGTCCGAAAGATCAAAAACAGCAGAGCGAGGATGCTGGAATAGCCAAGAGAGAGTATCAGTCCTGAGGAAATCACCTGATTAGCGCGCTGCATATCCCCAGCGCCTACAAAGCGGCCAATCAACGTCATCACGCCGATATTGAGGCCCATCATCGGCACAAAGGACAACATGTCCCAGTTAAATACAATTGACATCGCTGCGCCTTGTACCACACCGTAGCCCTGAAACATCAGCAGAAAAACATTGAACGTCGCGGTATTCATAAAGCTTTCTAACGCAGAGGGCCCACCCAGCCGAAGGTAACGTCGCATTACGCTGCGGTCAAAAACCCATGATTCCCCCACAGAAAACTGTAAACGATGAGCTCGGGCCAGGTAGAAAAAAAGAAACAATAATATGGTAACAAACTGTGCGGCGACGGTGCCCAATGCCGCCCCGATAATCCCCAGTTCGGGCAGACCGGAGTGGCCAAAAATGAGCATCCAGCTGAGGGGGATATTGAGACAAACGCCGCATACGTCTACCGCCATCACCACCCGGGTACGACCAATACCGACGAAGTAGGATGCTAAACATGCCTTTAACAGGTGAAAGAAACTGCCTCCCATTAGCGTATAAAAGTAAACTTGCTCCAGCGGAACCTGTTTAGGATCGTGCCCCAGATGAGGAAAGATCTGCCCTACTGAATAACCGATAATTGCTAGCAAGGGTAATGCGCTGGTGGCAATTATCACACCCTGGGTCACAACCTTCGGGCAGCGCGACATCATACCGGCGCCGTAGTACTGCGCCACCATCGCGTTACCGTAACTGATTAGTCCAATGAACAATGACATACAAAAAAAGGACGCCACGCCGCCACCCATGGCCGCCGCGATGTGCACCGAATCAATCTGTGACATAAACCAGCGATCTGTGAACACCATGAACGCGAAGGCACCCTGGGAAATCACCATGGGTATGGACAGACGGAGTAGTTCCCGTAGCGTTGTTAAAGAGAGGTAGTGCACAATACAGACTTTATAAACTTTAAAAGGAGTAGAGACGCATTATACTGAGGCAGACCTGATAGTCTGCTTGTTCTCTGCCTCGGTCTAGCAAATACTTTGTCATTTATCGAATACCTATGAAAAAGCTGTTCCTTACCTGCGCCATCATCTTTGCAATCATCACCTGGCTCCTGCTGTATTTCATACCTAATGAGATGCGCTTTCTCCCGCCCTACCCCATCACTGAGACACCGGCGTCCGTGGGATTGGATTTTGAATCTTTCACCCTGACAACAGTCAATGAGAAGCTCACGCTAGAGGGCTGGTGGATGCCCGCTCGCACACCCCGCGCGAATCTTGTGTTTATCCACGGTGGGGGATCCAACCGCCACAGTGATTTTTTCAAGTCTCTGGAGTTTTATGCAGCAATGGTTGCCCAAGGAATCTCCGTAGCGGTAGTTGATCTGCGCAACCATGGAGATTCCCAGAGTGACGACAAAGGTTTGCAGTTTGGACGCACAGAAATGAGGGATGCGCTGGCCTTGATCGACTGGACACGAGAAAAAGCACCCGACATACCGCTTTATGCAATGGGCATATCTATGGGTGGCGCGACCCTAATTCACGCTGCGAATAGCGGCGTGTCGGTAGATGGATTAATACTGCTAGACCCCGTGCTGGACACTGCAGACGTTATTGCTCAAAGCGCTTGGGTAGAGACAGGAATTCCACCCGCACTGTTCAAAGCTTCTGCCTGGGCTGCAGCGGCCTGGCATGGCATGCCGGGCGGTGACCAACAAGCCGGCGCTATTGCGGCTCGACTGCGTCAGCCAATCTTATTAATTCAGGATCCAGGCGACCCGGTCACACGAGCGGTTTATGCTCGAGAACTCGCCGCAGAAAACCCGGCAATCCAATATTGGGAAGCGCCGCCGGCGAGCAAAGAAGCTGCACCAGAATTGGAATGGCGGGGCCGCTGGGGCAGCCACGTCACGGGATATATACTTTTCCCAGACCTGGTGTTAGAGCAAATTTTTGCCTTCATGGCATTGCCACCTTAACGATAGCTATCCTCAGAATTTGCCGCCAGGTAGATAAAAGATGTCCAGGCAGCAACGTTTTGAGCCAGATCCTGAGGATCAATTTTGTCCAGAGTATCGTTGGGAGTGTGATGCAGGTCAAAATAATCCCAGCCATTTTGCTCCAAGCCAACCACAGGGACACCCGCTTCTCGTAAATACTTCATATCAGGACCGCCAGTGGCCGCGTTGCTACCTGGCCCAGCGCCCATTGAGCGCACCACACTGCCCAGTGCTTGCGCTACCTGCACTTTGTCTTCGACAACTCCGGTATTAAATCGCCAAATACGCCCGGCACCAAAATCGGACTCAGACGCCACAATATGATTAGCCAACTCGTTCGCGTAAGCCTCTGCATAAGCCTTACCACCGACCACGCCTACCTCTTCGGCACCAAATAAAACCACTCTAATGGTGCGGCGCGGGCCATTTGGCATTGCGTCCATGACCGCCTTTGCAGCTGCCATCACGATGCCCACGCCTGCGCCATCATCCACAGCACCTGTGCCCAGATCCCAGGAATCCAGGTGTGCCCCGATTAATACGATTTCATCCGGTGCTTCTCGACCTGGAATCTCGGCAATGACATTGCCAGAGACTCCCGCGGGTCGTCGCTCTGGCGTCAACACCAACCGCAACCTAAGAGACGAGTGCGCTGCAAGAATACGTTGCAGCTGATCGGCGTCAGGCGCTGATATTGCCGCGGCGGGCACGCCCTGCGGCTCACCCACTTCCGTTACGCGGCGCATTTGGCCAGTATGGGCAAAACGATGACTGCTGGTACCCACAGAACGAATCAACGCCGCAAGGGCACCCTTTTCTTCTGCAATATAGGCCGCTTGGCGACGTTTGGCTGCAGCGACACTGTAACCGGAGCCATCCTGAGTTCTGGTCATGACTTCATCAACCAAAATAATTTTTCCCTTTACTATTTCGGCGGGCGCAGTGGCCAGGGCGTTAAGCGAAGGAAAGGACGCTAGTTCACCTTCCACTCCATCTGGCCCCGTAGAAATACTGCCCCCCAGCGCAGTAACGACCAGCGGCTGCGGGTAAGGTGCAGTTATTTGCGCCCACTCCACACCTCGCTCCCATACCGGCAGGGCAAAGGTTTCCACGCGTACATTGGCAAAACCCATGGACTCAAACTTTGCCACCGCCCAGTTTCTGGCTCGTTCCTCGGCCTCGGTACCCGCTAACCGGGGCCCCACCTCAGTAGTGAGAGACTCAACAATGGAATATCCAAGATTGCTTTGCTCAGCTTGGCTCGCGAGCAGAGCCGCACGCGCCTCAAGCTGAGGGCTAATCGTTTGGGCAAGTGCTTGCAGGCTAAGGAGAAGTGTCAGCGCCGGGGTCAAAAGTTTGTGGCGAAACAATGGAAGTACCTCCGTAAAATATAAAGTTTACCCTCAAGACGTCGGCCACGACATGTACACTTCCGATACAGGCCGTCATATACTGGGTCATCGTTTTATATAGGCATGATCATGAGCGGGAATACCCAACCCAAATGGCCCTTTCGCTGGGACTTACTGCTACGTTACCGATATATCGAAACTATTGCTCTATGGGAAGGCAGGCTCACTACCCGCCACCTGTGCGATACCTTTGGTATTGGGCGTCAACAGGCCAGCAAAGATATCAACAATTACCTCCGTGAAGTAGGAATAGGCAACCTGGAGTACGATAAGTACCTGAAAGGCTATAAACCAACCGGCCAATTCCAGCCCCAGGTCACCCAGGGCCTTGCAGACGAATACCTGCACCTGATGGCGCGCAATAACGAGCTAATGAACGTGTTTGAATCACTGGCCCTAAACGTCAGTAACGCAGAAGTTCTGAGCCATCCCGTGCGCGACGTTAAGCCAGATGTGCTCAGGCCCATCATGCAGGCTGCAAGGCAACAGAAACGACTGGACTGCGATTATGTGTCACTCAACCATCCGGACCGGGAGGGTCGCATCATCGTTCCTCATACCCTTGTTTACACCGGACTGCGATGGCACGTACGTGCCTGGTGCGAAAAAAACCAGGAATACAGGGACTTCGTGCTGAGTCGCTTCAGGGACATACCCGACATCATGGACGAATCTGAGCATGGCGCCGCTGATGACACTGAATACAATACAGAAGTTACTATCCGCATCACGCCGGACCCCCGGCTCACGCCTGCGCAGCAAGAAGTGATAGAAATTGACTACGGGATGCAAGGCGGCGCCCTGTGCATCACCACCCGTGGCAAACTCGTCTCCTATGCGCTTAAGCTATTACACGTAAATCCCCGCGAGCAACTTGCAGACCCCATGGCGCAGCAAATCATCGTAGCCAATCGGGATGAACTTGAACCTTGGCTATTTGGGTGAACTGATGAGCGCTCAAAATGAATATGAAGAAGCATTCAGCGAAAACGGATTTTGGGACAAACTCAAGCGCTACGCCAAGGCCGCCGGTCGCGAGGTAGTAGAAAAAGCATTGCTGCTGTATTACGCCATGCAGGAGGAAAAGGCGCCCGCCTGGGCCAAAGCGACTATCGCGGGTGCTCTGGGCTATTTTATTGTGCCAATAGATGCCATTGCCGACTTCACCCCTGCGGTGGGCTATGCCGACGACCTCGGCGTGCTAGCGCTTGCCCTGGCCGCCGTCGCTACCTACATCAACGATGATGTGAGGGGCAAAACCGCAGATAAATTGCATGCATGGTTCGGGGAAGACAGCTCGAGCGACTGAGATAAAGGCAAAGTGACGTTATAGTTTTGAGGTTTTACTCGCTGGGAACTGCCGATCTATATTCCCTGATAGCTTCGATATGCCGCCGCATATTCAATGGCATCTTTGTTATCGATCAACGCGCCGTTGGGCAACTCGTCGGAGCGTGCACTGATCTCAAACATGGCCCGACCAAGATCGACGCCGGTGATGACCAGGTAGCCAGGCTGCAGCAGCCGCTCGAGCAGATACGTCGCAAAATTTGCGTTTTCTTCGGTCGGTCGTATCCAGGCGGACCGATGACCAAAAGTTCTCAAGCCAGTACCTTTTGCCATTTCAGCCACTCTGCGCTCGGCACTGCCCTTGTCTTTTGCCCATTGCGCATCCTCCTCTTCACCGGTTCCCATCCCTGTCACATAGTGGAAACTCATGGGCGCTTCCGTTCGCACAGACAACCATTCGGTAACGAAAGCAATCGGAAAATCTACGTGAATCTTTCGATATAACTCAGGATCCATGCCGATAGAAGTTGTACCGAGGCCCCACATCACTGTATTGACCTGAGCAAGAATATCGCTCATTTGACTGTAGTCGGTGAAGTCCTCGAGCATTATTACCTCTACCCGACCTGAAGCTTGCCCCTGTTCCAGCCTCGACGACAGCCGTCGGGTTACTGCGTAAATTTGCTTAACCTCGGTATCAATCATTGCCGCTTTAAGCAACGCGTCGCCAACCGAACCTGTCCCACCAAACACCATGACGACCTCGTTGGCATTGGCGTTTCTTTTCGCAGCTTCCGCAGGTGTGTGTTTTCCCAGGGTTAATGCACCCCAAATATTGAAACCGATAACCAACAGTACAAGGCAGCCAGCTATACTTAATAGGATCTTTTTAACCATCTTCTCGATTCCAAATCATTCTAAAAAACGTAAACGCAACTCACTCCGCTAACTATACTGCTTCCACGGTTTTCTTTCAGCAGGCTCCCCATCTGGTGCCATCAGCGGTTTACCGCGGTCGAGTCATTGACGAGCGCTAACTGTGTTGCCAGGACTTTTGCCTTGCAAAGAACTAAGAATACAGCTGTCGATATGCCTGCCGAAGCAAAAATCATACACATCACCATGATCTGATAGCGCGACGCCACCGGTGGCGAGACACCAGAGAGAATCTGCCCCGTCATCATTCCCGGCAGTGAGACCAGCCCAACGGCCAGCAACGAATTAATCACCGGTATCATTGCCGCATGATAGGCTTTAATTCGAGCCTCTTCCCAGGCAACCTGGTGTCCCAGCTCACTGTAAAGCCGTTCCGCTGCCAGACTCACCGCGGTCATGGCATTGGCAAAGACCATACCTGCCAACGGGACCAGGTATTGCGGTAAATACCAAGGCTCAATCTGTAACGCCACCTGAGTAATCAGGAGTAAGGTCAGGCCGCCGCCCAGCAACATCGACAAAAATGCCGCTTGCAGCAGGTGACGTCTATGCTCGCTCACTGTACCCACGGCAATCCAAGTTGCCGAACACAGCATAATAGACAACACCATGAGGATAAGCAGTCCGTTGTTCGCTTGAAATATCCACGCCAGTACGTAGCCGATCGCCATCAACTGGATCACCATACGACCCAATGCATACGTTGCTCTACCAACGCCATAAGACCAACGCAGCAAGATCGCCAAAGTAATAACAACGGGAATAAAGGTGAGCGCCAGCTGCTCTAGCGATAATGTAATGACGGGGTTTTCCATGTCCACATCCATTCGGGCAATACGGGAAGTTACGCTACACGCGAGGCCCCAGACAATTAAGATGGGAGGGGCAGTACTCTCTCAATGTTTACCAACGATACCTTAGCTCCATACCGTAGGTGCGTTCCGCCAATTTACTGTAACGATGAAAGTAGCCGTTGGGAACAAAAGCCGCGTTCATGCCAAAAATGAAGCTGGGGTAGAACTCGTCAGTTAAATTCTTTACAAAAAATGCGGCCTCCCAGCTGTCGCTGTGGCTTTGCAGCGAAACGCCAGCATCTAATAGGGTATAGGCGTCGCCAAGCGTATTCTCGTCCTGGTGCAGTCCAAATTGCACCTCGTCTTGATAGCGAACCGACCCGTTGAATATGACATTAAAGAAGCCATCACGCTGCCAGGTGTAAGATGCCGCTAAATTAAGCTTCAAGTCAGGAGAAAAAGGCAGATCGCCCCCTCCCAGGTCTTGCAGACCATCCGGACATTCACCACGAAATTTCTGGCCGTCACTGCAAACGCCTGCGGGATAGTCATCTATCTTGGCATCAATAATCGCCAGACCTCCCGAGATGCGCAAATTCTCACTTAACTGAGCCAACAGGTCCAATTCCAGGCCTTGTGTGCTTACCTTACCGGCGTTGATCAGCAAGAAGCCACCCGGGTCATCATCGGGGTCGCACCCCGGGTTATCATCAGGGCAGTCTGGAATGCCATCGGGATCGAAATATGCTTGTGACTGAAAGTCTTTGTAAACCGCATCAAACAGCGCCAGATTGAGTTGTAGTCGGCCATCCCACAGCCTTGTTTTAAGACCCAGCTCCCAGGATTCCGATGTCTCGGGCTCTATCCGCTCCAGGTCAATCGGGTCGGTACCGAAGGTAAGATCGAAAGCGGGCCCCTTATAGCCCTCTGTATAGCTCAGATAGGTCATACCGTTATCACTGTAATCCCACTGCAACGCGAGCTTGCCTGAGAGATCGTCCTCGTCTGTATCCTGCCCCGACAGAGGCACAGGTTCAGGCACACCGACCGGAAAACCCTCCCGCACGCGTTCAAACTCGAAGTCTAATTCATCCTCGGTGTAGCGTGCGCCAAAAATGAAGCGCCAGCTATCGCTGAATTGCCACGTCGCCTCACCAAAAGCAGCCCAGTTCGATGTATCAGCCTCAAAAGTCGCAATTCCCTCGCCAGGCAATCCGGGAACAATTTCAAATGAGCGGGTGAATTGTCGCTCGACGGTTTGATCGAAATAAAACAAACCGACAACGTAGTTGAAAGACGCGTTTGCTGGTGACGCCAGCCGCAGTTCCTGGGTAAACTGATTCTGTTCTGATTGCCCGACCTGTGCAAAACCGAGAAGTGTGATTGGCTGCCCATCGACATCGCCATCACTTTTGCCATCGATCTCAAATCCCCGGGCAGCTGTAATTGAAGTCAATGAATACTCGCCAATGTCCCAATTAATCTCCAGCGAATGTCCCCACTGACTGTTCTCGGTGGCCGGAATTGAGTTGATGTTCACTTCTTCGTTTTCGTCGCTGGGAACAATCGGGGCAATTCTGTCTAGAACCTCTTGTACGTCACTCTCATTGCCGCCGTAAGGCTCGATTGAGCGCATAGGAGAAACTGAACAGTCACATTTTGCATCGTAATAGTCGCTGGCCCATTTTAGACTCAGGTTGTCAGTGGCGTCCCAACGCAACTTGCCACGAACGCTCCAGTCTTTGCTGCCATTGTAATAGTCGCCGTCATAATAATTTTTAGTATAGCCATCGACATCTGAACCCGATGCCGTCAGCCTAAAACCCAATGTGTCTGTTAGGGGTCCTGATATCGTCGCACCTGCTCGATACTCATCACCGCTAAGCACCGAACCCATCACTTCTCCAGAAAACTCATCTGTCGGATCCTGGGTGATTAAATGCACGACACCTCCAGTGGAATTCTTACCAAAAAGAGTACCTTGAGGCCCGCGCAACACCTCTACTCTCTCAATATCCAGCAAGCGCATAAATGCCTGGCCAGAGCGACCCATAACAACTCCGTCCAACATGGTGGAGACACTGGGCTCTACAGCAGTGCTAAATGATTGTGTTCCTATACCTCTGATATTGAACGAGGTCTGGCGAACATTGGATCCTTTCTGCAAGTTCAGCGAGGGTACTAGTTGGGTCAGGTCCTCTGATGAAACGATCTGGGCTTCTCGCAAAACATCTTCGCTAAGCGCGGTAACCGCAACCGAGACGTCTTGAAGATTTTGCTCACGCTTGGTAGCAGTGACTATAACTTCTTCGAGCGCCAGAGAAGATTCCTGAGCGTTTACGCCTCCCACTTGCGCCAGCACAATGGCTAAACCGGGCATGGTCAGTGCTATCGAGTGCTTCATGGTTCACAACTCCTCACTAATTGTTATTTTATGTCCTGATTCTACCCAAATATTTGCTTATCTCAACAATCCACTTACCTCACGCTAACCCAGACCGCTGAATCTGGATGAAACAAGAGGACACACTAACATCAACCGTTGCGCGTTCACCCGAGAAAATTAATCTAAGGGGTGTCTATCGGCAGGCTATTTTCATAGTCATGAACCGCGACAGTCTGTTCAGATTAAAGGGCATTGATAGGATTAAAACGGCCGATTCAGCCATAGCTGGCTACCGGTTGAGTAAATAAACTTTCATCTGGCCTGACACCCAGCCCTGGGCCCGAGGGCAATGGTATATGCCCGTCTACGATCCGAATTCCGTTTTCAGAATCATAATGACCTTCTATGAAAGGTTGGGCCAGCCAGACCCCCTCCAACAAATTTGGCTTAATCGTTGCACCGATATGGGTACAGGCGGCCGCAATAATATCTCCCCCCCAGGCATCGTCGCAGGTATGGGGCAAACTGCGCGCTTCACAAATATCCCTGAACGTCGCCATCGCGTGCAAACCACCAATACGAGTGACTTTCATCCCAAATCCGTCGACCACCCGTTGCTCAATCAGTCGCAGCACTGTGTTGATATCCACCCCACTCTCGTCAGCATAGACAGGGTGATTGAGTTGCGGTCTGACCGCCACCATTTCCTCGATGGTATTGCATGGCTGTTCGATGACAAAAGGAATATCTCGACACGCCTGACTCACCAGGATCGCATCCCGGGCAGTCCACCCTCGATTAGCATCCACGGCAAGGCGCATACCTTTGCCCACTGTCTCCCAAACCCTGTGGATGACTTCGATGTCCATCTCTACCGGCCGACCACCCACCTTAACCTGCATTCTAAGAAAGCCCTCTGCCATTTTATCCGCCGCAATTCTTGCGATCTCTTCTGGCGAACCCACACCCGAAGAGTAATAAGAGGGCACAGACTCTGTTACCGCACCGCCCAGAAGATCGGCAACGCGCATACCCGTGTGTTTTCCCAGTAAGTCGTATATTGCGATATCAACTGCAGCCTTGGCGTAACGATGTCCGTTCAAACGCTCGTCCATAACACGCCGAACCGAAAGTGGCGTGAGTCCACTCGCGCCTAACAAGCCCGGCGCAATTTCACACAACGCCGCCCTTGCACCGGCGCCGTGACTAGGTGCATAAGTAGGTCCCACGGGACACGTCTCTCCCCAGCCAACCAAACCGTTATCTGAGACAAGTTTCACAATAGTGGTATTAAGCGAGTGGACCAGGGCTTTCGCCATGACAAACGGACCATTCTTCACGGGGAGTTCATGATCGTATATGTGTATCTCTGCAATCTTCATCAATAGAACCTTATTTGTCGAAAAAAATGCCTATTAAGTAACGACGCGGTAAAACCCTCCCTCTTTATGCCGCAGTATAACCACCGTCCAGGGCAAGCACCGTACCAGTCATGTGAGGTTCACTCGCCAAAAACAGTACTGCCCGAGCGACATCTTGCGGAGTTGCCAACTGCCCGATTGGGATTTGAGCAAGATTCTCTTTTTGAACCTGCTCACGACTGACTCCGATTGCATGCATGGCATAGAGCATGGGCGAGTCAATTGCCCCGGGCGCAACAGCGTTTACCGAAATTTTGCGCAGAGCGAGCTCCAGAGCCATTGCTCGGGTCAACTGGTTAACAGCCCCTTTGCCAGCGCAATAGGCAGCCAACCCAGCAACCCCAACCTGCCCACAGGTCGACGAAATGTTGATGATTGCGCTTCCTTCTGGCATCTGTCTGGCAGCTGCTCGACTGAGGTAAAACACCGAATCAACGTTAACTGCCATAACTTCACGCCACTGGTCGTCAGTTGTGTTTATGGCATCGCTGCGCACTATCGCTCCTGCGTTGTTTACCAGAATATCCACCGGTTGATTGAACGCTTGTGTCGCAAATTTAAAGGCTTCGCCCGCAAAGGCAGACTGGCAGATGTCCCCCGCCAAATGATTGAGGTGCACGCCGCTCATTTTTGCGAGCTTCCTGGAGGCTATTTGCAGGCGCGCACTGTCACGCCCCACCAGAAATACGTTCGCGCCTTCGCTGGCGAACAAGCTGGCACATTCATAACCAACCCCGCCAGAGGCGCCGGTAATCATCACAAGTTTTTTTGCAACCGTCTTAGACACTGAACCGGATACTCCCGTCTACTGCAATTCGGGAAGTGGTAACTTGGACAAGCGCCCACCGTCCACTACCAGCGTCTGCCCACTCACAAACGCTGCCGCACCGCTAGCCAACCAGAACACAGCTTCGGCAATGTCAGTCACCTGGCCTAAACGACCCACTGGATGCAGCGATTTGATTTGACTCTCCAGTTGGCTTCTATTCGGATGACCGGACAATAACGCATCATTGAATGGCGTATTTATCCAACCTGGCGAGACTGCATTGCAGCGAATTCCATGCTCGCCGTATTCCAGCGCAGTATTATGCGTGAAGGCAGTAATAGCCCCCTTCGATGCCGCATACGCCGCATGCAACGGATTAGCGCCCAGCGCTTCGATAGAGGCAATATTAACTATCGCCGGATCGATAACACCTTCACATGTCATAGGTTTAAGAGCATGTTTAGTGGTCAGAAAGGCACCTTTTACGTTGACGTTCATCACCCTCTCCCACTGCTCTTCCGACATTTCCTGTATCGGAACTTCTACACTCACTCCTGCATTATTGATCAGCACGTCCAGGCGTCCGTGCCTTTGAACCACGTTTTCCATCAGCGCAACAACCTGTGCCTCACTGGTGATATCTGTCTGCATAAGCTCGATGCGATCATCCTCAGGTGGTAAACGATCTGCGGACACTACCGCTGCACCACTTTCAGCAAAGCGCTGAGCGATAGCCAAACCTATATTCTGCGAGCCGCCAGTCACCACCACCACTCGAGTGGGACTATTAACCGGCATAACTTTTCACCACTGAGCGCTGCGCACCCAGTTTTTCGATACGCGCTTCCATCACGTCACCCGGCTTGAGATAGAGCTGGGGATTCATACCGAAGCCTACACCGGCTGGTGTCCCGGTCATCAGTACGTCACCCGGCATCCAGCTGAGGTAATCGGAGATACGCGAGATAAGTTCGGCTATCGAGAAAACCATATCGGATGTATTGCTCGACTGCATACGATCGCCATTTACTGTCATCGAGATCGCCAGACTATTGGGATCGCCAACCTCATCACGAGTCACTAACCAGGGGCCAAGTGGCTTCAAGGTATCGGCGCTTTTGCCCTTGGTCCACTGGGTGCCTCGCTCTAGCTGAAACACCCGCTCAGACACATCGTTGGAGACGCAAAATCCGGCGACGTGACTCAATGCATCTTCAACCTGTATGTAGCTGCCTCCTTTGCCAATAACCACGGCCAATTCTGCTTCCCAGTCTAACTGGGTTCCACCTCGCGGTATGATCACATCGTCCATTGGACCATTAATCGCCGTTGGTGATGTCAGCATGAACATAGGGTCTGCAGGCAGCTCCAGGCCCGCCTCTGCCGCATGTTTTCCATAGGTCAGCGCACAACCTACAATCTTGCCCACGCGGCCCACAGGCGCTCCCAATCTGACCTCTCCACTCACTGGCGGGAAATCCTGCAGGCAACGTTGCACGCAAGCCAGACTCTCATCACCCAGCGTATCGCCCGTCCAAAGCTCGATCTTCTCGCTCACGTCCCGCAACCTGCCTTTAGGGTCGATGACGCCGGCTCTCTCTTTAGATTTCTCACCAAAATGAACAAGCTTCATCCCGTTTTCCCCATAGTACGTTCAAGAAGTTCGGGCAAATCGGTACCCCTCGCCTGCGCAGCTTCAAAACAAGCCAGCGTGTCGCCTATTCCCTGTTTCAGTGGTCTGCAGGGCGCAACGTTCAAATAGGCATTGAGTTGTCCGTCATCTGGCGTTGCAGGGAACGGCAGTGGCTCTTTGGAGTGAGTCAGCTCCGCATCCGCAATACAAGCCCTAATCAAATCCAGTAACTCATTAATATCGGCTGGGGTTCCGTTAAGATCAAAGACCGGAGCGCCCTCTCCTTTTCGGCCCACCGCAGCAATGAAGCGAATTGCCGCATCTTCTGCGTGTACATAGCTCACTTCTCCACCGAAGGAAATGTGATACGGCCGCCCGCATTGGGCTGCCAACATTGCGACGGTGGGCGCCGAACTCATTCCCTGGTCACGCCCCGGCCCGTAAATAATGGCTGGACGAATTCCCACGCTGGGTACTTGCCAATCATCCCAGTACACAGACGCCATCTGCTCTGCGCACACCTTATGAGCACCGTAAAGCGTCGAGAGCCACGAGCTATCTCCCATTGCTGGAGCAGCGATGGAGCTGGCATAGGCAAGGCGCTTGATACCGGTCTGCCTGGCGCACTCCAGAATATGTGTAGAGCCCATGACATTAATCGCGGCACTTTTGACCGGGTCGGCTTTACAGAAGGGGACCTGCAAAGCGGCAAGATGAATGATCGCAGTGACATCGTAGCAGTCTACCGTTCGCAGTAGTTGGTCGTAGTCGGTAATGTCACCTATTTCCCAGATGACCTTGTCAGCATCGGGCATTATGAAGTCAAGCCGCTCACGATTGTCTGTAATATCAAACACAACAGGTATCGCATCCATGTCGCGCAACAGTTTGACTGCCCACGCACCGATACATCCTGCTGCGCCGGTTAACAACACTTTACGACCCGCCAGTTCCGGAATTGAATTCATGACCTAGGTTCCTTTAGCGACGCCCGTAAACTGTTTAAAGGTTCCAGCGCATCTCCGATGAGTCGATGCAGAGTTCCTCTATCATCTGCGATTGAAATAGAATCGAGCAGCGCATTGAGCCTGGCGGCAGCTCTCCATATTTCGCGCCGTGCCAGCTCAGCCTCCAGCCCAGGGTCAGTCCACTCCAACATATTAATAGAGTTTGTGGCATCCCGACTTGAAGCTGGCAACACTTCAAAAGAAGGAATCAAGGTGACCCGCTCAGCTTTTTCCAACAGCCGGCACGCGCGATGAAAAATCATATTACCCTGCTGCAGAAACCCATAGCCCGCGCCAGGGAAAGCGACTGTTGTTACTCGCTCTGCCGGTAACTCAGAATCGCGACCCTCTTCGCCACGTATGCCCAACAAAGACTGCCCTTCTTGCTTGGTTCCTTGAAATACCTGAAATTCGCCACCCTTAATCACCGCCGGATCAGAAATCATCATAACCATATCGAAGGCGACAGAATCGACGTGCCATGTATCGACCGCTTGGGCAATGTCTTCAGGAGCGTAGTTAATGCCGCAGGCTACAGCGGGCACCGAATGTCGCCCCAACTGCACACCCGCTATGCTGCCCAGGTGTTCGGCCAGATCAACACTGTCACAGAAATCGCGGATGAAGCGCGAGCGGTACCCTGCCCCCCGGGCAAAACAACCCAACCGTGATTTCCCGGTGCCACCACTGTCATTCCGATTGAAGTATATCTGCGCGCAGATATCTTCCATTATCGACAAACCTTCATCAGACAGGATTCTAAAGGGCGCACTAAAACCAAACGCAGAAGGGCACTGGGAAACTGACTCCACACTATAACCAAGCCCCTCTAGATGCGTAACCTCCTGGGGAAGTTCAAGGGCCAGGTGCCTACCCGGATTGAACTCGGGTTCGTCGACAAGCGGCAGGTACCCTACCGGTGTCTCGCCGGGAAACGGCAGCACAGCACCCATGGGTGCATCAGCACTTTTTTGATTGGCCATACTGGCATCCTCCGCATGATTGCGTCGCGAGCTTCAATACGAGCATATCAGCTGAAATGTGCAAGACTTTTCGTGGAACATACACCTCAAATATTTTGCTGTACACTCATATTTTTTCACTCAGCGAAGAAAATAATAATGCCTACTTCGGATGCTGCCTCAGGAACGACCCATCTGGAAGATGCAGGTTTTTACCAGGGTTATAACAAGTGGATATCGCTCTCTTCCAAGGGAATTATCCTGTTGCTCATTGTTTGGGCATCGACCTCAGACCAGGCGGCCGACATGCTTGCCCGCGTGCAGGTGGTCACCATCTCGGTATTCAACAGTTGGTACATTATCGCCACTGCATCTTTTATGTTGATTTGCCTGCTTCTCGCGCTGTGGCCACGAACAGGTAAAATCAGGCTTGGTAAACCTCACGAGAGACCCGAGTTTTCAAATTTTGCATGGTTTTCAATGATGTTTGGTGCCGGCATCGGGGTAGGCATGCTTACTTACTCTACTGCGGAACCGATCTTTCACTTCGTTAACAATCCCGATGTGATATTGGGTAATAGCGACAGCCTCGCCGCCAACAATGTTCGTAATGCTTATAAATGGACACTTTTACATTATGGTCTTACCCCTTGGGGCTGCTATGGCATCGTTGGCATGTCCATGGCTTACTTCAGCTATCACCGCAATTTACCCCTGACCATCAGGTCACCACTTTCGCCACTCATGGTAGGCCGCACTTCACGGATAGCTGGTAACGTCGTCGATACGGCAGCGATTCTCGCAACCGTCATCGGAGTCGGTGTCACCATAGGGTATGGAGTCACCCAGTTTGCATTCGGGATTCATCGAATATCTGGCGCCGAGTGGATAGTCAATTCTGCTGGAAAACCGACCACCGAGGCGCTGGTTCTGGCGGTTCTCGTCATTATGATCGCTTCTACAATTTCAGCCAGTTCAGGAGTTGTCAGAGGTATCCGCTGGCTATCCAATCTCAACATGGTCTTGTCGTTTGTACTGCTGACCTGTTTTGTTGCATTCGGAGCCTGGGCTTTTGCTGTCGAAGCTTTTTTCACCGGCATACTGGACTACCTGATAGCGCTGCCAAGCATGTCCACGACAGTCTGGCATTCCGGAGAGGATACGGTTCAGCAGGCGCTTAGCGCCTGGCAAGGTGATTGGACAATTTTTTACTGGGCCTGGTGGATAGCTTTCACGCCATTCGTTGGCCTATTTCTATCGCGAGTGTCCAGAGGCAGAACCATTCGTGAGTACGTTGTTGGTGCGATGATCGTGCCCTCCCTCATGTGTTTTACCTGGTTTTGCATCGTGGGCGGCACAGCCATTGACCTTGAACTGTCGGGCAAGGCAAACGGAGCCATTACCAACTCGGACTTGTCAGCCCAGTTGTTCACGACAATATCATTGCTGCTGGCTTCACAGGGTGCTTTTTACCTGTCGGTGCTTTCCGTCATACTGTTGCTGACTTATCTAGTGACCTCAGCAGACTCTGCTGTGCTGGTCATTAACACGATCGCCTCTGGCGGAGAAAAGGATGTGCACAACAATAAACACGTGGTGATCTGGGGGGTCATTATCACTGGAGTGATTACCACCTTACTGACAGTCGGCGGTCTTAATGCGCTGCGCTCGGTAATGATAATAGGCGCACTACCATTCTCCCTCGTCATGGTGCTAATGGTTGTTTCTTTTCTCAAAGCACTTTGGAATGATCGATCAGAAGTTCATACGGCTATATGAGACTTTCGCGGTGATGAGCATTCAAGGCTCATCATCGCCAAAAGTAGTCGCATAGATTCCCGACGTTAGCCCTAGCTGTCCTGCTTGTAAAAATGCACATCGCGCTGTGGAAATGGAATAGAAATACCCTCGCGATCGAAACGCATTTTCACCTCGCGAGTAATATCCCAATACACTTCCCAATAGTCTGGTGTTTTTGTCCAGGGACGTACCACAAAGTTTACCGAGGAATCACCCAGCGTATGCAGGCGGATATTGGGTGCGGGGTCAGTTAGCACCTTTTCATGCGATTCCACGATTTCTCTCAATACACGTTCAGTCTTCTCGAGATCGTCGCTATAGCTTACGCCAAACTCCAAATCCACCCGCCGTGTTTTTTGCGCGGTAACATTCTTGATCACGTCACCCCATATTTTACTGTTCGGTATAATTAGAGTTTGATTGTCGAAAGTATTGATGGTTGTCGAGACAAGAGTCATTTTTTTTACCAGTCCAATAGTACCGGCAACTTCCACAAAATCATCTACATCATAGGGTCGGTAGAACAGGATCATGCCGCCCGCTGCGAAATTACCCAGGGTGTCTTGTAAAGCGAAGCCCACAATAAAGCCGGCTACTCCCAAACCCGCCAAGGCCGGACCCAGTGAAATACCAACCTGTGAGAGTGCGACCAAAATACCAAGCATCATAACGCTGGCACCGGAAACGGATATCAAAACATCCTTCAGGAGCGTTGAAAATTCAGCACCAGACTTAATCAGCGCCGAGCTGACGACGCGCTTCACCAATTGCGAGAGCGCGCGAAATGCAATCAATATCACTACGAACGCCAGAAGCTTCAAAAAGATATCAGGCAAACTTCTCGATACAGCGTCGCTAACGCTTCCCCAACTATCCTCCAGTGTCTGCCGCAGGGCCTCTGGATCAAAAAGACGCAGTGACACACCACTGCTTTCTCGCAGCAAAACCGAGCGGTATACAACCGTATCAATCTCTATTCGCACCATAAGTTTTAACAGTGACTCAAGGCGCCGGACTTCTACCGCAAGCGCTATTTTGATTTCATTTGCCGCTCCCTGAACGCCGGTATTATTTGCGTCCAGGGCAAGCCTGCTATCCATTTCTCGCAGAGTGGTCGTGTAAAGCTCGATTCTGGCTGAAATTGTTTCGGCGTACTGATAGAGCAATGTAGATGTCTTTTGTCGTAAAACTGCTGCTGACAGCCCGATAACTTCTCTACTTTCAATAAGCTCAACCAGTGATGAATAAAACCCCAGACGAAGCGTTTCCAGTCCGTTTCCATGGGCTTGCAGTGCATACTTTTCGACTTCAGCAGCATTTTTATATCGTTCGTTATTCGTCTCTATTCGCTCATCTAGCTGCTGAATACGCTGAATCAACACTTGATCGGCCTTGGAAAGGTCCCCAGGAACGCGCTCTTGTAGCAGCCGTCGATCGGGATCGTCCTCTGGCAGTGCAGAGATATGCCGGGTGAGTTTGGCGATATCTGCAACCAGCCTGATGATGCGCTGGTCAAGACGAAAGACCAGCGCCTCGGCATCAGCTTCAGTAGTAGTGCCGGTATTTTCTACTAAAGACTTTAGGAGAATGATGCTTTCGTCAATATCGTCAATAGATTTGGCTAATTTGCTGGAAGAAACGACTTCTTGCGCTGCGACTTCAATATGCGAAATCGCAAACAGTAAACACAGGAAGACTGAAGAAAGCACCCCTGAGCCCCTGCGGTGTTGTCCACGCATAACCATTCATCCTTATTGTTTATATTGCAGCACTGCCAACTGACAGTTCTAAGCCAAGAATATCGATGCTATTTTCGCCGATCTCGATAGCCAATCCGGTAGGCGTTAAAGACAAACAAAAATACCATCTATTCCTAGACGCCGCTAGAGGCTAACGAGCCCTTGCGATAGCAACCAGCTCTTAACTTCTTTTACGGCAGGACGTTGCAGGTGCCCTTTCGGACACACGATATAGTAAGCCATATCATTCTTCAGTTTGGTGTCAAATAAACGCACCAGCCGCCCGGCGTCAAGGTGCTCCTGAACGAACAACGTTGAGCACAGAGCGATACCCTGCCCATCGAGTGCTGCCTGTATCAGCACGTTGGTGTCATCGATAATGATGCCCCGCCTGGGATTTATTTGCGGCATGTCTGACTGCTTCAGCCACGCCTCCCAGTCATCATAGTGCGCGTCGTGAAGTAGCGTATGGTTGAGCAGTAAAGCGGGGGTTAAACTCGCAGACTCAGTTCCCACCAATTTTGGACTGCACACAGGATAAAAATCGATGTCTAGCAGGGGTGAAGCAATGACCCCGGGCCAACTGCCCGCACCGTAGGTAATTGCCAGGTCGATATCCTCACGGTCAAAATTGACTGGCGAGTTGGAGTGGTAAAGGCGCAAATCAATGGTGGGAAATTGCTGCCAAAAAAGATGTAATCGTGGCGACAGCCATCTGGCTGCAAGCGATGGGCCAAGACGCAGCGTGAGCACATCATTAGCGCTGTTAGGATCGACTGTGTTAACGGCCTCTCGAAGCTTGAGGAATGCTTCGCTGACTTCTGGCAACAAGCGCTCCCCTGCCGTAGTCAATCGTAATTTGCGAGTCAAGCGAATAAAAAGTGACACCCCGAGGTGGTTTTCAAGCAATTTAACCTGATGGCTGACCGCAGCCGGCGTGACGTTAAGCTCTGCGGATGCCAAAGAAAAACTCATGTGTCTGGCAGCACACTCATAGGCGCGTAAACTGTTGAGTGGAGGCAATGAACGACTCATTATAAACGACTTCTAGTAACGTGTTTGGGGACTATATAGCTCAATATTTCTATTGTATAGCGTTAAAACTATTCACTTGTGTCGCTCTTCTTATCAGAGCATTATTTTGAGAGTTCAGGCCCATATTAATAACAATTCGGAGCCGTTGCCATGTCCCGTCGAAGCGGTGGTCGCAAGTCCAGAGTAGCCCTACGTTCAGCCCCGTTAACTCAAGAGATGAAGCCGGTACACCCCGGAGAACAGGGCGGCCATTACAAACCTCTCAGTGCGGAGGATGTGGTTGCTGTAGTCGATAATAGCTATCGCATCCTGGAAGAGATCGGATTTAACCAGGCTACACCCCATTGCATAGAAACCTGCACCGCCTATGGTGCAGTGATGGGTAACGATGGCCGTTTGCGCATGTCACGGGATGTAGTAGAAAAAGCCATTGCCTCCAGCGAGCGCAACCTGGTCCTGCACGGGCAGGACCCGGCGCACGATTTGCAAGTGAGTGGCAGCCGCGTGCATTTCTCCACAGCAGGCGCAGCGGTAATGGTGGTTGACCCTGTCACAAAAACACATCGCGAGTCCCAAGCGCACGATTTGTATGATATGGCTCGAATAACTGATACCTGCGAGCATATACATATGTTTCAGCGCACCTGTGTTTTGAGAGATATCGAAGACACCTACGCAATGGAACTCAACACCACTTATAACGCGATCATGGGTACGACTAAACATGTGGGTGCGAGTTGGACTGACGCGAGAAATGTCGAAAAAACGCTGGAAATGTTGCACCTTGTGGCGGGAAGTGAGCAAGCCTGGCGAGACCGTCCTTTTGTCAGTCAGTCCAATTGCTTTGTGGTACCTCCAATGAAGTTTGCCGAGGAATCCCTGGAGTGTCTGCGCGTTGCGGTTGAAGGTGGCATGCCGGTGCTGCTGCTGTCTGCTGGCCAGGCAGGCGCTACCTCTCCTCCTTGCCTGGCCGGAGCGGTGTCCCAAGCCTGGGCCGAAACATTGGGCGGGCTTGTGTACGTCAATGCGATTAAACCGGGCGCACCCGCCATTCTTGGTACCTGGCCTTTCGTCTCAGATTTACGTACCGGAGCCATGAGCGGCGGATCGCCTGAACAAGGTGTATTGTCGGCAGCCTGCGCTCAGGTTGGACAATATTTTGGCCTGCCTACAGGTACCGGGGCTGGCATGTCTGACTCTAAACTTCCAAACTTCCAGGGAGGTGCAGAGCATGCGTCAAATGCCGCCGTTACTGCATTGTCGGGGGCAAACATCGTGTATGAGTCCGCCGCGATGTATTCTAGCTTGCTCGGCACCTGCCCCGAAAGCCTATTACTGGATAATGATGTGCTAGGCGCATGTATGCGCATGGTGAAAGGTGTAGAGGTCAACGAAGAAACCCTGGCATTTGATGTCGTAAAAGAGGTTTGCCTGGGCGAAAAAGGTCATTATCTAGGCTCTGATCAGACCCTGAGCGTGATGCAGTCTGAGTATATCTATCCTGAACTTTTTAATCGCATGACTCCCAATGAGTGGGATGAGGCTGGTCAACCTGAAGCGCTGGAACTTGCCATCCAGCAAAAAGAGAAGATACTCTCGAGCCACTTCCCCCGACATGTGAGTGACGACACCGACGAAAAAATTCGCGCGCAGTTTCCAATTTTTCTGAGCAGGGAAGCAATGGGCAGAGGGGATTGAATAAAAGTTCATAGTCAACAGTAAGGTAAACATGAAATCACACGCGCAAGTGGTCATCGTTGGCGGTGGCTCGCTAGGCATCAGCCTGCTATACCACCTCACTAAAGAAGGTTGGACAGATATTCTATTGGTGGAGAAAGGCGAACTGACCAGCGGCTCCACATGGCATGCAGCCGGGCTGTGCTCCAACTTTATCGGCAACATGACCGTGGCCAAGATTCACGATTATTCCATTCGCCTTTACAACGAAATTCTACCGGCCGAAACAGGTGACCCTTCAGTTTTCCATCAAACGGGTAGCTTGCGAATTGGCTATAGCAAACTTGAAGAAGAGTGGTTTCATAATCTGGCAAGCCGCGCCAAAAATGTTCCTTGTGAATTTAATATTATTTCCAAGCAGGAGGCCCAGGAACTACACCCTTTTATAAATTTTGACGATGCCCGGATCATCGCAAGCACTCCCAATGACGGTCATGTTGACCCTTCTTCTGTAGCAATGCCGCTGGCACAGCTTGCCAAGGCCGCGGGGGCAGCCATCAGCCGTTTCAATCGAGTGTTGGAAATTAATGCCCTGCCAAGCGACGAGTGGGACGTAGTGACAGAGCAAGGCACTGTTCGAGCCCAGCATGTGGTCAATGCTGGGGGGTGCTTCGCACCTGAAGTCGGCGCCATGGTAGGAGTGAAGATTCCGTTAGTAAACCTGGAACATCAATATCTGGTGACCGACAGTCACCCAGCGTTAGCGTCACTTGCCAGAGAATTACCCGTCGTTAGAGATTCTCGTTGTGCCGCCTACCTGCGGCAGGAGGGCCAGGGTCTGCTGATAGGCCCTTATGAAAACTGGGGTTCAAAACCTTGGGCACTCAAGGGAATGGATTGGGGCTTCGATCGCGAACTCTTCCAGGGAGATCTCGAGCGATTGATGCCGTTTCTGGATCGTTGCATGGAACGTATGCCCATTTTTTCCGAAGTGGGCGTAAAGACAGTGATCAATGGCCCTATCACGCATACGCCAGATGATAATGTCCTGGTGGGGCCACAGGCTGGTTTACGCAACTTTTGGAACCTGTGCGGGTCCAGCATTGGGATCGCCCAGGGCGGCATTGGCAAGTATCTGGCCCAATGGATGGTACACGGACAAACTGAACTCAATATGGCCCCTCTGGACAGCCGCCGGTTTGGTGCCTGGGCCGACCGAAATTACTGCATCACCAAGGGAATTGAGTCCTACGAAGTAATGTATACCGCTATGGGCGCAAATGAAAATCGCGCTCAAGGACGAGTACGTCGCACCAGTCCGTTGTTTGGCATGCTTGCCGACAAGGGTGCAGTTCATGGGGTGGTCGCAGGGTATGAGAAACCACTTTGGTTTCGCACCAATGAGATAACAAGCGAAGCATCCACCTGGGAGCGCAGCGCAGCGCATCCTGCCGTGGCGCTTGAATGCGCTGCCGTGCAGAATGCTGCAGGTGTTATTGATATCTCTGGTTCTGCCAAATTCGAAATAAGTGGCGCAGATGCATACACTTTTTTGAACAGGCTTTCGAGTAACAAACTACCTGGCCGCGACGGCCGCCTCGGCCTAACCCTGTTTCACGGCCCCAATGGCGGCATCATGACAGAGCAGTCAATTACTCGAATCAATGAAGAGCTGTTCTATCTCATTGGTCCGATCGCTTCAGAATATCGCGACTTACACTGGATGCAGCAGCACGCAGATGGCTACGTAGTAGACATCAAAAATTGTACTGATGATCTTGCCGCTGTGTTGCTGACTGGGCCGAAATCCCGCGATATCCTTCAGCAGTTAACCGCAGACGATCTCTCCAACAGCGCGCTTCCCTGGCTCAGTTGCCGAATCATCACCCTTGACAGTGCGCCGGTGAGAGTAATGCGCGTGTCCTATGCAGGTGAACTGGGTTATGAACTGCATATGCCCGTCTATCAAATGCCATCTATTTACGAATCTTTGTTCCGGGTAGGAGCAACAATGGGGTTGATAGATTTCGGTGGCTACGCCTTTAATTCCATGCGCATGGAAAAAATGTACCGCGCCTGGGGCAACGAGTTTACTGAAGAGATCAGCGGCGTTGAAGCAGGTATGGAACGGTTTATCGATACCGATAGAGACTTTATTGGTAAAGAAAGTATTTTGCACCGGTGCTCACAAGGAGTGGATATCCAGCTAGCGTACCTGGCCTTCGATGATGACATCGCCTGCGAGTGCTTTGGCAATGAGGCTGTTTATCACTCAGGCGAACTGGTGGGGCTGACCACGGGTGGCGCCTATGGTCACAGGGTGGGCAGAAGCCTGGCATTTGCGTACCTAAAGCCTGCAATGGTGGCACAGGATGTTCAGCTACAGGTATTAACCACAAGTGGTATGCGCAACTGCCATGTGGAAGTAGGCGCCCTGTATGATCCAAAAAATGAAAGGCTGCGAGGCTAGCATTTATGGATCTTCCTACAGAAGCAGAAATCGTCATTGTTGGCGGTGGCATTGTTGGTTGCTCCATTGCTTATCACCTGACCCAGCGTGGCGTAAGCGATGTTGTATTACTGGAACGTAAACAACTCACCTGCGGCACAACATGGCACGCAGCCGGCCTGGTAAGTATGTTATGGCCTACACCTACGCTGACCCGCCTGGCGAAGTACTGCCATGAACTCTACGCTTCACTTGAAGAAGAAACAGGTCAGGCTACGGGTTATCGGCGCATTGGCAGCGTATCACTGGCTCGCACCGAGGAGCGCCTCGAAGAGTTGCAACGCAATGCCTCTCTGGCCGGGGTGTTTGATGTTGATTCAGAAATGATCGACAACCAGCGCCTGGAAGCGCTCTATCCTGGGGTGAATACGCAGGGTGTGCTAGGAAGTCTCTACATCGAAAAAGACGGTCAGACAAATCCCGTTGATACCACCCAGGCCCTGGCAAAAGGTGCGCGCAGTCGCGGCGCGAAAATTATTGAAGACCTGAAAGTCGACGACATCCTACTGGATGGCGACAAGGCAGTAGGTGTGCGCACCGCACAAGGAGACATCAAGGCGCGCAAGGTGATTCTTACTGGCGGCCTCTGGTCACGGGACATTGCAAAAAAAATAGGCATAGAACTTCCCCTCTATGCCTGCGAACACTATTACGTTGTTACCGATGCAATACCTGGATTGACGCGGCGGCCTGTCATGCGTGACTTTGACAAAGGTCTCTATTTCAAAGAAGACGCGGGGAAAATGCTGATTGGCTGGTTTGAAAAAAACGCCATCGGATGTCCCATGTCACGAATTACTGAAGATTTCTGTTTCGATGAGTTTCCGACCGACATGGCTCACATAGAACCTCATTTATTGGCCGCTATGGAGACATTTCCCGGGTTTGGCAACGCGGGAATCAGGACATTTTTTAACGGTCCTGAAAGCTTTACCAACGACAATTTACACCTCCTTGGACCAACGCCAGAAGTAGAAAATTTCTATGTCGCCTGTGGCATGAACTCCAAAGGCATTGCAGCCTCTGGTGGTTTGGGGAAAATACTGGCGGATTGGGTTATCGACGGACATCCCTCTGGTGAAATTACAGAGACCGATGTACGCCGTAATAATGCGGTGCAAACGACCGATACTTATGTGAAAGCAAGAATACCAGAGGCATTGGGTCATACTTATGCGATGCACTGGCCCTTTTACCAGTACCAGACCGCGCGTAATTTGATTCAGTCACCGCTGCACCAGGCCCTACTGGACCAGGGGGCATGTTTCGGCGAAGTCGGCGGGTATGAGCGTCCCAACTGGTTTGCGCGTAACGGAGCGCCTGCCGAATACGATTACAGCTATAAACGCCAGAACTGGTTCGAATTTTCTGCCGCCGAGCATACGGCGGTTAGGGAAAATGTAGGTGTCTATGACATTTCTTCGTTTGGAAAATTTGAAGTTACCGGTAAAGATGCTGTAACAACGCTACAAAATTTGAGTTGCGCCAATATCGATGTAGACCATGGCCAGGTGGTGTATACGCAATGGCTTAATGAACGCGGTGGCATTGAAGCTGACCTGACAATCGCAAGGCTGGCCGCAAACCGTTTCTGGGTCATCACTGGAATCGCATCTCTAAACCGTGACTGGTGGCGACTGAAAAAAAATCTGTTGGGACAAACCGAGATTACCGACGTCACCACACAGCATGCCTGCCTCAGCGTTCAAGGTCCTGACGCTCGACGGCTATTGCAACACATTACGGACAGTGATTTATCTGCAGATGGCTTTGCATTTGGCAGCGGCCGATTTGCGCAGGTGGCAAACTCAACCGTGTGGATGCAAAGACTGTCCTACGTCGGTGAGCTGGGATGGGAGTTGTTCGTTCCCCAACGTGAGGCACTGATGGTATTTAATGCCCTGCATCAGGCTGGCAGGAAATACGGATTGGCTAACGTCGGCTTGCACGCTCTCAATAGCCTTCGACTAGAAAAAGGCTTCCGTCACTGGGGCCACGATATCGCCGCGGAAGATAATCTGTTTCAGGCTGGCTTATCGTTTACGGCAAAACCTGATGCTGCTGACTTCATTGGTCGAGCTGCGTTTTTGACAGCCAGGGAAGCGGGCTCACAAGACCGTCGACTGGTGCAGTTTGTGCTGGAAAACCCTGAACCACTGCTCTATCACAATGAACCGATTGTGATGAATGGCGACGTTGTGGGGTTTCTGTCATCAGGCATGTATGGACATAGCATGGGCGCCGCTATCGGCATGGGGTACGTCAACGCGCAAGGCCTGAACGCAGAGATACTCGAGAGTGCAGATTTCGAAATTGAAGTAGCCACGGTCAGGCACAGAGCCAGGGCATCGTTGCGCGCGCTCTATGACCCCACCGGCGGCCGAATGCGTCTATAAGCAAGCAACGAGCCCCCTACTTCACCGAGTTTCCACGCTCGCCTGCAGCTTTAGAAAGCCGGCATTAGCCGCCTGTTTTTATTTCCTTGAACGGTATCTCGCGGTCGACATCATTAGACCTGGGGAGGCCTAAAATTCGCTCAGCTATGATATTTCTCTGTATCTGGTCAGTGCCACCACCAATTGAGTTCATATAAGCCTTGGCTGCATCGAAATTTGCATGCCGCGCATCCTCTGTATCGTTGACTAAGACTCGAGGCCCTAGAATGGTGCCTGACAGGCGAGCTTCGCCGTGTTGAATACGCGACATAGATAATTTACCCAGAGACATCAGAGACGACATTCCGTTTGTTTTGATCTCCTCCACAGCGCGCTGCATGGTTAATGAGTTTAATTGTCGATACGCCAGAGCCTGCGCTATCTCTTGCCTTAGCGCCGGCTCTTTTAGTCGATCATATTTGTGCGCCAGCCTAAGCAACGCTGGTGCCTTGCTGTGCGAAGACATTCCGGAGCGAGCCGTGACGCCCATACCCATGATCAGCCGCTCAGATGCTATTGCCGCCTGGAAAGACTTCCAGCCCTTGTTATAGTCGCCAATGATGTAGCGTTCTGACACCCGGGCATTGGAGATGAACACCTCGTTAAACTCAGATTCTCTGGTTATCTGATTAATGGGCCTTACCTCAACACCCTCCTGTTTCATCGGGAAGATAAAAAACGTAATCCCCTGGTGTTTCGGCACATCAAAATCCGTTCTTGTCAGCAGCATCCCATACTCTGCTTCCTGTGCATTTGAGGTCCATACTTTCTGGCCATTAATAATAAATTCATCACCGTCCTTTACAGCACGCGTGCGAATTCCCGCAAGATCTGACCCTGCCCCCGGTTCGGAGTAAAGCAGACAGCAGATAGGTCCGATGAGAAGTTCACGCAACAGTTCAGCCTTCAACGCTTCACTGCCCATTTTGTAAAGAGTAATGGCGCCAAGAGAAAAACGATCCTTACCCCAGCCAGGAGCGCGGTGCTTCTGAAAGGTTTTTTCAATAACGCGGGCCTCTCTCTGCGACAGCTCACGTCCAAACCACGCTTTAGACCAGGTAGGTGTGGCATAGCCTGCGTCAACAACTTCTGACAGCCAGCGCTTCTCGTCATAAACTTCAGTGTCAACAGCTCTGAGATTATCGCTGTCCCAGTGACGCTGAAGCCAGTTTTCAACCTCTTCGCGTAGTGCGTCGCTCATAGCATTTTCTCCATCTCTGCAAGATAGTTGTCTCGAAGTGTCTCGGATGAACAATAAAGCCACTGCCCTGTCTGCGCGCGCCGCCAGAAAAGATGAGCAGGATGCTCCATGGTGTAAGCAATGCCACCATGCAGCTGGATAACATCAGCTGCGATCTTTCGATAATTATCAGCGCAAGTGAAGCCGGCGAGACAAGACATCAGCTTCCGGTCATCACTGCCCGCTGCAATGGCTCGTGCGGCATGCTGAGCGGCGCTCGATGCTGACTCAAGCTCAATAAGGAGATCTGCCGCAATGTGCTTCAAAGCCTGAAAGCTGCCAATAGGCTGGCCAAACTGGTGGCGAGTTTTCAGATATTCCATAGTGATTTCAAAGATACGGCGTGCTGCCCCGACCTGCTCGCCAGCCAGAGCCACCAGAGCCACCTGAAGCGCCTCTTCCATCACTTCCTCACCCACACCCTCTACCTGGCGGGCAACAACAGCATCCAACGACATCGAAGATAGGCGAATAGTGGCGTCATCAGTGTTGTGCGGCGTTAAGGCAATACCATTCTCGTTCATATCGACGAGAAAGACGCCTTTACCGCCATCCACATTGGCATAGACAAGGCATTGATTGGCAACAGCTGCGTATGAAACAAAGTCCGCCGTTCCAGTGAGCAGCCAACTTTGGTCCACAAAGACTGCCTGCACCTCCGGCGGAAGATCCCAGGCGCCACTGCTACCACAGCCGGCGACAGAAAATATTGCCGAGCCCTCCGTGATTGCCCTCAGGCACTCCTCTGCCAGGCTCTCGTCACTGCAGGCAGATAAAATAGTTGGGGCGATAACGCATGTGGATATAAACGGCCCGCCGTAGAGGTATGCTCCGGCATGTTCCATCAAAGCCTCAACCTCCACCAGACTCCCGCCAACGCCTCCATGTTCTGGACCAATGAGTATTCCCATTAAGCCCAGCTGAGACATTTTTTCCCAAACGCTCTGATCAAATCCTGACTCAGTAATCAGCAGCTGACGAAGCTTCGGTTCATCAGCCATATCCTGAAGAAGCCTGGAAAATGTATCGCACATCGCCTGCCTATCTTCTACCGAGAATGCTTCCACCTCTATGTCCTCTCTTTTTAGCTATGAATACTTTTAAATGCTTCGCAGATTGACCCGATATCGCTAGTCCCGCTATCGGTTTCGTCCCAACTTTTCATGAGCATCTACCCATTCGTTTTTTCCGGACTCCTTGTTTCTGCGAGTTGCCGCTCCCAGTGACAATTCTCCCGCCAGCACCGTCGCAGCCGCTATTTCAATGAGCTTATATGCTTTACCTTGGCCATAACAATCCATCAACTCAAGGCATTCTCTTTGCGTGGGTAAACCGGTACCTCCGCCATAGGTCGCCATGACCAAAGCAGGCAGCGTAATTGAAAAGTAGAGGTCTCCGTCCCGGGTCACATAACTGTATACGGTACTTTGTACCGCTTCACCGATACAGCCCGCGTCTTGCCCGGTGGCAATATATAACGCAGCGAGCCCATTGGCCGGATGTGCCGCATTACTGGTGGAACCTGCTATGTAAGAGCTCATGAGGCTGAGCTGGTTTCCATAGGCCATTTGCTCTGGAGTCGCGCGCATCAAACTACTGAGCACCGCTTTTGGAATAGTGATTTCCGCTGTCACTCGACGCCCTCTTCCTCCCAGTGAGTTCAAAGAAGAGGGCTTCTTCTCAGTCTCGAAATTACTTGAAAGCATATAGTGACGCAGTTGGGGGTATTGCTGCCGAATCCACTCACAGGCGACATAAGTAGCTCGGCCTGTCATATTCTGTCCGGCAGCGTCGCCCGTTGTGAAGTTAAAGCGAGTATTTACAAAATTGTGGAACACATACTGCTCTATCTCAACAAGCTTCCCAACAGATGTCGTTGATTCAGCCTGTTGCTTGATAGCTTCGAAGTTTTCCCTTAACCAATTCGAAAAATCACGGGCTTCCCGACTGTTTTTGAATACAAACGCAGGGGCTCGCTGCATAGCGTCACCGCATACGGTGGTCATAACTCCGCCGCTTTCGCGAATCAGCCTCATGCCTCTGTTATAACTGGCAATGAGAGTGCCCTCTATAGTCGCGAGCGGAACGTAAAACTCACCCTGAGCGTGCTCACCGTTGACTAACAAGGGACCGGCTACGCCAATAGGCACCTGAGCAACCCCAAAAAAGTGTTCGCAATTTCCGTCCATATCCGAAGGATCAAAATTGTACCCCTTGGTGTAGTTCAAACGGGAACCCGTTATCGTCTCCAGAAATTGTTGCCTTTGCTTTACGATCTCATCACTGTAGTCATTTTCGCTATCGCGGGGAATCTTACTGTCCATAGCTCATCGTCCAAATCAAGGTGAGTTGTGGTGTCATGGGTTTGCGGTGTTAAAACGGGAGCTCATTGCAATTGCCAATGATCTCTTCACCAGCGAACACCGAAGCAACAAATTGTGAGGACTCTTCTGTAGAGCCATTCACGATGCTGCCATGGGTCGCCGATGGATAAAAGTGCGCTCTTACCCTCGACCCTGCAACACATGCGCTGGTTACCAGCGCTTGCTGCATACGCGGTGGGGTATTGATATCCTTCCCACCAATACCAAAGAAAGCGGGCGCCGACAATTTGAGCGTCGGATATTCCATTCGCCTGAATGCTTCGGTTAAAACCTTCTCTGGCGACTTCTTGAAAGCCTTGTTGTATGTCACCAGTTCTCGCTTAACCAATTTCTTCATATCAACATAGCACGTGTCAGTGACTGCCATAGCAACTGGCAACACATCAGCGGACACGTAGTCCTCCAGCACAAATTCAGGATCTATCAGGCCAAGCATTGATAATGCTAAGAAGTTGTATCCTAACCTGGGGTCCACTGCATCTTTTGGGCGCGTTTCCTGGATTGCGGCAATGCCCTCAGCGCTAAAATAGGGGGCTCCGGTGGCAACAAGGCCCTGAATATCCAGCTCTGGAGCGTATTCTGGAGCATGGCCTACTGTTGCAATCGCTGCAGCAGCGCCCTGTGACTGTCCAATCATTACAATAGTATTCGATACCGGGAAAGCAGCGCTCTGCACTGCCCGGATAATATCGAGATTGCTATAAGCTGCGGGCCTGGTAGCAAGATAAGGATGTGTTCCCTGTGTTCCAAGCCCCTGATAATCCGAGGCGACAACTGCATAACCGTTTGCCAGCCAATGATTCAAATAAGTCTCATCCCGTTGCTGCCTGCCATTGTAGGAAGGTGAACAGATGTCGGCGATACCCACCGTACCGTGTGCCCATCCGAGCAGCGGCCACCCTCCTTCCGGAGGTGTTCCCCGTGGGATGAACAGCGCACCGGACACAGCGACGATATCTTCTGCAAACAGGCCCTCTGTTGAGGTATACAGCAATCTGATATTGTCGGCGGCCCGATTCAGAGACTGATGTTCGTCAAGTGTTTCGTGGCGAATAAGAACACCGGGCGACGTTGAAGACAGCTCATCAACTCGATAGAACTCTCCCAAATAGCTATCACCTAGCGCTGATGCACGTAGCGTTTTTTCATCGCCTCCGAAAACCAGAGAACTGACAACAGCAAGAGAGAGGCCTGCACCAAAGAACAATTTGTCTAATTTAAACGTCGTCATATACGGCATCATTCACAGGCTGTAATTGTCGCGGCGCCAGATAAATGCGTCACACACTGACGTCTGCTGGTCTGGAGAGAGCACCGCCTGGTCACTTTTCTGGAAGGGCATGAAAGAATCAGCCCGGGATATGATCCCCGGGCTCTCGGCTTTGTCTAAAAGCTGTAACGTACTTGTAATTCGTAGCTTCTTGGAGCATCAATGTGTTGAAAATAGGTTTCGCTGAAACCCTGCGAAGCCAATGGAACGTCGTTGCCCCAAGTACTGGTTTTCTCGTCGGTAAGGTTTTTACCCAGAACAGCTATACTCCATACATCATCGATATTAGCTAAAGCTATTCGTGCATTAACCTTGGTGTAGGAACCCTGCGCCACAGCAGGGTCGAGATCGTTAGCAACCTCATAACTATCAGAGTACATGAGATCGATACTGGCTCGAAGCGCCAGGCTATCGCCTAACTGAGTCGCATAATCTAGCGCCGTATGAGCAGACCAATCCGGTGAGAACTGCAGTGGCTTGCCCGACAGATTTTGAGTACACCCAGCGCGGGTGCCACCGTCGGCTATAAATACTTGCACTTGAGGCTCGTTACAAGCGGCATCTCCAAAATTTGCATACTCGGCATTAAGGTATGCGACGCTCGCTACGAAGGTGAAGCTTTCCGTTATGGCGATGGACCCATCGAGCTCAACGCCCTGCACTTCCGACTCAGCCGCATTACCCACAATAAACCCGGCATTACCATCGAAGGCGCTAACTTGAAGGTCTTCAAATTCACTGTAGAAAGCCGCTACATTCATTCGCGCACGCCCATCCAGCATTGTCATTTTGGCGCCAATTTCGTAGGTCACAACAGTTTCGTCTTCATACTCCTGTGCGTCAATAAGACCTCGGCCGTTGGCTTCATCAAATCCACCCGCTTTGTAACCATTTCCAACTTTGAAATAGGTCATGACATCATCTGTAGCGTCCCACTGAAGGGTGACGTCACCTGTAACGTGATCTTCACTGCGCTTATTATCAAAATCGGGATAAGAGGTACATATATAAGCGACCCCGCTACACACAGTCGCGCCTTGCGAGTTCATGAAGTGGTCGGTCGAGAAATTTAATACCGCATCGTAAATGCCGGCGAGTCCAGTATTCGAAGTTTCGGTAAACGGGTCTGTGACGAAAGCGTCTTTCGTCATTTCCTTTTCGTCATCGGAATAGCGTAGGCCTCCAATCAAGCGAAAACTGTCACCAAGATTCCAGGTAAGCTGTGTAAAGGCAGACCAGGTCGAACTGTCCTGATCAAATTGTCCAAGACCACTTGCATCAAGACTACCTGTTCCGATGCCCGCGGCAGACAAAATAGCGTCAGTGTAGCGATCATGTGAGAGCTCTTCGTCCTGATAGTACAGCCCGGCAAGATACTCGAAGGTTTCGCCGGTAGGAGAAGAAAGCAGGAACTCTTGCGTGAACTGTTTATGAGTCTCATCACGACCGCGGCCGAGAAACTCCAGCGGCCCGTAGTCGGAATCCAGGTAGTTATCAAATTGATAGTCGACATACCCGGTAACAGATTTAATGGAGTGATCGCCGAACATATATTCTACGGTCAGAGTAAAGATATCCCAGTCGCTATCGTGATAATTAGTATCGGGTCGAATGCCGCCGATATTTTTAGCCGATTTATCATAGCCGAATCCAGCTTGAAAATCGGGATCGGCGACTTGATACCTTTGGGTTGCAAATTCAGTAGCAATTGATACCAGGTCCTGACGGCCCTCTGACTCACTCTTGCCGTTTTCGTACTTGAAAAGGACGTCTAATGAATCAGTGGGGGCCCAGCCTAAAACCAGACGACCGACCGTATCTTCCATTGTTCTTTCTGTGTCTCCGGTGAATGAATTATCCATGTAGCCATCGCTTTCTTCCCGTTTGACGACTAGGCGAGCACCAAAAGTGTCCGTGATAGGGCCAGACAGCGTCAGCGTGGTGCTCCAACCATCGAACTCAGGTTCTAGACTACCTTCTATTACACCCTCGAATTCGTCTCCGGGACGCCTGGTTGTGATATTAATTGCCCCGGCGACCGTATTTTTCCCGAAAAGGGTACTCTGCGGCCCCTTTAAGACCTCAACGCGTTCTACATCCAAAAATGCAGTTCGAGAAGCCTGCCCCCGGCCAAAATAAATCCCGTCGACAAAAGTACCGACAGATTGTTCGAAGCCATAGTTAATGCCAGAGCCAACACCTCGAATAAACACCTGGTCCCCTGCTCCGCCCTCGGCGATGTGCACATTCGGCATATAGACAGCGAGGTCCTCAAGAGACTGAATGTCCTGCTGGCTGATTTTATCCCCACTCATCATCGAAATGGCGATGGGCACGTCCTGCATACTCTCCGCTCGCTTGGTCGCAGTCACGATCACCTCTTCAAGCATCGGTTGCGCTGCGCCTTCCATAGAAGCAACAATTGCTAGCGCTATTGCTGTGTTTGAAAGGTATCCGACTCTGAAATTTCGCATAAGCAAACTTCCCTGTAATGGTTATTGGTTATGTAGACTAAACGATGGTTGCGAATTAAGAGCGTAACAAATCTAAAGGGCCTACGAAATAGCCGTAGAGACCGAAAACACTGGTCATAACAACCTGAGAGCCCCAAGGGACAATGGCAATAGAGACTATCCCTGCCATTTACGTCAAGGCCATCGTAACCTCTCTGCAACTTCGTGGATGGGACCGAGAGACTTTACTGCTGAAACTAGGCGTCTCGGATGAAATCCTCGATGCTGAAAAGGCTCGCATCGCGCGCTCCAGCTACCTGAATTTCACTGGATACCTTGCATTAAAGCTTCAGGATGAAAACTTTGGACTTCTGGCGACGCCGCTGAAGCCAGGGACATTCGCTATGCTGTGCCATTCCTGCATCAACTGTGACTCGCTAGAGCACTTTCTAAGGCGCATGATTAAACACTTGGCACTGGTTAACAACGACGCCAGCTTTTAACTTAGTCGAGATGCGGAATACGGGGCGCTCACGCTAGAGACAAATGCCGACAGGATTTATGAAAAGGATGTATTCGTCATGCTGGCATTGGCAATTACTCACCGGCTAATGAGCTGGGCCGCTGATTGCGCTTTTTCGCCAACAAGCTGGAGCGGAAAATCTCGCGCAATGATCATGATTTGCGCCGGTTCCTGCTAAATGCAGCGATTACGTTGATGTCAAAGCCAGCATCGTCCAACAACCTGACTTCTAATGTAAGAAATGTGTTGAAAGGGAAAGCAACCAAGGGTTTCCCTACGCTGGCCGAGGTTTCCAAAACACTGGGTTACGCCCCTACCACCCTCAAGCGAAGACTGATCGCCGAAGGCAGTACTTATCAAAGCATCAAGAATGCCGTCCGTCGAGACTCTGCAATTTATCATCTTGCGGAGGGAGAAATGAGCATCGATGACATCGCGTTGGCAGCAGGGTTCGCCGACCCTCCTTCTTTTTTCAGGGCTTTTAAACGCTGGACAGGCACCAGCCCTAGAGCCTACATGCGATAGAGACGCTGACTCGCCTGCACATCAAAGCGGCACCATCGCAAAACTGATCAAGAGCCAGACTGACGAATCGTACGTCGGCCAACAGCAACAGCGCCCGGGCGAACTCCCGGCTGCGGTGCCAGCACGAATAGATCGCCATTACGACCCAATAGCTGTTGCGGAACTCCACAGTCCGCAGCCAAACTCGCATGCGCCGCAAGATGATGAGGCTCCCCATGCACGGGAATAGCGATGCGAGGTGCTACCCACTCGTACATATCTTTCAGATCGTCTCTCCCCGGATGGCCTGAAGTATGAATCAAAGGTCCATGCTCGGTTTGCTCAACTATTTTGACGTCTTTCGACACAAGCGCCTGTCGAACGCGCTCAATTGCCAGTTCATTACCAGGAATGTCACGGGAGCTAAAAACAACGGTGTCACCCGCTTCGAGCTCTAAATCAGGATGATTCCCCGCTGCGATTCTAGTGAGCGCCGCACGCGCGTCGCCCTGACTGCCTGTCGCAATGATCATGACCTCTTCTGGCGGCAAATATCCTATATGGGTTGGATCAATGAACGTCAGGTCCCTGTCCCAAAAACCCGTTTCAAGGGCCGCCTGGTAGTTATTCACCAATGATCTACCAAACAGGGCAAGGTAACGCCCGCTGGCGGATGCCGCCCGGGCAAGAGTTTGCATCCTTGCAATGTTGCTGCCAAAGCAGGTTGCCACTACACGTCCGCTAGCGCCGCTAACTACCTGGTTAATACCAGCTACCACGTCGCCCTCACTGGGCGATCGCCCCTCAACGGTTGCACAGGTCGAATCGCCGACCAGTGCGTCAAGCTTAAGCGCCGCTAAAGACCTGAAAGTCTCCTCGTCGTAGCTAGGTCCGACCTGCGGATCAGCATCCCATTTCCAATCCCCGGTATGCAGCACTCGCCCCGCGGACGTCTCAATCAACAGGCACTGGGCCTCAGGCGTCGAATGAGTAATACCGATCCATCGCAAGTCAAAGCAGCCCAGGCGGTGAGATGCTCCAGTGGGTAGTACATGCAACGGAACCTTGCTCAGCAGTCCTGCCTCAGCCAGCTTGCGCCTTAGGATAACCGCAGTAAACGACGTGCAGTAAACCGGGCACTGAAGTTCCTCCCAGAGGTAAGCCACCGCACCGACATGATCCTCATGGGCGTGGGTAATCACCATCCCCACCAAAGACTCGCGACGAGCACTGATGAACCCTGGGTCCGGGGTAATGACAGCTTCAGCGCCAGGCTCTCTGTCAAAACCAATCCCACAGTCAACAATAAGCCACTGGCCATCGTGGCCGTACAGGTTCAGGTTTGACCCAATTTCGCCGCAACCACCGAGCGGCACGAACCAGAGGTCTGCGATGCCGGGGGATAACAGCTCGTGGTTGCTCGGTAGGATTTCAGTCGGTCTATTCATTGGCGAATAGTACGTTGCTAGCATCGACATAGCGACTATCGCAGTCTGGACAAAGACTGGTCTCGTAAAACTGAAGCTGTATTGCCAACGTATCGACGTAGTCGACTTACTGAATTTCTAAAATGCCCCAGCCATCTCCTCCACGCCTCACACAGGCCGGCAACATCATACATACGTTACCTGACTGCCCGGGTATCTACCGCTTCCTTGATCGGAATGGCTGCGCTCTTTACATCGGCAAAAGCATTAATATCCGGAGCCGCGTGAAAACTCACCTGGCTGAGGCCCGCGGTCTATCGCGTAAACACAGGATGCTCAGCGAAACAAAATGTATCGATGTGCGACCCACCGCGGGAGAAATCGGCGCACTGCTGCTTGAGAATGATGCGATCAAAAAACAGGCACCAGCCTTCAATCGTCGACAGCGAAGTATTAAAAAAATGTGGTCATATGCCCTCACCAGCGGCCGAGGTGAGTTTTGTGTGCCAACGCTTCAATCGTATTCAATGCACAAACCGGAAATTTTGGCGAGTTATGGCGCCTATACGAGCCCGTCGCGTGCCAAAAAAGCTCTTGAGCAAGCAACGCGTGACCACGGCCTGTGCCCGCGCATTCTTGGGCTCGAGGCAGGCAAAGGGCCCTGCTTTAACTTTCAGATTGGGCGCTGCAGAGGAGCCTGTGCTGACTTTGAGAGCGCTGAATCGCATAATCGGCGGTTAAAGGCCGCACTCCGATTTAAAGGGTTCAGTGCCTGGCCCGTCGCAAGTCCGGTGCTGCTACATGAAGTTGCGAGTGATCCCACCCTTCAGCCCGCTCAAGAATGGCATTTGCTGCACAACTGGGCCTACCTTGGAACCTTTGACACCCTTGAGCTCGCCCGCTCGGCAAAGCTGCTACCAGGCTTTATGTTTGATAAGGATACCTACCACATCCTGCGTAGAGCGCTTAAACATCACCCTGGCCCTATCCTGCGCGCTGATACGCTGGAGACCATTGAGTGGCTCGAGCCGCTGACTACACGATGAGCGTTTCTGTTGTCTGGCTCAAGCGCGATCTTAGGCTGAATGATCACCAGCCACTGTTAAGGGCGCTCAGCAGCGGACTCCCCGTATTCATTTTTTATTGCTTTGAGCCGATGTTACTCAACGACCCTCGTTATTCTGAGCGACATTGGCGTTTCGTCAGCCAGTCATTACAAGACATGAACCGTCAACTCCGCCAAAATAGATTTCGCGTCCTGGTTTTCCAGAGCGATGCGTTGCCGTTGTTCAAACTCATTCACGCTGAGTCCCCCATTTCTGCCGTTTACAGTCATGAGGAAACCGGGGTCGATTCCACCTTTGGTCGAGATCGCAGCATCGCGAGCTGGTTGAACAACGAAGGCATTGCCTGGCATGAATCACCGACTAACGGGGTCCAACGGGGCCGCACCGATCGCAAAGGCTGGAATCGCCGCTGGAGCGAAGTCATGAAAATGCCCCAGGACCAGCCGGTTTGGGACGCCGTGTGTGCACCGCCTCCATTAGCGGGCGGCGCTTTGGGCGAGGCTCTACTGCGCTCGCCGCCCGAGCAATGGCTGCGGCCGGTGCAAGACCTGCAGCAGGGAGGTGAGACAGCTGCGACCCAAGTTCTTGACAGTTTTCTTACAGAGCGAGGCGCCCACTATGAACGTCATATTTCTAAACCGGACAAAAGCCAGCTTCACTGCTCACGGCTTTCTCCACACCTCGCCTGGGGAAACATCTCAATAAGGCAGGTCTCCCAGGCACTGGAGGCACGCAGGCCCTATGCTGGCTGGGAGCGTTCAATGAACGCATTCGAGTCACGACTACATTGGCACTGTCACTTTATCCAGAAATTTGAAATGGAATGCTCCATGGAATGGCGAGATCTCAATCGCGGCTACCTTGACGTGGAACGCAGTTACGATCCCGCTGCGCAGTTAGCGTGGCGTGAAGGGCGAACAGGTTACCCCTTAATAGATGCAGCCATGCGTTGTTTACAGGCAACCGGCTATGTCAATTTTAGATGCCGGGCCATGCTGGTCAGTTTCTTCTGCCATCTTCTGTGGCAACCCTGGCATGACGCCGCAGTGCATTTAGCCAGTCTGTTTCTGGATTTCGAACCGGGGATTCATTACCCACAATTACAAATGCAGGCGGGTGTCACCGGCATCAATACGGTGCGAATTTACAATCCCATTAAGCAAGCACTAGATCATGACCCCAAGGGCCACTTTATCAGGCAGTGGGTTCCTGAGTTGCGCACGATGCCTGAGCACCTTATTCACCAGCCATGGAACGCCAACCCCATGGAGCGAATGCTACTTTCCTGCGATTACCCTGAACCCATCATAGATTGCACCAGCAGCTATCGTCGCGCCAGGGAGATCCTTTGGGATCTGCAACACAGCAACACTGTTCAGCAAGAAACTGAGCGAATCCTGACCCGACATGTAGAGCGACGATCATCCGGCAAGCGCAATGCACGTCAATGGCGCAGTCGATGAGCGACTCATTTAGGTAGCCATTACTCAGGCCAAGGCTTCGTCTTCAGTCGCCTCCAGTCTTTCGCCTAGCAATCACTCCTGGGGCCCTGCTGCCACAATAAATTTTTACGATCGTTTCTTTCAGCTTCCACTCTTGCTAAGTTGGCAGTCGTAACCTCGACATAAATCAACTCACAAGGACTAGCCATGCTCACTATTCACCACCTGCGGGTCGGCCGCTCTCTATTCACTGTCTGGCTACTCGAAGAACTCGAACTCGAGTACAAACTCATCGAATACAACAGGCACCCGGAAACCATGCGAGCGCCACCAGAGTTAAAAGCAGTGCATCCGCTGGGTAAATCGCCAGTCATCGATGATGATGGACTGATTTTGTCAGAATCTGGTGCCATTGCGACCTACTTACTGGAAAAGCACGACACCGAGAACCGGCTATCTCCCCCTCGCTCGGACCTCAACACCTGGGCCGAATACATCCAGTGGCTGCACTATGCGGAAGGTTCGGTATTCACTCCCTTAATGATGAAGCTGCTGTCGATGCGTGCAGGTGGTACGGTGGAATTACTGGATATGTTCGCAGATCCTGAAGTGGAGCTGCACTTTTCGCATATCGCCAGTAAACTGGGCGACAGCGACTACATTTTAGGATCCGATTTATCCGGTGCTGATTTCGGCATTGGCTATATGGTTAACATGGCACACATGCTTGGCTTGCTTGAGCCATTCCCGTCACTTGTCGCCTATGTCGAACGCCTGCGAACCCGCCCCGCTTTCCTGCGTGCGATTGATCGAGCCGTTGAATGACAATATTTATGTGCATTGCGTTGTGCAAGCCTCAGCGGTCATAGAATAAAAACTCGGAGTACTACAGTTGTCTGATAGCAATAGAAATCATTACGACAAACCCAAAGCGGCTTACTACGCACTAGGGATGTTGACCCTGGTCTACGCCTTTAACTTCATTGACAGGCAATTACTGGCCATTTTACAAGAGTCAATCAAGGCCGACCTGAGCCTGTCAGACAGCCAATTGGGACTGCTAACCGGGTTTGCCTTCGCGATATTCTACGTGACTGCTGGGATCCCGATTGCGCGCTGGGCAGACCATGCCAATCGCCGCAACATCGTGGCAGGCAGCCTCTTTATCTGGAGCTTCATGACAGCCCTTAGCGGCATGGTACAAAACTACACGCAGCTGGTGTTGGCGCGCATTGGCGTTGGCATCGGTGAGGCCGGCGGCAGCCCTCCCTCACATTCAATGATTTCTGACATCTTCCCCCCGAACCGACGGGCGACGGCCCTGGGGTTTTATTCCACCGGTGTTAGTTTTGGCATCTTGTTTGGTTTTCTATTCGGCGGCTGGTTAAACGAGTACTTCGGCTGGCGCACAGCATTTCTTGTCGTCGGCATACCCGGTGTATTTCTCTCCGGGCTCATTATGCTGACTTTACGCGAACCCACTCGCGGTTTGATCGAACAGAAAACGGTGACAGCAGAGTCCGTGCCGCTAAAGAAAGTGATACAAACCCTTTGGGAATCCCGAACATTCCGTCATCTGTCGCTCGCCGCCTCGCTGAATGCATTTTCAGGTTACAGCACTGCCAGTTGGACCGCCTCCTTCATGATTCGCAGCCACGAAATGTCTACTGGTGAGCTGGGCACCTGGCTTGCGATTATTATCGGTTTATGCGGCGCAATAGGCGTTTTCTTTGGAGGCATGGCCGCAGATTGGCTATCGCCTCGGGATAAGCGCTGGTATATGTGGCTGCCTGCGATTTCGGGCTTTATTGCGGTTCCGTTTATGGTTGCTGTGTATCTTGCGGACACCCCCTATGTCGCTCTGAGCATGATGTTGATACCGGGACTGCTCCACCAAGTCTATCTGGGCAACACTCTAGCCACGACTCACAATCTCGTTGGCCTGAAAATGCGCGCGACCTCATCTGCGATTCTGTTTTTTATTCTCAATATTATTGGCCTCGGTTGTGGGCCATTTCTTGTTGGAGTACTCAGCGATCAGCTAAGTGCCAGTCACGGAGCTGACTCACTGCGTTTGGCCATGCTTTATTTATTGCCGGCGGTGATGTTTTGGTCTGCCTGCCATTTCTACTTTGCGTCCAAGCACCTGCGCAAAGACCTGGAGGCAGCACCCGCCTAAAAATTGCTCGGACTAGCCCATGCCCAAGTGAGCTATACGCACGCGTTCAGGAGAGTATGAGTGAACACCGGCACTATGAGTACTTGGAGCTAGTACATGGAGCCGGATTGCGGATGCAAGCGGCTTGATTGAATCGAGCTGAAGGCCATCCCGTGTGGCGATCGCCTCTCGCCACACGGGATGAAGGAACTCCCGTGGATGTTACTCGAACGAGTAGCGAACAGTGAGACCGTAGGTGCGAGGAGTATTCGGATAACCGCTATAGCTTTCCTCTTGAGCCACTGAGGGGAAGGCTGACTGCAAGTATTCGTCCTCATTAAGGTTGCGACCCCAGAGGTTCATTTCCCAACCGTTTGCAAAGTACAGTCCAAGACTAGCGTTGACCATGTTAATTTCGCGCGATGCGATGTCCTTGGGTACGTTGTCAACGACCTGCACCTCATCTTCATAAACATGCTCAACACGCACGTAGCCATCTGCGAGTGAACCGGCCTGGAAGTTATAGGTCACTGATGTATTGGTGGATAGTTCGGGGATACCAGCAGGTGTCTCACCAGACAAGTCGGTAGGCCCATCAACACCCAGGGCTCCCTCAAACTCATCATATTTTGGATCCAGATAAGTAGCCGCAAACGACACGCGAAGGTCGTTAATGGGATACCAGTTCATGTCAAACTCAACGCCTTCAACGGACTGCTTGCCAGCATTAGCCAGGTTGAAGCCGGTGCCTGAAAACACATTTGATTGAAAGTCGTCAATTTCTTGAGAGAAGATAGCCATGTTGTAACTAATGGTTTCGTACTGCGCTTTCAGACCAATTTCATAGACGATGGATTCCTCTGGGCTAGCAAAACGAGTGCCCGGCGCCAAGTTCGGCACCACAAGGCCTGCTGCGTCCAGGGCAGGAATGTCTTCTGCAAGCGGCTTACTATCGCGAGAGAGGTTCCATGAAGATGCTTTGAAACCAGTACTCACTCCCGCATACACGTTCATGCTGTCAGTAACGTCCCAAGCAAGTCTAACCGTATAGGTGGTGTCATCGTCCTTGCTACTCCCGTCTTCAACAGCATTGGGATAATTGACGACAGGGGGCAGAAACTGAAAGGCTTGCGCATCTGCGGCCAACGTTGGCGGCAAGTAAAGACCAAGTGGAATCGAAGAAAATACGTCATTGTTGGTGAAATCGATCTTCACGTCTTTTTCGACTTCTGTATAGTTTACACCTAAGGTGAGTGTCCAGTTATCCGCGAATGCAAAATCACCCTGGGCGAATACCGAAATCGTGTCGTCGTCCTGTGTCGATTTCTCGGATGGGAAACCAGTACCCTCAGCAAAAAATGATCCGGGTGCAAATCCCAGAACGGGGCCCAATAAAGCCTCGAGGAGATTGACTGCGCCGCCACTGATGCCATTGCCGTAGTCTCTGAATTGATCGCCATAGCCAAAGGCACCGTCGATCTCCACTTCCTCGGTAAAGTAAAAAGCGCCGACCATCCAGGCCAAGCTACCATCGCCGTCTGACGTTAGGCGAAGTTCTTGAGTGAACGTATCAATGCTGGTGTCGCTAAGGTTCGCCTGCGTCGCGCTGACCAGACGTGCGCTGGTGTAGTCCACATCTCCAAATTGATTTTGTTCCAGAGTGCGATACGCAGTGATAGAAGTTAGGGTCACGTTATCAAAGTCATAGCCGAACTCGAGTGAAACACCCGATGTGTCGATTACTGTAACAGGATCAAAGTCATAGTAACCTTCATAGGCAAAAGGCTCATTGCCTACCAGGTCACCACCAATGGCCCTCACCACATCTCCCGTAGGCCCATCTACGAGGTTAGAAACGCCACAACAGATCTCATCGAGACTCTCACCATCGACAATCAACCGAAAGCCCATGCGATCTGTAGGCTCCCAGAGTAGCTGACCACGATAACTGTAGCGGTCCAGATCGTTCTCTTCAGTACCCAGTTCAATATTTTCATAGTAGCCCTCTCGTTCGTTATAACTCGCGAACAGGCTGAAGCCCAGATTGTCTGTAATGGGGCCAGTCACATCACCCTTGACTATAACTTGATCATAGTTGGCTACGGTAACCGAGGCGGAGCCGCTATAGCTTTCCAAATCCGGCTTGGCGGTTATGACGCTGATAACACCAGCTGATGCGTTCTTGCCAAACAGTGTGCTCTGCGGACCACGTAGCACTTCTATGCGCTCCAGTTTGGGCAGATCAGCCAGCGCGCTTCCAACTCGTGAGCGGTAAACCCCGTCAATAAAGACACCCACGGATGGCTCGATACCCGCATTATTGGCGCCGTTACCAAAGCCTCGGATGATGAAGTTAGTATTGGCAGAGCTTTGCAACTGTGTAACTCGCAGGCTCGGGACTAGCGTTTGTAGGTCCTTGATATCCAAAACCCCGGCCTGCTCTATTTGCTCTGAGCTGACAACGGACACAGCAATAGGGACTTCCTGCAAGGTCTGAGCTCGTTTAGAGGCAGTCACAATGACCTCCTCCAGTGCTGACTGGGCATAACTTTGACCGGCTGCAAGTGCCAGAGCCATTCCAACCGCTGGGACGAGTTTTCGTTTCGCAGACAGGGGCGTGGCGAGATATGTTGATACCATGGGGTTTTCCTGTGGGTGTGTTATGAATTATCCGGCCAGTGTCCCCTCTGCCCCCTCCCACGGTCAAGTAAATATGCCGCAAACGCAAAGCGTGTCCAGTACTTGTCGAGGGGTTATCGCGGGATGAAATTTAATACTTAAGGCCCGGCAAACGTCAAAGGCGTATGCGCAACAATGCAGGTCATATCCGACCCAGGTATGTGCCATTGCGCGGCCGGATGGGGTGCCTGTGGAGGCACAAAGAGAAAAATTGCCCGCCTTCCTGAACAGACCTACACTGGCCTGACCTGGACTAAGCTATCTTGCAACTGGCACTGATCGGCACATTAGCCTACTGGCAGGTGTTCGAGGTGCTGTAATGTAATGGATTAAGTAGACTCAGCCCTGCGCATCTAAACGAGGTCGCCTTCCATTGAAAAATCCGCTGCCGCTTGCTGCTCTTATTAGTTTGCTCACCGTGTCGACTGCGCTCTGGCTGGAGCAGCCTCACCCCTTGACACCCAACTCAGCGCCCGCCACCGAATATTCAGGCGAGCGAGCGATGTCCCTGTTAAACCACTTGCTGGCAGAAAATCTGCCTCACCCTGTGGGGTCGAAGCAAAACCGGGTAATTAAACAACGAATACAAGCCTGGCTAGACGAGCAAGGCATTGACCACCAGGAGCAACGCGCATGGGGTTGCAATGCAAAACGGCATAGCTGCGCCTATGTCGAAAACGTAATTGCAATAATCCCGGGCCAGGTAACAGGCCCCTACGTAGCCCTGATGGCTCACTACGACAGCGTGCCCCACGCGGTCGGTGCCGGTGACGACATGGCCGGGGTGGTGGCCGTTCTTGAGACCGCCAGGGCGGCGCGCGCGGTGGGCGGTTTTCGTCACCCCATCATGCTTCTCATCACCGATGGCGAGGAAACAGGCCTGCATGGCGCTGAGGCTTTTTTCAAACAGCACCCTCTTGCTGCGCAGATTGGTGTATTACTCAACCTGGAAGGCAGTGGTACTCGCGGTGCGAGCATGGTGTTGCGCACCTCGATGGCCAATGCCTGGTACATGAATTTTTTTGCTGATACCGCCGCCCAACCGATGGGTTCCAGTCTGGCCGATGAAGTTTTCAAGCGCATGCCAAACGACACGGACTTTTCCGTCTCGCTGACCGCTAAAATTCCGGGCATAGATTTCAGTTTCGCGGGCGAACGCAATCATTACCATACTCCTAACGATAATCCTGAAAACCTCGATCCACGAACAGTTCAGCATCATGGCGACAACCTATTTCCTCTCACCCTGCAACTTGCAAACGCTGACCTCTCGACACAGCACGACACCAAGGTGGCTTATCTCAATTCGTTTGGCGCTTGGCTGCAATGGCCTACTCATTGGACCCCCATTATGTATGGACTGGCAGGCGTTCTGCTGTTCTGGGCGAGCATTCGCGCAGGTGGCAGTGTTCAGCAAATATTACTCGCCTCTGTAGTGCTACCTCTGTCGACGTTGATCATCGGCGGCATGCTGGTGCATCTCTGCATGGCGCTGCTTAGTGCTATCAATGGCGTCACCGTACCGTGGCCTGCATACCTATGGCCGCAGCGACTTATCGTCTTATCGGGCACGACTCTTCCCGCCTTGCTTTGCGGCCGCTGGCTGGCTGAGCGTTTTGCGCTAGACACGCTGCTAGTGGCGGGATGGTTGGGGGTGTGGCTACTCACACTGCCCGTGTTATTGGTTATGCCAGATGCTGCGGCAATGTTAATGCCGCAACTGCTGTTGGCGGCTACCTTGCTTTCCCTGGCTAACTGCCTGGGTCGTTATCCCGCATTAAAAGCAGGACTCTTTCTTGGTACTCTGGCGGTAGCAGCGCTGTTTTTACCGACGGCACTGCTGCTGGAACAGACTCAAGGCTATGGTCTGGTTGTCACCGTGTGGCCATGGGTAGGGCTTTATGTGATTTGTTTGCTTGGCTTTTTGAGAGGTCCGGCGTTAATCGCAAGCACAAGACTGGTTGGTGCCGCATTACTCACTGGATTAGTGGCCGCCTCGGTACTGCCTGTTTACTCAGAACACCGACCCCAACATTTAAATGTGCTGTACATCCAGGATACTGATGCCAGCAAAGCAATGCTGCATATAGAAACCGAGGGACAGGTGCCGCCAGCAATGCTGGAAGCCTCGCCCTTCCAGCCCGACGCCGGGCAAGCAGTGCCCTGGTCTAGCACCCCGATTCCTTTCCTTGCCCCGGTAGCTAACGTTCATCTTCCGGCGCCAACTGTTGATGTAGTGGAAAGCCGCACCATAAAAGATGAAAGGCAGGTTCGACTGCGCTTGTCGTCTCAGCGCCATGCATGGCGCTTGCGTTTATACCTACCTGCATCGGCTGCGATAAAAAGTGCAACCGTCGATGGGGTGAAACTTTCATTGCCGTCGTACGAGCAAGAAAACAGCCCGAGTTATACTGGCCTGCTGTTTTATGGCACCCAAAACCATGATGTCATCGTGAACTTGACCCTGGCTTCGACTGAGCCGGTAACGGGTTTTCTCGTTGACTCGAGTCCGAGCCTACCAGACATCGCTAATGGCCTTATAAAAGCTAGACCCAGCGAAGCCCTGCCCGTTCACAGCGGGGACAGGTCCACGGTGTTTACCAAAGTCGCTTTTTGAAAGAGCCGCTTTTTGCACTGTACCGGGAATTTCACAGCGCAAGGCCAAGGGTGATGTTGTTAGATTGGTCTGCACAACAGTTTCACCGATGCGAGACGTGTCATTGCGCTGGAATGAGCTATACTCTTAGTCACTGAATCCTGACATTCGAGAGGGTATACCGTGGCTGATCAGACTAAATTCAATGTCCTTATCATCGGCGGCGGCACCGCTGGCATTACCGTTGCTTCCAGCCTGGCTAAACGCCAAGGCAGTCGTAAACTCAGCATTGCTGTAGTCGAACCGCAGAATGATCACTACTATCAGCCTGCACTCACACTGGTGGGTGCAGGCGCTTACAGTCTGGATAAAACGCGCAGGCAAGAAGGCAAACTTGTGCCAAGCGGCGTTCAATGGATCAACAGCAAGGCAACGGCTTTTGATCCCGACAACAACGGTATCACCTTAGACAGCGGGGAAACCCTGGGGTACGACTACCTGGTTGTTTGCCCCGGACTCTGTCTCGATTGGGATAAAATCGAAGGCGCTGCACAGTCGCTTGGATCTAACGGAGTTTGCAGCAACTACGACCCGCGCTATACCGAGTATAGCTGGCAGTGCCTGCAAAACCTTGAGCCCGGCAGCAAAGCACTATTCACCCAAGCCCCTTTGCCCTTCAAATGTCCTGGAGCGCCGCAGAAAATGGCGTACTTGTCAGCAGATTATCTCCGCAAGAAAGGCATCGGCGCTGAATGTGATTTGCACTTTCTTACCCATGCCCCCGGGATGTTTGCCGTGCCCCTATTTGCCAAAGAGTTGGTAAAGGTGGCAGAGAGGCACAAGATCAATGTCCATTTCCAACATAACCTCGTCGCTATAGATGGCGAGAATCGCCGGGCAACCTTCGAAGTCGTTGGGGGCGAAAATTCCGGGTCGCGCCTGGACATAGAATTCGACATGCTGCACGTCACACCACCGCAGTCTCCCCCGGCTGAAATCAAGAACAGTCCGCTGGCAAATGAAGCAGGGTTCGTAGATCTCGATCAGGGCACGATGCGCCACACCCGATATGGCAACGTGTTCGGCCTCGGCGACGCCGGTTCTACACCGAACTCAAAAACAGCCGCGGCGATTCGCAAGCAATCTCCGGTCGTCGTCAAAAACCTGCTTAAAGTTATGGATGGCCGTAGTTTGGAAGATACCTACGACGGTTACGCTTCCTGCCCCTTGACCACAGCTTATGGCAAAGTCCTGATGGCAGAATTCTGCTACGGCGGCAAAGTTACCCCTACGTTCCCCCTGAATCCTGCCAAGGAGCGCTGGAGTTATTGGTGGATCAAGGCGACGGGGCTTCCAATTTTTTACTGGCACTACATGCTCAAAGGGCGTGAGTGGTTCTTGAAACATAACGTAGACTTTGTCGATCCTACACAATAGCCCGCTTTTTATGGGTCGCCAATTTGCGCGGATCTTGCGTCGGCTTCCAATGTCGCTATATTGCTACCCGTAAGCGACTCAAGAAAAACCAGCAGGTCAGATACTTGCTCAGCCGTCAGGTTCAACGGCCTGATTCTGACATCGAGCCCGGCATGAGGTTCACCGCCATCGTTGTACCAGGCAATCACCGAGTCGAGATCAGGAAAAGAACCATCGTGCATATAGGGAGCGGTCAGCGCCACATTGCGCAGGCTCGGCACTCGGTACAACCACCTGTCTTCGCTGCGCCCAGTAGCCTCATAACGCCCAAGATCATTCGCCTTGGCAGTTTCAAAGCTGACTGTAGGTACCACGCTGACACCTGGTGCAAGGCGCACCGGCTGAGGCTTTGACTCACTTTTCATTGAGCGAGCATAGCCAATTCCGGTGTCATAGAACTGATCGTCGGTAAAGTGGGCATGGTCATCCGCAATCGTATGACAGGTGGCGCAACCCGCATTCTGGAATACCTGCCAGCCATTACGTGCAGCTTCAGGAAGTGCATGTTCATTGCCAAAATACCAGCGGTCGAAGGGGGAATCACCGGACACTAAACCCCGTTGGTAACTGGCCAGCGCCATGCCAAGGGTTTCGACGGTCAGGCCTTGCTCGAAGGCCATCTCAAACAACCCCCGGTAATCTTCGGCATTGGAGATAGTACTAAGCACGAAGCCTATAGAAGGGTTAGCCATCTCGTTGTGCAGCAGCAACGGCTGCCATACTTGATTCTCCAGGCTGTGCTCGCGGCCGTCGAAGAACAACACCCGGCGATAACCTACATTGTAGAGCGCAGGCGCATTGCGCTTTACGAAGCGACCCTCCAGGCCAACCGGAGTGCGCAGTTCACGCTGGGTGAACGCCTGCTCCGGCACGTGACACATCGCGCATGAGAGAGTGCCGTTAAACGACAAACGGCGATCAAAAAACAACTTACGTCCGAGCGCGATCTTTTTTTCTGAGACTGGATTTTGCTTGGGAATATCCATTACGGGCAATCCCAGAGGTGGACTCTGAATCTGTTCCAGCAGCGGTGCTGGCTCGCCAATAATCAAGGACAAGCTCTCGGACGGGATTGGGTGATCAGACCCAGCATTCACGATGTTCACGGCAAGTGCCAGAAGCAATGCAGCATGCCGCCATCCTCTCGAAGCGGCTGCTAACTTTCGCTTGGAATAATCGAGGATTTCGACTAAGTTTACTGCAAAGTTCATAATAAGCTGAGGCTCGTCATGCGAATTACACTGCTCCTTGTACTCTTGTTTTCTATGTCGGCAATTGCCGATGAAACCTGCATGTCACCCTACATGGCCAAGATAGAAGGTCAGGAGGACTTCGTCTACGTTTGGACACTTGGCCTGGAAGGGGTAGGTGACGAACAAGACAAGTTGGTGACGGTCGACGTCAACCCCGATTCCGACGGTTACGGCAAGGTTGTCCATTCAATTTCCGTTGGCGGGCGCAACGAGGCCCATCATACGGGCCTTACCGATGACCGCCGTTTCCTGTGGGCCTCTGGTCTGGATACTAACCATATATTCATTTTCGATGTACATACCGATCCAGCCAAGCCCACCTTGCACAAGACCATTACCGATTTTGTGGCAAAAAGCGGCGGAGTGGTCGGCCCCCATACCAACTACGCTCTACCCGGGCGCATGATGATTAGCGGTCTGTCCAACAATCGCGACCATGGCGGACGCACCGCAATGGTGGAATACACCAATGCAGGTGACTTCGTCAAGACTTACTGGATGCCTACTGACGATAACCTGCAGGGGGCAGTCAAGTCCGGCCAGTATGCGGACGGCTTCGGCTACGATGTTCGTGTGCTGCCCCGCCGCAACGCTATGGTGACCTCCTCCTTCACTGGCTGGAACAACTATATGATGAATCTGGGCACTATGATGGCAGACCCGGAGGCTATGAAAGCTTTCGGCAACACCGTTGTAATCTGGGATATGCATGCCCGTAAGCCGACGAAAGTGCTGGATGTGCCCGGCGCTCCCCTTGAAATCCGGTGCGCCTGGAACGAGGAAAACGATTACTGCTTCACCACTACTGCACTCACCTCCAAGGTCTGGCTGATCTACCTCGACGAACAGGGTGAGTGGCAGGCCAGCGCCGTTGGCGATATTGGCGATGCGACAAAGATTCCTCTGCCTGTGGACATCTCCATCTCCAACAATGATACCCGTCTTTGGATAAATACCTGGAACGACGGCATGACCCGACTTTATGACATCAGCGATCCATTCAACGCAAAACAGATGTGGGAGCAGCGCATTGGCGAGCAGGTCAACATGGTCTCCCAGAGTTGGGACGGCAAGCGTGTTTACTACACCTCCTCCCTATTGGCTAACTGGGACAAGACCGCGCCCGCGGGGCCCGATTTGCAATACTTGAAGGTGTATAACTTCGATGGCGAGAAGCTGGAACAAACAATGGCCATTGACTTCATTGCCGAAAAACTCGGTGCCCCGCATCAAATGCGTTTCGGTGCCCATGCGCTTTATGGAGAAAAGGTCTCGGCGCGTTGAATCCCATCCACTGGTCACTGCGCTGGTTGGCAATCGGCGCGGTGTTACTCTGTGCCAGCCTCAAGGTTTGGTCAGAAACCACTCAGGTTCTCGCGCCTGGATATGGACCCCTCAAGTTCGAGCCGCCCGCTGCTGGTAGTTACCAGCTACCCCCACTGGGGTCTGCGGCTGACGGCGCTGTTATCGACATGAATGGTGAATCGTTTCCACTGCATGATCTGACGGGAGACAAGCTGGTAGTGATGGGCTTTATTTATACTCACTGCCCGGATGTCAATGGCTGCCCCCTCGCCAGCTATGTAATGAAACAACTGCAACTGCGGCTGCTTGCTTCGACAGACCTCAAAGATCGGGTACGTCTTATTAGCTTGAGCTTCGACCCAATCCAGGACACAGCAGCAGCCATGCGAGACTACTCCATGCACTTTCGCCGCCAGGGCTTTGACTGGGAGTTTCTGACCACAAAAAATGAAAATGAACTGCAGCCTATTCTTGAGGGTTACGGCCAGTACCGTAAGATGTTCTACAACGAAGATGGCGACTACGCCGGCACCATGTCACACATACTGCGGGTCTACCTGATCGATAGGGATCGACGTATCCGCAATATCTACAGCGCAGGCTTCTTACACGTAGACACTGTGGTGAACGATCTGCGCACATTGCAAATGGAACCCAATCAGTGAATCTGTTTCAAATGTTGAGCGCTTAACAGACTGGTACTTTCAAGTCCGGGGCGAAGGTGACTCGCTCACCAGTCCTTATCGTTAGCAAGCGGTTTCGGCGCCGCAACAGCGGGCGTCCTCTGCGAACTCATTCAACGTCGCTATAGCCAACGGAGGCATTATGATAAAAATGGTTTTTTGCGTTAAAAGGAAACCTTCAATTTCCGAGACGGATTTCTACAACTATTGGCTCGATATGCATGGCCCTTTAGTGAGTAGCAAAGTTGAAGATCTAGGCATAAAGCGTTATGTACAGAGCCACACCAAGCGAGCAGACCTCGGCAATACCGCCTCCTCTGGGAGGGGCATGAAACAGGCGGTGTTTGATGGACTCGCAGAAATCTGGTGGGATAGTTTTGAACACCTGGAGACTGTATTAGCGACAGAGCCTGGTCAGATTGCGGGCGCAATACTCGCAGAAGATGAGGCGAGATTTATCGACATGGAGGCCTCAACGATCTTCTTCACCGAAGAGCATGAGGTGGTTGCCCCTGATTGATATTCCACGAAACACGCGGGCATGCGTTTCGTGGCAAACTATAGCCCGCGACAATAGACCTTCGATTGGAAATTTTGATGAAACATCAGCGTAAGATTACTGCTCTCTCAGAAGAAGCTGAGTCCAGAATTATTGAAATGGCCTGGGAAGACCGAACTCCCTTTGAAGCAATACATGCAAATTATGGCTTTACCGAAGCGGAAGTCATTAAGTTCATGAGGTCATCGCTAAAGCCTTCCAGCTTTCGCTTGTGGCGCAAGAGAGTAACGAGTAAAAAAACAAAACACGTGAAGCTGCGAAGTCCGGAAGTTAGCCGTGGGTACTGCTCCACACAATACAAACCCAGGAGTAAATAGTGTCTTGGCTACCTGACGGGCTGCACTATAAATGACCTATGCTGGCCCTAAGCCCGACTGTGCTGTTTGTCGGCAGGCGTCACAATCGCAGAATGCCTTCGCCTTCGGATGCAGTGGAGCCCTTGGCAAATCATCCACATGAAACATGGCATAGCAAAGACAGAAGACGGCGTTAATATCGCCTACCAGGTTTCCGGACAAGGGCCAGCCTTGGTTTTGTGTCATGCCATGGCCAATGATCACAGAATGTATGATGAACATCGTGAAGCCTTTTCTAAGTCACACAGACTAATCACTTTCGATCAGCGTGGCTCTGGCTACTCAGATCATCCTCCCTTTGATGAGGGCCCCGAGAGCTACTACACCGTCGAAAAATTCGGCGATGATCTGAAAGCAGTTGTGGATCACCTGGGTATTCACCAAGTGACTATACTTGGTTTTTCGATGGGTGCAGTGGCCGCCCTCTCCTTTTCTACAAGGTGGCCAGAACGGCTAGACCGTCTTATATTGGCGTCTGCGATGGCATCACGTTTGCCTCAAGCAATCATTGCTCGCGCACGCTTGGTCGAAACAATGCTCGATGAAAAAGGCCTGGAAGAAACCTATGATTTCTATTTTTCAGGAACGCTATTTGATGGACTAATGGCGCAGAAAAAATTGCATCATATGATTGCCCTCTTCCGAGAGAAAGCGACGCCTCAAGGTTTCAAAGGTTGCTTTCGAGTGACAATCGACCGTCCCTCGCTTGTGGACGAGTTAAAGCTTATCAGATGCCCCACGCTTATTTTGGTTGGGGAAAATGACACGCATTACCTTGTCGAGGCCGAACTACTAGAAAACACTATTTCCAATGCAAAGCGAGTTGTTATGCCCGGTGTGGGGCATCCTCTGTCCGTTCAAGATCCGAAGGCATTTGAAGCAGAGGTCATTACATTTATTTCATGATCTTTTTAGTGGTGCCGTTCCTGACAATCCCATCATCAATGCGCCTTTAGTGATGGATTATCGGTTTCTTGCCGCCCTGCAGATGACCATAATAAAAACTATATTTTACTTTAGTTTATTATCGTATATATTTGATTAATATAGCTATTTATTTATATAAATGAGAAAAACCTCATCTGGTACCCAGAACCCATACCGCACCTCCGACAACACCCGCCGTGACCAACTCCGGCAGATAACTACCAAATGCCAGCAAAGCAGCGGCTGTAGCGACGATTGCAATGAGGCGCTCCGCCAGACCGTACTGACGATGAGATTCAATTTGCACACCCGGCTCCATGAGGTTTCGGGTAATGCGGTATTCAATGATTCTGGCAGAAGTCATAGGTGGTGCTCCAGTCGACCAAATTAACAAGGCCAATAATGGAGATGCTCGCCCGCCGATACCATCTGTCGCTAAATGAACGCGATTGAAAAAGCGACAGGTAAGATTTAAGAATCGTCGGCGGCGAACGTATCGCAGTCACTCAGTCGACCGCTTTCAAAGCCGACCTTAAACCACTTCACCCGCTGAGATGAGCTCCCATGGGTAAAACTGTCCGGCACCACCTGTCGGCCGGCCTCACGTTGCAGGCGGTCATCACCAATGGCGGTAGCCGCCGCGAGAGCTTCTTCCAGATCGCCAGGATCCAGCAGCCGCCTGTCTGCATTTGCAGCATAGCCCCATATACCGGCAAAGCAATCGGCCTGCAGCTCTTGTCGTACAGAAAGTGCATTGACAGCAGCCTTATTTTGGCCCTGTCCTGCCTTGCGCACGCTTTGACTGATACCCAGCAGAGTTTGTACGTGATGCCCGACCTCGTGAGCGATAACATAGGCTTGCGCGAAATCACCGGGCGCTGCATGGCGCTGACTCAGGTCCCTGAAAAACGAGAGATCTATGTAAAGCTGCTGATCCCCCGGACAGTAAAACGGCCCCACAGCGGCACTCGCCGAACCACAGGCGGAATTGACCGCGCCAGTGAACAAGACCAGTGTAGGCTCTTTATAGGTTTTACCCTGTAGGCGAAACAGCTGGTGCCAGGTGTCTTCAGTGTCGGCGAGCACAACGGCAACAAAATCTGCCAATTGTTGCTGCTCTTGCGTCGGTTGAAACTGCCCACCCGAAGCAGCTCCTGAACCACTGAGAGCCGGGCCCAACACGTCTACACCGAGCATACGGCCACCGAAGACCACTAATACGCCCGCTATCAGAATAAAACGACCGGTTTTACTGCGCAGCATGGCCGGCAGAAAACGCAGTATCAATGGAGCTGCCCCTGCCGATGCGTAACCAGGGGAATCGCCGCGCCTATCATCAATGTTGTCGCTGCGCCTACCGCCCTTCCAACGCATATTCCACTCCCAATCCTTCTATTTAATCTAGCAGCCCTGTGAAAACTGGCAACAAGCGCACGATAAATATACTCTCACTGCTCTACCACTCGCTATACGGAAACAACACATGAGTATACTCATCGGTGGCAATGATGCTGGCCAAGTTACGCTAAATCCGAAATACGCTAACCGCCACGGCCTCATTGCAGGCGCCACCGGAACTGGCAAAACCGTGACCCTGCAGTGCCTGGCAGAAGGGTTTTCGGACCTGGGAGTGCCGGTGTTCCTAGCGGATGTCAAAGGTGATATTTCGGGAATGAGCCAGCCGGGCAAACCGCACCCCAAGGTAGACGAACGCGTGGCGAAAATTGGTATCGAAAACTACAACCAGCGCGCCTACCCGGTGGCTTTCTGGGACTTGTTTGGCAAGAAGGGCACCCCTGTGAGGTCCACCGTGTCAGAGATGGGTCCGCAAATGCTCTCGCGTCTGCTGGATCTGAATGAGACCCAGGAAAGCGTGATGACCCTGGTGTTCGAGTTTGCCGACCAGGAAGGAGTCTTGCTGGTAGACCTTAAAGATTTGCGCACGACTCTGGAATACCTAGGAGATAACAGCGCAAACATGGGCACCGGTTATAGAGTATCAAAAGCCTCTGTGAACGCCATTTTGCGTCGCTTATTGATGCTGGAGCGCGAAGGTGGAAGGAAATTCTTCGGCGAACCGGCACTGCAGTTAGAGGACTTCATGCAGACCAGTCGCGACGGCCGTGGAATGATCAACATCCTGGCTGCAGACAAGCTCATCATGAGCCCAAGAGTTTATTCAACCTTCCTGCTGTGGTTGCTTTCTGAGCTTTTTGAAACGCTGCCAGAACTGGGCGATCCGGAGCAACCGGTATTGGTGTTCTTTTTCGATGAAGCACACCTGCTGTTCAGAGACAGTCCCAAGCACTTGTTGGAAAAAATCGAACAGGTCGTGCGCTTGATTCGTTCCAAAGGAGTAGGGGTTTATTTCGTCAGCCAAAGCCCCAGTGATATCCCCGATACCGTACTGGCTCAACTTGGCAACCGCATACAGCACGCGCTTCGCGCCTATACACCCAAAGAGCAGAAAGCCGTCAGAGTGGCAGCGCAATCTTTTCGCGCCAACCCGAAATTGGATACGGTTACCGCTATTACCGAAATGGGCGTTGGCGAGGCGCTGGTATCAACACTGCAAAAAAAGGGTGTACCCTCCCCGGTTCAGCGCGTACTGGTGCGGCCGCCCCACTCCCGCATGGGCAAAGCAACAGTCGCCGAACGCAAGGCCATCTTAGATCGTGACCCCAATATGCGACGTTACGGAGAGGCCTTCGACCCTCGTTCAGCGCACGAGGTATTGTCTGAACGCACACAGGCTCGCTTGAAGCAGCAGCAAGACTTTGAATCGGCCGAACGCACGACCAAAGCAAAAAGTAAAAAAAGCAGTGGCAGTTCGCGCCAAAGTGTTGGCGAAGCGTTTATGAAAAGCGTTGCCCGCAGTCTTGGGTCCGCCACTGGAAGGGAACTCTTGAGAGGGATTTTAGGATCATTGCTTAAATAGACTCACCGTCGTTGTCAAACGCTTTGCGCTTCGGTGACATGATTTTGTCCAGATACAGCGCGTTGGTGCGCAGCAAAAGAAGCAGTAATGCTGTTAGCCTGCGCGATTATTATCGCGACGCCGTCCAGGCTGGAATCGGCGCCCACGCGAACACTGCAAGCAATGTAAGGACGGCAACAACATGCTTAAAATTATTTTCGGCGCAGTTCTCACTGCCCTACTCGGCACTGCTCTAGCAGCAACAGCGCAAACGGCTGTTCCGGCAGAGCCCCACTTACAGGCAGCCCAGACGGAGTCGGACAGAGCCAACGCCCTTTTCGACGAGATTTTTGACCGTAAGGTGGCCCGCGATCCAGTTTATCAAACGTATCTTGGCCTTAAGACTAACTACGGCAAATGGTCCGATCTCTCGGAGGCCGGGCAAGCAGCCAACCTCGCTCACAGGCAAGCCGATCTGAAATTGTTGCAAGACATCGATACTGAGCAACTAAAAGCAGAAACGCTGGTGAGTTACAACTTACTGGAACAGAAACTGCTGGAAGAAATTGAGGACTACAAGTGGCGCCACCACAACTACCCTGTTAATCAAATGTTTGGTGAGCATGCGAGGATTCCGGCATTTCTCATTAACCAACACACGATCAGCAACGTTAGCGAGGCTGAGGCCTACATTTCTCGCCTAAACGGCGTGAATCAACGTTTGCAACAAGTGATTGATCAACTGACTATCCGGGAAAAGGAAGGCGTTATTGCTCCGAGCTTTGTGCTGCCACACGTATTGCGTGACTCAAGCAACCTTTTAGTAGGTGCCCCCTTCGACGGTGGCGAACCCAGTACCCTGATGATTGATTTCAGTTCGAAAGTGGCCAAACTCGATATACCGGCCCTAGAAAAAGCCAGGCTCAACGAAGAAGCTCGACTCGCCCTTTTAAACAGCTTCCAACCTGGATACCAGGGTTTGATCAGCTACCTTGAATCATTGCAGAGCAAGACTACCGCCGACGCGGGTGTATGGAAGCTTCCCGCGGGCGAGGATTACTACAACATACGATTGAATCGCGTGACTACTACCGATTTTTCCGCAGAAAAAATTCACCAAATCGGCCTCACCGAAGTCGCTAGAATCCGCGATGAAATGCGAGTAATTCAAGCCGAGGTTGGCTTCGAGGGCAGCCTGGGCGATTTTATGACATTCATGCGGACTGATAGCCAGTTCTACTTCGCAAACAATGATGAAGGCCGTGAGCAGTATCTGCAGCAAGCTAATGTAGTGTTAGCAGAAATAGACGAACGACTAGACGAGCTCTTTCTGGTCCGCCCTCAAGCCAGTCTTGACGTAAAAAGAGTGGAAGAGTTTCGCGAGCGTTCCGCCGGTAAAGCCTTTTACCAGCACCCAGCTGCCGACGGCTCACGACCGGGCAGATACTATGCCAACCTGTATGACATGAGCATGATGCCAAAATATCAGTTGGAGGCGCTGGCATACCATGAAGGACTGCCGGGTCACCATATGCAAATAGCGATCAAGCAAGAGCTGACAGGGCTCCCCAAGTTTCGTCGCTTTGGCGGAGTCACCGCCTACAGTGAAGGCTGGGGCTTGTATTCCGAGCTCTTACCCAAAGAAATCGGGATGTATCAAGACCCCTACTCAGACTTTGGTCGCCTGACCATGGAGCTGTGGCGTGCCGTGCGCCTGGTCGTCGACACCGGCATGCACTCCAAGAAGTGGACCCGAGAGGAATCAATCGAATTTTATACGAGCAATACGCCCAATCCGCGGATCGACGCCGTAAAAATGGTTGAGCGGCATGCGGTCATGCCCGGACAAGCCACTGCCTACAAGATCGGTATGCTCAAAATTCTCGAGAACCGCAGCAAGGCGCAGTTGGCACTGGGCGACGATTTCGATATTCGAGAGTTTCACGATGCGGTCCTGAAAAACGGTGCAGTTCCGATGAATCTGCTGGAGGCACAGGTCGATCAGTACATTGCGGAGAAAAAAAGCTCGACTCTGGAAGACAAAGCCTGATGCTTCAGGCTGATCTGTGATCTGCTGCGGACCTCTTCAGGTTCGCAGCTTCTTAGCTCCCTCTACCATTACAACCACCAGCGCACCGGCGACAAGGCCGATCAGCATGCCTGCAATGGTGGGTGTTAGCGCAGCCATAACCGGCGTTAGGTTGTGCGCGAAGTGCTCTACTGCAGCGCCCAACGGGGGAATATTGTGCAAAAGAATACCTCCCCCGACCATAAACATTGCGACGGTGCCGATGATACCCAACGCCTTCATCAACCATGGCGCAAAACTGATGAGGCCTTGGCCAAACCATCGCATGAACCGAGGCCATAAGCCTTCACCTTGCTTCTGAAAGAGATATAAACCGGCGTCATCCAACTTCACGATTCCCGCAACTAACCCATAAACCCCAACCGTCATTACAATTGCAATGCCCGCTAGCACACCTACCTGGGTTATAAATTTTGATTCAGCCACGATACCCAGCGTGAGCACAATAATTTCGGCCGATAAAATGAAGTCTGTACGAATTGCACCCTTAATTTTCTTTTGTTCAAACGCCACCATATCGACGCTCGGGTCTGCCAACTGCTCTACCAATTCATCATGATCTGCTGCTTTTTCAGCTCCGTGGAAAAACTTATGCGCAATTTTTTCAAAACCCTCAAAACACAGATAAAGGCCGCCCGCTATTAACGCGGGAATAATCAGCCAGGGAGCAAATAACGAGGCCAGCAGCGCCACAGGTACGAGAATCAGTTTGTTGACAAACGACCCCTTGGCCACGGCCCAGACTACCGGCAACTCGCGTTCGGCCCGAACACCGGTGACTTTTTCTGCGTTTACTGCCAGATCATCGCCCAGCACGCCAGCGGTCTTCTTCGCCGCCACTTTAGTCATCAGTGCCACATCGTCCAATACCGCGGCAATGTCATCAATCAATAACAGCAGACTGCTACCAGCCATGTTTTTCTCCAACTTCAAGTGGTCGATGCAGTTTGCCTACATACATCCCAAAAAACTAGTTAGCGGATTGCAGAGCGCTTAATCACAATGCATTCAGCCCGACCCAGGTTTAACCACAGGCTTACTCCGCCTGCGAGTTGCCGGAACGTTCATTAGCGACTTGGGATAACGCGGCAGCTTACCGCTCTCCAAATAGCGATGAATAGTCTCCTGAGAGCGAATTCTGGCGACTTTTCTCTTGACCGGCAGATACGCGTTTTTTTGCTCTTGATCCAGTACTCTCGACTTGACGTTATCGTGCCATTGTTGATCGAGAATATTCTGTATTGTTTTTTGGGCGTCCTCATCAAAAATGGGAACCAACACCTCCACCCTAAAATCCAGGTTCCGTGTCATCAGGTCAGCTGAGCCAATCAAATAGCGCGGGTTACCACGATTGTAGAACACGTAGGTCCGAGGATGCTCCAGATATCGATCTACAATACTTATAGCCTGAATGTTCTCGGAAAGCCCCTTTACTCCTGCAAGGAGTGAGCACATCCCACGTACAATAAGATTGATTTTAACGCCCGCTTCACTCGCCTCGTAGAGCTTTTTCACCAGATCACGATCAACGAGGTTATTGCACTTAAGCGTCATCTCCGCGCGATAGCCTGCGCGCGCGTTGGTAATCTCCTGCTCGATCAATTCTGTAAGACCAGTTCGACTACTGTGCGGAGAAACCAACAACAAACGATATTCTGGGCGCCTGTAGTTGTATTGTAGAAAGTCGAACACGTTATAGACGTCTTTGCCGACATTCTGGTCATAGGTCATCAAGGTGAAGTCAGTATAGACACGAGCAGTCTTCTCGTTGAAATTGCCAGTGCCAATATGACTGTAAAAACGCCTACCCGCCTTCTCTCTTCGCTCAATCAATACAATTTTAGAATGGACTTTGAGACCTGGAATCCCAAATATGACATTAATGCCGTTCTCTGTGAGACGCTGCGCCCAGCTAATATTGGCTTCCTCGTCAAACCGTGCAGCAAGTTCCACTACTGCCAGCACTCGCTTCCCATTATCCACGGCATTGACCAGCGCATCGATGACTCTGGAGTTTTTTGCCACGCGATAAAGGCATATTTTAATATCGGTGACATCCGGATCAATTGCGGCTGTCTTGAGCAGGTCCACGACATAGTCAAAGGGGTGGTAGGGATAGTAGAGAAATACATCTTTTTGCTGAATCGCATCAAATATACTGCCTGGCTCATCCAGGCGCGAGAGGCGTATCTGGGACAACGGCTTGAACTCCAAATATTTTGGACCAACATTAGGAAAGCTCATAAAATCCTTGGAGTTATGATATCGACCTCCGGCGATAAGACTGTCGTACTTACCAAAGCCAAATCGGGCACTGACAAACTCTAACAGTCGCTCAGGCATGGTGCCGTCATAAACCATTCGCACTGCGTCTGCCTTGCGACGCTGTTTCAGGCTCTTAGTCATTTTATCGATCAAACTCTGGGAAATGCCGGTATCTATCTCAAGCTCCGCATCTCTGGAAAACTTAAAGCAATAAGCTTGCACTGCATCGACAGGGATCACCCCTCGAAACATTTGCGGAAGACAGGCTCTTATAATATTGTCCAACACGATAAATACTTTTCCACCGCGACCTTTGCGTCTGGGAATTTCGACAAAGCGCTCAAGGCGATCGGTCGGCACTTCCACCACAGCGTGGTCATATCCTTCCCCGGAACGGATATCAATAGCGAGATAAAGAGACTCGTCATTCAGTGCCGGTATTGCCAAACCCTCTCTTAACAAAATAGGTTCAAGCTCAGGTAGTACGGTTGCAGTGAAGTAATCCTGCACAAACGCTGCCTGCCCCTCGTCCAGTTGGCGCTCATTTATCAGATAAATTTTTCGCTGTGCAAGGCCACTCATGATTTGCAGATAAATACGGTCGAATTCAGCCTGCAGCGCAACCACCCCATCGAGAATGGCCGCCAGCAAATCCTTGAAGTGCTGCCTATTGGCGCCACTGGAAACTGAAATCAGCCTGCGCACTTCTGCTGCCCGAACCCGAAAAAACTCATCTGAGTTGTTGGAAAATATTCCCAGGTACCTGAGTCGTTCAATAATAGGCACCGACTCATCCGCGGCTTCCTGCAGAACACGTGCGTTAAAAGACAGCCAGCTCATTTCCCGAGGGTAAAAAAGATCGTGTTCGCGTAGGTCAGCTACGCGAGTTTTGATGGGATTGACCATGATACTCCTGTCGCCTAAAGAAAATGGGATTGCTCCATTGCAGCAACAATACTACAAAAAAATGACTAGGTAAGTGACCGGTATAAAGGTGATCGGATTAATATAGAAGAAGTCGACAAAAAAACCCGACTCAAGAGCCGGGCAAAGTAGGGATTCAATCCTACAGGGGATTAAGGTGCGGCCGCGCAGTCAGGGGTGGCCTGCCAGCCGCGATGTTAAAAAGTCTGTTACTACGAGAGTCAGGCTTAGTGAGGGATGGTTTCCCGATAATCTCTATCTATCAGGCTGCTGCCTGCTGAATTTCCTGTCCGTATTCTGTGGCTACAGCCTCAAAGCTGTAGTCCGCCATATCGAGCTCCCTCAAGGCCTGCATAACGTCTTCACCGCTGCTAGACTGCAGGCGTTTATCTACTGCTGTCAGCAGGCCGAAGCGGTTAACCATCTGCCAGGTACCTGTGGCTCTGGTGCGCTTACCCTTGGCATAACCCAAACACTCTTCGTAGGCATAGATCGCTCGCACTGCTGCAAACTCAGCCTTAGATTTGGCGCCATACTGCTCGGCTCGCAAATCCACTGCTCGACGATACGCTTGCTGGGCTAACTGTGGGTGCCCACGCTGGATCGCGTTTTTGGCAAATACATAGCACAACTCCGGCTCTTTGATTCTCTTTACTAACTCGTGCATGTTTTTCCCCTCTATTTAACCTGCGCACTTGTGTAGTTGCGCCCGGTATGGAAAACATATTAGAGGCTGCAGTAAAATTGCCACATGGCCGCTTACGCCAATCGCATGGCCATCTGCGACAAGGCTGATGTCAGCCGTAATTTTTATATGAAAAATCGACCGCAAGTGTCTGTTAATTATGAGTTTATTAGATTAAATTCTGGTATAGAAAGATATAAAAAAAGCCCGCCTACACAGAGTGTAACGGGCCAACAGCCGTATGTTTCGGGGCAGAAACATCGGCTAGGGGACGTGTCAGCACATGCAGTTAGCAACGTGCTTACTAAAAAGTAGTCCCCCTTGGCTAGAATGCAAACTTTTCAGGGTAAAGAATTCGCCCACATCAGGGTTTAAGCGCGAGGATATCGGTTTTTAAGTGGGTGAGTACTCTTTCTGCTGTATTGCCAATCAGCTTCGCTTTCACACCTTTGCGCCCCACCGTGCCCATGACCACTATTTGCGCTCGCCTGCCTGCTGCCTGACTGGCAATGACTTTTTCGACCGGCCCCCGTTTTACGACGAAATTCTTTTCAGGAATCGCGAACTGTTTCGACAGGGCCCTGACATGCGGAGCCATATCCTCTTTTGCATCTTCCACGTAGCTATGTGTGTCGATAAGATCCAGGTCGTCCAGCAGAGTCGGTACTTCAACGGCGCTTATAATTTCCAGATTGGCGCTCATTGCATCTGCCAACTCAATAGCGCGACGCAATATATCGGCATTGAGTTTCTTTTTTGCGGGCAGACGACTGCCCAAATCCAGCGCGGCCATCACCAGATGGGTCCGTCGCCATTTTTTCTCCGCAACGATGACGACGGGCGCAGGACATTCCCGCAGAAGCTGCCAGTCAGTAGAAGCATGCGCAAAGCTCTCTGTCTGGCTTCCCGTCTTTACTACCATTTGATAGTTGCTCTTGGAGCACTTCTTGCTCACCCAATCGGCAACATCCTTTTCCCATAAGACCTTGAGCTTCACCTTTTGATCGTCTCTGGAAAACTTGCTGATACGGCTCCCTACTTCAGCTTCCCTTTCGGCCAGCAAGCGCTTCTTAATCGCGGCCTTTTCAGCGGCAGTCACTTTCAACCGACTCAAGGGCGCATAAACAAAAGCATAAACCTCAGCATTCAAGCCCAGCTTGTTCGCCAACTCGAGTCCCCGAGGAGTCGCAATTCCATCGCCTTTGACGTCTGCGATAACCAGTAATTTACTCATGCGCTAAATCCTGTACTGACACAAACTATGGATTATAGGGGGTTGAATGTCAGAGGGAAGTGGGTCAGGTCAATAAGAATAGAAAAAATCTACGCCACCGCCTGGTAAAACACTGCCCCGGGCACCCATTGCAGGGCCAGGGACATCAAAACTCAAGATAGCCTGTGAGAGTCCCTGAAGTCTGCGGGTGCTACTCCAGTCCATCGCTTGAAGGCACGAGAAAACGTACTAGGCTCTGAAAAGCCAAGCATATAGGCGGTTTCCACGACCGATCTATTAGGGTGACTGAGGTATTTACGAGCCAGTTGCAGCCGAGTGTCCTGCAACAGATCCATAAAGCTGGTGCCTTCGTCCTTAAGCTTTCGCTGCAGCGTCCTGTTGCTAACATGCAGGGCTTGAGCAATTTGCTGCTGGTTGGGCGGTCCATCTGGCAAATGCTCGACAATTTTATCCACAACCCCTCGCGAAATGGACTGGACCATGAAACTATCAAGGTAGGTCTGAGTTTGTTCATCGTTGACCCTCGCCAGCTCAGGGTCGCCTGTAACCAGCGGTTCCAGAATATCTGCGCGATACCAAGCCAAACAACTGCGTGAACTTTCAAACTCCACTCTGGCCGCAAGCATCGACTCCCAGCGCTCTGCCGACTGCGGCTCAGGCCGTTCCAACTGCACCTTGACCGGTGCCAGAAAATCGCCAAGAGCAAGCGAGCACATGCGCGCCACCATACCGATAGCGTAGTCTCGGCTGGAAAAGTGAAAAGTTTCTGACAATGGAATGCGACCCAAATCCAGCACCACCAGATCGGCCTCCTCCAGCAGACTTATGTCTGCGGCGGTACTAACCAGCTTGCCAAAACGTGCCAGTCGCTTGAGACCGCCATAAACTGTATCGCTGGCAAGCCATGCAAAGCCCAGACCGTGCAATGCCTGCGGTTGCATCTGCTTCCCGGCGAGCAATCCAAACGCCTCGTCATTAGACTCTTCCACGCAACGCTGCATTAGAAGGTTGAAATTATCGTGTGGAACCCGCCAGTCAGGATTTGCGATTTTTGCGACATCAATACCAACTTCGGCCATCAGTTCCATTGGATCCACTCCATGCAGCCGAAGCGCTTGAGCAACAGGTAGCAAAAATGTACCGAGGATGGAATACTGCAAGGGTATTGCTTCGCTCATGGACTATCCCTGACGGAAAAGGCCAATATAACACCTGTCTGCCTGCAAACAGTAGCTCATACGTCGCTGCAGCGCAGGCAGCTATGATTAAAGCGAGCTCGAGTGGTGGCTGATGCTAATCAAACCGCCCTTTCAGCCCTCAGGAGCGAGAGCATGAAGGGTGGTTATGATGGTGAGTTAATTAGAGCTGTGAAAACTCTTTGTTGAGATTGTAGCGCCTGGAAGTCACGTAGGACTCCATGTTTTCTACCCTGCGCAATGCAGCGTCCAGACGCTCACGCGCGCGCTCTAGGCGCACACCGCCCGATTCGCTATAGCGAAAAACCTTGCGCGGGCGGTAGTCGTGATGACGTTCGTCGTACTCCATTTCAATCTCCGCTTCTTCATATTCAGGTTCTGTTTCATAGCCACCATCAGAGCTGCGCCGGGTGGGTTGCGGAGCTAACAAAACCCATGCGCCCAGGTAAACCCAAAGGGCCAGTGTGCCAGTAAACAAAAAGCCTCCTACCCAAATCAGGCGCATTACCCAGTGGGCAATATCCCAATGGTCGGCCAGTCCAGCACACACTCCAGCCACTTTACCTTCACGGGTATTACGGTATAAGCCCATGCTCCAACCGCCCCGCTTGTTCGAGCGGAAGCGACGGCTTTCTCGCTTATAGGTATCGCGATATTTCTTGTGTTCGCCTCTGCGTCTGCGTCTAGTCATAATTTACTCCTCCTCCCTGTTACTCCGACCGGGTTTTGCCCGCCAGTCGGAATGATCCGCATCCAGAAGAGACTCTAATGTCTCAATGCGGTCAGTCAATTTGTCCACCGTTTCCAGCATGTGCTCGACAGTTTCCCGATCCTCCTGGGACAAACTTCTGGAGGAGCGGCTTATACTGCGGTAATGCATGGTGATCCAGAGGGGCGCCACAATCACTATGAATAAAACGGTGGGGACGACCATAAATTGCCAGAATTCCATTAACTTATTCCTTAGGCTACGGTATCAAGTGACACCATGCTGCCATTGTTAAACCGGATTACCAAACCCTTCAGGATTGCTCAGGTTTGCCGTCCATTGAAGACTTCAATCGCGCCAGTTCGTCGCTGATTCGTTCGTTCTCTTCAAGGGCATCTATTTCAGCGGCAAGATCGGGAGGGACATCACGACCTACATCCATCGACTCCAACTGACTTTCTAGAGTATCCATGCGCCGTTCGAAGTTTTCAAACCGCTGGAACGCACCATCGAGGGCCTCCCGGTGCATCTGGCGCTTCACCTTGATGCGAGACTCTACCGTTTTACTGCGCATCATCAACGCTTTCTGCTTAGCTTTGGCGTCCGTCAACTTCTGTTGTAGCTGAGAGACCTCTTCATTGAGCTGCGCGATATGGTCATCCGTTGCCTTAAGTTCCGCCGCCACCGTTGCAAGCTCGTCCTCTATGGCATGCTTTTCCTGCAACGCAGCACGGGCCAGGTCCTCGCGCCCTTTACTGATAGCCAGCTTCGCCTTTTCTTCCCAGCTGTCAGCTTCTTCCTGAACTTGCTCCAAACGACGGGCCGCTGTCTTACGATCTGCCAGCACGCGCGCGGAAGACGAACGGACCTCTACCAGCGTATCTTCCATCTCCTGGATGATCAGGCGAATCATCTTTTCAGGGTCTTCCGCCTGATCCAGAAGCGAATTTATGTTCGAGTTGATAATGTCTGTCATACGGGAAAATATACCCATGGTGTTTCTCCTTTTGCTCTCTTAACAGCCTTTTACCTGAGACTTTCCCTCAGGCCTGGCTATCCAGTAAATAAATTCAATCACCGCTACCACCTGCACAAAGCTCCACAGGCCGACGGCGGATCCAACAACCGCGCCAGTCAGCGCGCACAGCACACCCAGTGCGGTATAAATCAGGCATCGTTCACCCAGTTTGTTCATTGCTTTGTTTTCCCTACGTTGTCTGTCGACTTCTCTGCGTCGTACAGCTCTACTAATACAGAATTCATGCCAATCACGCTATCTAATTGATTTTATTGATTTAATTCAGATTCTCCTGGTGTGAGGACGGTTTTTTATTATCATATAAGGTCTAAATTACCTAATAATAGGTATTTAAAGCCAAAATTAATGGTATATTTTACCTATGAAGCGAACACCAGAAAGCATTATCGGTAACTCCACGGCGCTGGCTAGCGCTTTAGATCGAATATCGTTGCTCGCCCCTATCAACCGGCCAGTATTGGTCATTGGCGAGAGAGGCACGGGTAAGGAACTGGCTGCTAACCGACTGCACTTTCTCTCTACCCGCTGGGAAGCACCCCTGCTGAAAGTAAATTGTGCAGCGATTGCTGAAGCATTGCTGGAGTCGGAGCTGTTTGGTTATGAACCCGGTGCTTTCACCGGTGCCAATCGCATGCATAAAGGACTGTTTGAACGAGCCGATGGCGGCACCCTGTTTCTGGACGAACTGGCCAACATGTCCACCCGCCTGCAGGAAAAGCTACTGCGACTCGTAGAGTACGGCGAATTCGAAAGACTGGGTGGGCAAGAGACCTTGCAAGTTGATGTACGAGTGGTGGCAGCGACCAATGGCAATCTTCCCGAGCTTGCAAAAACCGAACAGTTTCGAGCTGACTTGTTAGATCGATTGAGTTTCGACGTTGTGCATATCCCTGCCCTGCGTCATCGACCTGAAGATATTCCGGAACTCGCCGAACACTTTGCCATACAAATGAGTTCAGAGTTGGGCTGGGAGCTATTCGCCGGGTTCACCGCTGCAGCAATGGAAACCCTGTCCAAGCACCAATGGCCAGGAAACATTCGGGAGCTGAAAAACACAGTGGAAAGATCGCTTTATCGCTGGGGCGATGGCAGCCAGCCGGTAGGTGACATCGTACTAGATCCGTTCAAGAACCCTTTCAGTGAACCCCAGCCGATAACAGTCAACGCGCCTGTGAGCGCAAAGGCCGAGACTCAAGATCTTATCTCCGACGACTTTACTGCCCATATTGAGGAGTTGGAAAAGCAGCTGCTGTTAAAGGCATTGGAGCAATACGGCTTTAACCAGCGCTTAACCGCCGAATCCCTGGGCCTCAGCTACGACCAGATGCGCGGACTGGTCCGCAAACATGCGCTATCGAAACGCAGCCGGAAAAGCAGTTAGAGATTAACTGGCCTTATAAATCGCTTCGGCCCGCGCCTTCAGGTTCCTGGCGCAGAGATTAAACCCTGTCCGTACCTGCTCTCCCATTTGATCTACCATGGTTGCAGCGAAATCTCCACTAAAGTCATCGTAGGTGACATAGGTACACTGGGTATCGCTTACCGCTGTGATGACCTGGGAACGATCTGCGTGGATGGGATCTCCGTCCTTATTTTCCATCGACCAGGTGATTTTAGCCGGAGCATCGATGAAAGTGATGTACTCCACCTGTTCCTGCAGCCCGTTACCAAGATTTACCTGCATTTTGACCGGCGAGCCTACTTCTAGCGCCGCTTCTATACTGGGGCAAAATTCATTCCACTGCGGATAGTGCTTAAAATCTATGACGACTTGCCAGACCAGTTCAGCCGGAGCGGCGATGGTCAGTGTTTCGGAGCTAACCTGAATAATATTCGACATTGCGTTCTCCCGACTATGTACTGATTGGCCAGCGCGAATCGTTGGTGTAAAAAGCAAAGCGCTGACTAATTAACTCACGGGTCAGGCCGTATTCTTCCAAGCTGTACTCGTGCTTGCCGTGCTTACCTTTGGGGTTCGCTTCGATGTGAGACACCAAGGCATCGCGTGTTTGATCGCCCATGGTCATGCCAAAGCCGCCATAAACTCGTTCCACCACTCCTATTGGGTCGTCCACGAACTCTTGCTGGGAACAATCCACGAACAACTCCTGGGGTAGCTTGTCCCTGGCTGCCAGCCCTATCTCAAGGGTGAGTGCATACCACTCCATCACTGCTCGCCCAATCTCCCCCCCATCCAGGTGGTTGTAGTCACCGGCGTACATATTCATCACGGCTTTATTCATACTGTTAATGGAGGGCACCACTGCCTGGGGGTCGCGGTGACACCAGATGAAACGCGCATCCGGAAACACCTTTAAAATAGCGTCTATTCCCATCATATGTGCCGGCGCCTTGAGCATCCATTGCTTACCGGGCATCCGCCAATTAAGCATTTGCAGTTGCTGCTTCTGATACTTATAAAGGGGCACCAGATCCTGCTTCAACAGCCAGCTGTGATAGGGCTCCAGCATAATTTCAAAGCCCAGCTGCACACCGCCAAAGGCAAATGCATGCAGTAGAACACACTCTTCGGGGGTATCTGCATCGACAAAATGAATTTTGGCGAAGTCGGAATCCCGTGTTGCTTCCAGGGCCTTGGCAAGATAATCGTAGCGAGGGTCTTTGTCGCCCGGCTGACTCCCGGGCCAGGGGTCTGGAAACTGAACTTCCCACTGCAGCAGGCCGCGATTCTCTGGAGCTGACACCAGCAAATTCAACAGTGCTGAAGTGCCCGAGCGCGGCAGACCGGTGACAAAAATCGGCGCCTCGATCTTCTGCTCTTGCCATTGGGGAATGGTCTTGAATGCATTTTCGCACTTTAATCTCGTGGCCAATTGCATGACCACCCGGTCGCGACAACTTTTGCGACCCGCAAGATCCTCAATATGCGCATCATAAGTCTGTAGTAAAACCTCAAGACCTTCCCGATAAGGAAACTCACCAAAATCATCGAAACCAGTCTGGGATATTGCCTCAGCGATCAGTTCATTTGCGTCAAAACCAATGGGCTCCGCGCTCATTTCAGGTCCACCAACTTCATCACTTTGGTCTTTAATAGCGGGTGTTTATTAGCCCCTATCCAGCGCCAGCACATAGTGCCCATATTGTGACCGGCGGTCTCTATCCAGTTCGGCACACCAGGATCAGCATGCGATACCACCACCCGCACGCTGCCATCATCGTTATAGTGGGCAGTGTGTTTATTAACGTGGATAGTGTGATGGCGATAGTCCAGTGATTCCATCCACCAGTTGTCCAGCTGAAAATTCCAGGTCTGGCACTCGGGAATTTCCGGCGCATCAATCACGAACACTTCATCATCCGCTAACTGCCAGGCACTATGAAAATAAAAAATATTGGGGTCTCCGCCAATCGACTGGCAATAAGCCTGATCGGCAGGCGGCAATTCATTGATGGTGGCTAAAAAGCTCTCGGACCAATTTTCAAACAGCGTGGCAGAACCACGCACAAACATTACTGCGCCCTGCAATCCACGCTGCAGCTTCTCAGCGGTCAATGGCGCGGGTCTGTCGTCGCTCGCGCCAATCCGCTCTATTTTAAGCTCTGCGGGCTTCTCGTTAACCCGATCCTGGAAAGTCTGGCGAACGGTAATGGAATTGGTTTCGTCACCCATAGGCAGCCAGTTACCGGGCTTCTCCGTCGGGCTGATGATAATTTCGATCTCTCCGTTGGCGCCAATATCCATTTCCTTGTGATCGATATGACCGGTGACTTCCATAGTGCCGCCCGAAGCGTACTTATTGATCACCGTACTAATGCCTAGATAATCGACACTACCCCGCGTGCCTATAATCCGATAGTCGTATGCGGGGTTAATTGTGGCGCTCTCGTAGCGGTTATCCGGGTTGTCCGCTCCCAGTTTAATGGTCTCATGAGCTCCGCAGCGAAGCTGGGGAAACATGGGATCGCGAAACTCAAGAAAGCTTTCCAAACCACCACGTAGCAACCTGGACAGATAACGATAACCCTCGGCCTGGTTAAACGCGTCATTAGGAGCCCTGTCGCTGCGCACAATGTTGCCAGCTTCCTTTAGCGCATCACAGAATTCGTCCCAAGCAGTGCCATCGAGCACTTTTTGTTCAGCTTCGCTTGTCATTGTTATTGCCTCCGTTGCGCCAGGGTGAATTAACTGAATATCTTTTATAACTGCTACGCCAGGACAATTCATCTAAAACAGTGTCGCTGTGCTTACGTTCAACTCTGAGTGGAACAAAGGTGCGATCTATTAAACCGACAAAGCCCCTTTGGGCGACCAATGTATCTATCGCGCGCAGCCATAAAACCTCTGACAGCCAACCCCGGGATAGAGTATTCTGGTCATAAAGTGAGCAAAATAGTGCTGCGGACCCAGTGATCTTTACCGTAGTAGAAAAAACGTCTCAAATTCAGTAACCTAGACTTCAATAATTTGATGGTTTAAACCCTTTAAATTTGAACTTCTCGGCCTTATTATCTGTCATAACACTATCCGCACGAGCCGTGCGACGCATTACGGAGTAGACGATGCAAGACAAGAGTTTGTACGACATGAACACTGCAGGCATAGACAGCGTTCTCAGCACTAATAAGGTGCTGAAGAACACCTATATGCTACTGGGCATGACCCTGGCCTTTAGTGCAGTTTGTGCAACCATATCCATGGCCATGGGCCTGGGGCATGGCGCCGCCCTGGTACTTAGCCTGGTGGGCTTCGGATTACTGTTCGTGGTTCACAAAATGGCAGATAGTAGTAAGGGGCTGTTAGCGATCTTTGCATTCACCGGCGTAATGGGCGCGTCTATCGGACCAATGCTTAATTACTACCTGTCCATGCCAGGCGGCTCAGCACTAGTTATGCAGGCATTAGGTGGAACAGCAGTGGTGTTCTTCGGCCTTTCTGCCTATGCCTTGACGACTCGCAAGGACTTTTCCTATATGGGCGGCTTCTTGACGGTTGGGCTGTTGGTTGCAGTAGTGGCAATGATCGCTAATATCTTCCTGAATATCCCCGCCCTGTCACTAACGATATCAGCCGCAGTGATCATGATTATGTCTGGCCTGATACTGTTTGACACGAGCCGCATTATCAATGGTGGCGAAACTAACTACATCCGCGCAACCGTGTCCCTGTACTTGAGCATTTATAATCTGTTCATTCACATGTTGCACTTGTTGACCGCGCTGAGTGGTGATGACTAATACAGCCTATGGCGGCACCAGACCCCGGTTAACACCGGGGTTTTTTGTTTTTATAGCCTCTCAATCATGAACTACACCCTATTGGTTCTGTCCTCCCCCACCTCTGGCCACAGCGCGCAAACGGCTGCGAAATTTGCGCATAGCGTTATCGTCAGGGGGCATAGCATCGAGCGTATATTTTTCCTCGACGAGGGCACCACCAATGGCTCCCAAGCGGCGGTATTTCCGCAGGACGAAGCAGACAAACTGCAGCCGTGGACACTGCTCGCCGACGAGCATGGCGTCGAGTTGGTGCTGTGCATTGCCTCCGCACTGAAGCACGGCATGTTGGATGAAAACGAGGCTGATCGCTACGCAAGAGCCGGCGCCACCGTGCACCCCGCTTTCATCATTTCAGGGCTGGGCCAGCTGATAGATGCAGTGTCTAACTCTGATCGATTAATGACATTCGGTGATTGAAATGAGCGCAGCGGAGAAAAAGCGAAGTCTCGTCGTCATGCGACAATCGCCCTATGGCGGCAGCCTGGCACGTGCATCCGTCGACCTCGCTTTGGCAATGGGGGCTTTTGAACAAAACTATGATCTGCTATTTATGGGTGCCGGTGTCCTGCAACTCGTCACTGGCCAGGACAGTCAAAAAATTGGTGCCAAGAACATTGGCCGTATACTCACCTCCCTGCCGCTTTACGATATGGAATCGGTTTATGTCGATGCCGCGGCGCTTGACCGCTACGGCCTGAACGAGGCTGACCTCGTACTTCCTGTCTCTCTATTGGATGAAAGCGGGTTGCGCAGCTTTCTCAATGACGCTGATCACCTGGTAGGCTGCTAAACATGCTGCTGCACACTCTTAACGCTGGTTCGAGCACCGATAGTTTTCGGGATTGCTTACGCAGTTCACAAAGCGGCGATGCCATTGTGTTGCTGGGAGAAGGTGTTTATTGCGCATTGGCAAACAGCGCAGCGCGCCAGGCACTGGATGACTGCCCCGCTAGACTACTGGCGCTCGCCAGCGATGTTTTCGCCGCAGGTATTGCTGATAGCGTTGGCGATTTGGCTCTTATCGATATGGATGCTTTTGTCGCGCTCAGTGAATTTTATCCCCGCCAGCTGGCGTGGTATTAAGACATGCTGGATGCTATGGCTTTTGACAAAGAAGGCTTCCTGCGTGACCTTGACGATTGGACGCCCGAGGTGGCGGCGCAAATTGCCACCGGCGAAGGCATCCAGCTTACACCTGCACATTGGGAGGTTCTGAATCTTCTGAGGACCTACTATGCACAATACGATGCATCGCCCGCAATGCGTCCGCTAGTAAAGTACTGCACACTGAAGCTGGGTATTGAAAAAGGTAAAAGCATCTATTTACTAGGACTGTTTCCCGGCTCCCCCGCTAAAATCGGCAGCAAGATCGCGGGCCTTCCTAAACCTGACAATTGTTTGTAACCGAGACCCTGTCCGTGAGCCCAAAAGCATTCCAGACACCCTCTAGGGAGCACCCCTTCGCGACCTATGTGCGCATTCTGGGTAAAGGCAAAACCGGCAGTCGCTCTTTTAATCGCAAGGAGGCTGCCGATGCCTTCGGCATGATACTGCGAGATGAAGTTGACCCACTGCAACTCGGTGCATTTTTAATGCTGCTAAGGGTCAAGGAAGAAACCGGTGAAGAGCTGGCTGGTTTTGTCGATGCCTGCAGAACAGCGATGATACAGCCGCTACCAAGGTTGAGCGCGGACCTGGATTGGTCAAGCTACGCGGGGAAAAAGCATCAACACCCTTGGTACCTGCTGTCGATGTTATTACTTTCGCAGGCCGGCTATAAAGTCTTTGTTCATGGCGGCGACGGCCACACAGTCGGCCGACTTTATACAGAACAAGCAATGCACGAATTAGGCCTTCCTGTTGCCGCCGACTGGCAAGAGGTTTCAGCACAGCTAGAGCAGTACAGTTTGAGCTATCTTCCGTTACGGGCTTTTTGCCCGAAACTACACGACCTAATACAGTTACGCCCGCTTCTTGGCCTGCGTTCGCCGGTCAATACGCTGGTTCGAATGCTAAACCCCCTGCGAGCAACGGCGAGCATCCAGAGTGTTTTCCATCCTGCCTATGCGGCACTTCATCAGCAAGCCGACATTGCCTTGGGTCAACCGCACTCCCTGGTTTTCAAAGGCGATAGTGGCGAGATAGAAATTAAGCCACAGGCCGATACGAAACTTCAGATCCTCCAGGGCAACGTCTGCAGTGAACTTGTTATGTCGCGCAGTGTTCAGCGCAAAGTCGCCGCAGTTAGCGCACCCGACACCAAGCCCCTGCGCAAGCTGTGGCATGACCGGGAGCCAGATTCCTTTGGTCTTGACGCAGTGCTTGCTACCGCCAGCGCAGCTTTACTGGTTTTAGAGCCCCAGTGGAATCTAGAGCAATGTCAGCAGTACAGCCAGAGGCTGTGGCAAGAGCGAGATCAAGGGAGGCTGAACTAATGCCCTTATCAAGGGTAATACCAGAGCAATATGAGGAGCTGCTGGCAGCAAAAGTGGAGCGAGTCAGCCGTCTTCTTGACCCCTATGCTGTGCCTGAGCCCTCCATTTTCCGTTCTGCGTTGACCGGATTTCGCATGCGAGCGGAGTTCCGCATGTGGCACCAGGGTGATGCACTAGACTATGTGATGTTTCGCCGCGACGATCCAAAAACGCCGGTCCCCATCAAAGCCTTCCCCATCGCATGCGATTCGATACGGCAGCTCATGCCTGCCCTGCTAGACGTTATTAAGGGCAATCAGGAGTTACGCCGAAAACTGTTTCAAGTGGAATTTCTTTCGACGCTGGCAGGAGAGTCACTCATTACCCTGGTCTACCACCGAAAACTTGAGCCTTCCTGGGAAGCCGAGGCGCAAAAACTTCGTGATGATTTGAGTACGCTGTGCCCCGAGCTTTCCCTGATTGGTCGAAGTCGCAAACAAAAAATTATACTGGGACAGGAATGGGTCTGTGAAACGTTGGACATAGAAGGCCAGAGCTTTCGCTATCAGCAATACGAACAAGCTTTCACCCAGCCCAACGCTCGCGTCAATATCAAAATGATTGCCTGGGCTTGCGAGCAGGCTCTCAATCTAAGCGGAGACTTACTGGAACTTTACTGTGGCAACGGCAACTTCACACTGCCTTTGGCGCTGCGTTTTGATAACGTTATTGCTACTGAACTTGCCAAAGTTTCGGTGCGCGCCGCCAGGAACAACCTGGACATGAACGCGGTAAGAAACACTCAAATCATTCGTCTGGCGGCAGAAGAAGTAACCCAGGCTATGAATCAGGTACGAGAATTTCGGCGATTGCAGGATCTTTCCAAACCGCTGCACGAGTACGACTTACGAACGGTGTTTGTCGACCCGCCGAGGGCTGGACTTGATGATCAAACGGTAGAAATGGTGAGCCATTTTGAAACAATTATCTATATTTCCTGCAACCCGGAAACGCTTGCGAGCAATCTCGCAGTATTGTGCAATACACACACGGTAGAAATGTTTGCTCTGTTCGACCAGTTCCCCTACACCGATCACATGGAGTGCGGTGTGTTACTGAAGCAAAAAGAGCCCTGATTTAGCAGCGAATCCCCAGTGCCAATAGACCACGACCCAGAACTTCGTCCAGACTGTCGACATCGCTGGCGTTCACTTCAAGAGAGCACAAGCCCAGGTCTCGATATACCTCGCGCTTGTTTAAACGCTCCCGCAGATCACTGGCTGAAGTCTCCTCCTCCCAGCAATCGATATAGACACTGCCTGCCGGCAGATAGAAATCCGCATAAACTAATTCTTCGGTAGGCAAAGCTCGTCGGTAAGCATGCACCAGTTGGGCGAGATACAACCAGTTACATACTCGCATCTGTAAAGGGGTTCTCAGCAGGTGTCCGTCAATGCCATCACAGTTTAATTTTGTCTCTGCGCTGGCGAATAGATCAGGTTCGGCGCTGGAGTCACCCGGTTCCAGGGTCGGCATCTGGTCAGACTGGCGAGTGAGCTCCCTATGCACCACAGGATGATCAATAACTTCATGTGGCCAGGTCACGTAAAATGCACCTGATGCCTCGCTTTCTTCTTGTTGACCGCCCATCGACCGCCCGAGATCGGTCAACTCCCATCCGAGAATGCTGTGATGCTGCAGGCCTATCTCCGCGAGCGCCCTGTTGATCTGCCGCGCATGCAGCCGCGAATAATAGCGACGCATAGAAGCAGCAGTAATGCGCTTGTTAGACTCAATAGCAGCTAATAAGGGGTGACGATCGAGGGTTTGGGGCCAAACGATATAGCGCCCAAAGCGGCGGCTGTTTTGGTAGGAACCGCCCTCAAACTCTCCTTTGGGCAACAATACCCAAGTCTCCTCAGAACGTTGAATCCAGCCATAGTCGCGCAAAGTGGCGAACAATTGCTGAACCGGTATATCCAGCTTTCGTGCCAGCGCGGTGGTAGACAGTTTGCCGTCGTCCTGAGACATAGATTAACCCAGAGCCATTTCCCGGTAGCGTTTTTCAAGCGCAGCATACACATGCTCTGCAAACTGATCATCCTGGGCATCAAGAGACTCCAGCAATTCCACCAGATGCTCGTTATCCTCTCTGCCGTCCCAATTTTTAATGTAGGTGCCCGCCTTATAGCCGTGATCCTGGCGGAAGAAATTGAGCACATTTTTACCCACGTAAGACCGGTAAAGGCCGTCAAAATCTAAACCCGATGCCAACATGAGATCCCAGAACAAACTGGGGGAAAAGCCTTTGGTCCCCAAACAATGCAGCGCGAGTGCCTCGGTGGCTTCCCGAACACCCAAGCCTGATGGCTCATGCGCCTGCAGCTCAGCATGTATATCATCGGCAATGTGCTCGATGGATTTACCAGCTACAAACAGTGCCGACATTCCAAAGTGCCAAATGTCGACTGCTTCCAGGCGCACCTGCTCAAGGTCCGGTTCCTGCTTCTTCCACCATTTGAAACCATAGTGATCAATGAGCTCTCCACACTCTATCCAGGCAGCCCGATACCACTCGAACCCCTGGCTCACCCAGTTCTCATGGACGCGAGTGTTCATTTTGTCCTGCATGGTCAACATGTTGATAAGAGCTTGTTTCAAAGCGTGCCTCGCTCGATGAATGGATCGCAAAGAGTCCAAAGCATAGCAGCGCTGCAGCACAAAAAGAAGGCAAGGTACATCGATGTGGTGCTTATAAAGGGACTCGAGCAAGCATATATTCATATGCAGAACTCTCGACGATACCCGCTTATCGCAAACCACCACCGTCGATGCGACAGCGGCACCTCGACTTCGGCGGCGCCAAAGCGTGCCATAGCAAACCCCGCAATTGGCTCTGAACTCTTCGTCAACCGGAAGTAAGGCAACAGTATTCCGCATTTCTGGCTATAGAATTCTAGTGTTACACTGGCGCTGCGCAGCTTATGTCATGCGCAATAGCTGGCATGGAAAGCACTTATCGATACATCAGGAGTAGGAAAGTGTACCGCAATGACTCACGCATAGTGCCACTAGCCGCGGCATGCGTCGCTTTATTTGTTTTTAGTTTTTTTTTAAGGTGGCAATATCTTGCCGGCGCTGAAGAGGCCATCGATATACGTGCGGATTCCGTAAAATATTTCACAGCAGCTTATAACAATTTCAAGTTTGGGGCCCATTCTCTCGATCCGCCTAACGGCACTCGTGCACCGTCGACCCGTACCGATTTGGCGCCCGGCTACCCCATTTTTCTATCTCTATTTTTTTCCGACCCACCGGACTCGCGAAAAATAAAACCCAGGGTCCAATTGGCTCAGGCAATATTGGGCTCGCTAACTTGCGTGTCGGCTTTGTTACTAGCCTATGCTTTTGTGCCTCTCGGGTGGGCTTTCTTTGCAGCATTCCTGGTTGCGATTTCCCCTCACCATATAGCCTTATCGGAAGTTATTCTCACGGAGACTTTGTATACCTCTATGCTGATGACAGGTCTTGCTACTTCGATTTACGGCTGGCGCCGATCGAGCATGACAATGTCGTTCCTGGGCATGCTGATACTGTGCTTCTCTGGGCACGTGCGCACGATTGGCTTTGTCGTGCCGCTTGCGCTCGCACCCATTCTCTTGCTATCGCCAGGCGGGATTGAACCACGAGGTATGAAAGCCAGAATATCGGTAGGTGGAGCAGCCTGCGTAGGCGCGCTCGCCGTCTACGTCACTTTTCAATGGTTCGCCGCGACCGCTATGGATGTCGCTGGGAAAAATGACGCGCTGCAGCGTGACTACACCAATCTAAAAACGCCTCTGGAGTACCTTAGCAACAGTGCCAAACCGCCAAATTTTTACGTAGCAGGGCACACTCATGTCATTGTCGATAACAAAGATCCCGATTCACGATTCAGAACTGAGAGAAGTTTTTCAGAAATTACCGAGAAGTATCTAAGCTGGAATTGCTGCGCTCGCTGGCTTTATGCCTGGCATTTCGATAATACATACAATGGGGGTGCAGAGATTTACCCCATGCGGGCTTCGACCTTCGACTCGAGTGAACTGCTAGGCAGCCTGCGTACTTTGATGAGATGGCTCCACTGGCCATTATATGCTTTGGCTATCTTTTCCGGTGTTTTCGCAATAATCGCATTCCTACAGCGGAAAAAATCCGGGCTGTATGCTCATATTTTCCCGATCGCAGTGGTGTGGTTCTCCTTCATCGCGGGTTTGAGTATTGTGCACTGGTTGCCTCGTTATTCGATCCCGGTGTACCCGATATCTTACATACTTGCCACGACCTCTCTTTACACCGTTACAAAATATATTAAGCAGGCGCGCGGGTCTGTAACGATGAGTTAAAGCAGATAGATTAGATACGGGGCCTAAGACGCATTCAGTCCAGTCCCGCTATAATTGAGGCAGGCATTAGGGTTTGCCTGCAAGCAACATGGTGCCCGGAGCGGGACTTGAACCCGCACAGCTGTGAAGCCGGGAGATTTTAAGTCTCCTGTGTCTACCAATTCCACCATCCGGGCTACAAAGGGGCTAAAAGGCTCCCCTGGAAGGCGGCGGCATCATAGCATATTCACCCCGGTGCAAGGCAAATTCGCATTAGGTTTTGCGAAAAATCCACCGTGTTACAATTTGCGGTATTCGTCCCCCCGGAATCCGACACTACATGCGCACAGTGATAACCGCTATCAGCCTGTTGCTTGTGATGTTGCTGGTGCCTTTAGGACTGATGAGTTACGAGCGCGCCCTATTGTTTGTGTCTCACTGGTCGGTAAATACCTTTACTGACTTGCGTCTCGAGCTTAGCAGGCCCGTAATAAAACCCTTTAGCGGACTGGCCTCTGCCAGCGAGATTCATCTCTACCCTAAAACTGGTGCCGGCCCACCATTCCTGAGCGTCCTCAACTTCAAAGGGGACGTCAACGTCATGGACATCTACCGAGGAACTTTGGCGGAAAGTACGCTGACGGCCTCTCAAGTCACCATTTATATATCGTCCAATGATTCCAGTAAGCCTTCGCCAGTGAAGTCTCTGAAACACCTGCGCTGGCTGCCTGAGGAATTAGAGATCGGACGTTTACACTTTATTACCGCCGCTGAAGAAACCCTGATATTTCCCCTGCAGTACATCGTCGGTAAAAGACTAGACCGAACTCGCTTTCTGGCGACGGCAACCGCCGAGTACGAGGGTGAACCACTGGCAGTCCAAGTCGATATTGCCGCCGCTTTTGAAGAGCAACAATCGGCAGGTCTCATACTGAATGCCGCATTCACCGCACCTGAGAGTGGCAGTTCAGTTGTTCTGCAAGGCGAGCTTCAAGGTACAGTCGATGAATTCAATTATGACTTCAGCCTTGATGCCGACTACCACGACGTTTCGCAGTTCATGCGCGGGTTCAATACCCCTAGACCGCTGGAAGGGAGCCTTACAGTTCGCGCTCGAATGCGAGGTGATACACAAGGATTCGTCTTGTCAGATGCGTTATTTGTACTCGACAACATGCCCGAGTATGGGATAGAGGCCCACGGCCATATGAAGTACGACCTAGGCGGCAGCAAAGAAATACAGCTGACTGCCTCAGGCGAGCTCACTTCCCTGGAGGCTGCACTGGGCTGGCTTAGCATTGACCTAAGCCCGTTTGGTGGCGCTATGGGCAGCGCTACCATCTCCGGAACCCTGGAGAATCCCCTTGTGGAGCAGTTCATTTTACGCAGCGAGAACGATCAAGGCTTGACGGTTAATATTCAGGGGCGCCTGAATCCGCAATTGAGCAATGCTATCCAAAACAAGGTAACGATCGACATTTTCGGCCCGACTCTGACCGCCCTGTCGCCATGGACCGGGAAACTACCCCATGACCCGGGCGCTTTTAGTGCCAGTGGGGTACTACTCGGGTCATTCGCGGCGCTAAGATTGGAAAATTTTGTCGCCGAGGTCGGCACAGCTGAAACTGCGCTGCTGCGAATTACAGGCGACGCAAGTATTAGTAACGCACCCTCTTCAGTCGGTTTTTCAAAGATAGAAAACTCTCGATTGAAGTTGTCCCTGTTTACCTCCGACTCCAAACACCTCTCCGACTACAATCTGGCGGGGGTGCCTGAGGGCTTTGAAGTTGATGGCCAGGTGCTACTGCGGGGTAATGGAGACGAGCTAAATATCACCGGCGGCATCATTACCGCCAAATCAAGCGACATTAATGCAACATTGGAGCCACACGCTGGAGTAATTCGCCTGCAGGAGCAAGTTCCACTCTCTCTGCTTAAGGGCAAAGTGTCCGTCCAATTGAGCGATACCAGCGCCCTCTCCCAATATGTTGCGTTTCCCGTGCCGGTTTTTGGTGAAGTTAATAGTCGGGCTGTTCTGGTTCAGCAGGACGCCCGGATTAGTCTTGATGATATTTTGTTAACACTGAGTGACGATGGTGCTGAATTGCGCGCTTCGGGCAGCATTTTTGACCTGGGCGAATTTCGGGGAGTTCGTCTGCGAAATACATTTTCCGGGATTGATACCAAAGCCCTTTTCTTGACCGTGTTGCAAGATCTGACTTACGAGGGCGACCTGGGGCAACTGGAAGGTTCATTCGAGATAAGCAAGCCCACAGAAAGCTGGAACCTCAGCAAGTTGAACATACATAGCGCCCAGACAGACGGACCTTTTGAAACAAGTCTACTTGGCCATGTAGAGGATATCACCGGGCTGCCATCTGCGGACCTGACTCTTGACTACAAGCTTCGGGACCCCTCGTTCCTGCGGGCCATAACCGGGCTGGACATGAGCCCCAGCAGTGGCGTGCTGCAGCTGCAATCGAATAAAGGCAAGATAAGTGCCCGAGCGAGTACCCGTTTCGGCGAAACTCAACTGTCGGCTGTTGCTGCAATTGTGCTCAATGCTGATACTGTGCAAAGCCTGTCACTGCAGCTCGATAGCCCGGTCGTTCAGCTACAGGATATCGGCCTGCAAGCGACAACAAAACAAGAAAAAAAATACAAACCACTCGAGCAATTGAACGAGATAGACCACGCAGTTCGCTTGCAGAATGCCCTGCAGAACACACCAAACTATGACACGGACATCATGCTCAATTTCGGCGGCATCGAGGGCAATAACATCAATATAGAAAGCTTCGTTATGCACTTCACGGGCAACGAACGCCGCTACACCCTGCGCCAGCTTTCAGCGGCCTATGACCAGTCCAATACCGAGATACGGGGCATTATCGACCTCAACACCTCCCCACCCTATGTAAGCCTGGCAGGTGAAGCCCTTGCCATACCAGTAGAGCTTATTAGTAAAGACCTGGGAATCGACTTCGATATTAGCGGGATCGCGAACTTGCGCGGAGGCATCACCTCGCAAGGTAGCTCTTATCAAAGGCTTCTGGAAACACTGAATGGCAATCTTGCTGTTTCTTTAAAAAATGCGGTTGTTGAGGGAGCCGCCTACGATATTTTAGCCACCGATCTTCTCGCATGGTTTTACTCGGGTGCGGCATTGGAAGATTCAACGAAAATTGACTGCACTATGGCTCTATTTTTACTCAATGATGGTGTTGCCTCCACTGACAGTTTATACATTGAAACCAGCAAAATGGTCGCCACCGGCTCTGCGCTGCTTAATCTGGCTGACCAATCGCTGGATGTAAGATTTACGCCGCGCTCCAAAACCCGCAAGCTACAGGTGCCCTCATCCATTAGGGTCAAAGGCAACTTCGAAAAGCCCAAGGTGACTATTTCTCCAGTGGCGGCGGCCGCAGATGCCTATGCTGAAATACTGTCTCTGTTACCACAGTTAGTACGAAGAATATTCGGATCCGACAGGCGAAAACGCATCGAACGACCGTGTGATCCGACCCCGGCCTGAGTCGACTTGGCGCTACCCGACGCCGTGTTACACTCCGGCGCTAATAACAATCGATTAAGGTAAATCATGGCATCAGTACGTGGCGAATTCTCTTCCCGTTTTGGTTTTGTAATGGCGGCCGCTGGTTCGGCTGTCGGTCTTGGCAATATATGGGGATTCCCAACCCAGGCAGCCAGTAACGGTGGAGCCGCTTTCCTTCTGGTTTACCTGATCCTGGCATTCACGCTCGCCTATCCCGCCCTAATGGCGGAGCTGATCATAGGGCGCCATGCGCACGCCAATGCAGTCAGTGCACTGAGACTGATTTCCCCCACTAATTTGCTGCGAAGAATAGGGGTCACCACGGGTGTTGTTGGCTTTTTAGTGGCCAGCCTTATTCTTAGTTTTTACGCCATTGTAGCGGGCTGGATGATCGCTTTTTGTTTGTCCTCATTAGCAGGTCTTTTGGGTATGCAGGAGATGTCAGATTGGCTGACAACATTCTCAATCACTCGCAACATCGCATTCATGTTGCTATTCATGGTGCTGACGATCAGTATTATTTCCGCTGGAGTCCGCCAGGGCATCGAACGCTGGTCTGAGCGATTGATGCCGGCCTTACTCATCACTCTGGCATTGTTGGTAGCCTATGTCCTTTCTCTGGATGGAGCGTCAGATGGACTAAAAATCTACCTGCTACCCGATTTTGAGAAAGCACTGTCTCCCAAGCTAATCATCGCCGCACTGGGAGCTGCGTTTTTTTCAATGTCCCTGGGAGTAGGCACCATGCTGGTTTACGGCTCTTACATCTCCGACAGTGAAAATCTCCCTGTGCTGGGAGGCCTGGTGACCCTGGTCGATATCTCCATCGCTGTTCTTGCGGGTTTTTTGGTTCTGCCTGCTATGTATGTAGCCCTGCACAACGGGGTTGAAATCTTTAACGAGGCCGGTGCGCTGATTTCTGAAGACACACTTATCTTTACCGTACTGCCAGAGCTTTTTAGAACCATGGGCATTACCGGCACAGTCGTGAGTTTCACTTTTTTCTTCCTGATGAGCATCGCTGCCCTCACCTCCTCTATTTCAATGCTGGAAGTGCCGGTGGCCTACACCATTGAAGAGCACGGCGTGAGGCGAAGTACCGCAGTCTGGGCAATTGGAGGATTGATTGCAGTTGCCAGCACCATCATTTTGCTGAACTTCAACACACTCTTTGGTTTTGTCGTTGCGCTCACGACACGCTACAGTCAGCCTCTGCTGGGCTTTATGCTTTGCTTGTTCGCAGGTTGGGTCATGCACCGCAATACCTTGCTGGAGGAATTAAGCAAAGGCAATCCTGAAGTGGCGCAGGGCCTTTTCTGGAAGATCTGGCCCTGGTATGTAAAGTTCTTTTGCCCGGTTATTATTCTGGCAATCTTTGCCCAGTCACTGCTCGGCTAGAGGTCAGTTCAACGTAAAGGACCCTGTTTCCTCAACCCGCTGCGTTGGCACAAAGCCATTAAAATCCACTTTCGCAGTAAAACGATAATCGAGACTGTCGCCGGCCACTTTACCGGCTCCAGTGAGCAGGCGCACCAGCTGGAACCACTGCAAGCCAGCATCGAGTGTTACCACCTCTTCAGAATACGCAGCTAATACCGGGACCTCATTAGTGACACCGCTTATTAACTCTTTGCCCTGAATCTCCACCCCATAACTGATCCCCGCAATGTCAAAACTCTGCCTATTTGGATTGACAATACGTAGCTTTATTTCGAAGCGTGGGACAGCACCCTCGGAAGGCAGAGGGCGAAAACTCTCAAGCGATATCTTTGGTGGATCGACTTCTGAAATCAGCGTCGCACAGCCCGAGAGTAGCAAAACGATGATGCCAAGAAAATGCCGGCGCACACCTACGTTCACTCCGAAACCTCTTGGAGAAAAAAGAACACGCCGTAAGCGAGACTACCTACAACAAAGACCGCCGCCACCCAGTCGCCCGTTTGCTGAAACATCCAGCCACTAAAGGCAAACATTACTGCCGTCCCAACTACTCCTACAAACTTCCCTGTTTTACTCAAGCCTTGGTCCCTCTGGTGAACCCGCACTGCGGGCTTGCCAGATCAATTCTATGCTCAACGAGGCCTATTGCAACCTTCCTGTCAGGCGCCTTTTAGACGCTTCTGGCCCACTTCATCCTCGTGGCTTTGTAGAGCCATGTCCAAAGCTTTTTCCATCAGCCACCGCGCCTGACTGGCGTAGGCGTAAATGCACGAGTGAACTGCCGCGTCTTTCCAGCTGTCAGCCGAACATTCCGCTGAGTAAGCCTCGAATTTGGCCAACTGAGTAATTAGGCCTGATAAGTGCTGCGGACATTCACAGGCGATGCTGGTTTCCATCGTCAAAGCCTCGGCTAAAACAGCCTCTGCGTGCAATCGCGGCCTGGCTGCCACTAAATCCGCAAGGCTGTTGATGCCGTCGCGTGTTGCTTTTTCCGCAGAGCTGCGAGTGATGTGAAATGCTAACTCCGCGCGGTCCGGTGGAAACGCCATGTTCGCAATGCCTTCAGCGCTCAGCTCGTTCAACCAGCTCTCGCTCATTCCTGACTGCAACACCAGCACGGACGTTGGGTTTACAACTTCTCGCACCTGGTTCAGCTTACTCATCTGCGCAGTGTTCATCCGCTCGCAGGCTACTACGAGCAGGTCCACGTCTTCGACGCCGGCGAAAATATCTAAGTCGACTGCCTCCAGTCTCGTAGAGGCCAGTTGGGCGCTCACCCCGGTCAGACAGCCCTGGTGATCACCTAACCATTCACAAATTGCCTCACCCACGAATACTACACTGGGCTTTTTGGCGACCTGTGTCCTCGACTTGTCGGTACAAGCTTCGACCAACCTCTCAAGCGTTTTTCTCTCGCTCGACGCGATCTCACCGATGCGCGAGCCAGAAGACAGTAATGCCGATACCAGCTGCAGGTGCTCAAGATCTGCCTGGGTATACTGTCGCCTTCCGGTTTCCGATTTCTGGCTTGCTCCCAGACTATAACGCCGCTCCCAGACACGCAGGGTGTCAGGCTTTAGACCAGTCAATCTGGCAACCGTGCCAATGCCGTACAGTGGTCTTGCTTGAAGTTGTTGCTCTGCCATTTTACTACACCAAATGAAGGTTTCAGTAATAGTACGCAGCCATTCAAAATATGGATGTTTCGTCAATCCCATTTTTCCCTGGGACCCGCGTTTCACTGCCGCTCGTGCTGCTCGGACGCGCCACCTATGGGCCCGCCGTGACCCCGCGCTCACTGGCCGCGCGAGCAGCCCTATCTGCTACGGCGGCCTAAGCCAGTGTGCAACGCAGTTTTAGGTGCTCACAATTTTAGCTAGAGCTTGATCCAAATCGGGGTACATGAATTCAAAACCAGCCGCTTGCAATCGGTCGGGGACCACGCGCTGCCCGTTAATCAACAGCTCTTGGGCCATCTCACCCAGCATTAGGCGCATCACTATCGCGGGCACCGGCAGGCTAATCCAGAGCTTGCACACCTGCCCCATAGCCTCACTAAAGCCCTTGCTCGTCACCGGTTCGGGGGCAGTGAGATTGTAGGCCCCTTCCAAAGCATCGTCTGCCAGCAAAAACAGCATCGCTGCAACAACGTCTGTGCGGTGAATCCAACTGAGCCATTGCCGACCGCTTCCGATCCAGTTGCCGACGCCAAGCTTGAACGGTGGTGCCATTTGCTGGAATGCACCGCCATCACTATCGAGAACAACACCGAGCCGGAGCAGACAAGTTCGAACACCTAATGTCGCCGCTTTCTCTGCAGCTGACTCCCACTCCTCGCACAAGTTTTGGGAAAAACCAGGAACTCTGCTCCCCTGCTCGTCGAGCCTTTCGTCCCCGTGATGACCGTAGTAACCAATCGCGCTGGCACTCAGTAACACCAATGGTCTCTGCTCCCGTGACTCGATCCAAAGGATCAGTTCTCCGGTAATATTCATCCGGCTATCGACAATTTCATTCTTGTAACGAGTATTCCATCTCTTGCCGGCAAGCGATGCCCCAGCAAGATTGATAACAGCGTCCACTTGCGTTTCTGCTGATAACTGCGTCAATGCACGAACATAGGTGGTGTCTGTGGTGTTCGATAATGTTTGTCGTGATAGGACAATGAGCTCATGGCCTGCTGCCCGCAATGCGGGCAGCAGCGCGTCGCCAATGAACCCCGTTCCGCCTGTGACCAGAATTTGCATCGAACGTTACTCCGTTTTTTATTATGTACGCTTAAACTCTCGCGTGGATCAGAGATCTGCTAACAAACCCTGGGACGTATACTTTTGATATGAACACAGAAGAATGCCCCACCAGCAGATTGGTCGAATTCCTACAGCTCCATCCCAAGCTGGTAGTCCTTTCCGGCGCAGGCATTAGCGTCGCTTCCGGCATCCCCGCCTATCGCGACGGTTTGGGGCAATGGCAGCATCGCAAGCCTATCCAGCACAACGATTTTGTTAATCATGCAGCAACCCGGCGACGCTATTGGGCGAGGTCAATGGCCGGCTGGCCAACGATTAACGATGCCCAACCCAATGCCGCACACAAGGCACTCACTGCATTAGAAGCCGACGGTCGCCTGGAGTTTTTAATTACGCAAAATGTAGACCGGTTGCATCAGCGCGCAGGTAGTCGCAGTGTACTGGATTTACATGGCAGACTGGATAGGGTGCGCTGTTTATCCTGCGAGGACCTCACGGAAAGACAGACAATGCAACAACGTTTGTTAACCCACAATTCAGCACAGGTGCTGTCTAGAGGGGACATGCGCCCCGACGGTGACAGTGAACTACCTGATACTGAGCTAGACGATTTCGACGTTCCACCCTGCATTCAGTGCGGCGGCAACCTGATGCCTGATGTCGTGTTCTTCGGAGCGAACATCCCTCGGGCTCGGGTTGAGTCCAGCATGACTGCCCTGGACCGAGCCGATGCTCTCCTGGTGATTGGCAGCTCGCTGCAGGTTTATTCAGGTTTCCGCTTCTGCAAGCACGCGCAAGCCACCGGCAAAGCGATAGCGATTATCAACCCTGGCGCAACCCGAGCCGACTCTATGGCGACACTAAAGCTGGATGAAGTGGCCGAAACGCTGCTCCCCAACATTGCTGCTGGCGTTACTCCTGCGTAGGTGATTCCATCCGGTTTCGATAGTCCCAGCTGAAAAAGCGTTGCGGTTCCACCTTTATGATGACCTCGTCATCCACCCGAGACAGCAGCCACTGCGCCAGTGAACTGTTGGTTTCTCCGAGGTATCGGTCAATCACCTGGTTGAGCACATCGCCGGCGCCCTCAGAGATCAGCGTAGCCATTCCCTGACCTCGCACGCCATGATACGGAGGTTCGTTCGGCGAAACTTCAAAACCAACGCGAGGCGATGCCGCAAGCAACTTAACCAGCGATGAATTGCGATGGGAAACGCTAAAGAAGGATCCTTCTTTATATAGAAACCAGACTGATACGACGCGCGGAAAGCCATCGGCAGCGGTACATGCGAGCCGAATCGGGAATCTACATTCTCCTAACCACTGTGCGACTTCATCCAAACCCCAGGGGCCACTTGCTGTCATCTACTGCCATCCTCTTGTAAAAACGTTGCTTTGCTCTGCTTTTAGCATAGCAAACATCCGCGGGCATTTTGGAACCTTTAAGCATAGAAAACTAGCACCAAAATGGCACCAACAGCCCAAAGCAAGCACCAGGACGCGCGACACAATGTGCGCTTGCTGCATGATTCGGTCTTTGGATACCTGTATCAAAAATGGAGGCTCGGGTCGGAATCGAACCGGCGTTGACGGATTTGCAATCCGCTGCATTACCACTCTGCCACCGAGCCATATCGACTGAGGACCAGTCTTGTTGAAGAGAATTTGGAGCGGGAAACCGGGTTCGAACCGGCGACCTCAACCTTGGCAAGGTTGCGCTCTACCAACTGAGCTATTCCCGCTTAAGGCGTACCCCGCAGGGCGGCGTACGTTCAAGAGGCGCCTATTGTATGCACCGAGAGCCAAGTGTCAACAGCAATTCCACAATAATCTCGCAAGCATCTGAATTAAAAAGAATTATCGCGTTCTTTCATCACCACCCAGGCCGCTTTCAGGTAGACGAACATAGACCACAGGGTCAATATCGCCGCCACATACAAAACCACGTAGCACAGTGCCAGCAGCCAGCTCTCATGAGTGGCAGGATCAATGGCCAAAAGACCCGTAATTGCAATCATTTGGAAAGCGGTTTTTACCTTGCCAACGTAGGACACGGCTACTGAGGTTCGCTCTCCAAGCTCTGCCATCCACTCCCGCAGAGCCGAGACCACGATCTCCCGACCAATGATGACGCAGGCCGCTAGAGTAAACAGCTGCGTATCGTGGCGTTCTACCAACAGCACCAGTGCGACCGCAACCATGAGCTTGTCAGCGACAGGGTCGAGAAATGCACCAAAAGCCGTCATCTGGCCTAATTTGCGGGCAAGATAACCGTCAACCCAGTCGGTCGCTGCGGCGAAACCGAAAATACCGGCCGCCACTAATAAATGATTTTTAAAGGGCATGTAGAACACAACGACCAGCACTGGGATAAGGCAGATACGGAGCAAAGTCAGCGTATTGGGTACATTGATCGTCAAAAACCTACTTCCTGTCTGCATTAGCACCCACGTCGTGTAAATGATCGTAAATTTGTGCCGCCATTGTGGCACTTATTCCAGAAATTTTCTTCAACTCTTCAACGCTCGCATTAACAACACCAGAGGCGCTGCCGAAGTGGCGCAGCAATTCCCTGCGCCGCTTGGCTCCAACCCCGGGAATATCTTCGAGCACTGATCGTTGCCGGACTTTATCCCGGCGTGCGCGATGCCCCGTAATCGCAAACCGGTGCGCCTCATCACGAATCTGCTGAATCAAATGCAGCGCGGGGCTGTCCCCCGGTAACTGCGACTCGCGCCCGGTGGACCCATCGATCAAGGTTTCGAACCCCGCTTTACGTGTTGCGCCTTTGGCGACCCCAATAACCAATACGTCACTGATCTGCAGATCTTCCAGCACCCCCATGGCCTGGGACACCTGACCTTTACCGCCATCAATAAAGAGTATATCGGGCTGGGTACCCTCTCCAGACTTGAGCCGCTTGTAACGCCGCTCGAGCGCCTGTTGCATGGCAGCGTAATCATCGCCTCCGGTGATACCTTCTATATTAAATTTTCGATAGTCGCTTTTACGGGCACCATTCTGGTCAAACACAACACAAGAGGCGACCGTGGCTTCGCCAGAGCTATGGCTAATGTCAAAGCACTCCATACGCTCTGGCACCTCTGACAATGACAGACACTCTTGCAGCGCCTGCAAGCGCGCCTGCACAGTTTGCTTGCCGGCAAGATGCGCTGCGAGGTTAGTTTCAGCCGTCTGCAGCGCCAAGCGAAGCCAGCGTGCTCGGGCGTCACGCACGCGACTGCGTAATTGCACCTTACGCTCTGCCTGCACCGAAAGCGCCTCCGCCAGCGCAGACACACTGTCTGGCTCTTCATTGACGATGATTTCACCCGGCACCGCCCGCGTCCCGTTAAGGTAATACTGTGGCACAAAAGCCGCTAGCACTTCGCCTGGCGACTCTTCCAGCTTCAAAGGCGGATAGTAGGTCTTACTGCCCAGCACTCTGGCACCGCGCACAAACAAAACCTGCACACATGCCCGCCCTGTGTCCACCGCTGCAGCGAGAATATCAAGGTCGCCCTTAACCCCCTCAATGCCCTGACTCGCCTGCACATGCTGCAGTTGAGCTAACTGATCACGCAGCACAGCCGCTGATTCAAATTCAAGTTTTGCAGCCGCCTGCTCCATATCATCGGCTAGCCTGACCATCAGTTGCTGAGATTTTCCACGCAGGAATAAGCTGGTGTTTTCTACCTGCTGGCCATAGTCATCCTCTGTCACTATGTCTACACACGGAGCAGTGCAGCGATCGATCTGATGCTGCAAACACGGCCTGGATCGATTGCGGAAATAACTATTTTCACACTGTCTTACTTTGAACACTTTTTGCAAAAAATGCAGCGACTCTCGCACCGCACCGGCACTGGGATAAGGACCGAAGTAATGCCCCTTCCCTTTTTGAGCACCCCTGTGCAAAGAAATACGCGGATATTTATCCGTTGAAATGTAAATGTACGGGAAGGACTTATCGTCCTTAAGTAAAATATTGTAGGGCGGCTGGTAGTTCTTGATCAGGTTGTGCTCAAGCAACAGCGCGTCTACTTCAGTGGAAGTGACGGTCACCTGAATATCATGAATTCTCGATACCAGCGCAAGGGTTTTATCGGTGAGTCCGCTGGCACGAAAGTAGCTACCTACCCGATTTTTGAGATTTTTCGCCTTGCCGACGTAGAGTAATTTTCCCGCTTCGTCATACATCTGGTAGACGCCGGGTCTAGAAGTCAGTGTGCTTATGAAGGCCTTGTTATCAAACTCGTTCACTGTGGCAAACCATATACGCGGGGCTCAATTTCCAGATTGATGTCAAAGCGCTCGCTTACAGAGGCGCTAATATCAGCGGCCAACTGCAAAAGCGCTTTACCGGAATCTCCTGCGTAGTTAACCAACACCAGAGCATGCCCAGGATGCACACCTACACCGTTCTGGCGATGTCCTTTCCAGCCTATCTGATCAATAAGCCAGGCCGCCGGAACCTTGACTCGATTATCCTGCTGGACAAACACCGGCATTGAACCGAACTCTCGCGACAATGCTTCCGCCTGCCTTTGTTCAATAACCGGATTTTTAAAAAAGCTGCCCGCATTGGGTTCTTCCGCGGGATCAGGCAAACGTCTGCGACGCACGTTAACTACAGCGCAATACACATCTCGCGGAGTCGGTTCACGTATGCCGCTGTCATCTAATTCCGTTTGCAAAGCCGGATAAGTCACCGCAGTTACAGGCTCACGGGAGAGGCACAGGTCTACCGCTGTGATAATGATTTTATCTCTCAATTCATGCTTGAACACGCTATCGCGATACCCAAAAGCACACTCTTGGCGCGTTAACACAAGATGCTCCCCAGTCTCTATATCCACCGCTTGCACCGCTCGAACAAAACGGTCAAGTTCAACGCCATAAGCGCCGATATTCTGAATCGGTGCCGCTCCAACAGTGCCGGGTATCAACGCCAGATTTTCCAGACCGTAAAGGCCCTGCCCCAGCGTTTTTTCTACCAGTGAATGCCAGTCTTGCCCCGCGCTCACCCGCAATGAAACTTCATGATCACTTTCGCCGAGTACCTTGAAGCCTGTGCCCTGTTGACGGACAACCAGTGCTTCAAGGTCATCGACGATTACGACATTACTGCCCTGCCCCAGCGGCAGAACCGCAAGCCCCTGAGCTCTGGACCAATCCAGCGCTTTACTGAGTTCCTGTTCAGTATCAACCAGCGCCAGCGCGGCAGCAGAAGCCTCAAGGGAAAGCGAGTTATATGGCCTCAGGGATTCAGCCGGAAGTATTTGCACCGCAAATCTCCTGCAGCAGTCCCTCGCTTGCGGCCTCGATCATATCCAACACATCTGTGAATCCCTCATCACCACCATAGTAAGGGTCGGGGACTTCCCGCACCGTCGCTGCCGTATCGAAAGGCAAGAATAGCCCGAGGAAGCCAGAGAACGTCACTGGGCACATCGCTTTTAAATCGGAAAGGTTCTTTTCATCCATTGCCAGAATATAATCAAATTCACCGAAGTCCCGAGGCTCAACCTGTCGCGCTCTTAGTTCACCAAGGTCATAGCCTCTCTTCGCCGCCTCTGTTACCGCACGAGGATCGGGTGCGTAGCCAATGTGCCAATCGCCCGTACCACAGGAGTCGATATGAATTGACTCCTGCAAGCCGCGCTCTTTAACGATGGATTCAAACACACCATGTGCGGTCGGCGACCGGCAGATATTGCCCAGACAAACGAACAAAACCTGAGTTGGATAGGGACTAGTCATTGCTATTCTCCATGAGTCTGCGCACTGCCTGTAGATCCTCAGCGGTATCGACACCACCGGGGACGGTTTCACTGGCAAGGTCTACATGAATACGCTCACCGTTATAAAGTGCGCGCAGTTGCTCTAACTGCTCCAACTGCTCCATGGGCGCCGATGCCCATGTTACGTAACGATGTAAAAACCCCACCCGATAGGCGTAGATACCTATATGGCGAAACCAGGATCCAGCGGGCATCGCTGCCTGGTTTAGCACAAAAGCCTCTCGCGGCCAGGGAATAACGGCACGGCTAAAATAAAGCGCCATACCCTGACTGTCGGTAACCACCTTAACGGCATTTGGGTTTGTCAGTTCGTTCAGGTCGGTAATCGGTTCACTCAGGGTCGCAATTGCAGCGGAAGGATTAGCACCCAGGTTAGTCGCCACTTGGCCAACCAGCGCGGGCGGAATCAATGGCTCATCCCCTTGCACATTCACAACAATTTGTTGGTCATTCCAACCTCGTTGGGCCGCCACTTCCTGAAGACGATCTGTGCCAGATGAATGGCTGGGATCAGTCATGCAAACCTGGGCACCAAAGCCCTGGGCAACCTCTTCTATACGTTTGTCGTCGGTTGCGATTACGACCTCGCTGGCGCCGGCGCCATGGGCTTGCTCCCAAACGCGCTGAATCATCGGTTTGCCGGCAATATCCAGCAGAGGCTTTCCCGGAAGACGACTGGAGCCGTAACGGGCGGGTATTACTACTGCGAAGGACATGCGCTTACCTTGTTAAAAAGTCAGGAACGAACCAGTTGTAACACTGCGGCCACTGCAGCCCCAGGCAACAGTGCATCTATCTGCAAATACCAGGCGTTGGGGCCAGCTAATGACTGGCATTTTACCGCGTCTTTTTCCGTCATGAGTACCAGGCTTTCATCCAAAGCAGCAAAGTCTTGTGCGGTATAGCTGTGATGGTCCGGGAATCCCCTGATCTGGTAGGTGACACCCAGACTATCCAGCGTAGAATAAAACTGCTGGGGTTGGCCAATACCCGCAAGTGCCAGGGCCAGGACGCCGCCGGAAAACTCATCCAGCGGTCGTTGTTCGCCGGTCTGCAAATTGACCCATACCTTTGGTTCGTAGCGAACGCCGTCGGCGGCAGAATCGCTCCCGCGATACAAGACTTTGTCCACGCTCAACAACCTCGATGCGGGTTCACGCAGCGGCCCCGCAGGTAAACAAAACCCATTGCCCAGCCGACGAGTTGCATCAACCACGGCAATCTCGAAGTCTCTTGCAAGCGCGTAGTGCTGTAGCCCGTCGTCGCAAATAACAAGATCCAGTTCATTGTGTCGCAGCAGTACTTGTACCGCGTTGGCCCTGTCCGAATCCACCACACAGGGAACCTGGGTTCGGCGATGGATTAGCAGCGGTTCGTCACCACTTTGTCGGGCGTCACTGGACTCACTCAATCTATGGGGGAAGTCGGCATTCGTCGCGCCGTAGCCCCGACTCACTACGCCCGGGCGCAGGCCTTTAGCCTGCAATGCCTCAACCAGGGCAATAACAACAGGAGTCTTACCGGTACCACCCACAGTGATGTTACCGACAACAACGATAGGTAATGGAGCACGATAGGACGAAATGATACCGGAGCGATAAAGCCGGCGACGCAATGCAGCGAGCAAGCGAAATAGCCACTCCAGTGGCCGCAGTAACCACAGCCACCTGTCACCCCTATACCAGGCTGCTTCCAAACCGCGGCCCTGAGCCGACATTAATCGGAGAACTCCTGATGATAAAGCTGGGCATAAATGCCCTCTCCCGCTAACAACTCTTCATGGGTACCGCTGGCCACAATTCGACCCGCGTCCATAACGATAATTCGGTCCGCCCGCTCTACGGTTGAAAGCCGATGGGCGATGATGATGGTAGTGCGATCCCGGGAGATGGTGTCCAGAGACTTTTGTATCCGGTGCTCGGACTCGTTATCGAGCGCCGAAGTGGCCTCATCCAGGACAATGACCGGTGCGTCCTTGAGAAAAGCACGAGCAATGGCAATGCGCTGGCGCTGTCCGCCGCTGAGACCGCCGCCATCATCACCCAGCATCGTATTCATGCCCTCTGGCATTTGCGCTATAAAATCTTTTGCATAAGCTGACTCCAGAGCCTGTTCCACCGCCTGCGGCCCACTTTCGGCAAGGGTTCCATAGGCAATATTGTTAAACACGGTATCGTGAAACAGGGTCACGTTCTGGGACACCAAAGCCAGCTGTTTACGCAGGCTCGCCAGGGTATAGTCCTCGATGGGCCTGCCATCGAGAAGGATTCGGCCGGAGGACGGTGAATAAAACCGAGCCAACAATTGCACTATGGTGCTCTTGCCACTGCCCGAACGCCCCACCAGAGCGATCGTTTCTCCCGCTTGAATATCCAGGCAAACGTTCTGCAGTACCCGGGTCTCACTGCCCGGGTAGGCAAAGTTCAAATCCTGAAATGAGATTTCCCCTGTTACGCGAGAGACATCCAATTCACCATGATCTAACTCCTCCTCCTGATCCAACTGCGCAAAAATATCCTCTGCCGCCGCAAGACCCCGTTGAATCACCGCCTGCACCCCGGAAAGGGAACGGATCGGCTTGCCAAGCTGTCCGGCTGCAGTGAGAAACGCCACCAGTGATCCAGCTGAAAAATCAGCCAGCAAACTTGGCTTTAAGGCAAACCATACCAATGCTGCCAGTGACAGCGCCAGCAGGGTCTGGATAACCGGTGTGCTCAGGGCATCCAGTAGCGCCAGCTTAAGGCTCTGCGCCCGGTTGTACTCACTGGCCGTAAAAAAGCGTCTGGACTGTTGCCTCTGGCCGCCAAATATTCGCACCTCGCGGTAGGCGCCAATGCTCTCGTTGGATACCTGGGTAACATCACCCATAGAGGCCTGTATTCGGCGACTGTAACGGCGAAAATGCTTGCCCACTACGCTGACTACCAGGGCGATGGCCGGGGCAACCGCCAGGAACACGAGGCACAAGCGCCAGTTGAGGTAGAGCATATAGCTTAGCAAGGCCATTACAGTAAGGCCTTCACGGACAATGATTTTCAATGCCTTGGTGACCGCGCCTGACACTTGCTCTACGTTGAAAGTGATCTTGGAAATAAGTACGCCCTGGCTGTGGCTGTCGTAGTAGGCACTGGGCGCCACCAGCATTTTGTCAAACAGCTCGCAGCGCAGAGTGTGAATCAGGTTGCGTGCGACATGATTCATAAAATAGGTGCCGACGAAAAAACCCATAGAGCGGATGAAGGCCAGTATCACCAGACTGATTGGGAATGCGATACGGGTAAACTCCAGCTTATCCATACCCTCCTCGTAGAAGAAGCGATAGGCGACACGGGAAACCAGCCCTGAGTCCGCTGCCTCTGATTTGTTGAGCGCATCCAGTAAGAACTGCATCATGTCCGCCAACAACACATTACCCAGTGAGTAAACCATGTAGCCAACCAGGCTGAGCGCGAACACCCACCAGTAAGGCAACACATAGCGGAGCAATCTGCCGTATAACTGCCAATCGCTCGCTTTGTTCGTTGCTGCGGATGTCGACTGTTTGCGAGCACTAGCCATCGGCTTGACCTTCTGTAGGTTGGCGAGTAGTGATGCTTAAGTGAACAAACCCCATCTGGCCAGCGGCATCCATCGCCCGCACCACGTCTTCGTGAGCCGCCTGGGCATCAGCAGTGATAATCATGGGCATAGTGGTATCACCAGCAGATATTTTATAAATGGCCGCTTGCAGCGTGCGCATACGCCTATCCACCAGACCCTGGCCATTCACTCTATAAGCACCACCCTCGTCTATCAGAATCTCAATTTCCTCTTCATTATTTTCTTTAAGCTGGCCCTGAGCTTCAGGCAAATCAACACTCAACTGTGTCTCGCGCGTAAATGTGGTCGACACCATAAAAAAAATCAACAACAGGAACACGACATCAATTAATGGTGTCAGATTGACGCTGACGTCATCGAGTCGTTGGCGCCTGAATTTCAAGGGCTGTCTTCCGTGTTCTCTTCGCTGTGCAAGGCATCGACCAGTTTGATCGTCTCCTGCTCAAGTTCAACCACGATAGCGTCAATCTTACCAATGAAGTAACGATGCATGGCCAAAGCGGGTATCGCTACTGTCAGTCCGGCCGCGGTGGTGATCAATGCCTCAGAAATACCGCCTGCAAGCACGCTGGCGTTACCGGTGCCCTGTGACATGATTTCCGCAAACACCCGGATCATGCCCACTACTGTGCCCAACAAGCCCAGCAGGGGCGATATCGCGGCAATCGTGCCAAGAGTATTGAGGTACCGCTCCAGGTCGTGGACCACGTGCTGGGCGGCTTCCTGAATACTTTCTTTCATCACCTCCCTACCGTGATACGCATTGCTCAAACCAGCGGCAAGGATCCGGCCCAAGGGCGAAGATTGCTTGAGCGTTTTTAATCTCGCCGCATCCATCTCGCCGCCCTTGAGTTGCTTCCACACCGTGGCCAGCAAGTGCGGCGGAGCAATTTTCTTGGGATTAAGGGTATAGAGTCGTTCGATACAAATGGCTAGCACTACGATGGAACACAGTACAATCAGTACCATTAACCACCCGCCAGCTGTCAACAATTCGAGCACAGGGACATCTCGCCAGTTCTTGTTAGAGGGCCCCATTATACGCACAGCCGCCGGAGTGACGGAACTGCGGAAAAATCACATCCACCAGGGTTTGTATCCCTGCCGGTAGCCTGTCACTAATAGCCCTCCACTGGGGTCAGTTGACACCGTAATTGCACCCTCCAGTGCCGTTTGGTAAACCATTACCTTCGAACCCTGCAGGCGACTTACGACGTCCTGATGGGGATGACCAAAGCGACTGGCATAACCTGCACCAATCACGGCGACTCGCGGAGAGACCTGATTGAGCCAGGCCTGCGAAGTGGAGGTGCGACTGCCGTGATGTCCCACCAGTAGCACGTCACTAGCGAGCTTTTTACCCCAATAGCGAATCAAGTCCTGTTCCTGCGCTACGTCAATATCGCCGGCCAGCAAGTATCGATGATCAGGCGTCTCAATCAGCAACACGCAGGAAGCGTTATTTCCCTCCTGCGCGCCTACCGGAGAAAGAATATGAAACCGCGTCTTGCCAGGCCACTGCCAAGACACACCGGCATCGCAGCGGCGACCTTGGTAATGCAACTTTTCCCCGCGCCAGACTTGTCTAATGGGCAAGGCCGCCATAATGTCGGCCGCACCGGCGCTATGATCCAGGTCGTTGTGGCTGATCATCAATGTATCTAACGCAGAAATACCCTTGTGACCGAGCCAGGGCAGCACCACGCTCTGGCTCATATTCGGTCCACTGGGATGACCACCGCCGGTATCATAAAGCAATGCTCGCTCGCCGACAGTGAACACCACGGCGGTTCCCTGCCCCACGTCCAGCACATTTAACTGCGGCTCTGGGGATGGCTGCGGGCGCGCCAAAAACAGCGGCAGAAGCATGACCACGCACAGCACGCGCAGCACTCTCCCTAACGGCAGCACAATCAAGCCAACCGCCAACAAACCAAGGCAGATGGATAACGTGGAAGCAGGCGTCGCCACGAATAAAGCCTGGTCAACCGCCAGTTTCTCGGCGAGCGGCCACAACCAATCTATCGGCAGTCCCGCCAGTTTCCAAAGCGTTGCGGCTGCACTATCGAGACCCAGCAGCGAGAAGAAGGCACCCAGCAGTGATAAAGGAACCACGCAGAGACCCACCAGCGGAATCATCAAAAAATTGGCAGGCGCTGACACCCAACTTGCACCGCCAAACCACAGTGCACCAACAGGAAACATAACCAATGCCATATACAGATGCGGCGCAAGGTAACGCCCTTTCGAGCCTGACTTCTGCCAAAGCCCCATCCACAACAGCGCTGCTACTGCAGAAAAAGATAGCCAGAAGCCGCTGCTGAGCATAACCAGTGGATTAACCAGCACCAGTAAAAATGCAGCCGTCATCAAACTGCCGGGGGCATTACTTTGGCGCCGCAACAGCCTCGCTAACATGAAACTGGCGAGCATGAGCAAGGCGCGTTGGGTCGCCACGGAAAAGCCCGCCAGGGCGGCATAAAGCGTGGCCATTGCCATCGCCGAGCATTCGGGCCAAGGCCATCGGCACGCCGACAGCCCCAAGCCTGCCGTTGCACTGGCAACTAACCGGCCCAGCATGAACGCCAGCCCCGAGACCAAAGCAATATGCAGCCCCGAAACAACCAACAAGTGATTAATGCCGTATCGCTGAAAAAGAGACCACATCTCATAGTTCAGCCCACTCTTATCGGCGACCGTCAGCGCTTTCACAACCGCTTCTGCTGCGTCTGAAAGACCCGCCTCTGCAATTTTCACTGTCAATTGTTGACGCCAGCGATGGTGCAAACTTGACCATGGCGCACCCTCACCCCGTAAACGGCCATGACCCACTTTAGCGGTACCCACTGCGTCAATCCCACCTGTGGCATACCAGGACTGCAGATTATGAGACCCAGGATTTGCAAGCCCCCAGGGGCGGCGCAGACTCACCCGGAACTCCCAACGCTGGCCCGGCTGAATATTCTGGTTCCCATAATACGAGAGCAACAGCTTGCGGGGGCCACTGCACATCACGGAGGACTGCGAATGCAGGAGGAACTCAAACCGCTGGCGCCTGCGCCCCTCAGCGATCAAGCTCACCCTGGGCAACGACACAACTTCCCCTATGACAGAGAAAGGCTGTCGATTACAAGCCTCAGGCAGCCTCGCAAGCAACAAACTGTGCCCACGCAAACTCAGCACCAGTGAAGCGCACAAGACGCCCAGAATCAGGGGTGCGCTGCGCCAACGCAGCGCACTCCAGGCTAAAACAGGCCAAAGGAGAAACAACCAATGCCCGGGCACTAACCAGGGCGAGTAGACCATTGCAAGGGTAGCCAGCAGATATCCGATCATCCATGAACGCATGTAGAGAAGCCGCCCGGTTGCGGGCATAATAACGAGGTAAGTTTGCCCCGATTCAACAGCAATAGTGAACCACGGAGGGCGAGAGACAGGGACACCAAAAGCGATCAAATAGTTAATGCCGAAGAAAACTCTAAAATCAATCACGCCCAGCGTCGAACGAATGCGGCAGATTAAATCATTGGCGGTACTGGGTGACTGGGTTTACGCCGACAATCTATGGCATATCAATCGCTATTCCGCATCGATGGCGTTCTTCGTTGGTCTTTTTGTCGCCTTCATGCCAATTCCAGGACAGATGGTTGCCGCCGCATCGCTGGCACTGCTGTTTCGCTGCAACCTGCCGCTGTCGGTGGGACTTGTGTGGATAACAAACCCGGTTACCATGCCCGCCATTTTCTACCTGGCTTACAAACTTGGAGCTATGGTTATCGATGTACCTATGCAGAAAATTAGCTTTGAACTCAGCTACCACTGGCTGACTCACAGTTTAAGCGCGATATGGCAACCATTCTTGCTGGGCTGTTTATTGTGCGGTTTGTTCTTTGGTTCTCTGGGTTACTTTGTGATCAACACGCTGTGGCGGCTGCGAGTGGCCAGAATGTTACGTGAGCGCAAACGTCGCCGAAAGCGAGCGGCAAAAATATTGAAGAAAGCTGAAGCTGCTAAAACCCGGGACAGCTAGCTACGGTCCTGATTCAGCACGGCCGCAGGAGCAAGCCCAGCAGCGCGCCGGGCGGGGTAGATGGCAGCCAACAAACACATTGCCATCGCAACGCTGCCAACGACCGCTACATCACGCCACAGTAAATCCACTGGCACAAACGACACCGGATAGACATCGGTATTGAGAAAGCGAATATCTAACACGCTTTCCAGACCCGCCACCAGGCCCGGCACCAACTGACTCAAAAGCGCGCCTAGTAGACTACCTACAATAACGCCGACCGCGCCTATCATTGCTCCCTGTAAGACAAAAATCCAGGCAATATCTCCTCCAGACGCTCCTAGTGTTCGCAGAATTGCAATATTGTCCTGCTTGTCAAACACCACCAGAACCAGGGAGGAAACTACATTAAAAGCGGCCACTGCGATAATTGAAAACAGTAAAATACTCACCAGGTCGCGAGACAATTGAATCGCTGCGTACAGGTTCCCGTGAGTCATCATCCAATTAGTCGTGTAATGGCCCACGGGCAGACTATTGACCACCTGCCAGCCAATCTTACTGACATCAAAAATATCGCTGCTCACCAGGCGCAACCCACTGACGCTGCTACCCAAACCCGCAAGTTCAGATGCGGTTTCCAGCCTTAACAAAGCGACCGCCTGATCCAGCTCCGTGCCTGTTTCCAACACTCCGGCCAGGTGCAGTGCCTCAAAACGAGTTGCTCCGGTATCGCCTGTAAGACCACCACCGGGAACGATTAAAGTCAGGGTGTCTCCCACCTGAGCATCGAGGCGTTCGGCAATACCGACACCCAACACCAGGGCGTCCTGGCGGCGGTTAAAGACGGCTCGAGCCGACTCGGGTAACGAAGCCAGCAGGGCCTCGCTGCCAGGCTTTGTAACATCAATGCCAATACCGCTGGCTGTTTCTATTTCTGTGCCCGTCATAAACAGCGCGTCAAACTGGGTGAAAGGGCTCACCTGCAACACCTGGGGGTGCATCAAAACCTCGTCGCGCCGAGTTTGCCAGTCGTCCATTGGCTGATGGGAAGACACCGTAATATGAGGTACCAGCGACAATATTCTCTCGCGCATTTCACGGTCGAAGCCATTCATCACCGAAAGCACCACAATTAACAGTGCTATTGCCAGCACAAGGCCCAGCATCGACAAAGAAGACAAAAAGGTGGACAGGTGCCCCTGCCCATGGGCAAAGGTGTATCGCAGGGCGACGCGCCTGCGCTCCGACCATTTCACGGGCGCTGTTCCAAACGACCATTGATCAGTTCCAGCGTGCGATGCATATGCGCAGCGATTGCCGGGTCATGAGTCACCACAACAAATGCAGACTGAAGCTCACCTAACTCGTCAATTAAATCGAGCACCTGTGCCGCTGACTGCGGGTCCAGGTTTCCAGTGGGCTCATCCATGAGCACACAGGCCGGCTCTGTTACCAGGGCTCTGGCTATAGCAACTCTCTGCCGCTCACCGCCGGAAAGCTGTGATGGCCGGTGCTCGAGGCGGTGCTGCATCCCCACGCGTTCCAGCATAAGCGCGGCCCGCTGCTGACTTTCGCGTCGGGACAGCCCGCCAATCAGGAGTGGCATGGCTACATTTTCCCGGGCATCAAACTCCGGCAGCAAGTGGTGAAACTGATAGACAAAACCCAGGCGCTTATTGCGAAGCTCGCACAGCCTTGCCTCGGACAGTTGGCCCAGGTTTTCACCACACAGCAATACCTCGCCATGACTGGGTTTATCCAGCCCCCCCAACAAATTCAGTAGCGTGGATTTACCTGAGCCAGAGGCTCCAACCACGGCGATCTTTTCCCCGGGGCTCAATTGCAATTGAACATTCGCCAACACTTCCACGGACCTATCACCGTCTTGGTAGGTTCGGCCCAAGGAGTCACAAAACAGAACAGGCTCACTCATAGCGGAGCACCTCGGCAGGAGCAACCCGGGCTGCACGCCAGGCTGGATAAAGTGTGGCGAACAAACTCAGCACCAGTGAAGCAGCAACCACTGCGATCACATCAGACCACAGCAAAACAGACGGGAGCTCGCTGATAAAATAAACAGAGGGGTCGAACAATTTGACGCCCATTAGGTCTTCCAAAAAAATAGTAATCGCAGAAATATTAGTGGCCAGCAGGACGCCCAGCGCCGCACCGATACTTATACCGACCGTTGCCAGGCCCAGACCATGAGACACAAAAATGGCCATGATACCGCCTGCTCTTGCACCCATGGTTCGCAATACGGCTATGTCGCCACGTTTTTCTGCAACCGACATAACCAGGGTAGAGACAATATTAAAGGCGGCCACCGCGACCACAGACAATAGCAATAAACTCACGACCAATTTTTCCATTTTAACCGCTTGAAACAGTGAGCCCTGTGTCTGGCTCCAGTCCTTCACCTTCATATTGGCCGGTATGCTGGCCGCAACCGCAAGCATAGTCTGGGGTGCTGAATAGAGGTCTACTGTTTTCAGCTGAAGACCATCTACTCCGGTCCTGGGCCCCAGCAATTTTTGGCCACTTGGTAGACTAATATAAGCTTGGTAAGTATCTGGCTGAGCGCCCACCTCAAATACGCCGGTGACGGTGAGTCGCTTGCTACGCGGAAAGACGCCCAACGGCGTGACCGTCAGTCGAGGAACAGTCACCTCCAGTTTGTCACCCACCCTCACTCGCAGAATACGCGCCATGGAGGAACCCAGGACAACAGAAAACCCCGGCTGTGCCAGGCTGTCCAGAGATCCGCTGATCATTGCCTCAGGTATTCGGGAGACCCGGGCTTCCATCGCTGGGTCTATCGCGGTCAAGACACCGCCGCGCAGGGTTCTGCCGTTAGCAAATATCACCTTGTCACTAATGTAAGGAGACACCGCCAACACTGACTCCATCGATTCGATTTTCTTGGCCAGTGGCTGCCACTCTGAAATACCACCGCTTTGGGACTCGACAAATCCGTGGGGCACCAGCGACAAAATCCTGCCCCGCAACTCGCCACCAAAACCGTTCATGACCGAAAGCACGGTGATCAGAGAAGTGACGCCCAGCACCATACCCAGCATAGAAACCAGGGCGATTACTGAAGTGAAACGATTGCGCTTACGCGAGAAACTGTAACGCAAACCGATAAAAGCTGCGTAGTTAGTGATGGCGTGTCCGCGGGCACTCAAACGAGGAAAACCCGACTACTTGTTATCGACCGAGTAATACAACCCGGGATTGCTACGACCTACTTCACCATCTCGAGTTTCTTCATCACAGCGTTTGGGATCACCGCCACAGATATCACAGGCGGTATCAATACCCAGTGCTCCCATACCACCGCAGGAACCCTTGATTGGGCCTCGGCCCATTATTACACCTACGGCCATCCCGGCGACCACCAGGCCGAAGACCAGAAAAGTAATTAAAAACATGGACATAGGGTATTCTCCGCAAGCAGCTGCTTGCTGTTATTGGACGGGCTCTTCTTCAAGAAAAGGCGCGAAGGCCTCCGTGTAACGGCTGCCGTACGACTCTCCTTCCCGCTGAATCAAATATACCGCCAAACCCTGTTCTTGCGCCACTGACCAAGCTTCATTTACACCCAACACCGTCAGTGCCGTTGCCCAGGCATCGGCGAGCATGGTACTCGGATGGACCACGGTAACTGACACCAACTCGTGAGCCACCGGGTAGCCGGTGCGCGGATCTATACTGTGAGAGTAACGTACCCCCTCTGATTCAAAGTAATTGCGGTAATCGCCCGAGGTGGCGACGCCTACATCGCCCAAACGGATAGACCGCGCTATATCAAACTGACCGGTTTCAGGTTGTTCAATAGCGACTCGCCATGCATCCCCCCTGGGGCTCAGGCCGGAAGTACGCATTTCACCACCCACCTCTACCAGAAAGTCTGCAACCCCTTGCTCGCTGAGCCAACGAGCGATTTCGTCTACCGCGTAGCCCTTGGCAATTGAGGAAAAATCGAGGTAGACATCGCCTGACTTGCTCAGGGCATAGCGCTCCTTGTTCACATGAAGATAATGCTGTCCAACCCTGCGCCCAACCTCAGCTACGGCTTCGGCAGTAGGCGGAGCATCCACCACCCCGGTCGGGCCAAAGCCCCACAGGTTGACTAACGGGCCTACGGTGACATCGTAGGCTCCATTACTTTGTCTGCCTACAGTCATCGCCGCAGAAAGCACCGTATAAAAATCTGCAGATACACTGAACCATTGGTCCAGAGGACTTTCATTAAAGCGAGAAATCTCTGAGTCGCTCCGATACGTAGACATGCTGGCATTCACTACTTGCAGGACTTCCTCTATACCCGCAAGCAGATGCTGCTGATCCAGGTTAGATTCAGCGGGTACTGCCAGGGTAACGTTCCAAACCGTGCCCATGGTGGGGCCACTCAGTTTGTGCAGCTGCGGCTGCTGACCACAACCGGCAAGCGCCACCAGTGCGAGTCCGAGCATCAAAGCCCGGATAGAAAAAAGCCACTCGTAGGAGTGGCTTGTCACTGGTCGTTTAAATTTCATTAGCCGCCGAAATCGTCGAGCATAATATTCTCAGGCTCTACACCCAGGTCTATCAGCATCTGGATTACCGCCGCGTTCATCATTGGCGGCCCACACATGTAGTATTCACAATCTTCAGGCGCGGGATGATTCTTAAGATACTCTTCGAACAATACGTTATGAATAAATCCCGTCAGGCCGTCCCAGTGATCTTCGGGCTGAGGATCAGAGAGGGCGACGTGCCAGTCAAAGTTTTCATTATCCCTGGCGAGCATGTCGTAGTCTTCAACGTAGAACATTTCCCGCAGCGAACGAGCGCCGTACCAGAAGGAAATTTTTCGATCGGAGTGAACGCGTTTGAGCTGATCAAAGAGGTGTGAACGCATGGGGGCCATGCCCGCTCCGCCGCCAATAAAGACCATTTCAGCATCAGTGTCCTTGGCGAAAAACTCACCGAAGGGACCGTAAACCTTCACTTTATCGCCAGGCTTAAGGTTGAATACCCAAGACGACATCTGGCCTGCAGGAATCCCCTCCGAGCCCGGAGGCGGCGTGGCAATGCGGATATTGAACTTCACAACGCCCTTCTCTTCCGGATAATTAGCCATGGAGTATGCGCGGATCACATCTTCTTTAACAACAGACTCGTGCTTGAAAAAGTTAAAATGTTCCCAATCGCCGCGATATTCTTCTTCGATATCAAAATCCGAGTACTTCACGTGGTGAGCTGGACACTCTAGCTGCACATAACCGCCAGCTCGAAAATCAACGTGCTCGCCTTCAGGCAGTTTCAGGGTAAGCTCTTTGATAAAGGTCGCCACATTGGGATTGGACTCAACCGTACACTCCCACTGCTTTACGCCGAACACCTCCTCCGGTACCTCAATTTTCATGTCTTGCTTAACAGCCGTCTGGCAAGACAAGCGCCAGCCTTCAGCCGCATCGCGCTTGGTAAAGTGGCCCTCTTCAGTAGGCAGCATGGAACCACCACCATCGTTAATAATGCATTTGCACTGGGCGCAAGTACCGCCGCCACCGCAAGCTGAAGGCAGAAACAAACCACTCTCGGACAGGGTCTGCAGTAACTTGCCACCGGCAGGCACGGTAATGGTTTTCTCGCCATTAATTTCAATACTCACATCGCCGGAACTCACCAGAGCCGAACGCGCGAATAAAATAATAGCCACCAGCGCGAGTACGATCGCGGTGAACATGGCCACACCAAAAATAATTGTCATATCCATTCGATTGCGCCCCGCTTAAAGATCGATGCCGCCGAAGGACATGAAGCCAAGCGACATCAGTCCAACGATGATAAAAGTAATACCCAGGCCCTTGAGGCCATCCGGCACATCGGAATACTTCAGCTTTTCGCGAATACCCGCCAGCGCGACGATAGCCAGCGCCCAGCCGACACCGGAGCCTGCACCAAACACCACGCTCTCGGCAAAATCCAGATCGCGCTCGACCATGAATAGAGTTGCACCCAAAATAGCGCAGTTCACGGTAATCAGCGGCAGAAAAACGCCCAGTGCGTTGTAAAGCGCAGGCACGAACTTATCGAGAAACATCTCCATGATTTGAACGATTGCCGCGATTACACCAATGTAAGACAGCAAACCAAGAAAGCTCAGATCCAGATCGGGTTGCCCCGCCCAGGCCAGTGCGCCGTCTGCCAACAGGTAGTTATAGATCAGGTAATTGACCGGAACGGTGATCGTCAAAACAACGATAACTGCAATACCAAGACCCAGTGCAGCGTCGATCTTTTTGGAGATCGCGAGGAAGGTGCACATGCCCAGGAAAAAAGCCAAGGCCATGTTGTCGACAAAGATAGAGCGAATAAACAGGCTCAATAACTCTTCCATGTTACACGCCCTCCTTGAGTACAGTATGTTTCGCCATCTTGAAGTCCGCTTCTTCCACCTGGTCTTTCTGGAAACTACGGAGAGCCCAGATAAACATACCAATCAGGAAGAAAGCACTCGGTGGTAGCAGCAACAATCCATTGGGGTTGTACCAGCCACCGTCAGTGACCAGCGGCAATATTTCGATGCCAAACAACTTACCGGCGCCAAATAATTCTCGAACTACCGCTACCGCAATCAGCACCACCGAGTACCCAAGGCCGTTACCGATGCCGTCGATAAAGCTGGGCAAGGGCGGGTTTTTCATGGCGAAGGCCTCTGCCCTGCCCATGACAATACAGTTGGTAATGATCAGGCCGACAAACACCGAGAGCTGTTTGCTGATGCCGTAGGCATAGGCTTTCAGCACCTGGTCCACCACAATTACCAATGAAGCGATAATAATCATCTGCACGATAATACGGATACTACCGGGCACATGCTTACGGATAAGCGATACGCCAAGGTTGGAGAAGGCAGTAACGGCAGTCAGTGCGATACACATTACCAGCGTGACCTGCAGGGAAGAGGTAACCGCCAGGGCCGAGCAGACACCCAGTATCTGCAGGGCAATGGGATTGTTTTTGAAGATTGGGCTGGTAAGCGTTTCTTTAGCAGAATCCACGATCAGGCCTCCCCGGATTTCAGATTATTGAGGAATGGCGCGAAACCGTTGTCGCCCAGCCAAAATTGCACGAGATTAGAAACGCCACGAGTGGTCAGCGTGGCTCCAGCCATGCCGTCTACCTGGTAATCAGCGCCAGCGGCCGAAGGATCAACCGTGCCTTTTACCACGGCTATTTCCAACTCGCCGTCTTTATATACCTGCTTTCCGGGCCACAGCCCTTTCCAGCGCGGGTTATCTACCTCACCGCCGAGTCCTGGGGTTTCCTTATGTTCATAGAAACCAATACCGGCAACCGTCGAGGCATCGCCCTCCAAGGCAATAAAGCCATAAAGCGTGCCCCACAAACCATAGCCTCGGATAGGCAGGATAATTTTATCCACTTCCCCCTGGGTGTCGTTCGCCACATAAACAACCGCGTAGTGCTCTCGTCGGAAGACCTTGGCGATGTCTTCGCTGGAGGACAAGGCGTCAGACTGTGCAGGGTCCTTGGCAGCCTTGCGCTCGTTGTAGCCCTCGGCGTCTACCGCGTCGCTAAACTTCCCGGTGCGCAGATCGACCACACGGGGGGTCATTTTGGCAAACTGCTCATCGATGCTGATGTTTTCGTCCAACATACCCGCGGCGGCGAGGATATTGCGTTTACGGTCCAGAGACTGGTTAGCCTGTTGGGCAGGTTTGAGCATTACCGCTGCGGTAGAAACGATAACTGAGCAAACGATACACAGAGAAAATGCAACAATCAGGGTTTTCTTGATGCTGTCATTACTGGACACGTGCAAGCCTCCGTTTAATGTTGGCCTGAACCACAAAGTTATCCATCAGCGGAGCAAACAGGTTGGCAAAAAGAATGGCCAGCATAATCCCCTCGGGAAAGGCGGGGTTGATGACTCGAATAAGCACGGTCATTAGGCCGACCAGAATACCGAACATCCATTTACCGCCATTAGTCATGGCTCCGGATACCGGGTCGGTGGCCATAAATATCATGCCGAAGGCAAATCCGCCGGTCACCAAGTGCCAGTACCAGGGCATCGCAAACGCCAGATTGGAGTCTGAACCGACCATATTAAGGAACGTGCTAAGCACCACCATCCCCAGGAACACGCCTGTGATGATGCGCCAGGATGCGATTCGACTCGCAAGCAGGATCACGCCACCGATTAAGATAGCAAGCGTTGACGTCTCACCCACACTGCCGGGAATAGCCCCCGTAAATGCGTCCATCCAAGGAATTTGAGCTTGCAACGCAGCCATGCCGTCCGATGCCACCAAGGACAGCGGCGTCGCAGCGGTGTAACCATCCACCGCTACCCATACGGTATCGCCAGACAACTGTGCCGGATAGGCAAAGTAAAGGAACGCGCGGCCGGTAAGCGCTGGGTTCAAGAAGTTTTTGCCTGTACCCCCAAACACCTCCTTACCAATGACCACACCAAAACTGATGCCAATGGCCACTTGCCAAAGCGGGATATCCGGTGGGCAAATGAGGGCAAACAGAATGGAGGTCACAAAAAAACCCTCGTTCACCTCGTGGCCCCGTTTCATGGCGAATAACACTTCCCAGAACCCGCCGACCACAAAGGTCACCGCGTATATCGGGATGAAGAACACAGCGCCATACCAGAAACAGTGCCAGAGATTACTTGCGTCGTAGCCCCCCAAGAGTTCAATCAGCCAGCCGTGCCATCCATCAACACTGGCGCCGGCGGCCATCACATCAGTAGCCTGGAAGCCAAGGTTGTACATCCCATAAAACATTGCAGGGAAGGCGGCGAACCAAACGGTGATCATGATGCGTTTGAGGTCTATGCCATCGCGAATATGCGCCGTGCTCTTGGTGACCGAGCCAGGAGAATAAAAAATGGTGTCCGCTGCTTCGTACAGCGCATACCAGCTCTGGAATCTGCCTCCTTCGGTAAAGTGGTGTTCCAGATTGTCCAGTAGTTTACGAAGTGCCACGTATTAACCCTCCTTCTCAATGCGTGTCAGGTTATCCCGCAGGATAGGTCCATATTCGTACTTGCCAGCACACACGTAAGTGCACAGTGCCAGATCTTCTTCTTCCAGCTCAAGGCAACCCAGCTGCTGGGCGGTCTCGGTGTCACCAACAATCAGCGCACGCAATAGTTGAGTGGGCAGAATATCCAGTGGCATGACTGTTTCGTACTGACCGACCGGCACCATGGCACGCTCGGAGCCATTGGTATTGGTGGTCATGGCTAGAGGCTTAAGACCAAAAAAACTGCTGATATAAATGCCGAGCGATGAGTGTTTTTTCACGCCCGGCGATAACCAGCCCATAAATTCACGGTGACGGCCTTCCAGTAAGACTGACACCTGGTTGTGGTAGCGGCCCAGATAGGCGGTACCAGTGGCAACGCCACGTCCACCCAATACAGAGCCAGAGATAACGCGGTTATCGCCCTCTTTTTGCTCACCTGCGCACAGCGCCTGTAAATCAGCACCCAAACGGGTACGCAACAGGCGAGGCTTTATAATCTGGGGGCCAGCCAACGCAATAACGCGGTCGGTGTAAAGACGCCCATCAAGGAACAGCCTGCCGATGGCGATAACGTCTTGATACCCAACCTGCCAGACGGTCCTGCTGGCATTGGCACCCTCCAGGAAATGGATGTGTGTGCCAGGGAGTCCAGCGGGGTGAGGACCCGCAAACTGGACCTCTTCAATGTTACTCGCCTTGCCCGCAGCAACCGAGGTGCCAGCGGCACTGCACACGTAGACTTTGCCACTGGTCAATTTTGCCAGCAGATCCTGTCCCAGGACAAAGGCCTCGACCTGCTCGGCAATGATCACCGCGGGGTCGGCAGCCAGCGGATGAGTGTCCGTGGCGGTCACAAAAATGGCTGCAGCCTCAGCATCAACTTCTGGCACTTTGCTGAACGGGCGAGTACGCAGCGATGTCCACTGTCCGCTCTGTATGAGCTGCTCGCGGATGACAGCAGCATCTAATCCAGCTGCCTCACCGGCGCTATAAGCGCTGAAGTTTTCTTCCTCGTCACCTTCTATATCGACAACCACTGACTGCAAAACTCGACGCGCGCCGCGATTGATGGCGGATACAACGCCAGAGGCGGGCGCAGTGTAACGAATACCTTCAGATTTTTTGTCGCTGAAAAGAAGCTGGCCACGTTTGACCCGGTCACCTTCCTGAACAGCCATGGTGGGTTTCATGCCGACATAGTCGAAGCCCACCAGCGCGACCGCGCGCGCCGCAGGAGCGTCTTCAATTGCTTGCTGGGGGGCTCCCTGAATTGGGATTTCCATACCCCGCTTGATCTTGATCATACGATCTGCCTACAAAATCTAGTGTGTGGGTGGGCCAGAGATGGTTAAGGCTGGAAGCACCGGAATCAAACTGCTGATAACGCGATCCTGATGCTATTTTCTGCCACCGGCGGATGGCAATTGTAGCCACCCACCCCCAAGCCGCGCGCATTATAGGTGAAGCGCTAAAAAAAGACCACAATCAGCAGGGCAGTTCTTTGATTTTGAACAGGTTTTGCGTATTTCTTCGGCCTTCACCAAATACCACTTTCGGGGTAGATAAATGGCTGCCAAAGCGGCACCCCGCCGGCGCAATAATCAGGCTTCTTTCGGGTATACCGGGTAATCCAGACCCGCCATTTGCTCCAAAATGCGATGCACCTGGCAGCTATAACCGAACTCATTGTCATACCAAAGATACAGCACGGCTTGCTTTCCATTGACGATGGTCGCCTGAGCGTCAAAAATACAGGCGTGGCGCGAACCCACAAAATCCGTAGACACTACTTCTGGTGAGTTGGAGTAATCGATTTGCTTGCGCAGCGACGAATGCAACGCCTTGTTGCGCATATACTCGTTGACCTCCTCCGCGGTGGTCGCCCGGTCCAGGGTCAAATTAAGTATTGCCATTGAAACATTGGGCGTCGGCACCCGAATGGCATTACCCGTTAGCTTACCAACAAATTGCGGCAACACCTTGCCCACAGCCTTCGCGGCCCCGGTCTCAGTGAGAACCATATTCAATGACGCAGCGCGGCCACGGCGAGAGGCGTGATGGTAATTATCGATCAGGTTCTGGTCGTTGGTGAAGGCATGAACCGTCTCCACGTGGCCTGCACTGATCCCATACTCATCGTCCATTGCCTTGAGCGGCGGCGCGATGGCGTTGGTGGTGCACGACGCTGCAGAAATGATGCTATCGGTCTCATCAATAATGTCGTGATTGATACCGTGCACCACGTTCTTCAGGTCGCCCTTTCCAGGTGCTGTGAGAATCACCTTGGACACGCCCTTACTCTTCAGGTGCAAGGACAAGCCGTCTTTGTCGCGCCAAACGCCCGTGTTGTCCACCACGATAGCATCGTTGATGCCGTAATCGGTGTAGTCGATAGTGTCTGGCCCGTCAGCGTAGATAACCTTGACCTCGTTACCATTGGCAACAAATGACTGGCGTTCTTCATCCACACGGATGGTACCGTCGAAGGCACCATGAATTGAATCGCGGCGTAAAAGGCTGGCGCGCTTGACCAGGTCGTTAGGGGCTTTACCCCTGCGCACCACAATAGCGCGCAGGCGCAGCGCGTCACCACCGTCAGTTTTGTCGATAAGGATTCGGGCCATCAGTCGACCGATTCGGCCAAAGCCATAAAGCACGACATCCTGAGGCTTGCTCAGTGGCTTGGTCTGCGTGCCCAGGTCGTCAGCAACTTCTCGACGAACGTACTCTTCAATGGTCAGGTCTTCGCCGGCACCCTTGTCGTAGTAATTGACCGCCAGGCGACCCACATCTATATGCGCAGGCCCCAGGTCAAGCTTTGACAACTCATTCAATACTGGGAAGGTTTCAAACTCTGAAAGCTCGTTAGCCTCTACCTGACGCACATAGCGGTGATCTTTCATGATCTCCAGCACAGAGCGATTAACCAGCGACTTGCCGTAGATATAGCACTTCACGCTTTTTTCCCGCGCCAATCTTCCCACTACGGGAATCATGCCTTCGGCCAGCGCTTCGCGCTCTTTCCAGTCTTTAAAATAGTCGGCGGGGCGTTCTCTTTTGCGGTCGGTCACGTTCTTTGAGTCCTGGGCGGTGGTGTAAGGCCGCGTATTATCGTCTGATGACTCGACGCACGCAAGCGAGTGACAGCATTCTCGCTATCACCCGCGGTAATGGGCTGGAGACAAGGTGCACGCCCGCGCTACAATGCGCGCCCCCTGGCAATAAAACCCGAAGCACTGGCATGTTTAAACCTTTGGTACAGGCGACACCCTGGCCCCACAAAACAGGCAACCGCACCGCACTGGGCCCTTTCTACGGCGGCGCCGATGCCCGCTGTATCGCCGAGCTGGCGGACCCAAAGCGATTGCTGGTCGTTATTACTGCAGACACCAGCGCCGCCCTGGCATTGGAACGAGAGCTCCCGTTTTATCTTGACGGAGCATTGGAAATATTGGCATTTCCAGACTGGGAGACCTTGCCCTATGACAACTTTTCTCCTCACCAGGACATCATATCTGAGCGACTGAGCACCCTCTTCCGCCTCCCACGCTGTCGTGGGGGAGTATTAATTGTCCCCGTGCCAACCCTGATGCACCGATTACCACCCACCCATTACGTTGCAGGATCAAGCTTGGTGCTGGAAGAGGGCCAGAGTATTGATCTGGACAGTTTCCGCCGCAACCTGGAGCGCAACGGCTATCGCAACGTTGAAACTGTGTTCGAGCATGGCGAATTCGCGCTGCGTGGTTCGCTATTTGACATTTACCCTATGGGATCGAGCCTGCCCTTTCGGATTGACCTGCTGGATGACGAAGTGGACACGCTGCGAACTTTCGATCCGGAAAGCCAGCGCACAGTAGAAAAAGTCGATGCCATTAACATGCTTCCGGCCCGAGAATACCCATTGGAAGGCAGCGCTATTACTCGCTTCCAGATGAATTGGTGGGAGGCCTTTGATGTTGACCACGACAGTTGTCCCAGCTATGTCGAGGTCAGCGCGGGCCGCAGCCCCGGAGGCTGCGAGTATTACCTACCGCTGTTCTTCGAAAGCTGCGCCACCTTATTCGACTATTTACCAGAAGACGCGGCCTTGATCACTACCGGTGACCACCACGGCGCCGCCGAGCACTTTTGGCAGGAAGTAGGAAGCCGCTTTGAAGAATATGGTATAGACCCCCGCCGCCCCCTGCTACCCCCGGAAAAGGGCTTTACCCCAGTGGAGGAATTCTACCGTCTGCTGAAGCAGTTTCCGGTATTGGAGTTGCGCCACAACCCGGATGCTCCCGTGCACCAGCAAACCACTGTCCTGCCCCCTCCGGACCTGGCAACGGACCAGACCGTCACCTCAGCGGTAGCCAATCTTGCCAAGTTTCTCGAGGAGCACAACGCACCCGTGCTGCTTTGCGCAGAGTCAGCTGGGCGCCGGGAAATTCTGCTGGAGTCAATGAAGGGACTGGGCCTCGAACCTCCGGCCGCAACCAATTGGCAGGCATTTTTAGCTTCAGGTGAAACTTTTGCCATCGCAACGGCACCCCTGGACCGCGGTCTTTATTTTGGCCCAGGCAAGCCTACCCTGGTGTGCGAAACACAATTGTTCGGCAACCGCGTTGCCCAGCGACGCCGCAGACGACCCAGCCAGGAAGCGACCAATGCCAATGTATTTCGTGACATCAACGAGTTGCGCGAGGGCGTGCCTGTCGTTCATCTCGAACACGGTGTGGGTCGCTATGTAGGTTTGCAAACGTTGTCGGTGGATGAACAGGAAGCGGAGTTCCTTACGCTGGAGTACGCCAAAGGCTCCAAACTTTATGTGCCGGTAGCGTCACTTCACCTGATCAGTCGGTATGCAGGCTCAGACCCTGATCTGGCACCACTCCATACCCTGGGTTCCGAGCAGTGGGACAAAGCCAGACGTAAGGCCAGCGAAAAAGCCAACGATATTGCAGCTCAGTTGCTGGAGGTCTACGCGCGCAGAGAAGCGAGAAACGGCTATGCCTTTACCCTGGATCAAGACAAGTACAGCCAGTTCTCTGCTGCATTTCCTTTTGAGGAAACACCCGACCAGGAACTCACTATTCGCGCCGTCGTAGAAGACATGTGCAGTCCCAGAGTCATGGACAGACTGGTTTGCGGAGATGTGGGTTTCGGCAAGACAGAAGTCGCGATGCGCGCAGCCTTCATCGCCAGCCAAAACAAGAAACAAGTCGCGGTGCTGGTACCGACCACCCTGCTGGCCCAGCAACACTTCAGTTCGTTCTGCGATCGTTTTGCAGACTGGCCGGTAAACGTGGAAGTCGTTTCGCGTTTCAAATCTGCCGCTCAGGTAAAGGACGTCAGCAAGCGCATCGCCGATGGCAAAATAGACATCCTGGTGGGCACCCATAAGCTATTGCAGTCAGATTTTCGCTTTAATGATCTTGGCTTGCTGATCATCGACGAAGAGCATCGTTTCGGCGTTAAGCAAAAGGAAGCCATCAAAGCGCTGCGCTCGGAGGTGGACATCCTCACGCTCACTGCAACGCCCATACCTAGAACGCTAAACATGGCACTGGGTGGCATGCGTGACCTTTCTATCATTGCAACCCCCCCTGCCAGACGTCTATCTATCAAGACCTTTGTCCGCGAGCATAATATTGCTCTGGTAAAGGAAGCTGTGCTGCGTGAAACCCTCCGGGGTGGACAGGTTTACTACCTGCACAACGAAGTAAAGTCTATCGAAGAGAGCGCTCGCAAGCTGCGCGAGCTGATTCCCGACCTGAATGTTGGCGTCGCCCATGGGCAGATGCGTGAAACCGAGCTTGAACACGTCATGTCTTCATTTTATCACCAGCACAACCACATTTTGATGTGTACAACGATTATCGAAACCGGCATCGACATCCCCAATGCCAATACCATCATCATCGAGCGTGCCGATCGGTTTGGACTCGCTCAATTGCATCAGTTGCGCGGACGAGTAGGTCGCTCACACCACCAGGCCTATGCCTATTTATTGACGCCTCCGCGATCCGCTATTACCGCTGACGCCGGTAAACGCCTGGAGGCCATCGAAGCCGCTGGCGACCTGGGCGCCGGATACCTGCTGGCAACCCATGATCTGGAAATTCGTGGCGCGGGCGAGCTATTAGGTGACGAGCAAAGTGGCCAGATCCACTCTGTAGGGTTCTCTTTATACATGGAGATGCTGGAGCGCGCTGTGGCTTCACTGAAGCGCGGTGAGATTCCCGATGTAGATGCTCCGCTGGATGCAGGCACCGAGGTTAACCTGCATATCCCCGCACTGATTCCCGAGAACTATCTGCCTGATGTTAATAGCCGGCTAGTACTGTACAAGCGCATTGCCGCGGCGGCGAATGAAGACCAGCTCAGGGAACTCCAGGTTGAAATGATAGATCGCTTCGGCTTGCTGCCGCCGCAAGTTGGAAACCTCTTTCAGGTATCGAGATTGCGTCTGCAGGCACAGGAATTGGGCATACGCGCCATTGAAGCCGGTGCCGGTGGTGGTAGTATCGATTTCAAGGAAAGCACCCGAGTTAATCCTATGTCGCTAGTGAAGCTGGTTCAGTCTGACCCGCGCTCGTTCAAGCTGGCTGGCGCAACCCGCTTGCGCTTTGAACACGCACTGGACGACAAAGCTCAACGCCAGCAATATGTTGAGGATCTACTTGCACGTTTCGCTCAAGAAGCCACGGAAGACGCAGCCTGATGCCGCTAATGAACAACGCTCTAATTCGCCCCCTCAGCCTCGCACTGGGATTGTTTGCCGCTGCGGTCCACGGACAAGAGGAACGCTGGTATCAGGTAGAACTGATGATATTCAGCCATGAAAACGGCTCCACACCGGAGCAATGGGATCCCCTGCCCAGCCTCACCTACCCCGACACCGGTCGATTCCTGATATACCCGGGACAACTGGAATCGAGACAAGAGGAACACGGCGGCGTCAGCGAGGTAGACTCGCTAGGCCGTCAGACATTGCGGCCGCCAGCCGAGGAAACCACCGAGGACAGAGCCGATGACAAAGCTCCGGATATCCCGGTCGCTGGCAATCCCACTGGCAATCCGGCGCCAGCATTGGATGCCGAGGCAGCGCCGGAAGAGCAAAACCTCACCCCTCTCACACCCACACCATTTATTGCACTGCCGCGAAAGAAGGCGGAGCTTTATGACAAAGCTGCCTTCATGCAACGCACTGGAAACTACAAAACCCTGTTTCACGAAACCTGGGTACAGCCGGTACAAGGCGAGAGCACTGCTATACCCCTGGTCATCGACCGCTCCGGTGACAGCGGCGACTGGCCTCGCTTACAAGGCACGGTAAAATTGTATATTGCTCGCTACCTGCACCTGGAAACCAACCTCTGGATCAACACCCAGGGCCAGTACTTGCCGGCCGAGTGGCGCATGCCAGAGCCTCCCCTGGGCCCACCGTCCCTGATTATTGAGCAACCCGAGCCGGTACTGCTCGAGGAGACTGCCTACGCTGTGGGTAATGACAACCCCGAAGCAGCAGGTCAGCAACCGGTTCTTGAAGAGAAGTTAGCGTCAGAGATAGCGCCGAAAGAAGCAGGGCCTGTCTATCCCTGGCGTCATGCCGTACTGCTGCAACAAAAGCGCCGTATGCGCAGCAAGGAAATGCACTATATCGACCACCCCTTAATAGGCGTAGTGATAAAATTTATGCCGCTGGATGAAGAGCAGCTGCAGGTAATGGCCGACGCAGAATTCGCTGAAGAAACCAATCAGGCGCTGTAAAGCAACCCATTAATAATCCGCAACCAGCGCGGCGATAAGCTGCCTGACCGCAGCTGCTTCGCGCAGCAAATTCGCTCGCATCACAGCCAGTGTCAGCGGTTTATCATCTAACCCGGCAGCCGCGTTAATAACCATACAGATACTGGCATAAGCCAGGCCCAGTTCCCGTGCCAGAGAAGCTTCGGGCATTCCGGTCATGCCGACCAGGTCACAGCCGTCCCCCGCCATGCGGCGAATTTCAGCGGCGCTTTCCAGGCGCGGCCCCTGCATGACGCCGTGCACGCCTGCCCCCTCGTGAGCAATATTCTGAGCAACGGCACACTGCAGCAGCGCTTCGCGCAATTCATGATCGTAGGGATCACTAAAATCCACGTGCAGCAGAGTACCTTCCTCCCCTGTATCCACCGTATGTGCGCGCCCCCACGTATAGTCAACAATCTGGTCCGGTATGACCAGGCGCCCGGGACGCATGGTTGCAGAAATGCCGCCCACTGCGTTAATTGCAATCAGGTCCGTCACCTGCAGGGACTTTAACGCCCAGACATTGGCCCGGTAGTTAATCAGGTGCGGTGGTATCATTTTGGGGCTGCCGTGACGCTGCAGGAAAAACACGCGAACTCCTCCCAGCATTCCCTCTTCAACTGCCCGGGACGGGTCTCCATAGGGGGTCTCCACGGCGTGACTATCGACGATCTCGAGGCCTTCGAGTTGATCGATACCGGTGCCTCCAATGATTCCCAGGGTTTTCATGCACCGTGCTCCGGGTCCATCTGCATCACCTGCTCCACATGCAAAGTCTGTGTCGGAAATGCGACATCTGCGCCATTACTGATCACAATATCAAGAATTTTGAGCATGACATCCTGCTTTATCTCGTGAAAACGCACCCAGTCTGTAGTCTTGGTGAAGGTGTAAACAAAGAAGTCCAGGGATGAGGGCCCGAAAGAGACAAAATTGACGATCAAGGTGCGCGACAAATCAATCTCCTGGTGACTCTGCAGCATTGCTCTCACCTGCTCGACAATCGGCGCCATACTCTGTGAATCCTGGTAGCGAATGCCCACTGTTTCATAGATTCGCCGGTTGAACATACGCGATGGGTTCTCCACCGAGATTTGACCAAACACGGCGTTGGGGACGTACAGCGGTCTCTGGTCAAAAGTACGAATTCGTGTCAAGCGCCAGCCTATATCTTCTACTGTACCTTCAATATTTCTGTCGGGTGAACGAATCCAGTCACCAGTGGTAAAGGGGCGATCCAAGTAAATACTGAGCCCACCAATAAAGTTAGCCAGCAGATCTTTGGCGGCAAAACCCACGGCAATACCGCCAATACCACCAAAAGCCAGCAAGCCCGAAATGGACACACCAATACTTTGCAATACCCCCAGACCCGCAATGACCCAAAGACATATTCGAGAGAGCTGAATCACCGCACGGACAGTGGCTTTGTCGGTGGACTGGCTATTTCCATAGCGCTCGCGCATCAATTCATTCTCAACACCGCCGATCAAACGATGCAGGAACCAAACGACCAACAACACCAGAGCAGTGTCGTACACCTCAATTAAACGCGCCTGTAGGTTAGCGCCGACCTCATAAGTGTCCAGAGCGATGTATCCGACCAGCACCCAAAGCACGAGTCGGACGGGTCGCTCCAGCGCGGTGACGACCACATCGTCCCACTTGTTCCGATTGCTCCCTGCTGCCCGATGCAATCGCCGGATCAAATGGCCCAGCAGCAAGTGGCCCGCTAGCCCGGCCATCAGCAAGACCATCAAAGCCAGTAACTCCGGCTGCAGGCCAATAGCGGTGGCCACTGATTCCAGCCAGGCATTGAAACGATTCAAGGGCTAATCCTCTCGCAAAAAAAATACAGGTTTTTAGACAAGTTTGTCATGTTCAGGGCCCTCCTTAATTCAAGGGGAGTATATAAATTGTCGCACCGATTGAAGTCAACTCTGGAAGTGTAACGCAACTGATTGATCTATTTTGAAAAGAAAACTGAGTAAGATAAAAAGAATTTAAAACGCACGGTTTATAGCCTTTTTACATAATGGACAGCCTTTACCAGCGTGATATGTTGAGCCATCGAATAGCCAAAATGCCAGAGGACAGATAGATGAAGATGCTCAGCCCCATGGTCGGGGGTTGGTACAAAGACCTCCAAACCAGCGCTCTGTTTGAGGTAGTCGACTGGGACCCGACAACCCTGACAATCGAAACCCAATACCTCGATGGTGAGGTATCAGAATACGACCTGGATGCTTGGCGCGAGATGCTGTTGCAGAAAGCCGAGGCACCCGAAGACTGGCGCAGTGCTTTTGAGCTGGACGACGAAGACCTATTGGATCCCGATCTGCCCATGCACCCCGAGGATTGGACCAACCCAATCAATTCTATAGAGCCCGATGCCATGTACGGCGTCGAGGACTACTAGTTAAATCTGCGCCAGTTTTCCCGGACTAAGCTCGGCTTCACCACAGATGCAGCGCAACAGCGACAGGGCATACTCCTGTTATAACCGCGCTTTACGCTGTCGCCAGCAGCAGACAAGCCCATTGTTTTTATCTGCCACACCTGTATATAATTACAGCACCTGTATAAATAAACAGATAGGGGCAACCATGGAAAAGCTCACCAACAGACAACAACAGGTGCTGGATGTTATCCGCCAGCATATCGACCATACTGGCTACCCTCCTACGCGGGCTGACATCGCCAGAGAGCTGGGGTTCAAGTCAGCAAACGCCGCAGAGGAGCATCTTAAGGCCCTGGCCCGAAAAGGCGCTATTGAAATCATTCCCGGCGCATCCCGCGGCATTAAGCTTCCCGATACGGCAGGTATTCCTATCGTTGGCCGTGTTGCGGCCGGTAACCCGGTTCTTGCAGAAGAGAATATAGAGGATTACTGCGATCTGCCCCCTGAGTTTTTCAAGCCCAGAGCAGACTACTTTCTTCGTGTCACCGGTGACAGCATGATCGATATCGGTATATTTGATGGCGACTTACTGGCGGTGCACAGCACGCCAGTCGCCAATAACGGAGATGTGGTGGTTGCGCGCATAGAAGACGAGGTCACCGTCAAGCGCCTGCAAAAAGGGCCCAATGAGCATCAACTGCAACTACTGCCTGAGAACCCAGATTACGAACCGATCAAAGTTGATCTGCGTGAGCAGGGTTTTGCAATTGAAGGCTTAAGCGTTGGAGTATTGCGCCGTAGTCACTGACTGCGAGGTGTATACTGAAGCGGAAAAAAACCTGACAGAGCGCTGTTGCCGTCTGTTGGGAGCCGGTTTGCGATATCGAGAGCCCGGCGTTTGAAATTCTATCGCTGCGACTAGTGAAGGACTCTGGAGGCCTCAACAGTGGGCTCGATTTCTACCTCGCCCTGTTCGGCCATTTCGGCGGCCGCCTGTATCCCAGCCTGTATCATCGCTTTGGCGACTTCAAGGCTGTTGTCCATCATGTAAACGCGCGACTCTTCTGAGAAACGGATAACCACAAGCGGCTCGGAATCATCGTCAGCACGTTGCAATACGATTTCTCCGTCGCCCAGATCTACGATCTCTAGTAAGGATGCAGACACTCAATAAACCTCTCGTTGCTTTAACTTCGTTAACATTCTAACAGCCGGTCAGGCTCCTAGATAGCACTAAATCCGGCAGGCGCAGTGCAGCGCTGGATGGCCTTTACAGGACGACCGGTCTAGTACTCGTCCAAAGAATCGCCCATACGATCAAACAGGGTTTGCAGCTGAGCAGCCCAAAGCGAAGCCTGGTCAAACCCGGGTGCAGGTGAACTGACTGCAAGGTTGCCCAAGCTTGCGATTGGACTTGGGAGCGAATCGGCAGAAAGCATTTCGCCAATCCAGCCGCTCTCCTCCAGGCGCTGAAACTCCAAGAGTTCTCCCGGCACGGCTTTGCCATCAGCGACTTCGGGTAACTCGGCAACGCACTGCGGTGGTTGGACGGGCAAGCCGCCAGGACGGGTAATTTCAACTAAAAACCAGCCATAGGCATGCCCAAGGTGCAGCCGAACGGCCGGCAAAAATGCCTGGGTTAAGGTGATTGTCGCAACCGCCTCAGCCGCCAGATCACGGCGCCAGGCGGCGAGCAGGATTCGGGCCAGGTAGAGCGCGTGATTCGCCTGACCTCGAGCGGAGCTCATGTTATTTGCGCGCCCTGCTCTTGCTGAGTTCCTCTTCCCACTTACCCTTGCGATAAAAGGCCTTCCAACCCGTGGCTTTGCCATCTTTCTCGGTCATCACGTATTGCTCTTTGGACTTCCGGCTATACCGCACCTGAGCTCGATTACCGTCGTCATCCTCTGTTGGTGCGGCAAAGATGAACTTGTACTTGGAGTCGATCTCACTCTTGTGAGGCAGCAACTCATCGACAAAAGGTGCCCTGGTTTCCCGGTTACGCGGAAACTGGCTGGCCGCCAAAAACATTCCAGCGGCGCCGTCGCGTAATACGTAGGTATCTTCTACTTTCTGACACTCCAACTCGGGCATGGGTACAGGATTCATCTTCGGAGGGGCAGCTTCGCCGTTGCGCAACAGCTTGCGGGTATTTTTACACTCCTCTGAGGTACACCCGAAGTATTTACCGAAGCGACCGTTTTTCAACTGCATTTCGGCACTGCACTTATCGCACTCAAGAATGGGGCCTTCGTAGCCTTTGATCTTGAATTTACCGTGCTCAACTTCGAAACCATCACAGTCCGGATTATTGCCGCACACATGCAGCTTACGATCTTCGTCGATCAGGTAGCTGTCCATCGCCGCGTTGCACTTCTTGCAACGATGGCGTTCCAATAATTGCCGTGATTCGGCTTCGTCATCCGCGTCTTCGCGAATTGCCTCGTCACCAGAAGTCAGGTTAATCGTGTTTTTGCAGCGCTCTTTGGGTGGTAATGCGTAGCCGGAGCAGCCCAGGAACACACCCGTGCTGGCAGTCCGTATCTGCATATCTCGGTCACATTTAGAGCACTTGATGTCAGTCATTGTGGGTTCGTTGGGTTCCATCCCCGCAGGCTCGGGCTCTGCCGCTGCCTCCAGTAATCCGCTGAACTCGGCATAAAATGCATCGAGTAGGTCACGCCAATCCCTATCGCCGTCGGCAACATCATCCAGCCGTTCTTCCATACCTGCGGTAAAGCCATAGTCCAGAAGATCGGGGAAGCTTTTCTGTAGCCGCTGGGTAACAATGTCGCCCATTTTTTCTGCATAAAATCGCTTATTCTCCAGGCGCGCGTAGCCACGATCCTGGATAGTAGAAATAATCGATGCGTACGTTGACGGACGACCAATGCCTCGTTTTTCCAACTCGCGGACCAGGCTCGCTTCTCCGTAGCGAGGGGTCGGCTTGGTAAAATGCTGCACCGGATCAAGCTTCTTCAGCGCCAGTACGTCGCCTTCGTTTACGTCTGGCAGCACCGAATCGTCACCCTTACGACTGGCGGGAGGCTGCACCTTGGTATAGCCATCGAAGCGGATGATTCGGCCCTTCGCATTGAGTTGGTAATCACCGGCACTGGCGGTAATTGTGGTGGCTGTGTACTCCGCTGCAGGCATCTGACCGGCAACGAACTGACGCCAGATCAGTTCATAAAGGCGCTCAGCGTCGCGCTCCATACCTTTCAACGACGCCTGCAGCACATTGACGTCCGAGGGACGGATGGCCTCGTGCGCTTCCTGCGCACCTTCCTTGGAGGAGTATGAGTTGGGGCTGTCAGGCAGATAGCGTTTGGAAAAATTGGATTCGATATAGCCGCGACAGGCTGCGACAGCCTCGGCACTCAAATTGGTCGAGTCTGTCCGCATGTAGGTGATGTAGCCTGCCTCATACAGGCGTTGCGCCATCATCATGGTCTTCTTGACGCTGTACCCCAGGCGCGTGCTCGCAGCCTGCTGCAGCGTTGAGGTAATAAATGGAGCCGGTGGCTTGGAGCGTGTGGGCTTGTCCTCTCGACCACTGATGGAATAAGGCAGCGACTCCAATTCTGAGGTCGCTTTACTCGCGCTTTGTTCATCTCCGGGGCGAAAGTTCTCTCCTTTGTGCTTGCGCACCTGAAACCGCACTTCCTGTTTTGCGTGAGTGGCCAGGTCTGCGTGAATCTCCCAATACTCCTCGGGAATAAACGCATGAATTTCTCGCTCGCGCTCCACAATCAAACGCACCGCCACAGACTGCACTCGCCCGGCAGACAGGCCACGGGCCACCTTGGACCAGAGCAGCGGTGAGACCATATACCCAACGACCCGATCCAAAAAGCGTCGTGCCTGCTGAGCGTTTACCCTATCCTGATCAAGGTAGGCAGGTTTTTCAAAAGCCTCGGTGATAGCCTTCTTCGTAATTTCGTTGAACACCACTCGCTGGTAGCGGGAATCATCCCCACCAATCGCTTCTCGCAAATGCCAGGCTATCGCCTCACCCTCGCGATCAAGGTCGGTAGCGAGATAAATGGAGTCGGCGTCAGCTGCCAGTTTCTTCAGCTCGTTGACCACTTTTTCTTTGCCGGGCAATACCTGATAGTTCGCCTTCCAACCCTTTTCTGGGTCTATCCCCATCCGGCGGATCAATTGCTCACGACTCTTCTTTTTCTGGTGAGCTGCTTTTGCTGCGGGTGCCATCTTACGGGTTATCGCTGCCTGGGCTGCTCTCTCCTTGGGATCCACTTTGGAGGTCGAACTACCCGCAGTAGGCAAATCCCGGATATGACCGACGCTGGATTTCACCACGAAGTCCTTGCCCAGGTACTTGTTGATGGTCTTGGCCTTCGCTGGCGACTCGACAATAACTAGTGATTTACCCATTGATTCCTACTATTCAAACGATGTGTTAGTTCGCAAGGCGCTGTGCGAGCCTGTGTCAAAAAAGGGCATATATAAGTCGCCATCCCGCCCCGGTCAAGAAAAATCGTGCATCAGTGCTTATTGCTCGGCTGTCAATTTAGCCCCAAACACCCCGATCAGAGCTGGCCTTGCCAAGCCTCCAGAGCGCTGACAATCTGTTTAACATCGGCCTCATCGCCGACTTCGAGCCAGTAAATACCGCAGGACCCCTCATCGAGACTCGCCGCCAGAATTGTGGCAGGCATTTGCTCTAATGCGGCTGGCACCGCCGTTCTCTCGGCCAAAGATAGCCAGTTGCCATCTTCACATGCCCAGGCAGTGCGGCTGCGGGCGTCTTTACGAGAAGGGGGCAACCGCCTGCCGTAATAAATAATCTGCTGCTTGCGCTCCTCACGCCCTTGCCGCGTTGCGCGTGATGGCAGATCCCGAAATTCGACAAAAAGTCCGTGCACGGCGGCGTACTCACGCATTTTGGCAATCAGGCGCTGCCGTTTGCTGGGCAAAAAGTGGGTCAGCGGCGCCAAGGCCAAAGCAATCACCAACAAGATCAGTAGGTATTTCAATCAACAAGATTCCTGATTCAGATCAAATTCAAGCCAGAGGCGGGATTGCCCAGACCGGATTCTATGCTATAACTAAAGCCCTGCTAATCCTGAAAGCGCGGAGCGAACGCATGTCTCAATATAAAAAAGTTCTGGTCGCCATCGACCTGAGTGATGAGTCCAACCAAGTTGCGCAACGGGCGCAAGGTATAGCCGACAACAGCGACTGCGAACTTCACATTATCCACGTCATCGAACCTCTCAGTTTCGCCTACGGGGTGGATATCCCCATGGATTTTTCCGGTCTGCAGGATGAAATACAGAATCAGGCAACTGAGCAGCTAAAGCGCTTTTCCGAGCAAAACAGCATAGACCAAGATCATCAGCATATCGTGCTTGGCCGACCGGAGGTTGAAATTCATGCCATGGCAGAGGAAATCAGCGCAGATCTGATCGTCGTCGGCAGCCACGGCCGCTATGGCCTCGCCCTATTAATGGGCTCTACTGCCAACGGTGTACTCCACGGCGCCAGCTGCGACGTACTGGCGGTTCGCGTAGGCAACTAACTGACAAAGGCTGCCAACCGGGCTGCGTCAAAAGGCCAGTTCAGTTCTGCGTCGTCCTCTCGCTTAAGCACGGGAATCGTCAGGCCATAGCGTTCAAACAACACGTCCGACTCACTGACATCGGCTTCCTCGAATTCGAGGCTCGCATCGCGCAGCAAGTCAGCGGCGATTTCACACAGATGACAGGCGCTGGTTCCATACAGGATTAACACGTTGGTCTCAATTCTCCGGAGCTCTGCCACGAGGCACGCTGGCTATTCACTTTAGCATCGATAACAGCAGGCTTGCTGTAGCCTACCTCGCGGCGTTACCATACCAAAACAAGTACAACATTTTATACTAAAATTTGCACGCACCGACGCAGTCGGTGTTCCTGCCGGGAGTATTAGTTTGGCCCTTTTTTCACAACCGACAGCCCGCGCTCTGGCGATTCTGGACCTTTTGATGGCCAACCCTCACCAGGCCTTTGGCCTGACCGAGATGACACGCAGGCTAAACCTCAATAAAGCTACCTGCCATGCGATCCTCACCACTATGGCCAATTACGGGTTTCTAGTTCAACATCCGAAAACCAAGGCTTACCGACTAGGCCCCTCTATTATCGCTGCGGGCAATGCCGCTTTTGCTCAGTTCCCGGTACTGGAATATGCCAGGCCAGAGTTGGAAAGCCTGCAGCAAGACCTGGACGTTGGCTTCGCGGTCACCGGACGCTCCAAACAACACATGGTCCTACTAGCGCTCTACGGTAAAGCACAGCCCTTGATTGACTCATTCCAACTGGGACTGCGCCTGCCCAATACAGCGCCAGTGGCCGCCTGTTTCACCGCCTTCTCTCCCGCTAAACACCTGGAGGCGTGGCTGAGCCGCGCTCATGAATCCCGCGGCGAGTACAACGAAAAACTGGATCAAAAGCTTAGGGTTGCGCTAATTGCTATTCGCGCACGCGGCTACGAAGTCACACTCAAAACCAAAGCTGAAGTCAAACTGACAAAAGAGTTGGCTCGTATCCACACCTCCTGGAGTCTGACCGAACTCGAAGACGCTGCGAATCGTTATCAGCACGATCTGTGTGACGAATACTTTCACCTGGATCGTATTGATCCAAAAGCCAAGTACGACGTGAGCACTATTTCCGTACCGGTTTTTATCGAAAATAAGCTTCCAGTCATGTGTTTTGTCGCCGGATCTTTAGGCGGCCAGGTCACCGGCGCCAGGATTGAGGAGATCGCCGCCCGCATCAAGGCGTCCGCCGATCGAATTACCGCGCTGGCAGAGGGCACGTAAAGCCAGATACCTCGCCCATCTCCCCGCCTCTGCAGTCAATACTGGGAAACATTAGCGCTGTGAACACCATGCCCCTGAAAACGCTCAATACCCTCTTGCGAGTGGTGATTGATCAGGGCTATCCACTGGAACGAGCGCTGCAACACATCGGTCTGGACTTTAACCCCCTGGCAGATCAAAACCCGGAAACAACAGAAATCACGACCGCCAGCTACAGCAAGCTCTATGGCTTATTGATGGAGCTGCTTCAGGACGAGGCGTTCGGCCTGGGACAGGAATACCATGCTCCGCCTGGCACGTTTCGGATGATGTGCCTGTTCGTCATTCACTGTCCAACCCTGGAGCAGGCCCTTATTCGCGCCTGGGAGTTTCACGATTACTGCGACCAGTACCGGAATACGTCCAGAGAGCGCATAAGCGGGCCTCTGGTGCCTCTGCAAGATGACCAGATGCTATGCCTGTTTCAGCGCTCCGCCCCCCAGGAGAGCGACAGTGAGCACATAGGGCATGCCAATATCCTGCTCATGATGTACCGCTTCTATAGCTGGCTGATTGGCAGAGAAATGCCCTTGCAAGCAGTTCAGTTAAGAGCCTCGGCACCGGCAAGTACCCAGCACTACGAAAAATTATTCGGTTGTCCTGTTGCCTTTGACATGGATAACTCAGGTCTGGTCATTTCCCGGCAGTTATTGCGGCACCCCATTGTTCAAAGCGAGGCAAGCCTGAGAGAATTCCTGCGACTGGCGCCCTACCCCCTGGTTAAACGTGACGTGCCCGGTAACCTGAAAAACCTATCGGCTAAAGTAGAGCAGATTCTGGTCTCTGCCGGCCCAGAGAGACTGCCCACAGCAAGCGGTGCGGCGTCGCAGCTGAACATGTCCCCGCGCACTTTGCATCGGCGCCTTACTGCTGAAGGAACCAGCTTTCAGCAGTTGAAAGATGACTTACGTCGCGAACTCGCAGTTCAATATATGCACAAGGATGAGCTCTCCATTGACGCCATTGCGGCGATAATGGGCTTCCAGGACAACTCAGCCTTTTATCGCTCCTTCAAGAAGTGGACAGGTATCTCTCCAGGCATGTTTCGAGAGCAATTACAGCGGGAAAGAGAGGCCAAAGCGTGAGCATGCAGGACAGCGAAGACTACACCCAGAAAAAAGCGTTTTTCGAGCGTGTGCTGACAGTTTATGGCCGTAAACCAGCCCTGGAAGCCCTGCGAGACCCCCTGCTCCAGTGCCACGCATTACACCTTTCCAGTAGCAACCGCGGCGGCGGCATTATTACCGAACTACTTGATGCGGCCGCAAAAAAAAGCATCCCGGTCCACGAGCACAGCCGCGAGGCGCTTGCCCGTATCTCCAAGAACGGCAAGCAGGACCAGGGAGTAGCGCTGGATATTCTTTGCCCGAGTTTTCGCTCGTTACAAACCTATGTTGAGGAACTACCTGGACTCGCCCCGCAACGTATCCTCGCACTGGACGGCATTACCAACCCGCAAAACCTGGGAATGATTTTGCGCTCAGCCGCGGCCGGCCACATAGACGCCGTGCTATGGTCAAGCAAGGGCAACGCTGCCCTGGGACCCCTGGTGATCAAGGCAAGCGCCGGCACGCTCTATCGAGCACCGTTGGTAATGTGCGACTCCCAGGTAAACGCATTGCGACGACTGGCACAGCAAGAGGTAGAAATTTGTAGCCTTGAAGCTAATGCAAGCCAGACTTTGTTTGAATTCACGCCTAAAAAACACGTTGCTTACGTTTTGGGCAACGAAACCGAAGGCGTATCAAAAGACGTCGTCCAGCTGGCCGACAAGTCGTTGTCGATACCGATGAACAATGGAGTGGAGTCACTGAATGTAGCGGTTACCGCCAGCTTGATTGCCTTTGCGGGGAGCCTTGCAAAGGTAAGGTAAGCGCCTGCTCGAACCCTGAGACCTAAGACCTCCCTACTTGGAGAGATAGCCCATACCTTCCTCAAGCCCCTTGAGCGTAAGCGGATACATTTTACCTTCCAGCAGTTTGTGGGTAATAGCCACCGACTGGGTGTACTGCCACTCTTCTTCGGGAACAGGGTTTATCCAGACCACTTTGTCATAAACTTCTTGCAGGCGGCGCATCCAAACTTCGCCCGATTCCTCGTTCCAGTGCTCCACAGAGCCACCTGGCTGAAGAATTTCATAAGGTGACATCGAAGCATCACCCACGAACACCACTTTGTAATCGTGACTGTATTTATGCAGCACATCCAGCAAGGAGGTCCGTTCGTTGTGCCGTCGAACATTGTTCTTCCAAACATTTTCATACAGGAAATTATGGAAGTAAAAATATTCCATGTGCTTGAACTCTGTGCGCGCCGCTGAGAACAGCTCTTCACACACTTTTACGTGGGGATCCATGGAACCGCCCACGTCAAAAAATAGCAGCACTTTTACCGCGTTGTGACGCTCAGGCACCATCTTGATATCCAGCAGGCCTGCGTTGCGGGCGGTGGAGGTAATGGTGTCATCCAGATCCAGCTCATCGGCGGCGCCGGTGCGTGCAAACTTGCGCAATCGGCGCATAGCTACCTTGATATTGCGAGTACCCAGCTCAACGCTATCGTCCAGGTTTTTGAAGTCGCGCTTGTCCCAAACTTTTACTGCCTTTTTGTTGCGCCCGTTAGGCCCTACCCGAACGCCTTCAGGATTGTATCCTTCCTGGCCGAACGGCGAAGTGCCGCCGGTGCCAATCCACTTGTTACCGCCCTCGTGGCGCTTTTCCTGCTCTTCCAGTCGCTTTTTGAATTCCTCGATGAGCTTTTCCAGCCCGCCCAGGGATTCAATTTTTTCTTTTTCTTCTTCGGACAGATTTTTAAGAAACTCGGAACGCAGCCAGTCATCGGGGATAAGCGCTTCGATCACATCGTCAAGCGCTTCCAGATCCTTGAAGTGCAACCCAAAGGCCTGGTCAAAACGGTCGAAGTACTTCTCGTCCTTGACCATGCAAGTACGGCTGAAGTAATAGAACTCATCCATTGAGCCAAACACCACCCGCCGTTTCATACCTTCCAGCAGATCCAACAACTCTCGGGTAGTTACCGGGACGCCCGCATCACGCAGGCCATGGAAAAAATTAATCAGCACAGAGCTAGCCTCAGCGTGTCTCGCGTCTATGCATAAAGGCTAAACGTTCCAACAAATGTACGTCCTGCTCATTTTTCATTAACGCGCCGTATAGCGGTGGAATCGCCTTGGTGGGGTCACGATCCTTGAGAATCTCATCCGGAATCTCATCGGCCATTAGCAATTTCAGCCAATCGATCAACTCCGAGGTAGAAGGCTTTTTCTTCAGACCGGGGATTCCTCTCAGATCGAAGAATACTTCCATGGCTTCTTGCACCAGTGTCTTGGAAATATCCGGGTAGTGAACGGCGACGATTTCACGCATGGTGTCCCGATCAGGGAAATTGATAAAGTGGAAGAAGCAGCGCCGCAAAAACGCATCCGGCAATTCTTTCTCATTATTACTGGTAATGATGATAATCGGGCGCTGCTTGGCCTTGATAGTCTCTCCGGTTTCATACACAAAGAATTCCATGCGATCCAGCTCGACCAACAAGTCGTTGGGGAATTCAATATCGGCCTTGTCGATTTCATCAATCAGCAGGACCACCTGCTCATCGGAATCAAAAGCCTCCCAGAGTTTGCCCTGTTTAATGTAGTTGGCGATGTCCTGCACTTTGGCGTCGCCCAGCTGGGAGTCACGCAAGCGCGACACCGCATCGTATTCATAGAGACCCTGCTGGGCTTTGGTGGTCGATTTGATGTGCCACTGAATCAGCCGCTTGCCGAGCCCTTCTGCCACTTCCTCCGCCAACATGGTCTTGCCTGTTCCAGGCTCGCCCTTGATCAATAGCGGGCGCTCCAAAACAACAGCTGCGTTAACCGCCATGCGCAGGTCATCAGTGGCAACGTATCTCTCGGTTCCTTCAAATTTCATCTGAACTATTACCTGTTAAATTTTCAAAGCCGCCAAGCGTACCGATTGGTAACTGACTAATCAAGTTGGTCACCAGCCTCATTCGCGCTCGCGGAACTCGTCGAGAACCTGCTTGAGCCATTGCGGCCAATTTCGCGAGCGCGTTTTTGCCAAAGGGCAAGTTTACGTTGTTCGCGGCGACGCAAAATAAACCAGACGCCCAGCAACACAAGACCACAGACACCCGCCAACCACATCAATGGTGCTTTAAAGTCGTCTTCGGGCATCTCCTGTCCACGGGTCACCAGCGTCGGCTGCTCCGCCGGCACCTCAACCTCCAAATAAATCGGCAAATCTCGTCGCAAGGATTGGGTATCGACCCTAAGCAGCAGTTGATAACGGCCCGGCTGGGCTAAAACCGGGGTTACCACCCGATAAACCCCATCAGTGGAAGGGCTATCGACGACCACAATGTCGTTATTCCCCAGGGGACCCTTGACTCTCAAACTGACGTTAAAGCCCGATAACACCTCCTGATCAGTGATCACCGTACCTTGATCAGACAGATGCAATGTCAACTCGGCCTGTTGTCCCGCGGGCACGTAATTAGGCAGCGGGCCCACCTCTAACTCCAGGTCAGAAACGATCAATGCCCTGGCAAACGCCTTTGGAGGCATCTTCAGTCGCCAGCTCCCTTCGCCTGGGTTATTTACAGTAGCCAATGCAAACTGTTGATTACGAAACCAGTCCACTCGCTCTGATTCATCTTCTGATGAAAGGATCACACCGTCTGGATCAATCAATCTTAATTTGCCTTTACCGCGCTGAAAAAAGGTCAGCACTGATAATTGCTGTACGCGGTCGTCAACAGTAAATTCACGATGGATAATGGGAACTTGGGCCACGGGGGCTACCATCTCCAGTACCCTCATAAACATAACACTCAGCTCGTCTGCCGAGTCTGCCTGCCGCGATGTGCCATTAGTCTGCCGTGCAAGGGAACGCAAGAGCATGGCATCAGCCTGCGCAGAAAACGCTATGGTATGCACCGGCACACCCAGTTCACCCAACTCTACGGCCCGTCCATTCAACAGTTTCCGTGACTCGTTAACGTTGATGATTGGCGATTCTGCAACATCAACCTTACCCGCGGTGAGCAATAAGACACTAGTGCGATAACCGGAAGTCGGCTGTTCAAGGTCTGCAGTGGCCTGTTCAAGGGCGGCAGGGATATTGGTTCTCTGACCAGCGGCCTTAAGAGTTGCAATAGCTTGCTGGGCCTGTTGACGCCAGGCTGCATCCACCAAGCCGTGAGGCACCAAAAGTTCAGCCTCTTTGCCGAACACCCATATGCCAGCCTTGGCACCGTCGGGAAGCAAGTTCACCAACAGGACCAGCGCAGACGCTCGACGATTTCTGGGATCCGACGTCTTCATCCCTCCGGAAACATCAATCAAGATGCGTAAATCGGGCTTCAAACTGGCGCTGCTCGCCAACGATGAGCAGGAGAATAAACATAGCAGCAACACCAGGCTGGATAATTGCCGAAACGAACTCATTCAGTTGGACTCCGCTTTTTCGGCATTGCTGGAGGCTGACGTTCTCCCTGATCGCAAGAACACTAACCTGAACACCAGCGCCAATAAAATAGCGAAGCCACAACTATAGGTCAGCGGCTTTAAGGCATGACGAGCTGATTCAAAACCCTCTGTTGCCATTTGGAACCCGGCGACTATTAACGCTGGTGCCAGCGTATCTACTTCCTCACGCGGGTATGCCGGGGTAAGCAGCAATGCGGCACTCACCAGGATCAATAGCGCTACCCAGACGTTCGGCCACCGGCGACCAAGCCACCAGGCCAGACACAGCAACAACATGATGGCAGCGCCACAATAGACATAAATCGCCATAAGATAGGAACTTTCACTCAGCACCTGTTTACTCCTATTCCGTCCAGGTTATGATATGTTCATCGTAGCCATCCGGGTGTACATATTCATCAGAAAGAGCTTTGCCTCGAATGGATACGCCCTCTTGGTGCACCGTGTCTGGGCTGCCGGAGACCAAATAGTGCCAGACTGGCAATGGTTGACCGTGTGAACGCAGTCGGTAAGCACAGGTGGCCGGCAACCAGTCCAGCGATGCAACGGACTCTTTTTCCAACCTGATGCAGTTGGGCACCATCACCGAACGCTGGGGGTAATCACTGCATCGACAGGTGTCTTCCAGCAGGTACTGGCAACGCACGCGTGTGTAAAAAACCTCGCCACTGTCCTCGTCTTCTAGCTTGTGCAGACAGCACTTGGCGCAACCGTCACACAATGCTTCCCACTGCTCATTATCTAATTGCGCAAGTGATAATTCGTTCCACCACTCACTCACGACTACCCTCTCTGCGCAGCAGCTCTGCGGCGGTCGGTGGCATCTGCAAAAAAAAGCCGTTCCGTTCAAGTCCTTCCAGCACCTCTGCCGTACTGACTCGCGCCAGCTTTCGAGTGGGCTCCAAAACCAGCGTCATGACGCTTTCGGGCTCCCCGAATTGTTTCATTAAGATCTCCGGGACATCTTTAAGTCCATTCGCTTTTTCCACGTAAAGATACATTTCTTCTTTACGTGAACTGCGAAAAATCTCCACCAGGTGTTTCAAGCAACATCCCCTTCCAGCAATGAGCGCAGTGGCTCAATAATTTTTTGACGACGCCAGCCGGCCCAGGCGGCTGGCTGCTCAGGATCTTTGCGAATCAAGACTTCATAGTCCTTGCTGGCCACCAGCACCTGCGGTGCGACGCCCAAGTCCAACGCTATTTTTTCGGTTATTTGCTTCAATTTTTTCATCTGTTTGCGCTGGACGGAATTCAAAGGCGCTGGCAAGGTGGCTGGCAACTCTGCCTCTGGAACGGCCGATTGTTCCGCCACTAGATCGAGGAGGGTTTCTCCGTAACGACGCATAGAAGACCCGTGCATTTCGATCTTGGACCGTAGATCATTCATATTCGCAGGCCCAACCTGGGCAAGCTGCAGGCAAGCCTTATCATCAATAATCCAACTGCGTGGCTTATCTTTTTCCCGGGCGGTGCGCTCGCGCCACTCAGAAATTGCAATCAGTGCAGCCAACTCCCTTCGCTCAAGCTTCCAGGCGCCCTTGATACGCCGGTAATACTGAGCACCACTCATGGAAGCAAGCCCACGGCAAGCTTCTTCTCCATCCTCCAATACCCAATCATAGCGCTGCATATTGTGGCAGCGTTCAGCAATGATCTGGTAGGCATCAAGTAGCCAAATCACATCCTGGGCGGCGTAGTGGCACTGTGACTCCGTAAGCGGTCTCTGCAGCCAGTCGGAGCGTGTTTCGCCCTTGGGTAGATCTTCATTGCAAAGCTCCAGCACCATGGAGCGATAACCCAGTCCAAAATCCAGTCCGACCAGCGCCGCGGCTTTTTGAGTATCAAACAAGGGTAAGGGCAATACCCCCAGCCACCGTTGAAAGACTTCAAGATCTTCACTCGCCGAGTGCAGTATTTTGATGACACCTGCGTCCTTGAACAGGTTGGCCAGTGGCGCCGGATCTTCGATTTTCAGGGGGTCAATCATCCAGGCGGTGCCGGTGGCGCCACCACCACAAAAACACAATTGCACCAAGGCCACCTGGGGATAAAAGGTGTTACGACGCATAAACTCAGTGTCGACCATGACAGCATCGCAGCCGATCGCGGCGTCCATAAGCTCTGCAAGCGCGGCGTCGGACTCTACTAACTGCCAATCCATTATTTACTCCACCGGCCTGCGGCCGGAAAACGCGTGAGCCAGGGTACTACCGTCTACGTACTCGAGCTCGCCGCCCAGAGGAACGCCATGGGCGATACGCGACACGTTCACGCCCTGTCGCTGCAATGCATCCGAGAGGTAATAGGCGGTGGCCTCTCCCTCTACGGTTGGGTTGGTCGCCAAAATGACTTCTTCAATGCCTTCATCCACTACCCGCTGCTGAAACTTGTCGAGCCCGATTTCTGCCGGGCCAATGCCATCGATGGGCGACAGGTGCCCCATTAATACAAAGTATATGCCCCTGAAACTGCCACTCTGCTCCACCGCCAACACATCGGCGGGAGTTTCTACCACGCAAATCGTACTGACATCCCGTTTGATATCGGCACAAATTTCACAGACGTCAAACTCGGTGAAATTGCGGCAGCGAGAACAGTGATCGATTTTATCGACAGCACTTTGCAATGCACCGGCCAACTCGCTGGCGCCTTCCCGGTCTCGTTCAAGCAGGTGCAGGGTCATTCGCTGGGCAGACTTAGGACCCACTCCGGGCAAACACCTCAGGGCCTCCATCAACTCCTGTAGAGCAGGGCTGAATTTCACTGGTTTGGTAACTCGTTCAAAACGGCATCTTGAAGCCCGGAGGAATGTTCAACCCCGAGGCCAGGCCTGACATAGCCTGCTGATTATGGGACTCCACTTTACGTACTGCATCATTGACGGCAGCCGCCAACAGGTCTTCGAGTACCTCTTTATCTTCAGACAGTACAGCCGGGTCTATAGTTACCCGTTTTACGTCATGACGCCCAGTCATTACTACGCTGACCATACCGGCGCCAGACTCGCCGAGCACTTCGGCTTTAGCGAGTTCTTCCTGCGCCTTTTGCATATCTGCTTGCATTTTTTGCGCCTGTTGCATCAGGTCCGAAATGTTTTTCATTCTTTGTTCCTCAGGAATCCAGCGGCGCGATGGACGCGCGATCCAACTGACCGTCAAATTTTGTGATTAATGCTTGCAGTCGCGGGTCACTTTCAATTGCTTCAATAGCCTGCTTTTGCCGCTCACTTGCAGCCTTTGCCTGAATCATTGCAGGGGTCTCTCCCGGAGGCTCGCCTACTGTTATCGAAACAGACAACTCTCTGTCGAGATAGTTCTGCAACGCCAGGCGGATTTTGTCACAATGACCGTCGTTAAACAGCGAGGCATTGTCAGTATCCAGAACGAATTCGAGCTGCCCGGCTGCAGCCTCAATCAATTGCATGTTGCTCGCAATACTCTGCACCATCCCCAACAGACCCAATTGTGAAAGCAACTGCGGCCAGTTCTCAGGGCTGGGCTCGAGAATCACCCCTGTCACCTTTGGAATCGACTCTGGGACCTCTAGGGGTGGGCTACCAACCAGCGGCGCAGCCTGCCGTGAAGCGGGGTCCGCATCGTTAGACGGCTGCTCCGGCTTCAGTCGCTCCGTTGGGCGCTGGGGCGAGACCTCTGGGGCCTGCAACTCGATAGAAGGCACTGCCTCCTGTCGAGGCTCATGGGGCTTTTTTGCAGTAGCGCCGACCTCCCCAGCGGTACTTCCTTGATCCGGATTTAATGGCGCTGGTTGCAGATCAGCTGCACCCAGAGATTCGTCGATAACCGCTGCTGGCCGGAAAGCCAACATGCGCAACAATAACATTTCAAAACCACTGCGTGGATCAGGCGCCAGAGCCATGTCACGCTTACCGTTGATGGCAATCTGGTAGAACAGTTGGGCATCTTCCGCGCCTATCGACTGCGCCAATGCCGCGACCCGGTCAGCATCACCCCAACTGTTATCAATAGCGTCGGGGACCGCCTGAGCGACTGCAACCCTGTGCACCATAGAAATGAGTTCGTCCGTGCTGCCTTCAAAATCGGGGGCATGCTCTGCCATGCGCCCAACAATAGCCAGCAATTCTGCCGGATCTCCAGCAGCAACGCCTTCCAATAACTGATAAACAAAGCTCAGGTCTACGCTGCCTAGCATGCTGCGTACGTCGGTTTCTATCAACTTTCCCGAGCCAAAAGCGATGGCTTGGTCGGTTAAACTAAGTGCGTCTCGCATACTGCCGGAGGCTGCCCTGCCTAACAACCAGAGGGCGGGCTCCTCAAAGCTGACCATTTCATGTTCCAGCACATTGGCCAGATGACCGACAATTTGCTCGGGAGGCATATTTTTCAAATTGAACTGCAGGCACCGAGATAGCACCGTCGCCGGTAATTTTTGGGGATCCGTTGTCGCCAGCAAAAACTTCACATGCGGTGGCGGTTCTTCCAGCGTCTTGAGCAACGCGTTAAAGCTGCTGGTCGACAGCATATGTACTTCATCAATCAGATAAACCTTATAGCGCGAGCGAGTTGGCGCATATTGCACGTTTTCCAACAATTCGCGGGTATCTTCGACTTTGGTACGGGAAGCGGCATCAACCTCGAGTAAATCAACGCTACGCCCCTCAGCGATCTCCAGGCAAGACCCACACTCGCCACAGGGGTGGGAGCTAACGCCCTGCTCGCAGTTGAGGCACTTAGCCAGAATGCGGGCAATAGTGGTCTTACCCACTCCGCGGGTACCGGTAAAGAGATAGGCGTGGTGTAGCCGGTCGTGATCGAGCGCATTGATCAGCGCCTGAAGCACGTGCTCCTGGCCAACCATTTCCCTAAAACTCTTAGGCCGCCATTTTCTCGCGAGTACCTGATAGGTCATGCCCCATTTTGCCTTGTTATCTGTAAAGAGGGAAAGGATACACCAGAGGCGGTGGGGAGAACATGGAGTCGAGGCAAACAATGACAGCAAAAAGTTTAACAGGCTAATTGCAAAGTTTGCGAACATTCAATGCAAACAAGAGGTCTTAGGGGGTTCTAGGGCCACCAGCTGCGCCAAGACGATAGCTGCGGTCGACCATGTAAGCCGCACGGAGGGAGCAGCATCAAAGCCCACTAATTAAATCACCCGCCGAGCAGACAAATGCTAGCCCGGCGCGTGATTTTGCTCCCTAGAAAGGCATGCTGAATTTAAGCTGCCCTGCATTGAGTTCAATATCATCGGCAGTTTCGTGGCGATACTGAAGCTGTAAGGTCATCTCGTTAGAGAACAGTACGTCTATTCCTACAGCCCCCAATATGGAATTTTGCCCCAGTCCGATCTCGGTAGAAATTGGGTCGGCCAAAATCCCCGCACCTGCCAAACCCGCCTCAACCTTGGTGTAATCGTCGCCCATATACCGCTGCAAACCAGCTCGCGCATAAACTCTGACTCTGCCAGAGTTTTCAAGAGCGTACTCATAACCAGCTTCTACAGAGGGCCTAATCCAAGTAAAAGTCTCGCTTGTGTCAGCTAGCACCAAGTCAAGTTCAGCAGCACCTGCCTCTACCAAATCTTCAGCATTGATACGATTGACACCTAGCTCCAATGCGGGTCGCAGATAACTCTTCGAAAACTCAAAGTCATAGCCGCCATAAAGTAACAGCCCGAGCGAGTCACTATCTCGATCTCCCCGAGCCGCGAAGGAATTCAAGACACGCCCATTTCGAATCGTCTCAGTTTCGTTGCGTCCATAAGTCAAGACACCAGCGAACTTCCACTGGTTGGGCTGGTATTTCAACGAAAGACCCAGCTGTGTTGTTGTTCCATCAGAAGACCAAGCTTTCCTATTGCCCTCGCCGTCGACGTCTTCGCGAGAAGCGCCTATCCCAGCGAACCAATGATCGCCGAAAGCTACCTGGGCACCCAATGAATAAACATCAGAGTCAAACTCAGACGACCCAAACTCATCGTATTCAAAACTTTCAAAGCCTGCATGCACCCAGGCGCAGTTACCCTCGCTGGTAAAGCGATAATCCCCGCCTGCTTGCTTACAACTCAACATTTTACTGGCAAAGGTTTGGCTTGATTTCACAAACTGCAATACCTGCTCACCATAAAACTCTGGCGTCATAGATGTCAGGTAACCAGCGTACTCATCCCTGTTTTCCTGATACAGCAATTGAACGATTGTTTGACTTAGAGCATCTGAACTACCAGCATTTTGCACGCTGTTAAGGTAAGTGCCCACGTCCTGCTGATTGGCCATCAACCAACTGGGCGCGAAGTCTACAGTGTAATCAAGCATTGCCGCTGTTCCCGACGAGTAGTTGATCGCATAGTTGATTACCAATGATTCACTGGTAATCAACTGTAGTCCCGCATCTTCGACCCCGGCTTCGCCGGTGTAGAGAGCTTTAGAAAAATCTCCAGCTGGGACTAATCGCGGATTCATCAGCGTCAAGTACAATCGCCCATCAAGCTTCACGCGATCGGTAGTCACAATTTGATCGATGACATCTGTTCCAAAATCGAGCTCTGCATAAGCCTCTCCCGCAGAGGTCTGCTCAAAGCTGCCGATTAAAGCGGTGGATTGCGCATTGGCAACTCCCCCGAGCGCCATAGTGCCCTCGTTCACCAGCCAGCTCTGATTACGACCCACAGCAAGCGTTGGCCCCGCAATTAAAGTCGCACCGGCATTGTTTATGAAACGATTAACACCAGAACCGAGATTGAACTCTCCAATGACGCTACCGAAGTTTTCGATCACCTCATTGCCTGAGCTTGCAACAATCACATCACCAGAGAGCCCATCAGCAGTCATGCTTTCTCCACGCAGAACCACACGGTTGGCATCTCCGCCATCAATCTTCACACCTATGCCGCCACTACCGGCATATAAGCTCTGACCCGCCTGGTTCGCAATTGTGATATCACCGACGACTCCGGTGCCACTTACACTCCGCGCGGTAACAGCAACTGCCTGACTGCCTTGCGCTGCAACATTCCCATTTAACGCAATATCAACGTCTCCGGATTGATCACCACCGACGCTTTGGGCAACGATTAACGATGATCCAGGCCCGTTCACCGCCATGTTGCTAGCAGCATCCAGAGAAACATTGCCAGCTACACCATCGCTAGATGAGGTCAAGACAATACCGCGACTGTTTTCACCCATCACCATTAAGCTTTCAGCTAAAGTCACTGAAACGTTACCAGACTGAGAACCTGGCAAGGGGGTAAGGTTTTTGGGTGATGCTGAATTTACAGATCCTGAATAGGCTCCTGCAATCAGGGGGCTTGCAACCGATGTTCTTAATGAGTTGCCACTAAGGGCAAACTCGCTCGTGGTCACAGAATCAGAACTGTTGGCTGATGACTCAGACACTAGTTCAATCAGGGTCAAGCCAGTACCTTCACCCTGCGCAAGTCCGGCTAACTCAAACACTAGCTCTCCGGAAACATTGTCACCAAAAGAACGCATATCCACGCCACGAGAGTTTTCGCCAAAGGCAGTTAACGCTCCCGCCACGTTCAGATCAATAGTACCTGAGCTGTCTCCTCCAAAGCTCTGCAATCTAATCGCTGTACTTTTTCGACCACTGGCAAATGCATCGTTGTTTATAGCCGATATAATGCTGCCAGCTGTACCTTCAGAACGACTGACCAGGTCGAGTGCGACGCTATTTTTACCTTCCGCGAGCGCAGACCCTTCGATAATCGCGAACAAGTTGCCAGAGAAGTTACCGCCGTTACTTCTGGCCTTGGCGCCATAGGCACCGTTTCCCAGTGCCAGCACATTACCGCCAAGATTTAGGTCAACATTGCCACTTGATTGTTCGCCGTTTGTGACAATATTGACGCCATTCGCTCTCTCGCCCTCAGCCAAAGTGTCACTAGCAACGGTAATGTCGACGTCGCTAGAAATCCCTTCACTTGACGCTCTGACGCTAACGCCCTGAGCTGCGGTGCCTGCAGTCACTAAATTGCCACCAATAGTTGCGCTAATAGATCCAGAGGTAGTACCACTAGAGGATACAAGGCGTAATCCGGTACCCAACGGTGCATCGGTAATAAGCGACTGACTAATAGCAACCGCAACGTCTCCGGAGCTGCCGCTTTCGCTAACGCTACTTGCTTTCAATAGCGTCGAGTCTTGTCCTATATTAGCCGCCTCGCCCCCAATTAAAGCCACCACCGAGCCTGATGCTTGTGTTCCCTCGGTAGCGAGCGTGATACCTAGAGCTTGTGCCCCGCTCGTAAAGATCAGCCCACCGACATCCAAAGCGATATCGGCACTAGATTCCGAGGACTTGGTCGAAACCGCAAGTCCCCTCGCATCATCCGCGTCGACAAGCACCCTTCCGCCAAGCGCTATCTGCGCTACCGAGGAATCTGAACTCCCGTTCGCCTTCGCCTGGACGCCAGTAGAAGACCGACCACTCACTTGCAGGTCATCCTCTACAGCAAGTGAAATACCGCTTGTAGACGCGCCATCGCTTCTTAAATTGACCGCGAGTGAGCCCTCGCCCTGAGTTACAACAGATGACCCCGCATCCATCGACACCAAACCACCGTTATTCGCGACCATACGTACAGCAGAGCTCGAGTCTCCAGACGCTAACACAACGCCCTTAACGGCTAGCTGTGCGCTGTCGCGATAAGACTTAACATCAATACCTGCAGCATTGTCGCCGGAAGCTTCCACCGCGGAGCCAACAACAAGGCTGCTGGATTCCCGCGACACCGAGCGAACACCAGTTGATGAGTCACCCGACGCCAACACGTACCCACCAATATCTACCGATGAATCACCCTGATCACTGAATAAATCGACGCCCATAGCGCTCTCACCTGCTGATTCGACGGCAGATGCTACGTTAAGTTGCAGACTGTCATTTGCCAGGGCGCGAACAGCGGCCGAAGATTCGCCTGAAGCTGATATAAACTCAGCGATATCCAGGAGTACAGACCCACCTATTGACTCGATACTGACGCCTGTAGCGCTCTCTCCCGAGGCCGAAACAGCAGAGCCAACTTCAAAGGAAACATCACTTCGAGACCGCGCGGAAACTCCCAAGGCGAGTTCGGCCAGCGCCAACACAGGGCCGCCAACTTCAGCCTCAATGTTACGGCCTATTAGCTCAACACCTAATGAACCCGCTCCTGATACTTCCACAGCAGAGGCAACAGTAAAGGTAACGTCAGTTTTAGCCTCGGTAGTTGCGCCTGAGGCGCTATCTCCCGCAACCGCGATAAACCCGTCCACAGATGTCGTGACAGAACCCCCGCTACTGATTTGCTCGATGCCCCTAGCGCTATCACCTGAGACCACAGCATTGGAACCAATAGCAACATCCACACCTGCAGCAGATATCGCAGTTACACCGAGGGCATTTTTACCGTTTACACTGACATCGCCATCGACAGCAACGCCGGCAAAACCGGTTGCACCGTTAGAAACGCTCTCAGCGGTGATACCGATAGAGGAAGCGCCACCTGCGCTAACACCGCCAATAACCTCGACATTGATATTCCCTGATTCAGAAACACCGACACTAGCCGCGCTTATACCAACGGACCCAGTGCCATCGGATACAACACTTCCACCCACTTGAGCACCTACCGCTCCTGCTGTTTGAGCATCGGTAAGTAAAGAAACGCCTGTGCTAGAGTTTCCTGATGCAACCAGGTCGCGGCCGACACTCAGCCCGATGTCGGCAGCTAATTCACTGCCCGTAAGGGCTAAGTCGATAGCCGTAGATCTAATGCCAGTTGCTACCGCAGAACCGCCTATGATCAATGATGTTGCTTCCGAGATCTTATCTGAAACAGCACCGCCACGAATGCCAGTACTGTCTTTTCCGCTGGCAGACACATTGCCAGCGACATCGACATCGATCTTACCGACAGATAATACACTCTGTTGGAGGACATCCAATCCAACCGCGCTAATGCCACTTGCTATTGCATCTCCTCCCAACAGGATAGCCATATCACCCGAATCTGCGTCACTTCTTGTGATGCCAAGAAGCCCTGTGCTGAAATCGCCCGCTGCTGTCAAAGTGCCACTGACATCGAAACCGATATTTCCAGAACCATCACGAGCTTCTGTCTGAGCAAGCAGAGCTATGCCACTATTACCACTGACAGTTGCACTGCCCGCCAACTGGACAAAGACGTCTTTCGCGATACCTTCCCCGCCGGAGGCGCCGAAAAATTCGCTATCAACGATTCCACCGCCGCCGCCCAAACTTTGGATTGCTATGCCATAGGAGCGCTCTCCTTCGGTGAGAACATTACCCGCTTGCGCGTAATTTACATTACCGCCGTCCCCCTTATTATCAACGTTACGCGATACAAAGACATTGTCAGCGCTAGTGTCAGAGATCGACAGCCCGCCGCCGCCGCCAATTGTCTGAACGACAACCCCGTGGGACAGAATACCCGAGGTATAAACATCGCCGTCATTGCTGTAACTGATATCTGCGCCGTCGCCTGACGCTCCGCCAGTCGCACCCACCGCGAGCATCATGACATCAAAACCGGTAGAGCTTAGCTGCCCTCCGCCAGCACCGATGCTCTGCATAACCACCCCTGGAGAATAATCGCCTGTTGTCATGACGACACCAGAACGGCTTGCTGTGACTTCGCCACCGTTGTTATCGCTACCACCAATAGTTCCCACTTGAGAAGTCAAAACCCTGAAGTTAGGAACGGCAGGGATCACCGGTGTGAGCGGCTCAATTAGCGCCGCCGCCAAAGGCGCAGGTGCGCCTAGAGACGCCTGCAAAGGCACGGGACTATCCAACGTTTCAGAGGCTGACTGCTGCTCTATCGGTAGAGATTCAATCGGGGCGGGGTTAGGAATTTCAGGTGCAGTGTAAAGACGCAACTCTAACTGACCACCGCCACCACCAATTGACTGAACGAGCGCCCCCTGCGAATCCTCTCCGAGCATAACAAGGTCACCACTTTGGCTATATTCAATCGCTCCGGCGGATGCGCCGTCTATGTCAGTGCCGCCAAGCTCTGCAACAAGGTCAGCGCTCGAGCCTGTCCGAAAACCTGGATTATCGTCAAGAACTTGCTCAATCAGGTCTCCTAATTCGACGTCGTCCAGCTCCACATCATTTTGATCTGCAAGCTCCTGAAGCTTCGCTCTACCCTCTTCAGACAGCAATACAGAGTCTTGAACTTCGACTTCTCCCGCAGTTGCCTCGTTCCCATCCTGTTGCAGTACCAACGTAGTAACCGAGCGACCACCTCCTCCGGTTATACTCTGGGTGAGAGTACCTAAACCATTAGCCGCCTGACCAATAACACCACCTTCTACATCGAATGAAGTCGGTGCCAGGTTTTCCAAATCAAGATCGACATCTAGATTGATGGCTTCGCCTCCGGCTTTGAGAGTGCCCTCTATAAAACCAAGCGCCTGATCCTTAAACCCTTCATTATTCGGTAGGTCATACCCTCCCTCGCCTAACTGCTTGGCTTGCTGACTTAAGTCGTAATAAAAATCAGAGTTGCCGCCACCGCCGTTGATTTTCTGCAAGATCACGCCCTGCGAGCCAGTTGCGTCTTCAGCAATAACAATATTGCCCACATACTCAACGCTTACATCACCAGCCTGACCGTTGTTACCACCGCCCACAAGAAAATCCAAAAGAAGGTCGGCAGCCATCCAGACAGGGCTGGATATGGAAGTGCCTGCATGACCACCCGCGCCACCGATAGATTCAGCGAATATACCAATACTGTCGTTGCCATTTACGAAGATGTCTCCCGTGTGGACTACTTTCACATCGCCACCGTTATTAGCATCACCACCAAATCCGCCAACCGCCATCTTGTGTAGGCTCTTAACCGGCTCTTTGTAATTAACGATGTCTTTGCTTGCAGTAATTGCTATACCGCCTGTCCCGCCGCCACCGCCTACGCTTTGAGCGTAAATCCCAAACGCTTGTTCTCCATTGACGGTTATTGTGCCGCTATTTTCTACCAGCACATTGCCACCGAAGTTACCGTCACCGCCGGCCCCACCGACAGCCAATTGCAAATTCGATTGGTTGCCACCACTAAGCGAGGGAAGACCCAAAGAATATTCACCGATAAAGGATGTGCCGCCATTGCCGCCACCGCCACCAATACTAGTGGCGTAAATGCCATGAGCTCGATCTCCACGCGTTACAATAATTCCTTCATTTTTAACATTAACGGCTCCTCCTGTGCCGCCCTCGCCTCCAGCACCACCGATGGCAACAGAGATTGCCTCTGCTTGCATAGCAGCGTCTGTTGTTCCTTGACGATTTACGATATAGCTGCCGCCAGCATCACCGCCACCGCCACCCACGCTCATAGCCACAATGCCATGAGCACTGTTGCCGTAGGTTGATATCACACCCTCAGAATTCTCGGTCAGGAGATTATTGACGGTAACCACACCTCCAGTTGCAGCAGATCCACCGCTTCCGCCCAGAGAGAGAGATACATTTTGGGCTCCCTGATCGCCCTCTGCGGTCATAACGGTACTCGTGCCGCCAACACCGCCACCACCACCCACAGACTGTGCGAATATACCGGATGAACGATAGCCAAGGGTGCCGACCCCATTATAATTATCTACGGTAACGGCTGAGCCGTAACCGCCCTCTCCACCCGCACCACCAAAAGCGAGACTAATGCGCTTTGGTTCTTCCTTATTGTTGGCGCGAAAAACTCCGGTAAACGCTGCACCGCCCTGACCACCACCACCACCAATGCTCTGAGCCAAGACGCCAACAGAGTTGTCACCTTCGGTAATGATCACGCCGTCATTATCAACATCAATCACACCACCAAAATTGCCCGTACCGCCATTGCCACCAACGGCTATGTTAATGCCGCTATTTGCACCACCAACGCCGCCACTTTTAGAGGCGCTGCCATTACCACCGCCGCCGCCTATGGACTGCGCGAGTATACCCGCAGAGCGCTCACCTGCGGTCCATACATCGGCAGAGGAATCTACAGTTACAAGACCTCCGTAACCCCCTTCACCGCCTTTCGCTCCAATGGACAAGCCTGAGCCAGCATTTCCAGAAGGGCTTGCGGCAAACGTGCTAGCACCGCCAGCATTGCCGCCACCGCCGCCAACACTTTGCGCAAAAATCCCTCTAGAATCATCCTGCTCAGTGATAACAGCTCCTTTAGCAGTCAAGAGGACGGTGCCAGCATATCCTGCCTCACCACCCTCGACGCCAAGTGCAAGACTTACGCTATTTGAACCGTCTCCTGTGTTTGCGCCGGTGAGGCCGACCTTTGAAGCACTACTATTGCCGCCACCGTTGCCAATAGACTGCGCGAGCGCACCGTGTGAGGTTTTGCCCCGTGTTCGTATGACGCTATCAAAATCGAGCGTAACGTCACCCCCGTGTCCTCCGGTACCGCCCTCGCGACCAATCTTGATCCCTAAATTGCCGCCATCTGCTGATGCTGTGTTCATATCGTATCCGGCGTTACCACCACCACCGCCAATAGACTGGGCGAAAATGCCGTACGAATTGTCCCCAGTGGTATCGATGTTACCAACTTGCACTACGTCTACCTGACCGCCGCTACCACCGTTGCCGGTTGCACCGCCAACTGCGAGGGACACCCCCTTGGGGCTATTGTTGTTCTCTTTTTTGTCACCAAATTTAGCGATACCGAGAGCAACGTTGAAATTGGCGTTGCCACCTCCACCACCAATCGACTGCGAAAATACGCCGTGGCTCTTGTTCTGCAGAGTTATAACATTGCTATAATTATTGATTAAAGCGTTGCCAGCATCAGCGGCTTCACCACCGCCGCCACCAATTCCAATACTAGCGGTGAAGCCAGGGTCGCCCGACGCCTTGTTGGCCTGAACGGCACTAAACGCAATGTTCGCGCCTGCGTCACCGCCACCGCCGCTGACGGTAGAGGCCTCAATTCCGTGAGCAGCCTCGCCGTCGGTAACAATGGCTCCCGCATCTGAGGTACTGTCCCCTCTGAACACGGCCACATTGCCTGCACTGGCGCCGTCACCACCAGAACCGCCCACACCTACAATGACGGGACTGGTTTTCGTACCAACGAGTGCCGAAACATTAAGGCCGCCGAAACCACCACCATCACTGATGCTCTGCGCAAAAATTCCCCTAGAGTTATCACCCTTGGTCGTCACCTGGCCAAACTGAGTCACAGTTACGTCACCAGATTTTGCAGCCTCGCCACCGGATCCGCCCACACCAACAACAATAGAAATATCCGAATTGCCGCCCGCCTCTCCTTGTGTGCCGCTGGCCTTTGAGATCTGGCCAGACACGTTAGTGGCGCCATTACCGCCACCGCCGCCAATACTCTGCGCCAGCACACCGTGTGCATATTCTCCAGCGATATTTATGGAGCCTTCATGATCAACTGTCACGTTATCAGAGGTAGCGCCGTCACCACCATAACCACCGATGCCTACGTTAATTGCTGGCACTCCCTGTGACTTTGAGGTGACCAACGCGCCACTCACATTTAGGCCACCATTACCACCGCCTCCACCGACACTCTGGGCCATAACGCCAGCTGACATGAGGTCAGGTCGCCGTTCGTCGCCATTAAGTTTATCGTCGGAGTCGGCAAGGTCATCATTAGCACCCGCTAGGGCGCCAAGACCCAAGACGTCAATGTCAGCAACCGCGTTAACCGTGACTGCCTTGCCCTTGCCGGCATCGGCTCCGAAACCACCCACGCCGACTAAAAGTGGTGCGTCGGTACTGATAGAGCCGCTGACATTAGTGCCACCATCGCCGCCACCGCCGCCAATAGACTGAGCTAACACGCCTGAGCGCCCGTTACCTGTTGCAACAATATCTTCGCCTACGACATCGACATCAACCGCACCGGCATCCCCTCCAGCACCGCCAAAGCCCCCGACGCCAACTACGATTCCATACCCGCTCGCGTCGTCTCCAAAACCGGCCGAAATGCTACCGCTGACGTTCATTCCGCCGCTACCACCGCCGCCACCAATCGATTGGGCAATCAAACCACTACCGCCCTTTTGATCAAGACCGACAACATATTGTGGCAGTATCACTTCAGTTACCTGATTGCCTTGATCGTCGAGCTCTGGGTCCCCATTGGAGTCGAGCACCGCTTGCCGAATCGCCGGAACCGTATAACCGGGAACATCTCTAAGCACATAGTATGCCGGTGTAACCTCTCCCGTGATGGTGTCAGTACTCTCTGGGATGAGTTCCCGCAACCCCATGCCAGCAAAAATAGAACCGTTATGATCGACATCGACATCCCCAGCGATACCACCACCGCCTCCGAATCCACCGATACCGATAGCCACTCCCACCTGCGTGGCACTTTGGCTAGACTTTGTGATGGCGACACTACCGGTGACGTTCATACCGCCATTTCCGCCAGCACCACCAACGGATTGCGCCATTAGTCCGTGAGAGTTATTTCCTTGTGTTACCACTAGGCCATCTACATCTAAGGTGACCTTCTTGCCATCACCAGCACCTGCGCCGAAGCCGCCGAGCCCAAAGCCAACGGACCCTCCACTTTTGCTCGTAGCGTTTAAAGTGCCTGTGACATTAATGCCGCCGTTACCGCCGCCGCCGCCGACTGACTGAGCGAGGATACCGATCGAGTTGTTTCCAGTAGTCGTAACACGATCGTATTGTTCAGTCATGGTAACCGTGCTGCTCACAGTTCCCGCATCGCCGCCGTCGCCGCCGAACCCGCCGATGCCGACACCCAAATTACCGCCCGAACCTTCACTCGTGATATTTACACTTCCAGCAACATTGAGTGCGCCGTTACCTCCGCCGCCGCCCAAACTTTGAGTAACGATACCGTTTGAATTATCGCCGGAGGTCAACGCGCCACCGGTTACGGTGCTTGTTGCAGCACCTGCGTAACCACCCTCGCCACCAAAGCCGCCAATACCGACGGCTAAATTGCCACTACCTTCTTTGGAGGCCGTGAGACTACCAGAGACATTAAATCCACCGTTGCCTCCACCACCACCGAGAGATTGAGTGAAAATGCCATCAGAATTATCGCCCAAGGTCTGTACTAAAGCGGTAACCGTGCTGGTTGCATCCATCGCGAAGCCAGCGATGCCGCCCGTACCACCGACTCCTACGGCGAGGGCACCCGATCCTTTATTAGCCGCTGAAATATTACCAGAGACACTAAAACCGCCATTACCACCGCCGCCACCAAGACTCTGCACGATAACGCCTGAAGAAAAATCGCCAGCGGTAGATACATTGCCGTCCTGTTCGCCTGTCACCATCCCAGCAGAACCACCGGACCCTCCTGAGCCACCAATTCCTACCGTCAGCGCCCCACTGCCTTCTTTAGCGACACTTATCCCTCCGGCTACTGCGAATCCGCCATTACCACCGCCGCCGCCAATGGACTGCACGACAACACCATTTGAGTAATCGCCGAGTGTAGCTACCGCACCTGTGTGAACTGAATCAACCGTATTTCCGTTGCCGCCGCCAGCACCCGTGCCACCCAGGCTAATGGCTCCAGCTCCACTCGCTTGAGACGCGCCCGATAAAGCGCCTGCCACGCTAAAGTTACCATTGCCGCCACCGCCACCTACCGACTGCACCGTTAAGCCATTACTACCAAAACCCGCAGTTTCAATTAAACCGGTTAAGAATGAATCAACGATACCGCCTGCGCCGCCGCCATCGCCATCGCCACCGAGACTTACGCTCAACGCACCGCTACCTTTTTCAGCACCTGAAATGGTAGCCGAAACATCGAACCCACCATTACCTCCACCGCCGCCGATACTTTGCACAACTACGCCCTGCGAAAAATCTCCCGATGCTGTCTTGCGCTCATATATCACCAACTCAATGGTCTCTGCATCTACAACCTCAAGCTCCCATTGCTCGCCTGGGCCCAAGTCGATTTCAATATCGCCATTGGCTATGGCCGCCTCTACAAAAACACTACAGTCCGACTCAAAACAATTTACGCTGCCCATTGAAGTAATGAGCTCATCATCGCCGTCTATTACAGGGATGGTCAGAGCAAGGCAGTCGAATAAAGTGCAGTCTGGGTCGGGCTCCGAAACAAAAGCATATTCAGTGCGCTGTTTTTCGACGCCTAGGCGACCCGAATCAAAGTCGGCAACGTCTCCCGTTATGACATCTGTCTCACCGCGAAAAATCACCGTGCCACCGTCACTAGCGGTACCCCCGTTGCCTCCCAAACCGACCGCCACAGCGCCGCTACCGGTGCCGGCGCCAGACAAGGGTACAGCTACGTTGAACCCTCCATTACCACCACCGCCACCAAGTGATTGCGCTATCACGCCTGCTGAATTCGCACCTGATGTCGTGACGTCCTCGTCAACGGTTAACTCGACACGCTTGCCGACGCCACCACCGGCGCCGCCACCGCCAAGCCCTACCCCAACGGATCCACTGCCCTTTGCAGCTCCAGAAACACTAACAGTAACGTTAAAACCACCGTTGCCGCCGCCACCACCGATGGACTGCGCCACAACGCCAGCTGAGTTATCGCCCCTGGTCGTTACTGTTTTATCAGTGGAGGCATATACCTCACCGGCATCACCGCCGACGTCGCCATCTCCGCCCAGGCCAACACCCACAGCACCACTACCTACACCAGATCCGGCGATACTTACATTGACGTTGAACCCGCCATTACCGCCACCACCTCCAACCGATTGCGCCAGGAAGCCGGTTGAGTTATCGCCTTCCGTAAAAACAGTACCGGTCGAATCCGCATCAACTCGGCCGCTGTTGCCGCCTTTTGCCCCAGTACCACCGAGGCCAACCGTGACCGCTCCCGCGCCTGTGCCGGCCCCGGTGCCAACGGCAGTAACATTGAAACCGCCATTACCACCCCCGCCGCCAACACTTTGCGCTAAAATACCGCCCGAAGATTCACCATAAGTCCAGATGTTAGCGCTTATATCCGCGTCTACTCCCTTGCCAGCACCACCGCCAGAACCATCGCCCCCCAGGCCAACTCCAACGCCGCCAGCACCAGTGCCTGCGCCACTGCCGGAAGCCGACACATTGTAGCCACCGCTGCCGCCACCGCCGCCAATCGACTGTGCTGTAAACGCTCCAGAATTTTTACCATAGGTGACAATTTGGCCTTGCGCCGCAGCAGTGACTGCTAAAGCGACGCCTTCGCGTCCGCCATCGCCTGCGCCACCACCATCGCCACCAACACCGACAACCAGATCACCATTTCCTGTGCCCGCTCCAGAAATTCCGGCGGCCACATTGCCAGCGGCATTACCGCCACCCCCGCCCACTGATTGCGCTAACATGCCACGAGAATAATCGCCAAACGTAGTGATTAGTCCGCTGTAGAGAGCATCAACGATATCTGAGTTGCTGGCTGAACCGCCTGCACCGCCGAGAGAGATTTTCCCCGAGCCGTTACCAATACCACCACCTGAAATCGCAGCGCCAATGTTAATCGCGCTATTACCGCCGCCGCCGCCAATCGTCTGAGCGATAAAGCCGTCAGAGAAATCGCCGACCGTATAAATATTGCCACTAACATCAGCATCAACCCGCCCCGAGGCGCCGCCGCCTCCGCCCGAGCCTCCGACCGCTAAAGTCAAATCACCGTTACCCGTCCCTGCACCAGCGAGCGTTCCGCCGATATTAACAGCGCCGTTACCGCCACCTCCACCGATGCTCTGAGCAACCACACCACGCGCACGATCGCCGTAGGTAGTCACCGGCCCTTCCAAATCGAGAGTAACAGCGCCACCTGTACCACCGAGGTCACCGTCTCCACCCAGGCCTACGGTTACTGCACCGTTACCCACGCCGGCACCGGAAATCGTACCCGCTATGTTGATAGCGCCGTTGCCACCGCCACCACCGATAGACTGGGCCAGCACACCATTGCCGCCATTACCCACCGTGAGGATTGTGCCTTCAACCGCTGCAGTTACAGCACCGCCACTGCCGCCACCTTCGCCGCTGCCACCCAGCCCGACATTCACACCGCCGCTGCCTACACCACTGCCACCAGCTGACGCGGTTACATTCAAGCCGCCATTACCGCCGCCACCTCCAATTGACTGTGCAATTACAGCTCCGGCGTCAGCATCGTCGCCAACAGGAAATGCGTTAAAGGGATCCGCATACGCGGCGAGCAGAGTATCGAGATAATCCGACGAACCAACTATTGCGCCCGAGCCATCTCCGCCGAAAGTCAAAACATTATTAGTGACCGTAAGACTAACCTCACCGCCATCACCGGCTGCACCGCCATTGCCTCCCAAGCCTACGCCGATTTGCCCGTTGGCAACGCCAGCGCCGGAAATACCAGCCGCCACATTGAAGTTGCCATCGCCGCCACCGCCGCCAACAGATTGCGCCAAGATGCCGACAGACTGCTGGCCATAAGTCACCACGTTTCCACTTGTTGCAGCAATTACGGAACCCCCGTGTCCCGCCGTACCGCCAGAACCGCCAAGACCAATATTTATGCCGCCAGACGCGGTACTAGCTCCATTAATACTTGCAGACACGTTCGCGCCGCCACTTCCGCCGCCGCCGCCGATAGACTGAGCGACAAAACCGTGAGACTGATCGCCTCTCGTTTCAATGGCGCCAGTCGCTGTCGCATTGACATCACCGCCGATGGCGCCAGTACCGCCACTACCACCGAGGCCTACATTCAAAGATCCCGCTGCTACGCCAGCGCCCGCAATACCTGCTGAAACACTCAGCCCACCGGTACCGCCGCCGCCGCCAACAGATTGCACGAGTACGCCTCTGGAAGCACCACCACTAGTGATAACGGTTGACTCAATATCGGCCAGCACATCCATGCCAACGCCACCACCCTCGCCATCACCTCCTAGCGAAACTCCGATAGTGCCGGCTCCGACCGCCGCTCCCGCGAGAGTACCGGACACCGAATACCCACCGTTACCGCCACCACCACCGATGCTCTGAGCGATAATACCGGCCGAATTTTCTCCATTGGTGGCAACGCTACCCCTGGTGTTTAGGGATACAGCAAACTCGTAGCTTCTATCGCCCAATGGCGTAGTGATAGTTGTAACCGCCTCGGCTACACCACCATTACCGCCACCGCCGCCGTCGCCACCAATCGATACTCCCAAAGCCCCAGACGCACCACCTAGGGCGCCTGCGATGCCCGCCGCTATTGTGCCCCCCGCGTTGCCACCGCCACCACCGACGCTTTGTGCCAAGATACCTGTAGCACTGTTACCAATCGTACTCAAAATACCATCGTAATAGGCGTCGACTAACCCGCCCGCACCACCACTGCCGCCAGTGGCGCCAAGTGCTACATTAACGGATGCAGCAGCTCCAACCGCACCTGCGGCCCCAGCTCCAACCGTCAAGCCACTGTTGCCACCGCCTCCACCGATAGATTGAACAATAACGCCATCGGAACCGTCGCCAGCAACAGAGACATCACCTACAATAATAGCTTTAGCCTTACCGCCTATGCCGCCACCGCCGCCTTTACCGCCCAGCGCCAGGCTGAAATTGCCTCCCCCTCCAAGCGCTGCACCCAGCGAAGCGGCAACAGTTGTGCCACCATTACCGCCACCACCACCTACGCTCTGAATCACGAGACCGTCTGACTGAGCCTGCTTAGTCGTGACGGAACCGCTATAAGAAACATCTACGATGCCTCCCAAACCTCCGCTGTTTCCATCTCCGCCCAAGCCGACACCCACTGCACCAGCGGCTCCGTCAGAGAAGGAAGCTGCCACTGAGACCGCATTACCGCCATTACCGCCACCGCCGCCCACAGATTGCGCAAGGAATCCAGTCGAGAATGCGCCCCTTGTCTCAATATTTGAGTCGACGTCTGCTGTAACCGATCCTCCGTCTCCCGCTGCCCCGCCGTCTCCACCAAGTGCCACTGAGCCTGCCAGGGATACGCCCTCTCCAGCCGCTACTGAGACCGACACGCTCGAACCACCATTGCCACCGCCACCGCCTACGGATTGAAGAATTACACCCGGAGAAACATCCCCCTTGGTAAGCACATCGCCCGCACCATCGAGATTAACAATACCGCCCTGGCCGCCTGTACCTCCAGTGCCGCCAATGGACACGCTCATATTGATAAATGCGCCGGCACTGGCCTGCACAGATTTACCACCACTGCCACCGCCACCACCGACCGAATGCGCGAGAATACCGGTTGAACGACCGCTATCTGTGATAATCATCGATCTGTTTTGCAGTACATCGTTCAGATAGCGACCAAGCGTTACGTCTACGTCACCGCCCAAAGCGCCATTGCCACCATCTCCACCTAGCGCGTAGCCAAAAAACAAACTCCCTGAATAGGAGGATCCGCCGTCGCCGCCTGATCCGCCAACAGATTGCGCATGAATACCCGTAGCACTTATGCCCGAGGTGTGGATTGACCCCCCATGCGTAACATCAACGTCACCACCTTCGCTACCGTTGCCACCATCACCGCCGACGGTCACAAACACACCATAGGCAGAACCGCCGCTGCCACCACCGCCGCCAACTGACTGAGCAAAAATGCCCTTTGCGCCATTACCGGTAGTTATGATCTCCCCGAAGTTTTTAACCGTTACAATGCCGCCAAGGGCGCCAAGCCCATCGCCATCGCCATCACCACCCCATGTAAATAAACCGCCGCCATCACCCGCATCACCGCCGCCGCCGCCGATCGACTGGGCAAAGATTCCAGTCGCACCTCTGCCCGAGGTAGTTATATTCCCCGTACTTTCAACGTGAACGGCTCCACCGTATTTACCGGCGCCACCTTCACCGCCGACTGAACCTACGCCTCCAGCCTCGCCCGCGGCACCTCCTCCGCCACCAACTGACTGGGCGAAAATACCCTTTGAAAAATCACCTTCGGTGATTAAGTTAGCATCGTTAGTTACCGTGACGCTGCCGCCATACCCGGCTGTACCACCGTCGCCGCCAACGGCACCGAGACCCCCTCCGGGCTCACCAACACCGCCACCGCCGCCTACGCTCTCGGCGAAGATGGCAGTCGAATTTATTCCGCTCGTGGTGATATCACCGCCTGTATTGTTATCGACGATTACCGTCCCACCAAAGCCAGCACCGCCACCGTCACCTGATACAGCGGCTAAACCACCAGACGCACCACCGTCACCACCCGCTCCACCAACGCTTTGTGCAAAAATGCCGTACGAGTTGCTACCCGAGGTTTGCAATGTGCTTGAGTTAGTGGCCGACACCACACCACCATTGCCCTCACCGCCGCCATTACCGCTGACGGCTACAAGGCCCCCCGAAGGTGTGCCTGTGCCACCGCCACCGCCCACGCTCTGGGCGTACAACGCTGTTGAGGAAGCGGCTCGGTCATAGATCACAATTTCAACGCTACTAGCGTCGACCGTTCTAATCGAGTAAAAATCGCCGCCGTCGATGTCAAGATTGACATCGCCATCGGTTATTTTATCGAGGTATAGCTGCTCACAATCGACATTGGTCTCGCAGTCTTGCCCATCATCAAGTTCGATGGCGAAGCTGTAAGTTGCTGAACTCTTTTGACGATCAAGAGCTGAAGTCGTAATACTCCCTGAGTTCGTCACCGTCACATCATTGCCATCACCTGCACCGCCGCCATCACCCGACAACGCAACAAGGCCGCCGGCCTCGCCACCGGTTCCGCCGCCACCGCCAATGCTTTGCGCAAAGATGCCCTTAGACGCCTGTCCTCTGGTGACCAGAACGGCTGTATTTGCAACAGTTACTTCACCACCACTCCCTGCACCACCGCCAGCGGTCGATACCGCTACCAGGCCACCCGATGCGGCACCGCGACCACCGCCGCCACCAACACTTTGAGCATAGATAGCATCAGAATTCGCACCAAACGTAAGAATATTACCGTTATTGATAACATCGACAAGATCACCGTTGGCTGCCCCGCCGCCCTCGCCACCCAATGCGACAAGACCGCCGCTGCCGCCACCGGAGCCGCCACCACCACCCACGCTTTGGGCAAAAATGCCAAACGAATCTTCGAAGTAGGTTCTCAAAATCCCCGAGTTGGTCACTCTGACCTGCCCGCCTTTACCATCGCCACCGCCGCCATCGCCGGGAACGGCAACCAGCCCGCCTGTGGGTGCGCCAGTACCACCACCGCCGCCGATGCTCTGTGCATAAATCGCAGACGAACCTGTCCCTGCTACGCCCTCAAGGCCGGTGAAAATTTGCCCTGTATTGGTCACTGTCACGTTGCTGCCGAATCCGGCTCCACCGCCATCACCGCCAATGGCAACTAAACCGCCCGCCTCGCCGCCAGCACCACCGCCGCCGCCGATGCTCTGCGCAAAGATTCCCTCTGAACCAGTACCTGCCGTATTCAGAGCGCCGGTATTGTTGACTACTACTTCTCCACCATTGCCAGCGCCACCGCCTGACGTCGATACCGCCACCAGGCCACCTGATGCGGCACCGCGGCCGCCGCCGCCGCCAACACTTTGGGCGTAGATAGCGCCCGAATTTGCTCCGAATGTAAAAATATTACCGTCATTGTCAACATCGACGAGGTCACCACTGGCTGCCCCACCGCCTTGACCGCCCAGTGCCACAAGGCCACCGCTACCGCCACCGGAGCCGCCTCCGCCGCCAACACTCTCAGCAAAAATACCGAACGACTCTTCGAAATAGGTCGTCAGTAGCCCCGTGTTCGTAACTCGGACTTCTCCACCTTTACCCTGACCACCGCCACCATCACCGGGAACAGCAACCAAACCGCCTGTAGGCGCGCCGCTACCGCCACCGCCGCCAATACTCTGCGCGTAAATCGCAGACGAGCCTGTACCCACAACGCCCTCAGCACCCGTTAAAATTTGCCCGCTATTGGTCACCGTGACGTTACTACCGAAACCGGCGCCACCGCCATCACCGCCGATGGCAACTAATCCTCCCGCCTCGCCGCCGGCACCGCCGCCGCCACCAATGCTTTGTGCAAAGATGCCCTCAGATCCCGAGCCTCTGGTTTGAAGATCACCATGGCTCGTGACAGTAACCTCACCGCCATTACCGGCGCCACCGCCTGACGTCGATACCGCCACCAGGCCACCTGATGCGGCACCGCGGCCGCCGCCGCCTCCAACGCTTTGAGCGTAGATTGCACCGGAATTATCGCCAAATGTACTAATTTTGCCCGCCTGGTTATTGGTCACGGTCACCGCACCACCACTTGAGGCACCGCCGCCGCCACCACTGAGCGCTACCAAACCGCCGCCGGCTCCACCAGAACCTCCGCCGCCGCCAACACTTTGCGCAAAGATTCCAAATGATGACCCCGCCCCGGTTTGGAGCAACGCATTGTTTATCACCTCTACAACGCCGCCGATCCCCGTTCCACCTCCGGCAGCGCTGCCGGAGACTGCAACAAGCCCGCCAGATGCTGCTCCCGAGCCGCCCCCGCCGCCAACGCTTTGGGCGAACACCGCGTCAGATCCCAAGCCGTTGGTAAATATTTGTCCACTATTGTTGACCGAAACATCACCACCCCGCCCGGCTCCGCCACCGTCGCCTGCAAGCGCGACTAACCCTCCGGCACCGCCTCCATTGCCGCCACCGCCGCCGATGCTTTGCGCTACAATACCTCTGGAGTCACTGCCGCTCGTTTGCAAGACTCCGCTGTTAACAACAGTAACGTTGCCTCCAGTACCGCCGCCACCGCCACCAGCTGATGACGCGACGAGGCCGCCTGATCCACCGCCAGTGCCACCACCGCCGCCAACGCTTTGAGCAAACACGGCGTCCGCTCGGTTGCCATCAGTTGAGACTTGGCCAGAATTATTGACCACAACCGTTGATCCATGACCGCCACCGCCGCCGCTGCCACTCAAAGCGACAAGTCCGCCGACGTCGCCGCCTGAGCCACCACCACCGCCAATTGATTGAGCTAAAATGCCATTCGACCCGTCGTTCTGGGTACTGATTACGCCACTGTTATTCACGGTGACGGTCGACCCGTTACCACCGCCAGCGGAAGCACCAGCCTCTACGTAAAGACCACCACCCGAACCAGAGTCACCTCCGGAGCCACCGATGCTTTGCGCCAGGATGCCATGTGCGTCTTTGCCCGTGGTGACAAGAGCGCCGTTGCTATTATTATTGACAGTGACCGCGCCGCCGTTACCGCCATCAGCACCGTTACCAGACTCTCCAACCAAACCCCAGCTGCCACCGCCGCTGCCCGCTGCGCCACCGGTGCTAAAAACTCTGACAGCGTGTGCACCGTCTCCGCTAGTGTTGACCTGCGCGTTATTTGTGGCATTGACAGTCCCCCCATCAAGCGCAGCACCCCCTTGGCCTCCTGAACCAAAAATATACCCCGTACCGCCAGCACCAGATTGCCCTGCTCGGCTAAAGATATACATTCCGTAGGAGTTTTCGCCGCTTGTTTGGGTGTCAACGTTATTTGTCACTGTGACATTGCCACCCGCGCCGCCATTGCCACCGGGTTTCGCCTGGAAGTTTCCATAAGCGTCGCCACCTTGCCCGCCGTCGCCACCGACTCTACCAACGGTTATTGCAGGCTCAGAATTACCAATCGAAGTTATTGCGCCACTGTTGTAGTTATCTGGAATCGAGAGCGTGTAGTCAGAGGGTTGACTTCCGTTGCCTCCGCTTGATCCGCTATATCCTATAGTTGCGCACCCTAGAAGGGGAATGCAGATCCTGATCCCGTAACCATCGTCGCCACCGCTGCCACCAGCTCCCTTTACGACATCATAAATTATACCTGATGTGAGCTGCGGAGCCGGAGCTTCCGGAGTTCCGGGCGCTGGCGGTTGAATGGGATTTCCATCTTCACCTTGCGGTGGGTCCTCTGTACCGGACGTTACCAATGCATAATCCAACAGCGGGTTAGGCGGATCTGGTTGAGGGTCTTGAATTAGCTGGACTTTAAGTGAATCGACATAGCCGAATGAACCTAAGTTCTGTTGAATAATCTGGTAGTCGCCGACAGCTAGATTGTTAAGCTGAGCCGTATCTGCTGTGAGCGCTATTGTGTTACCAACTGTCGTTTCAGTGGCAATGCCGTTTCCATCGCTGGCGATAACGTATTGTGTTACGCCGTTAACGTCCTCAATTAAGCCTACGACTTCAACTTCTTCCCCTGTCGCGGGGTTTATTACGGTGTCACCGACCACGCTGTTAACATTTGGCGGTTCGGCTTGTGAGAAAGCGCCGGTTGCGAAAAGACTGAAAGCGGAAGCGATGATAAGAGAACGAATATGCATTTATTATTCCAGTGAGCCAACTTCGCAGCTGAAGTTCTTATAGATATTAGTTATTAAAGCGATAATTCTTTAGCGCTAGAATCACATACCCGGTCTATATTAAGCAAACACTTTTTAGCTTGAGGGCCATAACCCTAACAACAAATAATAGTTGCTAACTGGTTCTCAAAATTAGACAAAACTCACGGCTTTTCGCCAGTAACTGCGCCGTCGCGACACAAAGTTAACAGACTTCAACACTTGGAAGTCGTTTTTCACTTCGCGATTGAATTGTGGACATTACCAATAACATCTTGACTGAGGCTTGTGCTCACATGGGACAACCATGCAGAGTGTACTTAACCGAAAGACCCACAGAAAATACAATATTGCATGAGATATCGCATTGCTGGGGAAGGGTTGACCGACCACGCAAGAAGGGAAGAAGCCTCTGAATACCCCTGAGGGACCGTAGCGTCTCTCAAGACAACGGCGCTTCGTTACCGCTATCAACGCCTTACTTATAGCACAAAGTCGACGCAGAACATGACCGCTTGTGTCATGCCAATTGAATTAGATAGACATTGGAGGTGGACCCAGACAGCCACACCTCGGCACACGATTTGATAACTACGGTTGCTCCCTTCCGGGCCTGGCCGGGTTCGCTATCTATCGTTGCGAGGGGACCGCCTGAGCCACCATAGCGTCTGCTGCATGCTGCAGAGGGCGCGTATTGTGCTGCAATCGGAGCACTGCTGCAAGCCGTTCATCGAATATCAACTTGACTTACATGTAAACTCAATTAACATTCATGTTACTCGGATTAACATGGCAAGCATCAAATGAATTCAAAGCCTGAGAAGAGCTTGAGTGGCCTGCTCGGCATTGGCGCCGCAGCTCTTATCACGGCGGGGCTTACCCTGGCCCTACACACCCGCTTTGCGATGGGTGAGAAGCCAGCTCCGCGCATTCCCCTGACGGTGGCGTCCGTGGAGTTCCAACTGCAGAGCGCTTACATGCGAGAAGTCTCCTACCTGGGGCTGATCACTGCGGGACGTAAAGCAAACCTGGGCTTTGAAAGTGCCGGCACTATTGCCGAACTGCCCTGGCGCGAAGGCAGCCCCGTTGAAAAGGGACAACTGATTGCGCGACTGGATGATGCATCCTTACAAGCCTCCTACAGTGCCACCAGCGCCGAGCTGGAGCAGGCCCGCACAGAATTGGAACTGGCCAAACTCAAAGCCAAGCGCCAAAAGGACCTGCGGGAGTCCGGGGCGGTTTCACGAGAAGCCTTCGACGAGACACGCCTGAGGGCGCAGGCGCTGTCTTCCCGCTTGGAAGCTGTGAGCTCACGCTTACGGGCCATACAGATACAAATTGATAAGGCCAGCCTCAGGGCGCCCTATGCCGGCGTTATCGCCGACCGATTCCTGCATGAAGGTGCGGTGGTCAACCCGGGAACGCCGGTTGTGCGCTTTATCGAAACCGCCGGAAGGGAAGCCAATATTGGCGTAGCTGTTACCAAGGCAAGAGGCCTGATCGTGGGCAACCTCTATGAGCTAAAACTCCACGGCAACGCTTTTACCAGCACGTTACTCTCCGTTAGGCCTGACGTTGACCCGGTCACCCGCGTCACCACTGCAGTCTTTGCCGTACCTTCGGACATTGAAGCGGTGGACGGTGAACCCGTTACCCTTTCATTGCAAGAAGAGGTAGCGAGCACCGGAGGCTGGTTGCCCATAGCATCACTCCTTGAAAGCAGCCGTGGCCTCTGGAATGTACTACGCCTTGAAACTACCCCCGAAGGCACTCGCACAGCGCGCGAAACAGTCGAGGTACTAGAAATTCAAGGCGACCAGGCTTACGTCAGAGGCACATTGGCCGACCATAGTCTGGTTGTAGCAAGCGGTGTACATCGCACAACACCCGGCACCGTCGTCTCTATTGCGGCAAAGCAATAACATGATTGCCCAGTACATCTACCGGCACCCTCGCTACTTTGCGCTGATCATACTCTGTGTATTTGCGGTTGGGCTGAACAGCCTGAGTAATATTCCGCGGCAAGAAGAGCCCAGCCTTTCCAATTTCGCGGGCAACATAACCACTTTTTATCCAGGAGCTACACCCGATCGCGTTGAAGCCTTAGTGACCAAACCACTGGAGGATGAACTTCGCAAAATCTCGGAACTGGAAAGCCTGCACTCAACCAGCGGCACGGGGGTCTCCTTTTTCAGCATTCGGATTAATAGCGACTTGCAGAGCCACGAACTGGAGCGGGTTTGGGCTGAGGTTCGCGACGCAATGAATGATGCTGCCGCGCAGTTCCCCCTGGGTGTCGGCAGCCCAAAGTTCGACAACGACCGGTTGCGCTCTTTCACCACGATCGTCGCGATTTCTACCGGCGCAGATCAGGCGGTTCCCCTCTCGCTTACTGGCCGCCTGGCTGAAAATTTTGCCGATCGCGCCCGCAACCAGGCTGGCACCAAGTTTGTCGAAATATTTGGTGAGCCTGTAGAAGAAATTCGCGTCGAGGTCGACGAGGATGCACTGGTTTCTCGCGGTTTAAGCCTTCGTCAGGTCACCGCCGCGCTGCGTGCAGCGGATGCCAAAATCTCTTCAGGTCGGGCCTCTGGTGCTGGCACCGATATGTTGATTGAACTGGCTGGCGACTTTGACTCCCTCACCCGCATTCGCGATGTCATCGTTGTCACCTCTCCAAATGGAAGCGCGACACGAATCTCAGACCTAGGGCGTGTTTACAAAACCGCTGTCAGCCCTCCTTCGGCGATGGCGTTAATACAAGGCCGTCCGGGCGTATTGATTGGCGTGGCAATGGAAGATGGCAATCAGGTCGATAAATGGGCGGAAGAATTCCAGCAACTGCTCGATGAATATATTGCTATCGCACCTGCCAGCGTGCATATCGAAAAAACCTTTGATCAAAGCGTTTATGCAAAAAAACGATTGCAGGGTGTATCGAAAAATTTAGCTATCGGTATAGCGCTTGTTATTCTGGTGCTGCTTTGCACTTTGGGGTGGAGGGCTGCGGTAGTTGTGGCGATTATCTTGCCCCTTTGCGGCCTGATATCGATTGTGGTGATGGAGCGAACCGGCATGGCTCTGCATCAAATGTCGATTTGCGGTTTAATCGTCGCGCTGGGCTTATTGGTCGATGGTTCCATCGTAATGACCGACGAAATTCGCAAACGCCTGCTACAAGGGCAAGCTCCTTTTGAAGCGATATCAGGTTCGGTCGGCCGCCTGCGAATTCCGCTGATTTCATCTGCCGTCACCACGATTCTCGCCTTTATGCCGATGGCGATCATGTCCGGACCCGGTGGTGACTTTATTGGCACCATTGCGATCTCTGTCATTATCATGCTGGTCTCTTCAACGGTATTAGCCATTACAGTTACGCCGGTTCTTGCCGCCTGGCTGCTGCCTCGCAGTAAAGAAGAAAGCGTTCGCTGGTATGTAGGCGGCATGTCAAGCGGCAGGCTGGGTAAAGCGCTAGAGTCGGCAATGGATTGGAGTTTGCGTCACCCTTTGGCTGCTGTTGCGCTTGCGCTCTCTTTACCAATAAGCGGCTTTTTATCTTTCGGCACGCTCACCGCCCAGTTCTTCCCGGGCACCGATAGGGATCAGATGTTTATACAGGTCAAGCTAGCGGATGGTCGATCCATTTACGACACCAAGGGTCTGGTGACAAAGCTCGATCGCAGGTTGCGAGATGACCCCATGATACGAAGAGTCGACTGGTCACTCGGAGAAAGCGCCCCTGCCTTTTATTACAACATGTATCGCTCTAACGAGGGGATCCCCTCCTGGGCAGAAGCACTCATCCTCACCAGTGACAAACGCAAAACCGATGATCTCATTCGTTCCCTGCAGATAGAATTGGACCGTGACTACCCACAAGCCAGAATCATCGTCCGTGGCATTAGCCAGGGACCGCCGGTTACTGCACCACTGGAACTAGAGGTCTATGGACCCAACTTGCAGGTTCTGCAAGCACTAGGCGAACAGTACAGGCGGCGGATAGACCTTATACCCCATGTGATTCAAACCAGCGCAAGCCTGATCGGTGGCGCGCCAAAAGTGGTTTTTCATCTCAACGAAGAGCGCCTGCGACTGGCCCAACTGCAGCTTTCTGATGTTGCCACCGCACTCAACGACTCACTGCGTGGTCAGATTGGTGGTGAAATACTGGAAGGCGCAGAGCGCTTGCCAGTGCGCGTTCGCTTCAATGAAGTGGACTGGGGGTCGCCCGATCAAATCGCAGACATTCGCCTGCCTGTGGGGCTAGTCAAAGGTTCAGCGGCCGCGGGGCTTCCGCTCAATTCGCTAGGCGAGCCTTCACTTGAACCCTCCCAGAGCCCTATCGCCCGCTACAATGGAGAGCGTTTTAACAATATCCGTGGCTACATCAGACGCGGAGTGCTTCCGGAAGAAGCGTTGAAACTGCTGATGGAAGACCTAAAATCCAACCCGATAGAGCTTCCCGCCGGTTATCGCATGGTTTACGGGGGCGATACGAAGGAGCGAGCCGGGGTTGTCGACAAAATCCTGGCACCGCTGGGCATTATTCTCTCCGCTCTGCTGGCTACTATTGTGCTGACATTCAACTCCTGGCGCCTGTCAGCGGTTGCCCTTTTGGTGTGTATTTGTTCGCTGGGCTTGTCGCTGCTATCGCTAGCACTGTTTCAATACCCATTCGGCATCATGTCCCTGGTCGGCGTGATTGGATCTATCGGTGTATCCATCAATGCAGCAATCATCATTATCACTGCGCTACAGCATTCTCCAGGCGCTATGCAAGGCAGCACCTACGCAGTGCGAACCGTAGTGATGAACTCAAGTCGGCACATTGTATCCACTACTATTACGACCTTCGGCGGCTTTCTACCCTTAATTCTAGAGGGAAGCCAATTCTGGCCACCGTTTGCCATGGCTATTGCTGGCGGGGTGCTACTGTCGACAATTATTTCATTCTTTCTAGTACCGCCCATGTTTTTGCTGTGCCATCGCCTGGGCGACCCTGTTACCTTTCTGCGAGAGATACAAAGGAAGACTGCATGAGCAAGAGCTATCATCACGGTGATTTGCGCAACGCGTTGATTGTTGCGGCTGCCCAGTTAATAGAAGAGTCAGGTTCGCCCGATTTCGCTATTTCCGACGCGGCCAAGCGAGCTGGAGTGAGCGCCGCAGCACCCTACCGCCACTTCAAGGACAGGGATGATCTTCTGAATGCTGTCTCCGAGCTCTGCTTCATCGGGCTGGCTGAAGTTACGGAGGCCACACGGAAAAATCACCCGGAGGGTTCACGAGAATGCATAATCGCACTGGGCAATGTCTATCTGGATTATGTGGCCAGGCATTCAGCCTTTTACAACCTAATGTGGTGCGCAGGTAAGCACTCTCTCGCAGAACCCGGTACGGAAGGCGGCCAAAGGCCAGGCTTCTATGCCTTCGTCGGTGCAGTCCAGGATTGGTGCCAAAAGCAGGCGCTAGCGGGCTGCGACCCGCTTGACCTTGCGGTAAAGCTTTGGGCAATAGCCCACGGTTTAGCCGTGCTCAAGATCAATGGCCAGATCGCCATGTTTTTGCCTGCAGCCGATGTCGACGACATGCTGGCCAGCAGCGCCAATAGCTTTTTGGATGGTATCGAGAAGCACCACGAGACTGGTTAATCTGGTATATCCTATACCTGAAACCAAAGCCGGCTTTAACCTGGAATCTCCGACTATGAAAAAAATTCTCACCGCTTGCCTGTGCGCCACATTCAGCTCTGTTGCCACAGGAGCAACGTTGATTCACAACATCAATGGCTACACTCTCAATAACGGTGAGCTAGAACGTTTTCAAGCAATGGAGTTTGAGGACGAAAAGATCACCGCAATCTATCCCGATGAAAAAGCGTTCGCCAAGAGTGATGCTACACAACGCATCGACGGTGAAGGCGCGACACTTTTACCGGGCCTGATTGACGCACACGGTCATGTGGGCGGGTATGGCAAAGCACTTTCCAGCGTTCAGCTTACCGGCGTTGAAAGCGAAGCTGCTGCAGCGGAGCGGGTCGCTGCATTTGCGGCGGATAGCGATAACCCATGGATTATGGGTCGCGGTTGGAACCAGGTTCTGTGGCCCGACAAGCAATTTCCTTCTAAGCAATCGCTCGACGAGGCATCCACCACACGTCCTGTCGCGCTCTTTCGCATTGATGGCCACGCCCTCTGGGTCAATTCCAGGGCTCTGGAACTGGCAGGGATCGACGCCACGACACCCGACCCTGAAGGCGGCCAGATTCTTCGCGACGCTGCCGGGCAGCCCACGGGTGTGCTGGTGGATAATGCAATGAATGCCGTTAAGGCGGCCTTTCCGTCAGTCACCGACAAGCGCACGGCCCAATACCTGCACACTGCCCTCTCACAGCTTGCAAGCTATGGACTGACCAGCACCCACGATGCCCGGGTAGATGCGCAAACCGTCAGGGCCTACCAGCTGCTTGCCGATGAACAGAACCTGCCTATACGCGTCTACGGCATGCTGGATGTGCTGGACCCAAAAAACGATGGCTACCTGCAAGACGGGCCAATAATAGACCCCGGCCACATGCTGGACATTCGCAGCGTCAAAATTTCAGCCGACGGGGCGCTGGGGTCGCGGGGAGCCGCGTTAGCTGAAGATTACAGCGATCAACCGGGACAAAGAGGTTTGCTGCTGCTTTCAGACGAGACCCTTGAGCACCATATCAGTCGAGCAATGGCAGCCGGCTATCAAGTTAATACCCACGCGATTGGCGACCTGGCCAACACCCGGGTTCTTGATTTCTATGAGAGCCTGATTAAAAAGCACAACAGCGGCGACTTGCGACACAGAGTGGAACACTCTCAAATACTGCGCCTGGACGACATTCCCCGCTTCAAACAACTGGGAGTGATCGCCTCGATTCAACCGACTCATGCCACCAGTGACAAGAACATGGCGGGAGACCGGCTCGGGGATCAACGCCTGGAAGGCGCTTATGCATGGAAGAGTTTGCTGCTTTCTGGAGCAAAAATGGCTGGCGGATCGGATTTTCCGGTGGAACATCCCAATCCGTTTTTCGGCCTGCATGCAGCAGTCGCTCGACAAAGCCAGGATGATGAACCAGAGGGAGGCTGGCTACCGGGCCAAAAGATCAATCGTGAAGAGGCACTTTCGCTGTTTACCGAGGGAGCAGCCTACGCGGCTCACCAGGAAGCTGTTATTGGTCGTCTGGCGCCGGGTTACCACGCCGACTTCATACTGGTAGAGCAGGATTACTTTGCAATGCCAGAGACTGAGATATGGGATAGCAAAGTGTTGCAAACCTGGGTCGCGGGCGAGCAGGTCTATACAGCGGATTGATGTCCGCTACAGGCAGCGTCCTCTAGTCACTCATGCCGCCGCTGCCATCGCCCTCACCGAGATTTAGGTGAGCCACGTCAGCCTGCGAACCCTGTTCGGGCAAGCGTCTTCCTCGCCAGTACCAAACTGTCCATAACGAGAGGCCGTAGATCAGCGCGAGTGCACCGGCCAGTGCTGGCCTCTCACTGGCGGCAAAATCGATCACTTCTGCCGAATCCATTTCAGCCATGACCGCCCAACGAAATTTACCGATCTTCAAGGGCATGTAGGCAGAAAGCACCTCGATACCACGGTAGTCTTTAATGACTCCCCGGCCCTCTTCGCCGGACAAAGCCAGCTGCACTGTCGGTGAATCCACTTTCTGCATTAATACGGTAGATTCCTGCGAAAATCGAGAATCGCTGCGCATCAGCAGGTCCGGACCGACGAGATAGGTTTCGCCGCTCTCCCCCATACCACTGGTATAGGCCATGATGCCCAGAATGGTATCGGTGGGAAGCTGCAGCGCGAGCACACCGACAAAATTATCCTGATCGTCGTGCAGCGCAGTAGCAATAAACATCGCGGGGGCATCACCACTGGGGCCATAAGGCGCCATATCACTCATGGCTATGATTTTGCCTTTGTTACCACTTTTCGCTGCACTGAACGCCGCGGCAAGGCCCGAATTCTTCCACCGCCCTGTCACTACATTGGTCGTAAAGTCGCTCTCTTTTTCCACCGAGTAAAATACATCCCCTTCAGGCCCAATCAGGAAAAAATCGTAGTAGCCCCTGCGGGTGACAAATTGCCGCGCACTTTCATGGACTTGCTTGTGCAGGGCGCTGTATTGGCTGCCATCTTCAGCGTCGTCAAGATTCAATAAATACCCGGAAGGGCTTGGATTATCGGTCACGTAAAGTCGGAAGATTTCCTCGGCTGCAGAATCTCCGTGCGCTTTCCAGGCCTGGTTCATTTCGACTACGGCACTGACCAGCGTTTGATTGCCACTCCAAAACCGCATCTCCGCCTCAGCCGTTGCAAAATACTCTGCTATCGCACCCTGACGCAGTTCTACCAATAATTCCAATCGCTCGCCAATGTACTGGTGGTAGTAGCGTAAATTCCACTGGCTAAAGCCCCATACCAGCACTATCAGCATCAGGGCGAGACCAAAAGACCATCCCAGCCAAAATCTCATGACTGCTCCTCCCGACTGCCGGTGACTATACCGCTGGCTAACAGCAAGCGGTCTCGCACTAAGGCATCTACTGCCTGCCAGGTAAACGAGAAATGCTCAAACTCGTCTTGACTGACGCGCTCTCTCTCGAGGTCTCCGATGACTTCCTCGAGAATATCCATCAACTCATGTTTGTGTTTGTGGAGATCATCAACGTTGCTATCCGATCTGGCGAGTGCAGCCAACTCCATGAGCCGCCGATTAAAGTCATGCATCCGCATGCGCCGCGACCGCACCCAATGAGTCCTCAGCGCTAACAGGGCTGAGAAGACAATCGCCAACATGTAAAGCACAGCCGACACCAAACGGGCATTCCGCTGCATAATGCCGGGCTTCTCCCGGTCAAAGTAGGAACGTGCGCCGGGATGCGCAGTAATCACACTGTCAGAATCATCCGGAAGCGGGCCGATAAACCCAGCCAGCAAGGTTTTGTCCAATATCTCCGAACGATTTTCATAAATTGCACGGGTAATGCGATAGACCAGGGCCTCGTCCAGGTCAGCCCTGGCAACCAGTAGCCTGTCCACCACCGCCGTGTCCAGATTTTTTTCAGGCAATGCAGGGCTTCCGCGATAAGAGCCACGGGGAATGACTCCAGCAGCAATTGCGGGTTGTTTCAAGGCAAGGGCTTCCGCTTGCTCAATCGAAATCAACTGTAGATTTCGATCGCCGATCAGCTCGCGAATGGCATCGTTGCCCGGAGCGCGCACCCGAAACACAGCCTCTACCTGCCCCAACTCCATCGCGAAATTAGCCGCGTCCTCGGACATTGGCAGAGCCCGGGGTAGCTCGTCAGCCACACCAAAATGATTGGCCAAAAACCAGAACGAATTAAATTGACCGCTACTAGCCGATGGAATTGCAACCCGATGTCCTGCAAGGTCGGCAAAGCTGTTTACGCCACTGTCACCCCGGGCTATCAGGTGGTAGCCGTCCTGATAGAGTGTTGTGACCCCCATAATCACATCAGAAGCTGGTGTGTCACCCTGAATTTCAGCCAGATCCACACGACCTTTCTCCAACAGTTGCAGATTCTGGCGGCTCCCTCCGGTTTCAAACACGATCAAGCGAAAGCCCAGGTTCTTCTCATTGAGAACACTGGCGATAGCTTCGGTGAGAACCAGTGTTTCGCTGTCCGCGGGACCGCCAGCAATAGCAACCCGCTGAACTCGCGAAGTGCCTAGCCACAAAACCAGTGCCGCGAGCGCGATAAACCAAATCGTGGCGATCAAGATTATCCGCAGGCGTGGAGCTATGAGTTGCAATTTGAGACCCTGGAAAAGTAATTGCGAGCAGTATAATCGGATCAAATCCGAATTGGGAAACAAAAAAGGGGCCTACAGGCCCCTGTCGTTACTCGCGGACCAATTAGTCGATCAACTGGACCTGCGCGGCGGGCGCCATTACTGACTGCTCTCCCGCAATCGCGAACTTGGCGCCAATCAAACTGGCCATAATGGCGATGAACACGAACGGTAGATATTTCTTCATTTCACTCTCCCAGGTAGTTAATTGAACGATCACTATCAAGTTGGAGCCAGTATAGAGCTCCAGGGAGTGTGGCCGGATGGCTGGCGGCGCCATTAGCATGGCGCTGCACGACATTCGATAAAGAATCGGCTCAGGGCAGCCGTTCCAGCTGACAGTTCAGGCCCGCAGGCACAGCGTATTCCGGGTTAGGCAGCACCATCGAGAACCTGAATGTACCGCTGGCGCCATCGATAATTTTATCGACAACATCAACCGTTGCCACGAAAGGAGGGACACCCGCGAGTTCGGGACTCACCGTGAGGTTTGTTCCCTCCTTGATTTCGCCGAACAGATCGACAGAGGCGATCACATCAACTTTTAATGGGTCAAGCTGCGCTAACTTGAGCAGGGGCTCCTCATCAACAAACTCGCCAACTTCCTTGTACATTTCTACGACAATGCCATCCAGAGTACTGTGAATATAGCGCTGACGGAGCAGCTCCTCGGCGCGCCGCAGTTCGACCTTGGATAAGGCATACCGCTCTTTTGCCTCAAAGGCTTCTAACTGGGCAATTGTTTTTTCAGTCGCTGCCTCGTCAAGCTGCATCGAGGACATCATGTTTTTTTCAGCCAGCTCTCTGGTGCGCTTTTCATTTAACTCACTCAAATCGAGACGGGCTTCTTTGGATTGCAAATCCATGCTCATGCCAGCGCGCTTCTTGGCCAGCTCCACATTGAGTTCCTCAACGCCTGATTCCAGGCGCGCCAGCACCTGGCCTTTTTTTACCACATCGCCGCGCTTCACCTGTATATCGGCCACCTTGCCTCGCGTTGAAGCGCTCAGTTCGGCAACCGTAGTGGGCTCCAACAAACAGCCCAACACAGGCAGCGGCTCCCCTGCCTGAGTTAACGGCGAGAGTAGTGATAATGACCCTACCAGCAGGCAGGTCGTTCGCGATGCAATAGACATCAAGCTTCTCCGTGTAAAAAACAATCCAATAAAAATTATAAAGTTTCGCCAGAAAATGCCAGCGCTTGCCTTAGATAGGCATCGTGGGCGGCAACCTGGTCGCGATTCGCTCTCTCCCGGGTCTCCAGTCGACGACGTACCCGCGTGTTTAACCAGGCACTATGCCCTACTAAGACCTTCATCGAAACCGAACACTGCTCGAACACAGCGTCGCTTGAGCAGGCGTAGGTTTGCAGCTCACAGTCGTCATTAAACCGATGAGACAACAATTGCTCATCCAGCAGCGAAAGCGGCGCACCGGCAAAAATCACGTGCTGGAAACTGAGCCTGGAAGCATCGCTCTCTGGCAGCAGCGCGTCGGCAACGGTACAGGACAACATCAAACCGCTAACCACCGCAGGGGTGGGGCCCTCGCCTGAACACACCGCTTCACTCCAGGCCTGATCAGCAACGTCGTTTTGCAAACTCGCGTGAGCCTCTTCATCTGGCGAGAGGATCAGCACATTAACATTCGCTTGATGCAATGTGTTGAGCCTATCAAGCAATGCTTTTTTCCAGTCGGAGCGCGATGCAAACGCATTAACCGCCGGCTGGACCGGCTTCTGTGTATTGAAGCCGGGTAGAGATACCAGGCCATAAACCTGCTGTAACTCGGTCAAGCGAGGGGCCAGCACCCAGCCACAGGCAGCCAATTGAATATAGCGCGGAAAGAGGTGTTGCACACTGAGCCGGGTCTTCACCGGCATTGCGCTCGTCTCTGTCGCCTTATCGTGATAGGCCGCCAATAATTTACGGTAATCCGAAGGACCAATACCCTCCGGGCAGATCAGATCAGGGCGAACCTTTTTAAGCACAATCTCTTCACCACGAAACTCAAAGTCCAGGTCAGCTTCCATTGCCGCCGCTAACAAGGCTGTCACAACGACATTCTGCGAGCGCTGCTCGCCAGACCAGAGCGGCCCTAAGGATACGGATGCAGCACCTACTTTCTCTCGCCCTGCCTCAGTGAGCACCGGCGCAAGATGGGCGTCCTCTGGCAGGTAGTCCTCGCCAAGCACTAGCCGGGAGGCTATCTCGACCGCTTCGCGATGAAAACTGTCCACGTGCGAAGCCTCTCTTTCACCCGGTTCCGAAATTCCTACCGGACGCCTGGCCTGCTCGATGAGCACTTCGCGCGCATCGACAATGAGTGCGCAGGAAAGGCCCGGTAGCAAAACACTGCGTCCACCGGGCGACTGAAGCTTGAGCCGCGACGCGATTTGTCCGCGCGAAGATCCCAGCGCTTTTTGGTCCATCAGGTAATCAAACAACAACTGGCGGCAACTTACCGTCACAATATCGGCGGCGTAGGCCGTGCGGCGAGCGTCTACATCACTGCCCTCTTCCACCACTGCTGAGTGAAGGCCAAGTTGCTCCGCAAGCGCTGCCAGCACACTCTCTCCGCTGAATACATCCGCATAAACCAGATGCACCGGCAGCCCCTTCAGGGCCATGCTACAGGCCGCTATGACCGCCGCCTGTTCGCAAGCATCGCGATCAGCTAATTCAATGAGCGTGCGGTTTTCCTGCATGGCCTGTGCAGCGACCGCAATGTCTGCATTGCAGGGTGCACCATGAATAGCCTGCCAAGCCTGGAGGACTTGCAGCATCGGTGAAGATTCGGAATCACCTAGCCTGGACTTCAGGCGCCCCGGCCTGAGTCGCCAGCGTTGCAACAAAGCGGCAATGCCTGCTTCCACCGTATCGGCCAGGCCTGGAGCCTGACCTGTCTTACGCTGGGGATAGGGCCCCCGTAGCAGCGAGGGAGCCGGTTTTTTATCTAAGGAAGACAGCATCAAATATCAAAACGCTTGAGGAACGCCCGACGCACGGCACGCCATACCTGCGTTCCAAAGCTTTCGTAGCCGTGATCAAAGCGCAAATACACCCGTTCCCCAATGAACCTCGCGTCTGCTGCCTCTGACAGCTCCAGCTCAAACTGGAAGAACGGCTCAAACGCCTGAGTAGGGTCCTGGCCCAGCGGGTCGATGGCAATGCGTCCACCAGCCTGTTCACCCAGTGCTGAGCTGGGCAGCATTTTGGTGGATGCCGGCACCTCTCTTAACACCTTGACGGCAAACACCTCGTCCACCTGGCTGGCTATTCGCGCTTCTACTGTTTCAACGCCACGGCGCACCTGGCCAATATAATCCTGCTGGACCACTGCCATGACCGTACGCACCGGATAGGTCGCCACATACGCCAGCAAATCGCCCTGCCGGTAGAAGCGTCCCACCATGGCATTGGGCTGGGAAATCAGCACCGTACCCTGATGCGGACTAGCGACACTCAAGCCGTCACGCTGTGATTGAGCTCGTTCCAGTTGAGCCGCAATGGTCTCGTATTGCGCACGGGTTATTTGCGCTTGACCTGCGTCATCGCGAATTTGTGACTGAAAGCGCGCATTAAGTTCGGCCAGTCGTGCTTCAAGCACCATAATTTCGGAGTCGAGCAAGGGGTCTTCCAACTTGAAGAGCGCCGTGCCCGCGCCCACCTCCTGCTCTGAGTCGACCTCTACGGCCATGAGCACGCCATCACCACCGGCACGCACCTCCGCACTGTCGGGCACCCAAACCACGCCCTCTGCCGTGGTATAGCTGCGCAGTGGAATCGCCAGAATAAGCACCGCAAGCGTTGCAACGATAGCAGTGCTTATACCCACAGCCTGCAAACGGTTCTCCCGAAACACAGGACTGTTGGCAAGGAATTTGAGCTTACGCCAGAGCGGCAGCACCAGCATTGCGTTGAGCGCCCAGAGCGCCAGAACCACACCGATAAAAAAGAATTGCCCGGCAACGAAGCTGACAATCGTAATCATGATGAATAGTCGGTAAAAGAAGGCTGAAATGCCATAGAACACAAACCAACGCGCTTCACCCGGTGTCGCCAGAGGCCGCTGCGCTTGCTTGCTGCGCAAGACATAGCGTTGCGTCAGGTAGCCCAGAAACTGGGTAGACCGAGTGCCAAGGTTCGGAATCTCCAGTGCGTCTGAAAAAACATAGTAGCCGTCAAAGCGTAATAAAGGGTTCCCGTTAAAGAACAAAGTCGATAGACCACCAATGAGCATGGTATTGAATGCAACGGCGCGCAACAGGCCTGGCTGGGTTTCAGTCCATACCCACATCGCCAGGCTGGCGAGCATTAGTTCCACCATGATGCCGGCAGCGCCTACCAGCATGCGTTTGTGCTTGTCGCGAAACGCCGATGAAGCGGATGCATCAACATAGGGCACCGGCATGAATACCAGGAACAGCACGCCAATATCGTGCACTTCACCACCCCAGCGCTTCACTGCATAGGCGTGGCCCAATTCATGAAACAGTTTCACCACGGGATAGATCAGTACCATGACCAGCAAATTGTTGGGCGCGAATGCGCGGTCAGCCAGGTTGCCGGTCAGTTCGCCCCAGTGCATACCTGCCAGCACGATTCCAGCGGTCACAATAGCCGCCCACAGCAAAAAGCCCCAACGGCTGAACACTGGATTTACCCAGGCGGCGGTTCTGTTTAAAAATGCATCAGGGTCAATCAAGGGCAGGCGAATCGATAAAGGGCTCATCAACTTCTGACGCCGACCCAGGCGCTGTTTGCGCTCTGTGCGCGACAGCAGGTTCTGCACATCCACGCCCATGTCACAAATCACCAGGTCGTGCTGGTGCAGCTGCGACAACAGCCTGATGACTTCAGTTTGCCCCGGGGCTGCATCGCCCCAGCGTTCCAGGGTCATATCCCACAGCTGCTGCAAACTGCGCTGACCGTCCATATGACTGATGAGGTAATGCGCGATCGCCGAAAAACGATGAAAACGGGAGCTGGTCTGGTCCTGTAACACGTACCAGACTTCCCCACGAAAAGACTGGCGATTGAAGTGAACTCTAGGGGCAAGACTGGGCTGCAGGTCTGCCACACTGTCCCAGACAGGGCTTAGCAACTCTTCCATAGGAACCTCAGAACCACTCCCACAGGGTTAAGCGCAACCAATGGGTAAATCGGTGCGTCCACACCCAGATAAGGCGCCGTTCGCCCGCATCTATTTTGCCTATCCCTTCCATGCCCGGGCGCAGATAGTCAGGAACCTCCTCCAGCTGGCCCTCAACCCTGAAAACGTTTCTACCGTCCCAGGCTTCTGCCAAGGGCGTCACCCGGGTAACGGTCAGCGGCATGCCTGATTCACTGCCAGATCGCAGAACCACAGTGCCAGTCTGACCAACCTCGACACTGCTGATATCGCGCTCATCCACCAATAGTATGACCCGGTAACTGTCTAACGGGGCAATTTCAAACAGTACTTCGCCCCGCGCTACCGGCGCTCCCAGTGACTGGGACAGATCACCTGAAATGACCACACCGTCAAAGGGTGATGTTGCCTTCATGCGCGCTAATTGCTCACCCGCCAACGCCAATTGCGCGTTCGCTTGTTCTAATTGAGCCTCAAGCACACGCACCTTTGCGGCCTGCCTGCCCGCAACTGCATCGCGCATCTGTCGCTCCAGCTGCAGCGCTTCGCTACTCCAGCGCAACTGTTCCAGCGTCAGGTCACGATCATCGAGTTGATAAAGCGTTTGGCCCCGGGTAATAACATCCCCCGCCCTGACTTCGGCAGAATCAACGAATCCATCAACAGGGGCCACCACCGCCTGCAGGATCGTACTTTCCAAACGGGTATCTGCCGTGACCCGGTAGTCGGTGTGGTAGACAGCGAAAAAGGCAATAGCCAGCAGCGCAAACGTCATAATGGATTTGCGCAGGTAGTAACGCTGGCCAAATAGCTTAACAGCTTGCTGACGCAGCGATTCAATGCCTCGGCGCCACCAGGACTGCTCCGCACGGCGTTTATCGTGTAATAACGGCCCCAGAACAGCGACGATTAATTCCAGTTGTTCCAGTTGGGACTCAGCGAACTCATGACCGGACGGCCACTCGAGCGTAATCGCACCGAAGTATTGCTCGCTACCTGGCAGAGGAATGCTGCAAACCGCATGTTCCGCGCCCTCGTCAAACGTGGCGAGTGCTTTATGCGCCTGATTAAGCAAGATCGCCTTGTCATCAAAATTGGGAAACACAACGCTGGCTTGTTGATCGACAGCTTCATCCATGGCACAGCCAACAGCTTGCAATAACTGCATTTTGTTGGAGAAGTCGCTGGCACCGGAAACGGCCTCTACCCGACAAAAACCTTTGTCACAGGTACCCAGGCTAACGCGCGTGCATCCCTGCGATGTTGCTAGTTCATTGACTGCTGAAATCGTCGCGGCGTTGAAGCCCTCGTGCTCCAGTGCTGAAGCGGTGATATTCAGTAGCTTCACCAGCTCTTCAGATTGCGCCGCTTCACTTGTAGGCAGACGCCGGCGATAGAACAACTCCAGCCAAGCGCTGCTCCAGCGCAGGCCTCGCATACTGGACTCAAGAGTCTGCTCATCTGCAGCAGCTAATCTCACCGCAATCAACGCGACAATCTGCCCTTGAATCAGCACTGGATAGCATAATTGCGAATCTTGTTGACCCGGTTCGCCCACCAAAGGCAGCACCACAGCCTGCTTACGGGCGAGCGTTTCATCAACAACCTTATTCAAAGCCAGATCTACCGGCTGTTCGCTCGGCCAGTGTGATGCCGAAACTAACTTGCCGGTTTCACTGCGCAGCATGAGTACCGCGGCACTCTTCACCGCTGGCAACTGTCCCAATACACGCTGCAGCCAGCTGCGGGCATAACTCGCCGGGCTGTCGGTTGAAACGAACTCGCTCCAGGCATCGCCGGAATCTGGTTTGGGGTCTACCCCGGTACTATTATCTTTATTGACTGCGTCTTGCATGAAGCTCCCTACGCAAAGTCCTGGCCAAAAAATTGATTAACACTTTGTTCTGCCCAAACAAAAAAATGGCAGGAACAAGCCTGCCATTATTCGACTTACTCACCCACTGGGCCAGTAAAAATCGTGCCTAGAAGCCTATTCTTGCGCGGCTCCCAGGTTCAAATCACCGAACTTCTTCTCGTAGTCTGCCACGACTCTACCCAGAAGAATACTGAGGCGCTTGGCTGCATAGGGGTTGAGTACAATTCGGTTATCCAGTTCGACCGTGAGTTCCTTGGAATCAGCACCGCTCAAAGACTGGTTGGTGCCGAAAAATACGGACACCTCTTCCCTGGTGCTGTTGGCATTTACCACATTGGCGTAGGACGTACTCATGCTGGAAGAGTCCCAGTTGACCTTTAGTCCTGAGGCCTCTGCCGGGCTTTTCTCTTCCGCTTGTTTATCTTTTGACACTAACACTACTCCTCGTTATCAATATTACGGGGCCAGTGGCCCCGGGGTTTTCCTAGAAACTATCATTCCAATCGACCTGAGCGCTTTGCTCGCCTGAATGCTCAGAAGCCGCGGCAACTTCTACCCAGCCGTGATCATGCTCATCGCTCGTAGCTGTTGCCAGGCCACTGTCGTCTTCGAAGGTATACACGCCACCCTCAGCCAACAGCCCGGCAGAGCGAACACCCGCATCCAGCGACTCGTGCATCACGCCGCTATCGCCGTGGCCAAAGCCTAACTGGTGACCGATCTCGTGCATCACAACACTTAGGAGGTCCATCTTGCCCGCTACATTGCCAGCGTCGGCATGGCCCGCCTGGAACTCTTCGTCCTGCATGGCTGTACTATCGACAAACCAACCGTAGCCGGCGGCATTGCTGTCGATGTAAATCGTCTTGCCATCGCTGGAAGCCTGCGCGAGTTTCAAACCGCCCAGATCAGCGATGTGCAGCACCATGCCCGACAGCTGAGTCAGTTGTGCGTCATTAAGCTCGCCCGAGGCAAGCCAACGCTCAACTGCAGCCTGGCCAACAGCGCGTAAGTCGTCAATGACTACAACGTCAGTGCTGTAATCCTCGGGGAAGTCTGCCGCCAGAAGATTAAGCTCCTCTGGCTCGCCGGCATCGTCAAACTTGCCCTTCATGTTGCCAGGCTGTGGATCGCGCGGTGAGCCTTTTTGCTCTTTGGTCAACTCGTCTGCATTATCCACCAAGCCAAGTTCATCGAAGAGAGAACTATCGCCACCGAGCGTCAGGTCGGCGCCCGAGAACTCCCCGAGCTGCTCAATGAACTCGACAGTATCTGGCGAAATTTTGCGATTCACTGTGGGTGCGCCAAAGCGACTGAAGGGTACGTAGAAGCTGTTGTACTCACCATTCCAGTCAAACAGACGATCGCGACCGGTGTTGGCAATTAATACATCCAGACCACCGCCACCGTAGGCGAAGTCACCGTAATTGTATTCGTTATTGTCAACATCAGGTGTGGTGAGGTTATCATCCGCATTGATTAAGTCATCACCTAAGCCACCAAACATGCGGTCGGCACCCGTACCACCGACAATCCAGTCGTTACCCATGTCTCCGAAGATGCGGTCGATGCCATCGCCGTCACCACCAATTACTGTGCCAGCATCCTGGTCAAAGTTCAGTAAGAAATCCGCTATTAGAGGTCGCGGGTCTTCGGCATTGAACCCCCTCAGTTTCTGATCGACCTCGTTATACTCAAGCGGATTAGCCGGGTTATAGCTGTAAGAGCCACCTACGATCCGGTAATCCGCGACTGGGGTATCATCGGTCGGATCCTGAGGCTGACTATGATAGTGAATTTCCAAGGCTTCAGCGCCGGAGATGGCATCATCGCCAGAGCCACCGTGTATGAAGTCGTCACCGAGGCCGCCGTAGATGACGTCGTTGCCACCAACGTCCCAAGCGTGCAACTCTGCTGCCTTGTGAATTTCACCGTTGGGGTTCACCACGGCTCCAACAAATTTGCCTTTGGTACGGATAACTTGTTGGCTAGTTGCCTCATCAACACCATTCAAAGGTTCGGCCGTGCCATTTCTACTGACTTGTATCAGACCGTCATCGCCGAGAATGCCGTCAACGCCGCTACCGCCATATATACGATCGTAACCAACACCACCAATCAGGTTATCGTCTTGTGACTCGCCGAACAGCACGTCATTGCCAATCATCCCGTGAATCGTGTCGTTACCCAACTCGCCATGCAGTTCGTCTGCGCCGCCGAGGCCCTCGGCGGAATTGTCAACGCCTGGCAAGTAATCCAGTAAAGTGTAAACCCTGACTTTTAACTCGCTATTGTAGTTGAACTCAAGGCCGGGCAAGGTGGCTACCCTCGCGTTGTCACCCAGAATCAGGTCTGCATCGCCCGCTTTGGTAGCCCCGTTAACCTCGTTGTAAACGGCCTTGTTACCCGTACCACCATAAATCAGGTCGGAGCCATCAATACGCTCCTCCGAACTCAGACCAAACAGATCCGAGCTGCCACCAATGAGGACATCCTGTCCCTTGTCGCCATAGATTGTATCGTTGCCGCCATTACCCTCTATGTAATCCTCACCAGTGTCTGAACCATTTCCTTCGCCGCGGATGGTGTCAGCGCCTAATTGGCCGAAGATGAAGTCGTTGTCAGCACCGCCAAACAATACATCGTTTCCATACAGGACTTCGCTGGTGTCGGATTTGTGGTTGATTAGGATAAGGTTGAGCCTATCAAAAGTTCCGAGGTTCTCAGGGTAGGGCTCCAGGCGCTGCACGTTCGGCTCCAGTTCGTCTGCGCTCGCGCCGCTGTTATCACTATACAAACGGGTTTCACCTTCAGCCAGAGACTTATTCAACTCTGATAAGTTACCACCTTGATCCAATAACGTAATTCTAGCGTTGTCACCCAGAATCAGGTCACTCTCGCTACCGCCATCTACTTCATCGGCGCCGGTGCCGGCGATGATAATATCGTCGCCGCCGTTACCGGATATATTATCGACATCGCCTACCGCTGCATCTCGCGTCACAATCAGTTTGGCATCACGGGTTATGCCGTCAGTCTGATCAGCTGGCACTTGCAGCGGGTCAGACGCAGACTCCGGCTTAGCGAACATGTTATCAAAATCAAACTCCAGTCCGACCCGAGTTACCAGCTGACTGTTGGCGTTCAGCTCATCTTCGAAGTAATCAATGCGCCCAAGGTCGCCAAAAAGAATATCGTTGCCAGCACCGCCCTGGATTGTATCCTTACCTTCGTCACCAAAGGCTATCAACGCATTAGCAGACTCGGAATCCGATGCATCGATAGTGTCATCTCCCGTTTCACCTTTAACCGCAAGGAAACTATCAATGCCGTCAATGTCGATCTCGTCGTTACCGGGACCAGCATTGACAAAGGTGACTGTCTGGTAGCCCCCTGACTGATCATCCTCTAAATCGAGCAGCCGTGTATGGGTGCCTTCGACCGTTAACTGGTCATCTCCGCGCCCGAGATTGACTGTTATATTCTCCATGGCCTGATAGGTGATATTCGCCGTAACTTCACTGCCGTCGGCATCATCGTCAGCGCCTCCGAGCGTCAAGGAGAAGTTATCTTCGGTCAGAGTTCCACGATCGTTTGTCACCGACTCATTATTAAAGATGGTGACAATATCTACCTGCTCGGATTCGCTCACCAACAGGTTGGGGTTAGTAGTGGAGAACGTAAACCGGCTGGTAGCATCGGGCAACTCACCCTCGTCCCACTCTGCAACGTCATCAAAGGTAATCAGATAGTTTTCAGAGTTACTTGGATCATCCACAATGTTTTCAATGATAACGGCCTGCCCACGCGCAGCACCTTCGGTGATTTCAAAGGTGTACTGCTGGACATAGAGTACGCTCTTGTCAGCCAAACCCAGGTTTGTAAGCGCAAAGTCGACATCAGCCTTGCTGACCACAACAGAACTGGTATCCGCCGCATAAACAACATCACCAAACGCTGGCGGCGTATTGTTTTCCAAAGGCAGCATCAACGGGTCGCCGAGTGAGCCAATGGCGATGTCGGATTCGCCGGCACCCTGAAGAATCAGATCACCCTGAAGGTCGCTTAAAACGCGAGGTATGGATGGAAAGACCTTGGTATCTCCACCATCAACAACTTCGTCCGCCAACCCGCTCACTACAACCGTTTGTGGGTCTGCGTAATTTTCAGGTGTAAACAACAGGTACTTACCCTTACCGTCGCCCTCGTCGAGCAAATCTCCACCGCCAACTTCCACCTGAATTTCTTTATAGAAGACCTGTCCGCGAGTCGTAATGGTTTCCTCAGGCTGGACGTAGACTTTTACATTGGCATCAGGCTGTTCAGTCAACACGACATCATAAGAATCGGTTGAGATCTCGGACGCTATCGGCTGACTTGTCGGCTCGATCACATTAGTAGAACCGTTCGATTCGGTAATGCGAATGCCGGGAGACGGCGTGTTGTTCGCCTCGACCGGCAGCGGCAGATCGCTGCCACCATCCACCCGAACTTCTAAGGCAGGCGCTTTGACAGCAGAATACGATTGAACCTGAAACACGCTGGTTTCATCCAGCTCGGTAGTCCAGGGTTTGTTGAGCGTCAGCCCAGTTGCAGTACTGGACATGACCAAACGTTCCTGACCCGCTCCGGTACCGCTGATGATTTCTACCGTAGAGCCGCGCAAGTCTCCACCCGCATTGCCATTGGTAAAAGGTAGATCGACTGAAGAAGTCAGTGTGGTGCGATTCTCGGCCGATACAATGTCGCCGGTGATAATCTCACCGCCAACTAGACGAATCTCAACCTCAGCAGTGTTATCGGGTACGATATTCCAAGATGTTGTTAGTGCTATAACACCGCCGCCTTCATAAGCGCCGATACCGCGGGTCTGGCCTTCGCCCAGACCATCGAGCACCTTGATAGTGGCGCCAATCAATGAGCCATCATCTGGTAGGTCCGCAGAAAGGGTCGTTTCATCCAGTGTAATAATCGGCGGCTCATTACTATCACTCGCCACAAGGCCACTGATGACAAACTCTTCTGGGTCGCCAGCAGCAGAGATACGCTCCGTTTTGACAGAATGGACAAGGTTGCCCAAACGGCTTTCATCCGTTGCCAAATCTACTTCAGCACTGGAAGTGAAAGAAACGATCTTTGCCTCATTCCAGTCGCTACCATCAAAGACAATCTGGATGGAATCGGTAAGTTCACCGTCAGGGCCAACAAACTGAATCAATGGCGTTTCGGAGTCATCATCATTGGTAACACGCGGCGCTACCGCCGTCACGATGACTTCTTCGTCCGTTTTTGGCGCCTGTGTTAGCACGACCTGATAGGTCGCGATACTGGTAATACCGTCACTCTGAATTACCCGTGGCAACTCATCTGCGGGCGTTATAACAATACCCGGCTCATTGCTGTCTGCAACATTAGCCACGACATCACGCACGCGCACTTCTTCATAGGTTTCCCCAGCAGTCTCGATCGTATGAGAAATCGTGCCACTGTGACCCAGAAGGTCATTACTGATAATCGGCGGCGGGTCACCGGCCACATTGAAGCTGTCGCTGCCCAAGCCGCCAACAACCGTAGTCGTGGTACCCGCATTGGTGCCCTGGATGAAGAAGCGATCATTGCCGGCACCCCCGTCAATGGTGAGGCCCTCTACGTTCGTGTAGGTGACATTTACTCCAACACCAAATACTCCATCCTTGGCAACAATAAAGTCATCGCCAAACTCGGTGCCAATAACACGAACAGTGTCTTCGCCGTCGCCGCCATCAATATCAACCGGCGCATTTACCGCGTATTGAACCAGGTCCGCATCGGTACCACCGGAAATATCAGTTCTCTCCTGGAATGTCTCCTGAGAGCCAGACAGCGCAAACGCTCGCACGGTGAACTCATCATTGCCATCATCACCATTAAGGCTCAACACGGCCTTATTATGGAACACGACAAAGGAATCGTTATCGTCACCGCCATTGATGGTGGTAGCTTCGGTTATACCGTTGCTCAGGAAACCACGGGTAGTCTCTATCGTGGCAAAAATATCGGTCTCGCTGGTATCATAATTGGCAGGAGCGTTAGGGTTGGGATGTTCCTGAATATTGCCCTCAGTGGGCAAGTTTGTGCGAGCGAGATTGAACATCTGGCCTATCTGGAAAACATCGTTCCCGGAGCCACCATTGATGGTTGTTGAAGCACGGTTATCGTCAAGTGCGAAATAGTCGCGCCCAAACCCACTATTAATAATCAGGGTCTCCATGGACGCCGTATAGTCTACGCGCTCTATTGGATAGTCATCGCCACTATCAGCCGCCGCCAGTTGCTGTGCTAACTCACGAGCAGTATCGACCTTTGCTTGGCTCGCAGTAGAGTCACCGCTATCCAGCGCTTCTTGCGCATCCGCCAAAGCCTGATTAGCCGCAGCTAGCGCCGCGTCTTTGCCCAGCAAAGCCACAAAAGCCAGCCCGTCAGTCCGGTTGGGGTTAGCGCGCAACAAGAAGTTATCGTCACCGACCTGTGGTCCACGGCTCTCACCGTCATCAGGGCCAGGCTCACCGCGGAAAACTTCACTGCGAATCAAGCCGGTGTCATCGTAGGATACAGAAACCGAGCCATTGATAGTCAGGTTATCGGGACCCGTCGCAGCATTGCCGCTGTCGAATGTTGTTACAAGCCTGTCTGCAGTACCACCGATAAAATTAACCACGTAGTCATCTGACCCGGCCTGCCCGTCCAAAATATCTGTACCGTAGGTCGATACCAGTTCGTCATTACCGAAATCTTCAGGCAAAAGGGTGACACCCAGTCGACCGTCTGTGTCGCCAAAGAGTACATCGTCGCCGAAGTCACCATCGAGATAGTCGTTGCCGGCGCCGCCAAATAGTTGATCGCCCTCACCGCCACCGCGCAGGCTGTCATTACCGGCGTTGCCTAGGATTTCATCGGCGCCGAAACCGCCAAAGAGCTTATCGCCGTCGTCGTCACCCTGAATATAATCATCACCACCCTCGCCGTAAATCCAATCTTCACCGCCATCGCCGTAAAGCTCGTCTCTAAGATCGCCGCCGTAAATGGTATCGTCGTTTGCGCCGCCATATATTGTATTTCGGCCATCTTCGCCATAAATGGTATCGTTGCCACTGCCACCGCGAATATTGTCGTCGCCCTTACCACCATACACTCGATCAGCGAATCCTCCCGCACGGATAGTATCCGCACTACCAGCACCCGAAGACGTAAGCGAGACTGCGGTGTCAGGATTGCTGGTTAGCATAGCTAGATCTACCAGCCCGCCGTCACCAATAATGAGATCTGTACCATCGCGTTCTACAAAACCATCAATCGCAGAGGCTCGAATTGTTGCGAGAACCTCGCTTTCAGCAACATCACTCCACATGGCATCGCCAAGAATCGTATCGACACCGCCCGCACCAAAAATAATGTCAGCATCCGTGCCGCCTGCTATCCAATCATTCCCGTCGGTTGTGTCATTGGAATCTGCACGCAAGGTAGCAGTTTCACTGATCTCCAGCGCATCGCCACTAATTACATCTGCACCGCCCTGCCCGAAAATGACGTCGTTGCCAGCCTCTCCGATCAATATATCTTCGCCGCCGGTGCCAACGATTAAATCATCACCAACACCACCTTCAACGTAACTAACAGCGCCGCTACCGGTGCCCAGGATTATCGTGTCATTACCACTACCACCATAGATCTGAAAATCTATATCTGATGTCACCCCGCTTGCATCGAAACTGTCATTACCATCACCAAGCCTTACCAGAATGGTGTCAGGAATTCCCGCGTAGGTACTCGTGCCGACTAAATTTCCATCTTTCCTGACGGTAACAGTGAGATCGCCACCAGATTCGGTGATCGTCACGTCGTCATTACCATCGGTGATATCACCGTTGAGGCGTAAATCGGCTAACTCTCCAACGCTAAGCTGAAGAACTGTGCCGGTCGGAGCCGGTGCTGCAGCACTCGCACCTACTGTCAATGCAGCGGCCTGTGGGGCGGCCGACTGAACAACAGATTGCCCACTCGCGCCAGTAAATTCTGTTGCAAGCTGAACCGGCCTTGTGAAAGGAATGTCAAACTCGAAAATCGTGATGGGGGGCGTTATGTCTTCTTCAAAACTGATACTGAAGAGAAACACATCGACCTCGAGAAAGGCTTTTAGCTGCGCATAGACGTCGCCAGAGACATCAAAAACCGCGAGAGGCGCCAGGAGACTCGCAAGACCACCTGCCTCTGCCTGGGCAATCACATTACCCAGCAGCTCCTCGACGCGAACCTTGCTGTCCAGGTTGGGATCATTCAGGTCAAACTGCACGTTGGCATAGACACCACCAGACACACCACCTTTCGCAACACCGAGGTTTAACTCGGCTGCAGCAGCTAGCGCCAGGTCCAGCTCCAGCTCAGGGACTTCAGCATCAGTGCCATAATAGTCATCCAGATAAAACCCGTTAAAAATCAATCCGGGGTCACTAAAGCCAGTTTCAGCAAACTGGTTTATACCCGAGGTATCAAAACCGAAAGCCAGTTTCGCAACCGCCGAGAATGAGCCTGATATTGACGCTCCCAAAGGACCAATGATCGGGAAGAATTGGCTGTACTCAAACTCTACACCCAGGGGCTTAAGTACAAATTCGAACAAATCGATATCACCGCCGGTCAAAAGACCGAAAACCTGGGAGGGATCGCTCAGGAAGGGGAACTGTAAAGAACCATTACTTTTGAGACCCTCGAGAAAACCGGCAGCCTTGCCCTTGGTACTGTTCGGATTACTTTCCGCTTCCGGCAATGGGGCAGTGGTGGTCGGGGCGACGTCTTTCTTATTGTTTGCAAGCTCGCCCAGATCAAAGTCACCACCACCGTTCGCGTCGCCTGCGGTCCGGTCAAAAATTGCAAAATCGCCAAAGGGAATCTCCAGACCACCTGCGTCAGTAGGAATCGAATTAATAACTGACAAAAGGTCATCGATAGATTCGATGAAACCCAGCTGTTGTGGCGCGATCGCTTCAGCGATGTCCAACAGACTTATCGAGGGCCCAAGATCAGAAATCACCGGGAGCGGTGCGGTAATAAAGTCAACAATGTCTTCAATAGGCCCGGTAACTTCCTGGATTTCACTGAGAACCGGGCTGAGGAATTCATCCAGGAAGGAACCAGCATCGAGTCGAACGTTTTTGAACCCGACATTCTGGAGTCCTGCTTTTAGCGTATCGCCACTGATGTCGGATAGCGGCACAGGATTGCCTGTACCATCGTCCAAAGCCCAGACCAGTTCAAAACCCGATTTAATTTCCGGCAGGCTATCGGCTCCATCTATCCTGAGCGTAAGGTCCAGGTCTACTAGTGCATCGGCGAGCACGGACACTTCGAAATCAAGGCTGCCAAGATCAGAAAAACCAACCCTGTAGGATGTGGGATCCGTACTCTCCGGCCACTTACTACTGCCTACATCAATGAAAAAGTCTGCAGATAGTCCAGTAAAATCAGTATTTTGCACGCCTTCCTGTGCGGCGAGTTGCAAGAAAAACAATGTACCCGTTATGCCGGCATTAGAATCAACGTCTACGCCGAAGGAAAGCTCCTGCCCCTCCAGATCAAGGTATGCGCCTTCACTGCGGCTCAGGCCAAAGCCAAGGTCCAATGCCCAATCTATGGTTAGGCCGACGCTGCCCTCCGTTTCAAGGGCGAGCCCCAGATCCTCGAGCCCAAGATCAAGTCCGATTCCTGACTCTACGGTGTACTGGTCGCCAAAATTGACATCCCACTGAATGTACAAATCCTCGAGCTCACCGCCGTCGTTGGCATTGGTACTTTCTATTACCGTGTTTTCATCTACAACCAAATCCGGGAAGATCTGAGCCAGCAAGTCCGTCAGCAGCGTGTCAACAATGGATTCCTCATCGGGGTTTGCGAAGCCCTGCACCCCTTCACGGAAGTTATCCACAAAGTTTTCTCTAAAATCGGCTATAAACTGTGTGCCATCTGCAAGACTGTCACCGACCAGGGGCAGTGTCATGCCGCCAACTTCACCATCCAATACATCCTGTAAGCCGGAAAGAAAGAGGTCTACGCCATCGACCACCAACAAAATATTATCCAGCAATCCCTGATCGGCAGGATTGAAACCCGATAAAAGAGTGTCGAGACCGTCAACGGCGATATCGGCAGTGCCCGCCAACAAATCGATCTCGGGGTTAATAAACTCTCCACCGTTCCCTAGCTCCAGTTGCTGTGTGGCGCCGGCAGAAATCGTAACGGGTTTCGGTGTGCTGCCTTCGGTTGGGAAGCTGACCGGCAGAACAGCGTAGAGATCCGCGTCTAGTTCAATATCAAACAGGTCGGTGCTTACCGGACTGCCAACGACATAATTCTCTTTGAGCCCGGCACCAAAATTGGCGAACGCACTCGCTTCCCCATCCTTGACGAAGATGCCTGCGGGGCCGATGGCACCACGAAAGTTAAGCTCTGTACCAACCAGTGAAAGGTCACCGTCGATACCGGAGTTGTATTCATTGTTTGCGTCTTTTCCACCGAATACGTAGACATCACCGAGGTTGCCGTCATAAACAGCATTACCTGCCTCCTCTGTTCCCGAGACCAAGCTGCCTTTGGTCAAACCAACACCAAATGCCAGGCTCAGTGTCACGCTGCCGTCGGCGGCCAGCCCCGCTGAGCCGGCTAAACTTGCACCTGCCAACAGGTCTGGTAAACCCGCCGCCGCAATAGCGTCGGCAATATCAAGGTCAATACCCACGTACTCGCTAAACCCAAGATCCAGCTCGAGATCTATCCGGATAGCATCGCCTTCACTGGGAACATCTATAACGGACAGTTGCAGGGAGTCAGTATCCTCTGGCGCAATACCAAACGCCGATTTCAGACCGGATTCCAATTCCTGAAGACTACCTGAAGGATTGTCACTGTTACTTTGGACGGCGGCGTCCAGCTTGTCAGCCAGGGAGAGGAAATCGGTGACACTCGCATTCACCAGCGGAATGGGCTCATTCAGAAACTCAAACTCTTCCAGACCGCTCAGAAAGTCGGTTGCCAAAATAATGCCGTCGAGAATTTCACTGAACCCTATATCAGTAAACTTGCCGATGGTGAGGTTAGAGAGGCCGCTGTAGTCAGTGTTTACACTCAGCGACGGCAAATTCGCATTTTCAGGATTTGGCAGACTTTCAAGCGTCACGATAATCGGATTAGCCGCAAGCCCGGCGGCCAGAGTATCGATACCCGGCACTCCGGTCTCGACGCCCAGGGTTACATCAATCTCTCCGTTCACTGTGAAACTAGGGTCAATTGCGTTTGTTACAGTAGCCAGGGTGGGCTTGCTCTCTCCAAAAAAGAAGTTTTGAAGTTGAGCCAGGGTAAATTTATTTGATTGGTCGTCCGGGTTCTTCAGACCTACAGTAAACCCAGCTTCGATACCGCCGTCACCTGCAAGAGAAACATCTACAAATCCGAAACTGCCCACTGCCGACACGTTGGAGGCAGTTAAGTCGACCGAGCCTCTCAATTGTGCGTCTTCAAGGAAAACTCGATCTGCGAGGCTTGGGCCCGCAATGATTGAGCCCGTGATAACACCGTCCGCGCCTTTGACTTCATCCACCGGAGTTTCGTCGTCAGACTTACCAATAGTGCCATCTACGCCGACAATACCCAATTGCACTGCAGCCCTGGAGCCATTGGTGGGCGCCACGGAGAACAGGTTGAGCCCTACGGCTGTAACTGTCTCAGCTTGAGTCAGCACGAGTCGATCGCCTGAGTCCGGGTCAATTGTTAACGTAACCTTATTTGAAGTGGCCGCGGCCACGGCGTCGATAACACCCTCAATATCCGTCGCCGCTGATAAAGATACCCCGTATTCTCCACCATCAGTCGTTGTGATAATGAAGTCATTCAGGTTGCCGCTACTCTCTTCGCTAGCTTCCTCAATGGCGTCACCATCACCATAGAATCCAAGGGGGTGATTTTCGGCTACCGTTAAATTGGTGAAACCAGGATCTATGGTGGAGACAACCAGACTACGGCCACTGGAACTGATCTCCACCTTGCCATCCAGGGCGGTGCCTTCTATGGCTTTATTGAGGTCATTCACCAAGAGCAGAATATTGCTGTTGGTACCCAGGTCGACCTTCTTCACCACCAGATCAACGCCGGAAATAGTAAGCGTGATATTCTCGCCACCTTCACTATTCTTGGTCGCGACAAGGGGCTCGTCTTTGGTAAAAGGACCACTTCTGGGATTGTCTAAAGTACCGCTAATAGCAGTTGAATCAAGCCCCAGCCCGCTTTGAGCTACGGAGTTAGCGGCACTAACTGTAAAGGTGTCGTCGCCATCAGCGGCTGGCCCACTGAGACGCAGGTCATACCAACCGTCTCCATTGCTAACCGCCTGCACGTAGAGACTGATACCCTCACTATTCAAGCCGTCGTTAATGTCGGCAATCAAATCCGTCATGTTGGTGCGGCCCAAATCGGCCACCTCAATGCTGTAAGAGCCATCTTTATTCACAGTACCCGCCAGGGTAATTGTGAACGTGGCAGTACCGGCGAGATCCGTTTCTGAGTCGAGGGTGAAATCAGAAATCGTGCCGCCCGTAATTGCCGCAAGCTCCTGGTTTTCAATATCAACGCTGGTGTTTCCCCCTACCAGGGGAGTATCAGTCTGAAGCAAATCGGAGGTGGGCACCGCACCCAGGTCTATCCCGAGGGTCAAACCAAGCCCCGCGGAACCACGGAGCTGAAGCGATCCACTACCATTGGAAATATCGCCCAGCGGCCCCAAATCAAGATTGAAATCGAGCGGCACGTCAAAGGCTGTAACGCTTTTATCAAAGCTTAAATCAAGCGTCAGCTCCTTTTCATCTTTGTCGTAGTTGAGGGGGGTATTGGATGCAAGAATGTCGGCCAGCTCTACTGAAAGTTCTTGTATTGTTTTGAATGTTGGCCTGCCGTTGCGGTCGAGCAGTCGCTCGCCGGGATCGGGCTGATCTGGATTAGCCTCCACTTCCTCATCTGTCAGCCCAAGTTCATCGGAATACAGCAGCTTATCCTGCACCAGATCTACAAAGTCCAGGACATCTCCAACCGTTGTGCTGGTAAAGGGTATATCGAACCCGGAGACAGCCTCGTTGTCGCTCACACCCTCCGCTGCACTGGCCACCTTGCCCAAAATCGTCAGGAACGACGCGGGATCGAGCCTGTTAAAGCTGCTGAGTTCGTCGAGGTAAGCCTGGTCACCTACCGTGACCGCCAGATCAAAGCGATCGCCATCGACCACAGCACCAAAGGGGTCTACCAGGACCAGAGCTATATCAAGCAGGTTTACATAATCAAAAAATTGGTCATCAACAGAAAATAGAAACGACCCTGATAGGGCATTAGTAGCCGAGGCTTCTTGCCCAGCAAAATTCGTCGCAAATTCAACCGGTGTTAAATCGGCGACACGCAGCTTGGTATCGGGGAATTTCGCATCGAACTCAACACCGGCCCTCAGAGAAATCGACCCCGTGGCGGCTACTCCAAGAAACCCGATCTGTACATCTTCGGCAGTAATCGTGTTGGTCAAACCTAAGGGGTTAACAACGGTCTCGGCATTCAAATCGTCGAGTTCCAGGTAAAAGTCTGCACTTGCTGGAGTCGGCTGATCGCCCTCGGTATCCGGATCCGAGTCCTCAACCGCGTAGACCACACTGTCTGCACCCACAACGAGGTCGAAATCCAATGTAGTAATCGTCTGGGACCGCAGATCGGAATCCAGGTTGAAGGTGACGCCCAGAGACTCAAAGCCGGTCCCAAGATCCACATCCACATCCCGGGTAACGCTTAGAGAAACATCCAGCTCAAAACGGACAGCGTTGTCGCTATCAGCATCTATACCTACTGGTGGAACTGGCTGTGCGGCCACGCCGATATCAAGATCAAATCCAAGGCCTGCCAACTCGGTGATCAATGCACTATCGTCAATGGCCGCGATCGCATTTCCAAGAGCCTGCTCGGTGTCACTCTGCCCGCTAGAGTAGGCCTCTTTTAACTCGTCCTCGAAGAACGCATCGAAAAATTCGCCCAGCGAAACCTTACCGTCAGGGCCCGCGCCTCCATCTTTGTCTACTGTGTCCGCCGCCTGAAGGGCATCTTCCAAGCCTTCGGAGTAGACTCGCTCACCGGCCTCGTCGACGAGGCTGTCGTCACCGACGAGATTGATATCTAGCGACATCAAATCAGCCAAAGTTGCCGCGTCTACACCTTCCCCCGAATCGGATGGCAGCACGAGTAGAGGCACATCAGCATTTAACAGGTCGTCATCAAAAAACTGGTCTAGCAGATCACCCACCTGCTCAAGCCCTTCGTCAACCGCTGCGGCCGCCGCCACCAAATCCGCCGACAACAACACCCGCGGCTCCATCAGCTCGGCGTGCAAAGCCTTACTATTTGGCAGGTTTTCTTTAATTGCTTGGTAGAGTGGGCGTCGGGTAGAAAGACGTTGAAGAAGTTGCTCTCGGGTTTGCGTAATACAGACCGGCTTATTCATCCATGGTGCCCTTGTAATTTTTATGCAACAAAAAGTGCCTTCGCATCGGTACTGCGAAGAAAAATTAAACTGTTGATTTAGCTAACGCTGACGGCGCTCGACCAAACTGACTATTATTTGATCAACTCTCAGGGCGAGGTGACCCTACAAACCTCGCCCACACGCAAACTAATGAACGTTAGTAGTAATAGACTACATACCCGTATGGGTCAATAACATTCTATTACGGCACTGCCGGATTGCGAGGCCTAGCCCATTAGCCAAGATGTGGTACAGGTATTTGACATTGGGTGGGCCTAACCTGCACCCTCCTCCCATCGACCCATTTGTACCAGTATATTTTGCTGGCGGAACACACAGGCGGCTCTCCTTTTGCTTGCACGACTACTTTTCGTATCGCTGTTCACCTTGATGACAGCCGCCCCCGCGCTATCAGTAGAAAAAACCCTGCCCATTGCGCTGGAGCTCAACGCCGCACAATCGAAGTCTGCTCATTTGCAGAATGTGGCTGCCGGCTCGGTCATTACCCTGGCGGCCAGGGCAAATTGCGAGCTGTGGCTGGATTTGAAGCACAAAGACAATGGCAGCCGGGTCTTTGCCTCAAAAATGCCTCTGGAGTGGAGCACCATTGTCTTTATCACCGAGGCAGGCGAATACCTGCTTTATTTCCACAATCGCGGCGACGAAGCCTGCAGCTTCAAAGGCGAGCTCAAAGTCAGCCTGGCAACCGGCGGCGAAAACTCTATCCAACAGCAGCTCAGGCGCCTGTCTGAACAGCTGCAAACGGTGTTCACTATGGACGCCATCGATTATCAACTGGTGGACTGCGACACTAGCAATTCCTACGCCCGAGGTTCCAAGGTACTGCTGTGCCGGCAGCATTTGGAGACCCTGCGCGACAACGCCCCTGATACTGAAGCCGCCCAGCACCTGATCTTTTTTACCCTGATGCACGAAACCGCCCATGTATTACTCACCCAGTGGCGCTACCCGTTCAGTAATAACGAAGACGTGGTCGACGAATTTGGTGTGGTACTCACCCGGCTCATGAAGCGGGACGCCGCGATTGAGGCGCAGGCCGGTTATTTTGAGGAGCAACCCAGCAAATCAGAATACGAGCACATACTGGAAAACGACGACAGGCACACCCTATCTATTCAGCGAGCGCGCAACCTGAGGGGCTGGGCGGCCGACAAGACCCTGTTAGCACGGTGGATGCCTTTCCTGATTCCGCACATCGAGACGGATCATTTAAAAGCTTTACGCGACACGCCAAACAAAGCATTGGGGGAAATGATCACTGCCGAGCTTGAAGCGCGGGAGACGGCGCTCGCTCAATAGCAGGCAGACCCGCAGCTAGAAATAGCGTAAAAACAAGAGTGAAAGGAGAGTGGCCCGCCAGGAAGGATTCGAACCCTCGACCGTGCGCTTAGAAGGCGCATGCTCTATCCAACTGAGCTACTGGCGGATGGAGCGCATCCTACCAGCAAGCGCAGCGCCGTGCCATATCTGGAGCAGCTCTTAGGGCGCTATATCAGCAATATAGCCCCACATTTCACGCTCACGCCCAGAAATTAAAAACGGCTCTGGAACGAAAACCCAACGACCGCGGCGGTATCGATGTCCGAATCAGCAATTTCACGGCCATTGCCATCTTCCAGCGCCATGGAACCACCCACTTCAACGCCTGCCAGGGCACTAATGCTTGTCATCGGCCACGGCGTGTAAGTGGCAGTCATCAGTAAAGGAGTGCTGGCATCTTCACCCACCTGGGCAGTGCGTCCCTCTCGCTCCTCAAGTGCAAAACGCGTTTTCTCGTACCGTGCGGTCAAACCCAGTGACCACTTTGAATTGGCTTTCCAGCTAAGCACCAGTCCGGGGCCTTGAGAAGCTGCCAGACCGCGACCCGTGTTAAGACTAATGGTATCGGTAATCTGCCAGTCCACCAGGATAATGGGAAAGACGTTAGCGTCATCGCCCACATCACTGAACCACCCCATTCCAGGCCCGAGTGACAATGTGTCAGAGAACTTCCAGCTAAAACCGCCGAGTACGCCTTCGGTGCGTCCATCACTCGTGCTTGCACCGGATTCTGCGTAGCTACGCACACTGGGAATCACGATGGCGCGCATTTTGTCGGTGGGCGCAAAGCGCATGGGAACGGAGAGGCGATAGTCTTCGATCCGCTCCCAGGGCTCGCGCCCTTCGATCAAGGCGTCGGAAGAAAAATCGTAGTCCGTACTGCCGATGCCAAGCGAAACCGATGCGGAAGTGTTTCTGTCCCAGGCATAGCCCAACCCGCCCTGCAGAAAGCCTCGCGAAATACTCACATCACCGGGCCCGTCGCTGAAGTCTGCCGCAAACTGGTTCACCGCGCCGCCGGCGACACTCCACACCCAGGGTCCGTATTGGCGACGTTCTTCCTGGGCAACCGCCAACGCGGGGCCCGCAACCATCAACACTAAGCAAGCTTTACGACAATTGGACAAGCAGTCATTCATAGGGTTTTACAACATCATTAAGGCGTTGAGAGAGGTTACGCAGCTGGGGCGAAACGAGATGACGTTTACGACGTGAATATTTACTGGATGAGATTTGGCGTTTGTCTGGCGCTCAACCTTGCGTCAAGCGTTGGGGTGGCCGACGGGTCTCGAACCCGCCACCTCCGGAGTCACAATCCGGTGCTCTACCTGATGAGCTACGGCCACCATCGTGAATCCTGATGAATCGACCAACTCGCCTAAAGTGGCGGGAAAGTTGGTCGGGGTAGAGAGATTCGAACTCCCGACATCCTGCTCCCAAAGCAGGCGCGCTACCAGACTGCGCTATACCCCGATGATTCCAAACAAGCCCTTGCAGGCCCCTGATTTTCAGGAGCGCGCATGATACTCAGCTGCTGGCTGAGCGTCAACGCCCATTATCTGATTTTTAGACCGGCCGACAATGGTATTGACTACCCTTTTAGGGGAAGCGTATCTTTCCCTTGCCTCGCCCTTCTGGGAGAATGCCAAGCGTAAGCAACACTCACTTTCTTTTAAGGAATCCTTTAGATGCCCGCACAGGTACTGGACGGTAAAACACTGGCAGCAGAAACAGAAGCTGAATTGTTGGCACGGGTGGAAAAGCTCAAGGCGCGATCCGGCGGTCAAACCCCGATTCTCGCCACTATCCTGGTCGGCGATGACCCCGCCTCTGCCACCTACGTAAAGATGAAAGGCAACGCCTGTCGTCGGGTGGGCATGGATTCCATGGCCGTTGAAATGCCCTCCTCTACCTCAACAGAAGAGCTGCTGGCGAAAATTGATGAGCTCAATAACAACCCCGATGTGCACGGTATTTTGCTGCAACACCCGGTGCCCTCGCAGATCGACGAACGCGCTTGCTTCGACGCCATTGCCCTGGCAAAAGACGTGGACGGGGTCACCTGTTTAGGGTTTGGACGCATGGCCATGGGCGAGGATGCCTATGGCTGCGCTACGCCCCAGGGAATCATGCGCATGCTGGAACACTACAACGTTGACATAGAGGGCAAACATGCCGTGGTTGTGGGCCGCTCCCCGATTCTGGGCAAGCCCATGGCCATGATGCTGCTGGAGAAGAACGCCACTGTCACTATCTGCCACTCGCGCACCCAGAACCTGCCGGCCCTGGTCGCCCAGGCGGACATTCTTGTAGGAGCCGTTGGCAAGCCTGAATTCATCAAGGCCGACTGGGTGAAAGAAGGTGCCGTTGTTGTGGATGCCGGCTACCACCCCGGGGGCGTCGGTGACATCGAGCTGTCAGCGCTCACCGAGAAGGCCTCAGCCTATACGCCTGTTCCAGGCGGCGTCGGCCCCATGACCATCAACACCCTGATCTATCAGAGCGTTGAATCAGCCGAAAAAAGCCTGGGCTAACCGGCCCAGAGCGCTAAAAGCGAAGTCGAGGGGCGCTAACTAGCCCCTCTTCCACTGGGTTCCATCGCGAGAATCTTCCAGCACAACGCCCTGCGCCAGCAGCGAGTCACGGATTTCATCGGCGCGGGCAAAGTCGCGATTCGCCTTGGCATCCACCCGCTCCTGGATCAATGCTTCAATCTCTTCAGCAGAAATAGCATCGTCTGCGGCGTCGCCCTGCAACCACTCTTCAGGGTCCTGGCCTAAAATCCCCAGCAGGTTTCCAGCGGCGATGATTCGCGCCTTCAACTGCGGCTTGTCCTCAGCCGAAGCCTTGTTCAGTTGCTTGGCCAGGGCGTGAAGCTCGGCAATGGCAAGCGGCGTATTGAGGTCATCATTCAGCGCCTGGTAAAAGGGCTCATCGGCCAGGGGCACATCGACATCCAGTTCAATATCTGCCACTTCGCGCAGCGTGCCATAAAAGCTATCGAGGTTTGACTGGGCCTGCTCCAGCAACTCCACCGAGAAATTAAGCGGCGAGCGATAATGCGCTGACAACAAGGCAAAGCGCAACACTTCGCCGCGGTAGCTCTGCAGCAGGTCGCGCACAGTGCGGAAATTACCCAGGGACTTGGACATTTTTTCGCCGTCTATATCCAGGTAAGCATTGTGCATCCAGTAATTGACGTAATCGCCACCGTGGGCACATCGGCTCTGGGCAATTTCGTTTTCATGGTGCGGAAAAATCAGGTCTCGGCCACCGCCATGGATATCAATGGTTTCACCCAGATGGGCGCGAATCATAGCGGAACACTCAAGATGCCAGCCCGGCCTGCCACGCCCCCAGGGACTATCCCAGCCAGGGTCGGCGGCGTCGGCAGGCTTCCATAAAACAAAGTCTCCGGGGTGACGCTTGTAATCGGCCACCTGCACGCGCGCACCCGCCAGCATATCGTCCAGCGAGCGGTTGGAGAGCTTGCCGTAGTCCTCCATAGAATCTACCGCAAACAGCACGTGACCTTCTGACTCATAAGCATGGCCCTTTTCAATCAGGGTGCTGGTGAGGTCGATCATGGCATCGATATTATGCGTAGCGTGGGGCTCCAGACTTGGCGGCAAGGCATTGAGCTCAGCCATATCCTCACGGTACTTGGCGGTATATTCATCGGTAACCGACTCAATACTGCGATCACCCTCTTTCGCCGCAGCAATGATTTTATCGTCTACATCAGTAATGTTGCGCGCATAAGTCACGTTGCCATACTGGGTTTGCAGCAAGCGGAACAAGGTGTCGAACACCACCACCGGCCTGGCATTGCCAATATGCGCCAGGTTGTAAACGGTTGGGCCGCACACGTACATCGTCACGGTATCGGGAACCAGCGGCACAAACTCTTCCTTGGCACCGCTCATCGTGTTGTAAATCTTCAGGGTCATGTGAGCGTCCTTATCCGTTCCAGGTATCGCGTAAGCCGATGGTCTTGTTAAACACCGGACGCTCGGAAGAATGATCGTAGCGATCGGCGACAAAATAACCTTCGCGCTCGAACTGGAAGTTCTGCTCGGGTACAGCCTCCAGCAGTGAAGGCTCTACCCAGGCTTCTTTCACCACTTGCAGGGACTCAGGGTTCAGGTGCTCCATGAAGTCGTTATCCCCCTTGTCGGGCGATTCATGATTGAACAGGCGATCATAGATACGCAACTCAGCTCGCTCGCCACGAGACGCAGATACCCACTGAATCACACCCTTGGGCTTGATGCCGTCTTCCGGGTTCTCCCCCAGCGTATTGGGAATAGTGTGAGCGTGAACCTCGAGGATATTGCCCGCATCATCCTTAATGGCGCTATCAGCCTCAATCACATAGGCATTGCGCAGGCGCACGCGCTTACCTAGCACCAGACGCTTGTATTTCTTGTTGGCTTCCTCGCGAAAGTCATCGGCATCGATATAGATCTCACGGGTAAACGGCAGCGACCGCTCGCCCAGGTCTTCCCGGGAGGGATGACGAGGGGCATTTAGCTCTTCCGTTTTATCTTCCGGGTAATCCGTCAACACCACCTTAAGTGGATTGAGTACGGCCATGGCTCTGGGTGCATTTTCGTTAAGATCTTCGCGAATTGCGAACTCCAGCATGGCCACATCTACCACCCCATCTGAACGGGTCGTGCCTATCATGTCGCAGAACTTGCGAATCGCGGCCGGCGAATAACCGCGGCGACGCATGCCTGAAACGGTGGGCATACGAGGGTCGTCCCAACCGACAACCACATTTTCGTCCACCAACTGCTTCAGCTTCCGCTTGCTGGTGATGGTATAGCTGGGGTTAAGGCGACCGAATTCATACTGGCGCGGACGGCTGCTCACCGGCAAGCTCTCAATGAGCCAGTCATAAAGCGGCCGGTGATCCTCGAATTCCAGCGTACAAATCGAGTGAGTCACGCCCTCAATGGCATCTTCCTGACCGTGGGCGAAGTCGTAGGTGGGGTAAATTACCCAGTCGTTACCCGTCTGGTGATGAGTCACCTTGCGAATACGATAAAGAATGGGGTCGCGCATGTTCATGTTGGGCGAGGCCATATCAATTTTGGCGCGCAAGACTTTAGAACCCTCGTCAAACTCACCCGCTTTCATACCGGCCAGCAGTTCCAGGTTTTCCTCCACGCTACGGTCCCTGTAAGGACTGTTTATGCCCGATTCTGTGAGCGTGCCGCGATATTCTCGAGCCTCATCGGCATTCAGGTCACAGACATAGGCCTTGCCCTGCTCCACCAGGTAAATCGCCCATTCATAGAGCTGCCCGAAATAAGAAGATGCGAAACGAACCTCGCCGCTCCACTCGTAACCCAGCCACTGAACATCGGCCTGAATAGACTCAATAAACTCCTGACTTTCTTTTTCGGGGTTGGTGTCATCAAAGCGCAGGTTGCAGCGGCCGCCATTGGCTTCGGCCAGGCCAAAGTTAACGCTTATGGACTTGGCATGACCAATATGAAGGTAACCGTTTGGCTCGGGTGGGAAACGGGTCACTACCTCCGTCACCCGGCCATCGGCCAGATCGTCGGTGATAATGTTTTGCAAAAAGTTGCTGGTGGCTGTGTTTTCCATAAATCCTACAGGCTTTGGGGCACAAAAAGGCGCGTATTATAGCCGCTGTCAACGGCGGCTTTAAGCGAATTGCTACCGTCTTTGCGATACAGTCCACATTTAGTGCCATCTTTGCCGCTGATGTTGTTTTCCTGCGCTGGAAAAGCCCGTATCATTGCCCACCGGCAAGACACAGACCCATAGGGACGACAGACATGGTTACTATTCGCACCACTTTCGGTGAGATCAAACTGGAACTGGACGCTGAAAAAGCGCCCAAGACTGTAGAGAACTTTCTCCAATACGCTCGCGACGGCTTCTACGATGGCACTATTTTCCATCGCGTTATCGACAACTTCATGATTCAGGGCGGTGGCTTCGACACCGATATGAGCCAAAAGACCTCAGGCGAACCCGTCGAAAATGAAGCTGACAATGGCCTCAAGAACGATTTCGGCACTATTGCTATGGCCCGCACCATGGATCCCCACTCGGCGACGGCCCAGTTCTTCATTAACGTGAAGGATAATGACTTCCTCAACCACTCGGGCAAGAACATGCAGGGCTGGGGTTACACGGTATTTGGCAAAGTTACTGAAGGCTCCGAAGTACTGGACAAGATCCGCGCGGTACCTACTGGTTCAGCCGGTGGCCACCAGGATGTACCTGTTGATCCTGTGATCATTGAGTCGGTGGAAGTCGCCGCAGAGTAAGTGTCTCGCACTTTATTCATCTCTGATCTACACCTGGACCCCGCCAGACCCGCGGTGATAGCGGCCCTGGCGGAGTTTCTGCAAGAAAACAGCAACTGCGATGCTCTCTATATCTTAGGCGATCTCTTCGAGGCTTGGGTGGGCGATGACGACGATGCGCCTCTCGCCCTGGACATTGCAAATCTGTTTCGCACCTTCATCGCAGCCGGTTCTCCCTTGTTTCTGATGGTGGGAAATCGCGACTTCATGCTGGGAACAGCTTTTTGTGAAGCAGTAGGCGCTCAACTCTTGCAAGACCCCACTGTGATCGATCTTTATGGAACGCCCACCTTACTGATGCATGGCGACAGCCTGTGCACACGCGATGAGGAGTACATGAAGTTCAGGGCCATGGCTCGCAGTCCGCAGTGGCAAGCCCAGATGATGGCAAGCTCGTTAGATGATCGACGTGCGTTGGCCGCCCAACTGCGCAGCATTAGCAAGGATGCTGGCTCTAACAAAGCACAAGACATCATGGACGTGACGCCAGAAGAGGTGGACCGACTGATGTCTGAGGCCAGAGTCACCCGCCTGATTCACGGTCATACTCATCGGCCTGCGCGGCACCAGGTCGCGGAGGGCGAACGCATTGTGATGGGTGATTGGGACGCTAAGGGATGGTACATCGAAGCAACTTCAAAAAGCCTGAATCTTGTTGAATTTTATATAAATCAATAGCTTAAAGCCATTTATTAAAGTACTTTTTTAGCAGAAACACCGCTAATCGAAAAGTCTGCTCAGCCCGGAACTCCACTGTGAAAGCGAAATTCTGTATCCGTTGACTCGATAAGCTCCCGCTCCCGTTCTAACAATACAGGCAGCCGACTGTTAACCTCTTGAGCAGAAGCAACCTCCTCTGCCAGCTTCAGGTAATCGGTAAAATGACGCGACTCCGACTTCAGTAATGAGGTGTAAAACTCAGCCAACTCATCATCCAACTCTGGCGCGATGCAGGCAAAACGCTCACAGGAGCGGGCCTCAATAATAGCGCCTATTAACAGGGTATCGATAAGCCTTCCCGGCTCGGCTGAACGCACCTCCTTACGCAAGGCGCCTGCATAGCGGGCCGCCGTCAGCTGCGGGTAGGCCACCGAACGCTTTTTCATGATGGCGATTACCTGCTCGAAGTGACGCAACTCTTCCCGAGCCAGTCGCGATAGTTTAGTCAGCAACTTGTGTTGGTCCACATAGCGATACATCAAGTTGAGCGCAGTCGAGGCCGCCTTTTTTTCACAGTTGGCATGGTCGATCAACATGATTTGTGGGTGCTCAAGCGCCCATTCAACCCAGGCTCGCGGCGTTGGGCAGTCCAGAAAATCGAGGATGGGGCTTATGTCGATAGATTGACTCATTCAGTGATTCCGTTAAAAAAGTCGGGCATTGCGATATAGCGATCATAGTGAGCCTGCGAAAGTATCAGAAATTCCGCGTCTATTTGCTCTCGCAACTCCCCCAGTGGCATCTCGCGGTAGCGCAGGTCAACCTCAAAGCCGAATTCAATACTATTGTCGATCTGCCCCGCCCCGGCCTTGAGCAAACTGAATACCCAGCAGTATTCATCATGGTGCTCCATGTAGCGAACATTTTGCACTTGCAGCTGCCACTGCAGCAGGGATTTATCCCGCACCTGGAGTTTGTTGCTGACACACTGGGAGAGAAATTCACAAAGCCGTTGGTCGATGATCCGCTTTTGCAGCAAGGTGTAACTGTTCCAGTCTATGACCTCGTGACTAAAGCGCTTACATCCGCGGCACACAGTGTCGCCTATGCCGGTGGAGCATACGCCAATACAGGGTGTTTTTACGGGGCGGTCGAACATTTTTGTCGAGGCTTACGGTGAGGTAACGAGTTTAGAATATCACCGCCGTGAATGCACGATATCGGGCCCAATTCGTTTATCTTATTTTCCTTGTGAGCTATACTTTGCGCCGATTTTTCTCGATAGGAACCACCGGCGCTACCCCCTGCCGGAGGCAATCCTCACAAGCAAAGGAGCTCTACCGTGCTAGAAGCATATCGCGAACACGTGGCCGAACGGGCCGCTCAAAATATTCCTCCCAAACCCCTAAGCGCTGATCAGGTTGCCGGGTTGGTAGAGCTGCTGAAAAACCCTCCTGCTGGCGAAGGCGACTACCTGCTGGACCTGATTACGACACGCGTTCCCCCAGGCGTTGACGAAGCTGCCTATGTGAAGGCAGGGTTTCTCTCTGCTGTCGTCAAGGGCGAGGTGGAGTGTCCGCTAATCGACAAACCGGCGGCTATCAAATTGCTGGGCAACATGCACGGCGGCTACAATATCGAAACCCTAGTAGACATGCTGACCGACGCCGACCTGGGCGCAGCGGCCGCTGAAGAACTGAAGCACACCCTGCTGATGTTCGATGCCTTCCACGATGTGGCGGAGCTTGCCGAAAAAGGCAATGCCAACGCCAAGGCTGCCATGCAGTCCTGGGCCGACGGTGAATGGTTTACCAGCCAGGACGCCGTAGCCGAGTCCATCAAAGTGGCTGTTTTTAAGGTCACCGGCGAAACCAACACCGATGATCTTTCCCCTGCTCCAGATGCCTGGTCCCGCCCTGATATCCCCCTGCACGCACTGGCGATGTACAAAATGACTCGTGACGGTCTGGAACCAGAAGAACACGGCGTTACCGGCCCGATGAAACAGGTTGAAGAAATCCAGAACAAGGGCGTTCCTGTCGCGTTCGTCGGCGATGTTGTGGGCACCGGTTCTTCCCGTAAATCTGCCACCAACTCCGTACTGTGGTTCTTTGGCGACGACATTGACGGCGTTCCCAACAAGCGCGGCGGCGGCATTTGCATCGGCGGCAAGGTTGCCCCGATTTTCTACAACACCATGGAAGACGCAGGCGCGCTGGTCTTCGAAGCACCCGTTGACGACCTGGGTATGGGCGACATCATCGAGATCCGTCCCTACGACGGCAAGATCCTCAATGAAGCTGGCGACGTGATCTCCGAGTTCGAGCTGAAATCTGACGTATTGTTGGATGAAGTGCGCGCCGGTGGCCGTATCAATTTGATCATTGGTCGCGGCTTGACCACGCGCGCCCGTGAGGCCCTGGGCCTTGGAACATCAGACCTGTTCCGCGTTCCAGATCAACCAGAAGACAGCGGCAAGGGTTTCACCCTGGGCCAGAAAATGGTCGGCCGTGCTTGCGGTACTGACGGAATCCGCCCTGGCACTTACTGCGAACCCAAAATGACAACCGTAGGCTCCCAGGACACCACTGGCCCTATGACCCGCGATGAGCTTAAGGATCTGGCTTGCCTGGGCTTCTCTGCCGACCTGACCATGCAGTCTTTCTGCCACACTGCGGCCTACCCCAAGCCAGTAGATATCGACACCCAGCACACGCTGCCTGACTTCATCATGACCCGTGGCGGTGTCTCACTGCGCCCCGGCGACGGCGTGATTCACTCCTGGCTTAACCGCATGCTGTTGCCCGACACAGTGGGCACCGGTGGTGACTCTCACACCCGTTTCCCAATGGGCATTTCCTTCCCAGCGGGTTCCGGTCTGGTCGCCTTTGCTGCTGCCACCGGTGTTATGCCGCTAGATATGCCTGAGTCTGTGCTGGTTCGCTTCAAAGGCGAAATGCAGCCCGGTATCACCCTGCGCGACCTGGTCCACGCCATTCCCTATTACGCGATCCAGGAAGGACTGTTGACCGTTGAGAAGAAGGGCAAGAAGAACATCTTCTCTGGCCGCATTCTGGAAATTGAAGGTTTGAAAGACCTGAAAGTTGAGCAGGCATTCGAGTTGTCCGATGCCTCTGCCGAACGTTCTGCTGCGGGCTGCACCATCGAACTGGGTGAGGATTCCATCACCGAGTACCTGCAATCCAACATTGTACTGATGCGTTCAATGATTGCCGATGGCTACGGCGATGCTCGCACCCTGGAGCGTCGCTGCCGCAAGATGGAAGACTGGTTGGCCAACCCCGAGTTGATGAAAGCCGACAAGGATGCCGAGTACGCTGCGATCATCGAGATCGATCTTGCCGACGTGAAAGAGCCGATTGTTTGTGCACCCAACGACCCCGACGATGCGCGCCTGCTCTCTTCGGTGGCCGGCGATAACGTCGACGAGGTCTTCATCGGCTCTTGCATGACCAACATCGGCCACTTCCGCGCGGCGGGCAAACTGCTGGACCAGCACAAGGGTGGTATCTCTACCCGCATGTGGCTGGCCCCGCCCACCAAGATGGACGAGCACCAGTTGATGGAAGAGGGCTACTACAATATCTTCGGCGCCGCCGGTGCCCGCACCGAGATGCCAGGCTGCTCGCTGTGCATGGGTAATCAGGCACGCGTTGCGGCCAACAGCACCGTGCTGTCTACGTCCACGCGAAACTTCCCCAACCGTCTGGGCGACGGTGCCAACGTGTATCTGACGTCGGCTGAGCTCGCCGCGGTGGGTGCCATACTTGGCAAACTGCCGACACCGGAAGAGTACCTCGAATACGCCAAAAATCTGGACTCCATGAGTGACGATATCTATCGTTACCTGAACTTCGATGAAATCGCCGAGTTCCAGAAAAGTGCTGAAGAAGGTGCGCGTATTGCCGCGGTAGAAATTCAGGAAATCAGCGCCTGACGCACTAACGGTAAAACATTACTGAAGAACCCCGCTAATGCGGGGTTTTTTTGCTTATAAATTGATTTGCCAGTAACCCACGGCTAACCATTGACTATGTTTGAACCCGACCTCAGGGAATTCGGCGACCTTGGCCATACCCATTTTCTCATGCAAGGCAACGCTGGTGGGATTAGGCAAGGTAATACTTCCAATGACCGCGTGAACATCAAGCGTGCGCAGTTCTTCAAACAGAGCCGTATAAAGGCGGGTACCCCAGCCTCGAGAGCCTATATCGGGCAGCAGGTACACCGTACTTTCTACCGAAAATCGGTAAGCACTGCGCTCCTTCCAGCGATTAGCATAAGCGTAGCCAACAACTTGCCCCTGCTGCTCCGCCACCAGCCAGGGAAGTCCCAGTTCACCTACCGCGAGCACCCTCTGCTTCATATCCTCTGCGCTGAGAACCACCTCCTCAAAGGTTGCCGTCGAATTGACAATGTAGTGGTTATAGATTTCCGCCAGAGCCTTAGCATCAGCGGTGGAAGCAGTTCTGATCGTCAATGTATCGTCCTCACAGTCCGGATAAAATCGCGCAGCTCGGTTTCATTAGCGCCCGGCGGGGCATAGGCCAAAGCGTTGTAACGCTTGGTGATGTCGGCAATGGAAGCCGCCAACCTCGGCAACGCCTGCTGCGCACGACTTGCAAATTCCTGCGGCGTTTCACCAAAGTCCCGCTCGATACCCATTTTCCCCAGCTTCCGACAAAACGCGAGATAGTGTTTGTCGAGCTTACTCAGCTCGTGCGTCCTGCGCCTGAGCAGCAATCCCAGCCCCACTGGAATCAGCACCAGAGCCCAGCTACCCAACAACACGGCAGCGAACTTACGGGCGGTAAACTCACCAAAGAAGTCCTGTAACAAACTGAACTGCCTGTCCTGGTCAAAACCCACGACCCAGGCCTGCCAACGATAAGTCAGCGCATCATAACGAAGGCGCAAAGTATTGATGATATCGATATTACGATATCGCAAGGGAGATAGCGGCGAGTCTGCGAGGAAACTGCCCTCCTCCGCTAATGCTTCCTCCAGACCTAGTTCGATACGCTCAGGCGCAACCGCCGCCGTAGGATCAACCCTTACCCACCCTTCTCCCTCAAACCAGACTTCCGCCCACGCGTGAGCATCAAACTGATGCACAATAACCGTGCGATTAAGCGGATTCACCTCGCCGCCCTGGTAACCGGCAACCACGCGAGCAGGAATACCAGCGGCACGCATCATGATGACAAATGAAGAAGCGTAGTGCTCGCAGAAACCCCTGCGAGTGTCGAACAAAAAAGCATCCATTGCATCCCGCTCAGGCAACAATGGAGGTTGCAGAGTGTAGACAAAGGGCTGTGCATTAAAGTGCCGCAGCACCCGCTCTACCACTTCTGCTGGCGTGCTGGATTCTTCGACAAACTGCTCTGCCAATGCCCTTGCCCTGGGATTGTCTGTGGCCGGTAGCGACAGTTCAGTCTTACGTCGCCATGCTGACAGGTTCGTTTCAATCGCTGCCTCAGGCCAGGAGCGCACCTGATAAAGATAATCGTCTTCGATCACTATCGGCCTGAACAGGCGAAAGTCTGAGGAACTCATGATCCCGGAGTCTGTCGACCTGGCATAGCGCAAGGCATAGAGCCAGCGCTGCTGTGTCGGCTCCAGAATCACGGAATAGCGCAAAGGTTCTCCTGTTCGCTCTGGCTCTGTCTGACGACGCTCACTGGCGGGAGCCTCGTAAAAGCTCAAGGCGCTCCAGGTGCCCTGTTGCAGACGACTCATCACCAGGCCGCGCCAATAGAGCTGCGATCGGGCGGGAATGTCCCCGTTGAACTCTACCCGAAAAGCAACCTCTCCTGAGCGACTGAGGCGAGACACATCCCCAGGGCTCATAAACTCGCTCATGCCGGTCCTGGCCTGCTGACTCTTGATAGGAACGGTCCAGAGTGGCCCGATACGGGGAAACAGGAAAAACAATACCAGCATCAGCGGCGCTGCCTGCGCCACCATCAATGTTGCCTGTTTCATCGGTCGCATGCGAAATCGATTGTCACCGGGCCGGTGCAAAGCCACCAGGCCTGTAGTCACAATCACGACATTCAACAAACTCAGCAAAACAATGAATAAATCCTGACTGAATAGAAACTCGGTCAGGATGACGAAGTAACCCAAAAACAACAACACGTATGCATCTTTGCGTTCCGCTGACTCGAGCAGTTTCAACGCAAACGCCGTGAGCAGCAATGCAACCGTCGGCTCCAATCCCACCAGCGTGCTGAAACTCAATAAAATTCCGGCAAAACCGGCGAAAATCAATCCTAACTTGACCGGCCAACGAGGGAAGGACCAGCGTCCGCGATAAACCATTATTCGCCACAGGGCTGCAACACAATAAACAGCCAATACCCAGGGAGGAATTCTTTCAATGTGCGGTAATACCAGAGTGAACATACTGATGATAATCCACACCAGGGCGTTGCGAGGTATTTGCTGGAGTGCTTTCATTGTTCCTCGTCGCCATATAGCGCCAAGGCGCGCAGCACCTGCTCAAGATGTCGCTCACCAATATCAGGGGCGATGCTCATCGAAGGTAAACGCAAACCGTATTCGTCGCCCGCCTTGTCAAACTCCAACGCCCAATAACACAGATGCGAAAGCCGCTGTTCGGTGCCCAAACCAGCGAACATATCCCAGTCCAGCCATACACTGCGGTCAGCGTAAGCGGCGTATTGCTTCACCTGAACCGACTGCCCCCTGGCAAGTCCCTTCCAATAGATTTGCCGCAGTGAGTCGCCGTGACGATAGTCCCTGAAGCCATAGAAGTCGTCACTGCCTTCAATAGGGATAGCAGCGCCATCGGGCTGCTCCGTGGCAAGACCCGGCAATTCGCCCGAAGGTATGGGTTTCGGGTAAACCAGGGCGTGTAGGTCCAGGTCAATCCAACTCCAGCATCGCAACAAGCCCAGGGGGAAAGTGGACTCCACCAGCAAGCGCCCAGGACTATACCAACCGCGTGTTTTACCGACCGGCGCATGTAACTGCACGCGCAACTGATTAACCTCCACCAAATTGACTGTGCTGGCATTACTGCTGGGCCACTTCAGATAAATGCCGACATGTTCTTTACGTCTGCTGCATTCCAGCTGCAGCTCAAATTCAGTTTGTTGCCCTGGAAATGCAGGCTGAGCGTGCACGGCACGCAAAGTAAGCCCGGACAGATTGGAATAGGTGTGTAACACCGCAACAATAAATAAGGTCGTTAATAGGAATGTCAGGCCATAGCTCAGGTTATTTTGAAAATTGATCGCTGCCAGCAACATCACTAACAGAGAAATACCAAAAAACAGACCTACCCGATTAGGAAATATAAAGATTCGTTTTTGATTGAGAGTCACCACTCTCGATGGGGGAATTCTGCTGGTGATAAAAGCACGGAACCGCCTGCGCAGGCGGGCTCGAATTCGACCCACCGTGCTCATCCCCGTTGCTGGCGCCATGTCCATAGTCCGTCAGGGACGGATGACGTCCACATTTCGCTGCAGCAGGGTCACCAGCGCCTTGCCATCACCGGCATAATCGCCACTGGGAACAAGGCGATGACCTGCCACTGCAGGCAGCACCATTTGCAAATCTTCCGGTACCACGTGCCCACGGCTATGCATAACAGCCCAAGTGCGAGCGCAATCCAACAAGGCCAGGCCTCCCCTTGGAGAAAGACCAACTTCAAATTCGGGACTGTTGCGGGTATAAGCTATTAACCTCTGCAAATAATCCAGCAAGTTATCTGACGCATGAACCTCGCTTACTGCCTCACGTATATGCTGCAGCTGCTGGGCACTGATTAGCTGCCTAAGGGCAACACGATCGCGCATATCACCGCGCTGAAGCTGAAACATTTCTCTCTCGGCTGCAGGGTGGGGATACCCTAGCTCAAGGCGCATCAGGAACCGATCCAGTTGCGACTCTGGCAGAGGATAAGTGCCGGACTGATGCACCGGGTTCTGGGTAGCAATGACAAAAAACGGATCCGACAGTTGACGCGTTTCCCCCTCTATCGTTACCTGCCCCTCAGCCATCGCTTCGAGCAGTGCACTCTGGGTACGCGGTGTGGTGCGGTTTATTTCGTCTGCCAATAGCAGTTGGGTAAATATAGGGCCGGGATGAAAGCTAAAGCTGGCATCGTTGCGGTTGTATACAGAGACACCCAAAATATCTGCCGGCAATAGATCGCTGGTGAACTGAACCCGTTTCCAGGAGATACCCAGTACGTCTGCAAGGGCATGTGACAAGGTGGTTTTGCCCATTCCTGGCAAATCCTCAATCAGCAAATGCCCGCGAGCAAAAAGACAACACAGCGCCAGACGTATTTGCGGCTCCTTGCCCAGCAGTGCTGTCCCAACCTCGGCGACAGCTTGATCGATAACTTCCTGTAACTGCATTGTGTGCCCCGGGTGTTCTTTTTAACCGAGCGCAGCAAACCCTCGCTGCAAATCAGACTTTAAATCTTCTATATCTTCAAGTCCCACTGAAACGCGGATCAGGTTGCGCTCAATACCTGCCTGGCTGCGTTGTTCATCGGTCAAACGACCGTGGGTCGTAGTTGCCGGGTGAACAATAGTAGTCTTGGTATCACCAAGGTTGGCTGTGAGCGACATGATCTGCGTACCGTCTATCACTCGCCATGCCTGCTCCTGGCCGCCTTTAACCTGAAACGACAATACACCTCCGAAGCCCCTCTGCTGTTTTTTAGCAAGCCTGTGGCCCGGATGGCTTTCCAGACCCGAGTAGTAGACTTTTTCCACCGCGCTTTGCTCACTGAGCCACTGAGCCAGCTCGAGAGCTGCTTTACTGTGGGCGTCCATACGCAAGCGCAAGGTCTCGAGTCCTTTGAGAAATACCCAGGCATTAAATGCGCTCATGGTGGGTCCACAAGTACGCAGAAAGATTTCTACCTCTGTCATGTGTTTAGCGCTGCCGACCACAGCGCCGCCAACACAGCGCCCCTGGCCATCGAGGTATTTGGTAGCGGAGTGCACTACGATATCAGCACCCAGGGACAAAGGTCTTTGCAGTGCCGGGGTGCAAAAACAGTTATCGACAACCAGCAGACAATCATTGGCCCGCGCCAGAGCAGACATCGCCTCGAGATCCGCGACCTCGCAAAGCGGATTGCTGGGTGTTTCCATGAACAGCATGACCGTTTCAGGGCGAATAGCGCTCTGCCACGCAACTGCATCCAGCAAAGGTACAAAGTCAACTTCAACACCAAACTTAACAAGATACTTGCTGAAAAGGTTGGTGGTCGTACCGAACACGTCGCGAGAGCAAACCACGTGATCGCCCGACTTCAGCAGCGCCATTGCAGTCGCCAGAATTGCGGCCATGCCAGAAGCAGTACCCACCGCAGTTTCACCACCTTCCAGCGCAGCTATGCGCTGTTCAAAGGTTCTGACAGTAGGGTTGGTGTAACGCGAATAGACATTACCCGACTCCTCACCGCCAAAACGCGCAGCAGCCTCTTCCGCACTGCCAAAAACGAAGCTGGAAGTGGCAAAAATAGGTTCGGCGTGTTCGCCTTCATGAGTGCGTGAGATGCCCGACCTGATCGCCAGGGTGTCTAGCTGCGCTCCCGCCAGTGCGTCATCGTCAAATTGATCTGTCATCTTGATTAGTCGTCGTTATGAATTCCGACAACAGCCCCCTCTTCCAATCCCGCACGACTCTTGCTCTGTGCTTCGTCGTTGCGTTGAGTTTCAATGTGATCCAAATAGTTTTGATCGACATCTCCTGTAATGTATTCACCACTGAAGACCGAACAGTCAAAAGACTCAATTAAATCATTGCCGTCACTGGAGCAACGAATCAGGTCATCAAGGTCCTGGAATATCAGCCAGTCGGCACCAATCTGCTCGCAAATCTCGTCCACTGATCGATTGTGGGCGATTAGCTCCGACGCAGAGGGCATATCAATGCCATAGACATTGGGATATCGAACAGGAGGCGCTGCAGAAGCGAAGTATACGTTGGCCGCACCCGCATCGCGCGCCATCTCAATGATCTGCCGGCAGGTAGTACCCCTTACAATGGAATCGTCGACAAGCATTACGTTCTTGCCTTCGAACTCCAAGCGCACTGGGTTAAGTTTCTGACGCACAGATTTCTTGCGCTGACTCTGCCCGGGCATGATGAACGTGCGGCCGATATAGCGGTTCTTCATGAACCCCTCACGAAATTTGATTCCCAGTTCGTAAGCCATCGACTGACCCGCAATACGGCTAGTATCAGGGATAGGAATAACCACATCGATATGCAAGTCCGGGCGCTCTCTGCGCACTTTCTTGGCCAGTGCTGCACCCTGGCGCATTCTGGTCTTGTAAACAGAAATGCCATCCATCATGGAATCGGGTCTGGCAAAATAAACGTGCTCAAAAATACAGGGCGTCAAGTTTGAATATTGCGCGCACTGCCTGCGATGCAACTGACCCTCCATATCAATAAACACTGCCTCACCCGGCGCCACATCACCAAGCAAACTAAAACCCAGAACGTCCAGGGCCACGCTTTCAGATGCAATCATGTGGACCTTTTTACCGTCTTTGCCGCTGCGCTCACCGACCACCAGGGGGCGTATCCCCAGGGGATCTCGAAAGCCGACCACGCCGTGGTCCACGATAAGGCTGACTGCGGCGTAGCCGCCCCGACACCGTTTGTGCACGGCACCAACAGCGGCGAAAATATCTTCGGGTCCTGGGCTCAGCTTGCCAAGTGTCTGTAATTCGTGGGCGAATACGTTAAGCAATACTTCGGAGTCAGAGTCTGTGTTTAGGTGACGCAGATCATCCTCAAACAGTTCTTTTCCCAGTTGCTCGGCGTTAGTGAGATTACCGTTGTGAGCCAGAGCAATGCCGTAGGGCGAATTAACATAAAAAGGTTGCGCCAGCGCAGGCCCTGAACTGCCGGCGGTAGGATAGCGCACGTGACCAATGCCTACGTTGCCCTCCAGCCGCTGCATGTGCTGCTGTCGAAACACATCTCGCACCAGGCCCTCGCTCTTACGCAGGCTAAAACGGCCACGGTCGCAGGTCATGATACCTGCCGCGTCCTGACCGCGATGCTGAAGCACCGTTAGGGCATCGTATATATCGGGGGCAACGTTTTTGCCCGCCACTATTCCTACCAGGCCACACATCCTGCTATACCTCTTGTATCAGGTCGTTATCTGCTCACCGGGGACGCTGTTAGAAAACACCGTCTGTACCCAGTCAGCTAGCATATTCAAATGGGGCATCAATACAGACTGATGCAGCCATTGCTGATCCTGGGGCGGAATCAATTGTTTGATCACGTAAACTGCAACCAAAATAACGATTACCCCCCTGGCAAAACCGAAAATCGTTCCCAGCACTCTGTCCAGCACACTCAGGCCGGCAACCCTAACCAGGCTGGTCGCTAATTTCACTACGATGGTAAACACTATCAACGTTGAAACGAACAAAATGGCATAGGCCGCAACATAACGGCCGGTCACGTTGGCGATAACAGCCGCCAGTTCCATCGCCAGTCGGTCTACCAACAAATGCGCTACGACAAAGGCTGTGATCCATCCCAACAAGGACAGGGCTTCACGCACAAAGCCACGCCACAAACTCAGCAAAGTCGATACTGTGAGCGCCACAATGATAACCCAATCGGCGCCGTTTAACTGAGACAACTCAATCATCAGCTGACTCTATGGGGTCAAATATTGCGAACCCAAGAGTCAGCCGCACAGCCCCTGAATGACTCATCAGGGGTAGTACCGGGTGATCATACTTTTCACCCCGAACCGGCTATTAATAGATCCTTGAATTTTTTCCAAGCGAGCCTTCTCCGCTTTGGGGCCGACGTAAACCCGGTAAAGCGCCTTGCCGTTACTGGTGATCTTCTTCGCATAGGCTTTGTAACCCATATCAAGCAGGTCCTTGCGCAGTTTATCTGCACTGCTGGAACTACTGACACTGGCAACGCGTAAAATCCAGGTAATGGGAATACCCTCGGCATCCAAGGCGGGCTTAACCGGGGCTTCAGTTCGTGTTTTTTGCTCGGCTGGTTTAGGGGCGCTCACAAGCTCAGGTTTGGGCGCAGGTAGAGAAGCTGTGGATTTTGGTGTCGCAGGCTTGCTCTGCTGAGCACCGCTATAGGCCGGCGAACTCGATACCACCGGCTGCGCTTCTGGGGCCAGCGATAACAGTTCTCTTTCTTTGGGTTCGGGCTCTTTTATGATCTCGCGTGAAGGTCGCAACCCCGCCATGTCCGGAGGTTCGATGGATGTTGTTTCAACCAGTGGGCGCGGGGGAATCTGCGCTTCTTCTGCGCCACCACTGGCGCCGGGTTCGACAAAAATAATGGGCCAGAACACAACCCCCAGTGCTACCAGGATCAGCGCGCCTATCAGGCGTTGTTTTAAGACTTCATTCATCGGTCCCGAACTTCCCTCGGTCCTTTTCCAGTTGCGGCAAAACGGCCGCAACAGTGAAGAAGGAGCCAAAAACAACCAGCAGATCCTCCCCGTTCATTACCGTCTGTGCCCGCCGGAAAGCCTGGCGCAGATTCTTACTAATGCTAATCGCCCCCTGCCCCTGCTCTCGCAGCAGTTCGGCGATTTGTGCGGTCGGCATCGCGCGTGGGTTATCCGGCTGCTCGCCAAGAAACCAGGCGTCAAAATGGCCGCTACAGGCCTCCAACATTTCATCAATGGCTTTGTCTTTCATCGCGGAAAATAAAGCAATAACCTTTCCATTACAAGGACTTGCAGCAATATTTTCCAGCAATTTATCAATTGCAGCCGGATTGTGAGCTACATCCAGCAGGTAATGAAACCCACCCAGCTCCATGCGTTGCAAGCGCCCCGGCCGAATACTACCGTCAATGGCCCTTTGTAGTTGATCTTCACCAAACTCCACACCCAGCAACACAGCGGCCTGGGCGGCTGCGCAAACGTTCGCCGGCAGTAAGGAAACCGACGATAGGTGCTGCAGCAATTTATTGCCCCCTTTAAGGGCCTGTACCCTGCCCTGCCATCGGTCTGCGGGTCCAGAAAAATCAAACTCCTGCCCCAGTCGATACAAAGGACCAGCTGCCCTATCTCTGGCTACTTCCAGCAACTCCCCCGGAGGCTCCGGGTCCGCTATTACCACCGGCTTACCCTCGCGCATAATGCCCGCCTTCTCCCTGGCAATCACTCCTCTGGTATCTCCCAGCCAGTCCTGGTGATCAAGGTCGATGCTGGTAATCACAGCAATGTCTGCGTCTACCATATTGGCCGAGTCCAGGCGTCCACCCAGGCCCACTTCCAGCAACACGTAATCAACCGCTTCCCGCTCGAAGACCATTAGTGCCGCAAGGGTCGAAAATTCGAAGTAAGTCAGCGAAATCCCATCCCTGACTCCCTCTATGGCCTCGAACGCCGCAATGAGCTGCTCGTCCTGCGCTTCGTTGCCATCGACACGGATACGTTCGTTAAAACGAAGAAAGTGCGGCGAAGTAAAGGCGCCCGGGCGAAAACCACATTCCCTCAATAAAGACTCCAGCACCGCGACCGCAGACCCCTTACCATTGGTGCCGGCGACGGTCACCACGGGCGATGACAGGGGTAATAATCCTAGTGTGCCCGCTACCTGCGAAACCCTCTCCAGGCCCAACTCCATTTCATTGGGATGCAGGGTCTCTAGATGCTGCAACCACTGAGCAAGTGTTTTGCTAGTCATCCCCTTCCGGCAAATCAGAACGCTCCACGAACTCGTCCGACTCCGGCTCCACTAATTCAAAGGTAGGCTCGGGATCTTTCATTTGCGCTTCATCAAGGTCGATATTACCCAGCTTGGCAAGCAGGCGACCTAATGTATCGCGCATTTCGGTGCGATGAATAATCATGTCGATAGCGCCGTGCTCCAACAGAAACTCACTGCGCTGAAAGCCTTTGGGCAATTTTTGGCGAATTGTTTGCTCGATGATATTGGGACCGGCAAAGCCGGCCCGGGCGTCTGGCTCTGCCACGTTAATATCGCCCAGCAGTGCGAGGGAGGCAGATACCCCACCATAAATCGGATCAGTCATGACCGACACATAAGGCACGCCAGCCAGTTTCATGCGCTCTAACACCGCGCTGGTCTTCGCCATCTGCATCAGCGATATGAGGGCTTCCTGCATGCGGGCCCCACCAGAGGCTGCGAAACAAACCAGTGGAACTTTGCTTTCCAGAGCGAGCTGTGCGGCGCGAGTGAACTTCTCGCCCACTGCATAGCCCATGGAGCCTCCATGGAAGTTGAATTCAAAGGCAACAGCGACGATGGGCATTCCCTTAAGTTCACCCTGCATGGCAATCAGGGCGTCTTTTTCGCCGGTGGCCTTCTGGGCCACCTGCAAACGGTCGCGGTAGCGTTTTTTATCTTTGAACTTGAGGCGGTCTACCGGCTCGATATCACTAAGGATTTCATCGCCTTTGCCTTCGTCCAGGAAACTATCCAAGCGGCGCCTGGCACCGATCCGCATATGATGATCGCACTTGGGACAGACATCGTCGTTACGCTCAAGATCGGGTCTATAAAGTACCGCGTCGCACTTGACGCATTTTTTCCAGAGCCCCTCAGGAACATTTGAGCGCTTTTTGCCATCGCCCTTACTGACCCCGGAGGGCAGTATTTTGTCAATCCAACTCATGTTTTCCCCCACACCAACGCAGAGGTCATTATAAACGCTTGCTGGCCCCACTAGGAAGCGGCGCTGTCAACTCCTGCACGGATTTCGGCCAACAATTGAACCGCGGCATTGGCCGCTTCATCCTCGCTGGCGCCGGATTCCAGCTTTTCGGCCATGGCATGGATCAGAGCACTGCCCACCACCACGCCATCTGCAACATTCGCTACTGATGCGGCTGACGCCGCATCCTTAATGCCAAACCCTACTGCCAGTGGCAGCTGACTGTGCTCGCGAATCCGGGAGAGATGGTTTTTCACATCAGCAACGTCCAGGTGCCCAGCGCCAGTCACCCCTTTCACAGCGACATAATAAACAAAACCGCTGGCCTGGCCGACAATACGACCAATACGCTCATCGGGTGTGGTGGGCGCCACCAAAAATATGTTGTCCATACCCACTCGGTGCAACTGGGCATTAACCTGCGCAACTTCTTCAGGCGGAATATCAACGGTCAGCAACGCATCCACACCAACTTCTGCTGCGGCGTCGGCAAAAACTGCATACCCCATATGCTCGACCGGATTGGCATAACCCATCAGTAACACCGGGGTTTCATTGTCTTGTTCACGAAACTGACGCACCACTTCAAGCGCGTCGCGCAGGCTGGCACCTTGGGCCAGGGCGCGCTCATGCGCCAGCTGAATCACCGGCCCTTCTGACATGGGGTCGGAAAACGGCACACCCAGCTCAATAATATCGGCCCCATGCTCGACCAGCGAATGCATTAGCGGAACGGTGACCTTCAATGCTGGGTCACCTACTACAATGTATGGAATCAGCGCTTTACGGCCTTCACTGGCCAGTTGCTGGAAACGCCCTGCTATACGACTCACTTCACTACTCCCTAAAACTGAATGCCATCAATCTCGGCGACAGTATGAATGTCCTTGTCGCCGCGGCCTGAAAGGTTCACCACAATAGTCTGCTCGGGGCTCATTTCGGCCGCCAGTTTCTCGGCGTAAGCCAGGGCGTGACTGCTTTCAAGCGCGGGCATAATGCCCTCAACCCGCGTCAGTGTGTGGAATGCTTTCAGAGCTTCGTCATCGTTAGCCACTACATAATTAACCCGGCCTACATCCTTCAGCCAGCTGTGTTCTGGCCCTACGCCCGGGTAGTCCAAGCCGGCAGACACTGAATGGGTGTGCATAATCTGGCCGTTTTCATCCTGCATCAGGTACGTGCGATTACCGTGTAACACCCCCGGGGTGCCGGCGGTCAGTGGCGCCGCATGCTGATGGGTAGATACACCGTGACCGCCCGCTTCTACGCCGTACATTGCCACGGACTCGTCCTCAAGAAATGGATGAAATAGGCCGATAGCATTCGATCCTCCACCTACGCACGCCACCAGTGCATCTGGTAAGCGGCCTGTTTGCGCAAGGGATTGAGCACGCGCCTCACGGCCAATAACACATTGAAAGTCACGAACTAACAGCGGATAAGGATGAGGGCCTGCCACCGTTCCGATAATATAATAGGTGTCATCAACATTGGTCACCCAGTCGCGCATTGCTTCGTTCATGGCGTCTTTCAACGTACGCGACCCTGAGGTCACTGGAACCACTTCCGCCCCCAGCAACTTCATTCGATAGACGTTCAACGTCTGACGACGAATATCTTCCTCTCCCATGAATACCAGACACTCGAGCCCAAGGCGCGCGGCTATAGTCGCTGTAGCCACCCCGTGTTGACCGGCACCCGTTTCGGCAATGACGCGCTTTTTGCCCATGTGTTTAGCTAACAGAGCCTGACCCACCGTATTGTTTACCTTGTGCGCACCGGTGTGGTTGAGATCCTCCCGCTTGAGAAAAATGCGTGCACCACCGATACGGTCAGACCATCGAGCCGCCTCATAAAGTGGAGACGGACGACCGACATAATGGGCCAGATCTGCGTCGAGTTCCCGCTGAAAGCTCTCATCAGACTTGAGCCTGTTATACAGCGCCTCTAGCTCGTCCAGGGCGGCCATCAGGGTCTCAGCAACGAAGCGCCCTCCATAGCTACCGAAGCGCCCCTCCAAATCAGGTACTGCGTCGTATTGGCTGTTCTTCACATTGTTGTTCATCTACATATCCAGAGTTTTTTGGTCTGCAGCGCGCACCGCCGCGACAAATCGTTGTATTTTCTCAGCGTCTTTGATGCCGGGTGACGACTCGACTCCACCGCTCACATCAACGGCCCAGGGACGCAGACCGCCTATCGCGTCGCCAACGTTCACCTCATCCAAACCACCTGCCAGCACCACGGGCAGAGGTAGCTTCTCATTGACCAGAGCCCAATCGAACGTTCGCCCTGTTCCGCCGGGCACGCCCTCTTGCCATGCGTCCAGAAGCACTCCCGTCGCACCGGACAAAGCCGCCGCCTCCTTCGCGACATTCATCGAATCTCGCACTCTTAACGCTTTTATCCACGGTCGCCCGAACCCTCGGCAAAAGCGGTTGTCTTCGTCACCATGAAACTGAATCAGACCTACCGGCACTTGGCTGAGTACATCGCTAATGGTCTCTGCCGGCGCGTTTACAAACAACGACACAAGCGTGACAAAGGGCGGCAGCACTTGCGCAATGTCCTTCGCCTCCTGAACGGTAACGGCGCGTGGACTGTCAGCGTAGAACACGAGCCCTATTGCATCGGCACCGCTGCTCGCAGCCGCAAGGGCGTCTTCCGGCCTTGTAATACCGCAAATTTTGATACGCGTGGGGGACAATTTCAGACCTGATTACACAGAAAAAACAAGCCGCGCATCATAGCAGACAGCGCAGCGTGTGTCTTTAAGAGGCAGTCACGCCCGCAGCTATGATGAGCGGGCCATAGGGTGTCTCGGGGAGAGAAAATTCATCAGGGTAAAGAACATCGGCTAAATACAGGCCATGTGGAGCCGCGGTATCTGCTGCCTGGGTTCTGTCTCTTGCGGCCAGCAGTTGCCCTATCCACGCTTCCGGTTTGCGTCCACTGCCTACAGCGAGTAGTGAACCAACAATATTACGCACCATATGGTGCAAAAAAGCGTTGGCCTGTATATCCACGACCACAAGGTCACCTATTCGACGCACAGCAACTGAATGCACGTTACGCATGGGCGAGTTAGATTGGCACGCAGCTGCTCGAAACGCGGAAAAATCCTGCTCTCCCAGTAATGATTGGGCAGCCTTATCCATGGTTGCTGCATCCAGGGGGTAGCGGTACCAACTCACTTGACCGACCAGCACAGCCGGACGCACCAGTGTATTGGCAATAACATAACGATAACGACGGGCCACCGCACAAAAGCGCGCGTGAAAGCTTTCTGGCACCACCGTCGCCCAGTGAACCCGCACATCTTTCGCCATGCTGGCATTGGCCCCCAGCACCCACGCTTTGGGAGCGCGCGCTGCAGGCGCATCAAAGTGCACGATCTGACAATGCCCGTGAACACCGGTATCAGTGCGACCGGCACAGTGAACGCGCAAGGGGTGATCGGCCACACTTGAAAGCGCAGACTCCAGCTCTTGCTGTACGGTGAGAACATTCAGATGAGGCTGACTTTGCCAGCCGTTGTAGCGGGCGCCGTTATACTCGATTCGACAAGCAATCCGACTGCCCGCAGGAAGCGGCTCAGCACTCAACCGGGGAAACGGGTCAGCCAATGCGCTCCAACAGGTTGCTGGCCTCGGCCTTCTGCTCATCGGAGCCATCGGCGACGACCTCCTCAAGAATCTGGCGAGCGCCATCTTCATCGCCCATGTCCATGTAGGCCCGGGCCAAATCCAGCTTGGTAGACATAGCATTCGCTTCTGCAGCAATGACCAGGTCTTCGTCTTCGGGCACTTCCGTCAGACTGTCTTCTCCGAAATCGGAAGAGAGATCCAGATCATCTTCCAGCGCAGCGCCCTCGCCCAGACCCTCTTCAATTTCAAGGCCAGAAAAACCTGAATCCACACTGCCGCCCAAATCATCGACCAAATCTGCCCGTGGCTCAGAAAAGGCATCTCCTCCTCCACTGAGCAATTGCTGAGCGCGAGCGACAATGGACGCATCACCCATCGCCTGAAGCTCGACCAACTGTTTTTCTGCGTCTGCTCTGTTGCCCATCTGGAGCTCGGCTTCGAGCAGCTTCAGGCGATATGACGCATTCGTCGGCTCATTCTTGATGGCATTTTGCAGTAGATCCTTGGCCTGGGGGTAACGACCGTAAGCAATATAAATATCCGCTTCTGCCAGGGCGTCACCGGTTTCCACGTCAGAGGCATACTCATCGTGCTTGCGCTCACCATAGCCACGATTATCGTCACTGAACTCGGCTGCTCGAGGCTTTGCAGGGGGCACCGCAGGTTCAGGAGTCGGCTCTGCAATAGGCTCCGGGGCTGTCTCTACGTGCTCTTCTTTCAGCTGCACATCAGCAAAGGCGTCGTCACTGACTTCACCTGCTGCTGCTTCCTCACCCTTACCGCGGCGCACAAACATGAAGGCCAGTATGGCCAGTACCAGCGCACCAAGTCCGTACAACAAATAGCTCATCATACCGCTCTCTTGAGCGGCAGGAACGGGCGCAGGCTTGGTAGGGGCAGGCTCCGGCTTCACCTCCTGTGCGGGGGTAGCAGCCTCCTCAACAACCTCGGTCGCAGTCGTTAGCTCTGCCGTATCCACGACGGGCTGGCCTTCCTGAGCCCCATTATTGTCAGCGCTAGCTATGAGGTCAGGCTCACTGCTGTCAGCAGCGACCTCAGCAGTCGAGCCTCCCGCTTCTTCGAGGGCGGCCTGCAACGCCGCAATCTGATCGTCTTTTACACTGACTATTCTCTGCAGAGTGTTAACTTGCTGCTGAACGGAAGCCAGTTCTTCTGCCATCTCCGCCCGCTCAAGTTGAGCCTTGCCTGTTTCTTCCGCCGCTATGGCAGCACCGACATTACGGTCATCGGCATCCGCGATCTCAGTCGTGTTGTCTTCTACCGGATCAGTCGAAATGCGCAGCTTGGGACCTGTAGCAATAGGCTTGCTGGCGCGTCCGGCCTCCCAGTCTGCGTTCTGCTGCTTCACTTCAGCCAGAGCCGCAGCCAGGTTTTGTGAACTGATGTCATTCTCGTCAGGCAAATAAACGATGTAGCCCGCTTTGATCCGATTAATATTCCCGTCAATAAATGCATTGGGGTTTAGCCGCTGAATATCGAGCATGGTCTGGTGTACGGAGGCACCTTCGGGCCTGGCCGCGTCAGCGATCTGCCAAAGCGTGTCATCTCGGTGAATCATGTACTTCACGCCTGACCGGGGAGTAGCAGAGGTTCCTGCGTTGAAATCGCGGTCAGGCATATCACCGGCGGCAAGTTCGGACTTCTTGATGTCTACTCGGGTGCCGCTAGTCGCTGCCGCTCCCTGAGACTTTTTTTCGCTGCCGTCTGGCAGCGGCGTCCCCTCCACTTCTGCCACGCGCTCAGTGGCAGAAATTACAGGAGATGTGGTGTCAAACAATGGTGGATCCACTAAAACGGTATATTCACGCAACAGGCGACCCGACGGCCAGCGCGCCTCAACAATAAAATCTAGATAGGGTTCAAGTACGGGGTCATCTGAGCTGATAGCAATAATGCCCCGGCCCTGGGCATCAACATTGACGTCAAACTGAATGCTGGTAAGAAAATAGGCGCGATCTACACCAAGACGCTCGAAGTCCTCGCGGGTGGCCAAGCGTATCCTGATCTCGTCGGAATGCAGACCATCCGTATTGAGTAGGTCTACCTTGGCCTGTAGGGGCTCATTAAGAAATGATTCAAGCTTTAAATCGCCAAGACCCAGCGCGAAAGAAGAACTCGCATGAATACAACCCAGAGAAAACACAACTGCAGCTAACTTACGAGCCATACTCCGACGCCTTATTGTTTTGCTAAACCCCAGGTCTGCCTCCCCAGGCGCGACCTCTGAACTAGTTACCGCTTTATCGTGCGCTAAAAGCTCTGACCCTGAAAGGACTTTCTGTACTTTTCTAAAGTCTATACAAAACGCTTCCGTGCACTAGCAATGTGTCTGTTTTCGCAAGAAAGTATCAGTGAATTATGCGCATTAATCAAGGTAAGTCGCAATGAGGCTCTCGGCAATTTGCACACTATTGAGGGCGGCACCCTTACGCACATTATCGGACACTACCCACATATCCAGACCCCTTGGATGAGAGATATCCTCGCGAATTCTGCCGACAAAGACAGGGTCAGAACCCGCGCTGTCGCCAACCGCTGTGGGATAGCCACCGTCAGCCTGCTCATCCATAACCTGCACACCAGGGGCATTTTGCAACAACTCCCGAGCTTGCTCAGCACTGATCTTATCTACCGTTTCGATATGCAGCGCCTCGGAATGACCAAAGAAAACGGGAACCCGCACACACGTTGGATTAACCTGAATGCTGTGATCACCAAAAATTTTCTGGGTCTCCCAGACCATTTTCATTTCTTCTCGGGTGTAGCCATTTTCCTGGAAGCTATCAATATGCGGCAAGACATTGAACGCTATTTGCTTGGGATAAACCTCACACTGCGCTTCCTGGCCATTCAATAACCTGGCAGTTTGACCCGCCAACTCCTCAATCGCTTCCTTACCCGTTCCCGATACAGCCTGATAGGTACAGACATTAATGCGTTCGATTCCCACCGCGTCGTAGATCGGCTTGAGCGCCACCAACATTTGGATAGTTGAACAATTGGGATTAGCAATAATACCGCGCGTCATATAGCCGGCCAGAGCTTCAATATTTACCTCCGGCACAATAAGTGGAATATCCTCGTCGCGACGAAAGTGAGAAGTATTATCCACCACCACGCAACCCGCCTCCGCTGCTATCGGAGCGTACTTCTCTGAAATACTACCGCCTGCAGAAAAAAGACCTATTTGCGCCTGGCTGAAATCGAACTCAGCCAGGTCGGTGACCTTCACTGTATTACCATTGAACATGATGGTCTTGCCTGCCGAGCGACTGCTGGCCAAAGGGTATAAATTACCGACTGGAAAATCGCGTTCTTCCAGAATGGAAATCATGGTTTCACCCACTGCTCCGGTGGCACCGACCACCGCAATATCGTACAACTCACTCATTTTCGCTTTCCTTTAATCACGTTGAGCTCAGGCTGCTAGCACGGCTGCCAAAACTGCCTCGCCCATTTGTGTGGTGTTAACCAAGGTAGTGCCATCGCTAAAGATGTCTGGCGTGCGTAGCCCCTGATCTAAAACCGCGCTCACCGAATCCTCAATGGTTTGGGCAGCCTCGGCACTGCCCAGGGTGTAGCGCAACATCATGGCAACCGACAGAATCGTTGCCAGGGGGTTAGCCTTGCCTTGCCCGGCAATATCAGGCGCACTGCCGTGACAGGGCTCATACATACCGCGGCCCTCCTGGTCCAGAGAAGCAGAGGGGAGCATCCCAATCGACCCGGTCAGCATGGCAGCTGCGTCGGAGAGAATGTCGCCGAACATATTTCCCGTCACCATCACATCGAACTGCTTGGGCTGCATCACTAGCTGCATTGCCGCGTTGTCCACATAGATATGGCTCAATTCTATATCGGGATAGTCTTTACCCACCTCTTCCATGACTTCACGCCATAAAACGGTCGCTTCCAACACGTTAGACTTATCAACGCTGCAAACGCGCTTGTCGCGCTTGCGAGCCAAATCAAAGGCGAGGTGTGCAATACGACGCACTTCCGATTCACTGTACTTGTAAGTGTTAAAACCCTCGCGCTCGCCGTTTTCCAAGGTACGGATACCCCGTGGCTCACCGAAATAAATTCCTCCCGTCAGCTCGCGAACAATCAAGATATCGAGCCCGGAGACAATCTCCGGCTTCAAACTGGATGCCGCTGCCAGTTGCGGGTATAAAATGGCTGGGCGTAAGTTGCCGAACAGTTGCAGCTCAGAGCGTATTGCCAACAAGCCTCGCTCCGGTCGCAAGTGTCGCTCAACCTTGTCCCATTTAGGGCCGCCGACGGCACCCAATAAAATAGCATCGACGGCTCGGGCCCTGGCCAAGGTTTCATCAGGCAGCGGAACCCCACACTCGTCCAGTGCAGCACCGCCCAGCAGGCCATACTCAAGCTCAATATCCAGCTCAAACTTCTCACTGACCGCCTGCAACACTTTCACTGCCTCGGTCATAATTTCCGGCCCAATATAATCACCGGGAAGTACCAATACTTTTTTACTCACTATCTTTTAACCTTGTTGCTCGCACTCCCGCACAGGCGGGAATACAACTTATGAATTAAATCAGGCGTCACTTGATCACATCGAACAACCAGGGCGATTGCTCTCTCCAGCCCTGCTCGTAGCTGCGAATCGCCTCTGCGCTTTGCAGGGTCAGACCAATGTCGTCGAGTCCTTCGAGCAGGCAGTGGCGCCTGAACTCATCGACTTCAAAGGAAAGCTCTTCCCCCGAGGGCGTTATCACTCGTTGGCGCTGCAGATCAACGGTGAGCTCATAGCCATCGCTGGCGTACATTTCGTCAAACAGGAGAGCCACCACTGATTCCTCAAGAGCAATGGGCAGCACGCCGTTTTTAAAGCAGTTGTTATAAAAAATATCGGCAAAACTGGAAGCGATTACACAACGAAAACCATAATCTTCCAGCGCCCATGGGGCGTGTTCTCTACTGGATCCACAGCCAAAGTTTTCCCTGGCGAGCAAAATCGAGGCGCCTTTATAACGCGGGAAGTTCAGGGGAAACTCCTCGTTTATCGGGCGATCGGCGCAATCCTGTCCCGGCTGGCCCTCGTCCAGATAGCGTATTTCGTCGAACAAATTAGGACCAAACCCGGAGCGCTTGATCGACTTCAAAAATTGCTTGGGAATAATCAGATCAGTGTCCACATTGGCACGATCCATGGGCGCTACTAATCCGCTTACTACTGTAAATGCTCTCATTGCCCTGCCTCCTGCCAATCACGTACGTCAACAAAATGGCCAGCCACTGCTGCTGCAGCGGCCATCGCAGGACTCACCAGGTGAGTGCGACCACCAAAGCCCTGACGTCCTTCAAAATTTCGATTTGAAGTGGAAGCGCAATGTTCCCCCGCACCCAACTTATCGGCATTCATCGCCAGGCACATGGAACAACCAGGCTCGCGCCACTCCATACCGGCATCAATAAAAATCTTATCCAGACCTTCTTCCTCAGCCTGTTTTTTAACTTCCCCGGAGCCTGGCACTACCAACGCCTGTTTCACACTGTCGGCAACTGTCTTACCCTTGACCACCTTAGCTGCAGAGCGCAAATCTTCGATCCGTGAGTTGGTGCAGGATCCGATAAAAACGCGATCCGGACGGATGTCGCCGATTGAAGAGCCAGCTTCCAGGCCCATGTATTGCAGCGCGCGAGTGACCGCTGTTTTTCGAGTGGCGTCGTCAATGTTCGCAGGATCTGGCAGTACGCCATCCACCGGCAAGACCATTTCTGGAGACGTCCCCCAGGTCACCTGCGGTTTGATGTCTTCACCTCGCAGTTCCACCACAGCGTCAAACACCGCGTCTTCATCAGAGTGCAAATCACGCCATGCCTCGACTGCCATCTCCCACAGCTCACCCTTGGGCGCGTAGGTTCGTCCTTCGACGTAATCCAGGGTCGTGTTGTCCACCGCCACCATTCCCATGCGAGCACCCGCTTCAATCGACATATTGCAAACAGTCATGCGACCCTCCATAGACATGTCACGCAGCACCTGACCACCAAATTCAATGGCATAGCCGGTGCCGCCGGCAGTGCCTATCTGGCCAATCACCGCCAGCGCAACGTCTTTGGCGGTCACGCCGTTCTGCAAGCTGCCATCGATACGCACCAGCAGGTTTTTCATTTTCTGCTGGATCAGGGTCTGAGTGGCAAGCACATGTTCTACCTCGGAGGTGCCGATACCGTGGGCCAGTGCACCCAGCGCGCCATGAGTAGACGTGTGAGAGTCACCACAAACCACGGTCATTCCCGGCAGGGTCGCCCCCTGCTCGGGCCCAACGACATGCACGATACCCTGGCGAACATCATTGATGTCATATTTCACCAGGTCAAAATCATCGCAATTATCATCCAGAGTCTGGACTTGCAAACGAGATATCGGGTCGGCAATAGCTGCGACGCCACCAGCACGCTCGGCCCGTTCAGTGGGCACGTTGTGGTCAGGAACCGCCAGATTAGCGTCGCGACGCCAGGGCTGACGACCAGCCAGACGCAAGCCGTCAAAAGCCTGTGGTGATGTCACCTCGTGAATCAACTGACGATCTATGTAGATCAGCGCGCTGCCATCATCGCGCTGCTCAACCAGGTGGTTTTGCCATAATTTGTCGTACAGGGTCTTGCCGGCCATAAGGCACCTCATCGTGCGGTGTTACTTCAATGGCTGAATTATGGGCTTGCATAATAAATTACTCAAATTTATTATTTTTATCTATTGAATTCCACGTAGGAATACTGAATGGACACCCAAAACCTCAAAGCCTTCATCCTGGTGGCCGAGACCGGCTCTTTTTCTCAGGCCGCTGAAAAGCTACACCTGACTCAACCCGCAGTCAGCAAGCGGGTCGCGCTATTGGAAGAGCAGTTGGGCACTGAACTGTTTGACCGTATTGGCCGGATTATCAGCCTCACCGAAGCGGGGAAGGCATTGCTGCCTCAGGCGAAGTCTGTCGAACGTGCGCTGGATGCCGCTGAACAATCCGTCCGCGACCTTGCCGGTGATGTTGCGGGTCAACTGCGCCTGGCAACAAGCCACCATATCGGGTTGCATCGACTACCTCCGGTACTTTCCAGCTTCAGCCAGACCTTTCCCGAGGTACACATCGACATCGATTTCATGGATTCAGAGCAAGCCTATGAGTTAATCAGCCAGGGCAAGGTTGAACTCGCCGTAGTGACGCTGGCGCCCAAACAGCAAACCAATGTCATCTCCCTGCCGGTCTGGCAAGATCCACTGGACTTCATGATCGCCAAAGACCATGAATTACTGCGCTCGGGTAACACACCAGACCTGCAGGCTATGAGTCGACACCCCGCTATATTGCCCGGGCTTAACACTTACACCGGACAAATCATTAAACGCTTGTTTGACAGCCATGGCTTGCAGCTGGAAGTCTCACTGGCTACCAATTACCTGGAAACGATTCGGATGATGGCTTCAGTTGGGCTAGGTTGGACTATATTGCCACGCAGCATGAGCGACGAGTCTCTGGCAACAATCGACGTTGCAAGCGTTACCATAGAACGCACCCTGGGGCTGGTATACCACCGAGGTCGCAGCCTCTCGCGTGCCGCGAAAGCCTTCATTGAATCCACCCAGGCGCTGGGTGACAGCGCGGATGTTGGAAGCTAGCCTTGCAAGTCTTTCAATACCCCTGCGTTGATCACACCGTCCTGGGACATTCCTGGATGATCCGGAAAATAAAACGTCGCATTGAAACGCGCTACCACTCCTTTGCTATTGACGATCACCCCGCGAGAAAAGCCGAACAAGCGCTTCAGGCTCACCCCCTCCAGTTGGGCTTCAATCCACTGACCCTGCTTGGCCGCAGAGATAAAATCCATGCTTAGATTCACCGTTGGTGCGCCGGCAACAATCCCACGTGCCATATTGGCCCAGGAAGCAGCCGCGATATCAGCCAATGTCATCAGCGCTCCGCCATGACAAATGCCCATAGAGTTGGCGTGCTGCTTATCAACCAGCAAACCAAAATTCAGTTCTTCTCCTTGTAAACGCCGATAACAGGGACTGAGATTATCGGTAAACCCCAGTCCGTCAGGCAGCGGTTTATAACCCTCTGGTACCGAGTCAATCTGTGTGTCTTGCATGTTAATCCCTAATCACGCTGTTACTAAAATATGCCCATGGCCAGACCGGCTGCCAGACCCTGCCCCGCCTCGTGTGACAGTTGTAGGTGCTTCTGCTCAGGCACGCCTCGAAATATTTGAGCCTCTGCCACAGGCTTCAAAGGTATGCCTCGCAGTATACGTTCGGCCTGCTTGACGGCTCCTCGCCCATCATTACCTGCACTCACAAGTAAGATATAGGGCAGGACCACCGCACGGTCTATGGCCGGGTAGAACACCCGGTCTAAAAAGTCTTTACACGCGCCGCTCAGGCTGCCGCTGTTTTCGGCAGCAACCAGCAGCAATCCGTCCGCAGTGGCCAGATCTTCAATGCCTGCATCACACGCTCGACGCACCACAACCTCGACTGATGCTTCCAGACTCGCACCTTTTCGAGCAGCGCGCGCCAGCGCAGCACAAGAGCCACTCTGGGTATGGTATACGATCAATAACGAGCTCATTAACAGGCTTTCCCGGGATGTCTGCGCTGCGATTGGAACACAGCTAGACGTCGATTGTCATGGGGCACTGCCACGCGATGTTTTTTCATGCTGTAATGCCGGTCACTAATGTAAGGAATCAGCAGACATGTCGGACAGCAACAAACAGTGGTTACTAAAGACCCGGCCCACCGGGATGGTCACCGTAGACAATTTTGAAATGGTAGCAACGCCATTGCCCTCTCCTGACTTCGCCAGTGGCCAGGTACTCATTAAAAACCTGATGCTGGGGTTTGACCCCGCCATGCGCGGTTGGATTGAAGATGTTCGTAGCTATTTGCCGCCTGTAGCAATTGGCGAGCCGATGCGTGCCAGCGGCGTCGGACAGATTATTGCTTCAGAGAACGAGGACTTGCCTGTTGGCACTCTCGTTCAGGGGCTACTTGACTGGCAGGAGTATTCCATTGGTGACCCGGCTGGCCCGGTGCCTCCGCGGCCGCTTCCTGAAGGGACACCTCCCAGCATGGCGCTCAGCGTTTTCGGCACCACCACGCTCACCGCCTATTTCGGTCTACTTGATATCGGCCAACCCCAACAAGGTGACACCGTATTGGTCTCTGGCGCGGCCGGTGCTACAGGGTCCGTGGTCGCGCAGATTGCCAAGCTAAAAGGCTGCCGTGTGATAGGCATTGCCGGTGGCAAAGAGAAGTGCCAGTGGCTGCTGGAAACCTGCGGGCTGGACGAGGTTATCGATTATAAAAGTGAAGACATTGATACCAGGCTTGGTGAGCTATGCCCTGACGATATCGACGTATTTTTCGACAACGTGGGCGGCGATACGCTGGAAGTGGCCCTGGATCATATGGCGGACTTTAGCCGCATCGTCCTTTGCGGCGCTATCAGCCAATACAACAACGAAACACCCGCTCCAGGCCCTAAGAACCTGATGATCCTGGTTGCGCGCCGAATCCGCATGCAGGGATTTATCGTGCTGGATTACCTGGATCGCGCCGATGAGGCTTTTACTGAACTGGCTGCCTGGGTAATGGATGGAAAAATAGCCTGGCGCGAGGACACTCAGGAAGGGTTCGAGAATATCCCCGCAACACTAGCCAGACTGTTTGATGGCCGCAACCAGGGCAAGCAACTGCTGAAACTGGCAGAAGCTGATTAGTTATCCACAGAGCTACCTGTGGATAACTATGGGGACAAAGCTAGAGTGACGGGCAGCAGATAACTGATTTCGTTGATCGCACCATTTTGGTGCATTAAGTTATTCAGGTCTTTTTAAACAAAAAATCAATGACTTACGTGTTTTTTATAGCGTTTCGTTAATACCCTAGCGATATCAACCTATAAAAATAGGGTTATGCTTTCATTTGTGGATATTGTTTCCACCTAAAACGTGTGCAAACGCTAACGCTTCAGGCCACGCACGCTCGTCAGTTTCATAATGATAAAGTCGCTGTGTCCGCCACTTTCACTCCTTTTAGCGAAAGCTATTCCTCTCAGCCGTGGGCGATTTCCCAGCAACAATGCACTTTACGATTACGCTGAAAGTCCTGATCCAAGGTAGCGTTGGTAATATCCTTGCAACTGAACACCTGTTGCAGACTTTCATCCAACTTGAAGCCCCGGCGGTTATTTGAGAAGTAGAGCACGCCGCCTGGCCGCAAATGCGACATCGCCGCGCGCACCAGTTCAGTATGATCTCGCTGCACATCAAAACTTTCATCCATGTTTTTCGAGTTTGAGAATGAGGGTGGGTCTAACAGAATAAGATCATAGCTACCCTCGTCTTTTTCCAACCACTGCAGGCAGTTGGCTCGCACTATTTCATGGTGGCTTTCCCCCAGACCGTTGTGAGCCAGATTTTTACGCAACCAGCCGAGATAAGTGTTGGACATATCGACACTCGTTGTCGAGCGTGCGCCACCAATCGCGGCGTGCACCGTTGCGCTTCCTGTGTAACAAAACAGGTTGAGAAAATCCTTATCTTTTGCTTGTTCAGCAATACGTAAACGCAACGGCCGATGGTCCAAAAAAAGGCCAGTATCGAGATAATCCCAGAGATTAACCAACAGCTTGGCGTGTCCTTCCAGCACACTGATGTACTCGTCTCGGCTGGCCTGCTTTTCATACTGCGCTGCACCGCGCTGACGTCTGCGCTGTTTGTAAGCAATAGCACCTGCAGCAACACCCAAGGCTTCCGGCAGAGCCGCCTTAACCTCGCCCATTCGCCGATCAGCGGCGTCCGGATCGATTCCTTTGGGTGCCTGATATTCTGCAACGTGCACCGCGCCGCCATAAATATCGACAGCTACAGCGTACTCAGGCATATCAGCGTCATAAAGACGATAGCAATGTACTTCTTCGCGTTTACGCCACGATGCCAGGCGCTTGCGATTCTTACGGATCCGATTGGCAAACATCTTTGCCCCTTCGCTCAGCTCACCCGGATTGGGAGCCCCGCTCTGACCTGCCGCGGGCTGTGTTTGCAATTGCTTAAGCTTGTTACCTTCGAGGTTGAACAGCAGCAGGTGAGTTTCCAGCCCTCCGTTGTAAAAGCCATAGCGTTTATGACTGCGCAGACCCGTCGCCCGCCCCAGATCCAGGTCGGAGGTAAAAACCGCCGCTTCCCATTCGGGGAACTCTCGCACCATGATCTCACCCAGCTCACGGTATAAAAACTTGAGGCTCTCCTTTTCTCCCAGCCTCTCACCATAGGGTGGATTGCAAGCCAGCAAGCCCATCGGCATGGGCGTGTGCGTTGGTTTTTTTAACTCAGCCAGTGGTTTGCAACTCACTCGCACGTGTTTTTGTAACCCAGCCCTGGCAATATTTTCCTCGGCTCGCCTGATAACCCTGGGGTCGGCATCGTAGCCGCGCATCTGCGGTAGCTGGCATTCCTTGCCGCGCTCCGCTCGGCCCCGTGCATCCGCCAGCAGGGCCTTCCACTGGGTGACATTGTGATCCTTTAGCCGTTCAAACCCGAATTGCCTGCGAGCCAATCCTGGCGCAATATCTGCGGCCATCATCGCCCCTTCCAATAGCAGCGTGGCCGAACCACACATAGGGTCAATCAGGGCGCCGCCTCTGGCGGCCATACCCGGCCAGTCCGCTCGCAGTAAAATCGCCGCAGCCAGATTTTCTTTGAGTGGCGCTGCACCGGCTTTTTGCCGATAACCTCGCTGGTGTAATGAACCGCCAGAAAAGTCTACGGAGACAATTGCCCTGCCCTTGCTCAAGCGGATATTCAAACGGATATCCGGATTCTTGCGCTCCACGCTGGGACGCTTGCCGAACTGGTCCACGAACCAATCGACTATGGCATCCTTACTGCGCTGCGCACCGTATTGAGTATTTCGAATACTGTCGCTCTGCCCAGAAAAATCGATAGAAAAAGTCTGCGAAGCATCAAACAAAGAGGACCAAGCAATCAACTTGAGATTGTTGTAGAGCTCATCCCCATCCTTTGCCTCAATGGTATCAACCGGACGCAGTATTCGATTAGCGAGGCGAGACCAAAGACAAGCGCGGTAACCGATTGCTGGAGGGCCCTGAAAGTAAACACCTGCGACAGTTTCTCGTATCGACAGCGCGCCAAGGCTTTCTAACTCTGCCACCAGCAAGTTTTCCAGACCTCGCGGGCATGCCGCAAACCACTGGCTTGCTGCCTCTTGTTCTACCATTGGATTCAAACCTTCTTGCGTTTGGCAGCCGGCGCTCGCTTGCGCTTGGGTGCAGCCTTCTTTTTGACGGGTGTCTTTGCAGTTGCTTGCTTGCGGGAATTGGATTTGTTGTTGGCAGACGCTTTGGCCGTCGTGTTGCCGGCAGAGCGTCGACGAGGTGTCGCGCTGGCTGCGGCTTTTTCCTTTTCCATCACGTTCAGCACAAGATTGCTGGAACTCTCCATATATTCAATAAAGCGATCGTACTCATCGTCACTGAACTGGCGCAGCGCATCGTGCTGGCGATAAAGATTAACGAAGCGCCGCTCCCGTTCGTAATGCTTGGGAATAGTGAGCACCCCCAACTGCTCCAGCGTTTTTTCTAACGCTGGGTTGTAAGTTCGCATAAATTTGATGAGAAACGGAATTGGGTCATGCCTGGCCAGCAGTGAGGTGGCACGTAACATCACCTCCAGTGGCATTATCGTCTGACCGCTTTCAATGTTCTCCAGCACTGTATTGTCGGAGAGCCCAAGGCTTTCAGAGACTTCCTTAATCGACATGCCAGCGGTTTCTCTGGCGTCGCGTAAAAAGTGCCCCGCCTCGACCATTGCCTCAAGGCGCTCTGGCTCCAATTGATTCAGCACTGTCGAACGAAGCCAGCTCTCTCCGAACATTGCGGTCATCGTGGCGGTGTTGCGGGCGAGTTCAAAAGTGCCACCAGCGACCTGGCCACTCAGGCGGCGCAGGGAGTTCAGAAGGGAAGCGTTGTCGTGATCGTCTTTAGCCATGCCCCTAGCATAGCCTATTCGTGGGGGTCAGAAAAATTTTTAGTGGCCGAAGAATTCACTGGAAAGCCGGTTTCAATGGCAAATATTTCCCGCAGAATTCCCCGCCATTCAGTGTACTGACTGTCCAGTGTCCCCGTCAGACGAAACACCCTTCCGCTGGTTTCAACGATGGTTGGCTCCAATTCGTTGTTAAACCCAAGAGCCAACTCGTCCAGGTCCTGCTCCTGAATACGAAAGTTTCTGTAGGCGTTATAACTTTGCTGCATAGCGGAAAAACTGCCACGGGGGCCTTGTTTGTCACGGTTAGCTGCTCGCATTTCATAGTCTTCACTGTAGAGGCTCTGTTCCCGGTCGTACTGCAGCCATAGCCTGTAAGTGGAGGCCATATCATCATGCAACTCGCCATACTGCTCATCGACATTATCGATAAACAAATATTCCTGGTTGCGGATGCGCTTTACCCTTTCGATCATTGAGTCTCCCTGAGCCGGCAATCGCTGGAGCTGATAGCGTCCCGTTGCATCGGTGGCCAGATAATCCGCAAATGCCTCTGGCGACAGGCTATAGGCATAGCGCATCAGGGCAACCTGTCTTATTTCGCCCAGGCTGCGAGCATCCAGGCCTCGTCGAAAGGACAAAAGATCGGCCGCGACCTGCTGATACATATTGCGATAAGGCTCTTCGATGCCGCTGGCAGTTATCGCTGTGTCACTGAATTCCAGTGCGTACTGGCTGCTCAACCAAAGCCGACCTGTCGCATCCCGCGCAGTGAATTGGATACGTTGCCGAATACCGCTTGACTCAAGCATACGAGCTTCCACGGTCAATTCAGATAGCGGCCCGGCTTCGGGCACCACGCGAACCACACCCCACTCGCCACTATCGACCAATTCGCGGCGCAGGGTGACCGGCAGATACTGTGCCTCAGCCTCACGAATTCGAGGAAAGATTTCCAACGCACTGTGAGTGGACTCGTCCTCGGGGATACCGGGGTCGAAAACAACAATCCCAACATCGAGATAGCCCGATTCATCAGCCTGCGTATTTCCAACCAGCGCGAGCACCAGCAGTAATAACGACAGCGCCCTCATCGAGGCGCCCTCTCTGTGGTACAGACCTTGCCTTTACTCAAGGTTTGTTTGCACCTTATCCCACCGCTGTTTGGATCATAGCGGCGATACACTCGATCGACGTTAAAAGGCCAGGAGACCTGGTCTGATCTGAGTGTTGTCGCTATATGCAGCCGGTCACCGCCCGGATCAAGCGTCATGCGATGGTAAACGGAGAGTCCATCCGGCAAGTAAAGTTGAAAGACCAGCTGGTGATCGTCCCAGCCGCAGAGTTCTCTCCCAAGTGGTGAATCACGCCTGTCGAGCTGGCCCGGGTGAAACTCGCAGTCCAAGGCAAAGCTCCCCTCTCGCTTGACCGTAACATCTGTCATGCTCTGGATGATGTTCAATAACTGGGGCTCTGTCACAACCTCTGCCATGCGCGCCAATGCATAAAGACTGGCGCCGCTATTGGCGTTTACTGACAGGGAACCACCCCCTTGCTTCATGCCCCTGTTCTGGCGTTCTACTTGCCGCTGCAACTCTCTCAGTAGTGCATCAAATGAATCCCGGATATTCTCGCTCTGGCTAAAATCAACCTCCCAGGCACCCGAAAAGTCCACAGCGGCTGCCGTTCGCTCGCGCGGAAGCGGCGCCTCGGTGGAACTGCACGCGATCTGCACCATTACTGGCAGCAGACAGCAAGCAAGTCGGAGTGTTTGGGTGATAAACATAGAAGGACCTAGTGTACCGCAAGCAATGGAATCCCTGCGATACCCTTTAGCCGGTTTTAATGGTCAATTTTTCAGCTCAGCTATAATTTTTCGCCACATGTCATCGGGGGCTGCGTAGGGCGCATAAATAGCCAGTCGGTCAGCGTACTGCCCGTATTTATCTTTCAGCTTTGCAGCAATTTCCCCGGGAGCGCCGCGAGTCGTGAAGTGCTCAAGAAAGTCATCATCAATGTAGCTGCCCAGGGCATCCCACTTTCCTTGTTTGGACAATGCATTCAATTCGGGTTGCAGATCCTCGTAGCCCACCGCTTCCATGGGTGGACGATAAGCCGGCGTAGACGCATAAAAGCCAAGTAGCCCTTTCACACTCTCTGTCGCGGCACTAATTGCCTCTTCCGTCTCGCCGGTAATGACGATTGCGTTGATCTGGAGGATAAAATCAGTGCGTTGTCGGCCAGACTTTTCCAGACCCCGGAGCACCGCAGGCATGGCATTGTTCTGAAGGAAGCGCATGCTGTTAAAAGGGTGCACAATGAGTCCGTCGGCCACCTCACCGGCTACTTCAGTCATACGCGGCCCCAGGGCGCCCAACAGCACCGGGGGTATACCATGCGGATTAGGGCCGGGGTCAAACATGGGTGTCATCAGGGTGTGTTTGTAGAATCGCCCGTCAAAATCCATTGGTGAACCATGTTGCCAGCAGTCGAAAATAGCCTTAAGCGCCTGAATATATTCCCGCATGCGACTGGCGGGAGGATCAAAGGCGATACCGAACCGCTTCTCGATATGCGCCTTTATCTGTGAACCAAGGCCCAGGTAAAAATGACCATTGGAGAACTTTTGCAAATCCCACGCCTGGTATGCCAAATGCATCGGATTGCGTGGAAATGCCACCGCAATGCCCGTCGCAAGGTCAAGTCCCGGAGCATGCTCGGCTGCCATCACTAATGGATAGAATGGATCCCAGCTGCCCTCCAGGGTGTAAATACCATCGTAACCAATCGTTTTCAGCCTGCGGCTTTCAGCTGCAGCATCTCCCAATTGGGCGTAAAAAGGTCCGTCGATTTTCATTTGTTGTCCCCATCATGACCAAGCTCGGCTACCATAAAGAATACGCATGAATTAAGGAACCGGTACCAATGAAAATAGGAATATGCATTCCGTACATGAAAGCAGGCTTAAGCCGCGAGGATTACCTGGCCTGGTTTAGTGCAATCGATCAAGGCCCCTTTCACTCCCTTTCCTGCGGCGAGCGCGTCCATGGACCGACCTACGACATGCGGGTACTGCTCTCTGCTGCCGCCATCGCCACACAGAGAGTCGAGATAACCCCCACCCTTTATGTGCTGCCAATGCACAGTGCCGCCAGGGTGGCCAAGGAGATTGCCACTCTGGATGTGCTGTCAGGCGGCCGAGTCAAAAATGTTGCCGTGGGCTACGGCGGCAGGGAGAAAGACTATGAAGCGGTCAATGCCAGCTTTGTCGGCCGCTATGGTCGGATGGATCGACAGGTTGAGCTGATGCAAAAAATCTGGAATGGCGAGGAAATCGTTGAAGGCGGTGGTTTTATCGGACCCGAGCCGATCTGGAAGAGCGCTCCACGTTTATTGGCTGGCGCCATGGGCCCCAAAAGTATTGAGCGCTGCGCACCATGGGCGGATGGCCTCTATGCCTGGTCCGGCAATGGCGAAGCCAATGAACTGGAGCGCACATTTAGTATGGCCGATCAGGCCTGGGAGCGCGCCAACCGGGAACAAGCACCCTACAGACTGGGCGGGTTTTGGTACACGCTAGCTGAAGACGGGCAACGCAAGCTCTATGACTATGTTTACGAATACCTGTCAATTGCCGGGCCGGAGATTGCAAAGATGATGGCCGAGTCAGTGCATCGCAACTCAGCCGACGCTGTGCTGCAGGCACTGGATAATGCGGAAGCCGCGGGCTGTGAAGAAGTATTTATGGTGCCTGCCACCGCCGAACCCGTGGAGATAGAGGGTCTGGTAGAGCTGTTGGCGAGCAGGACCTGACGGTTTGCCATTAAAGCGGTGTCTGTCTACTGAATAGTTGACGTATACTTCGCTCCCAAAGCGAGTTTCGACTTGCCCAATCAAACCATTATCATGAGACATCAGCATGGCCAAGCGAGTCTACCTCTTTAATGAGGGCAACAAGGACGACCGTGAACTCCTGGGTGGCAAAGGCGCCAACCTGTGTGAAATGACTGCCATGGGACTGCCCGTTCCCTTTGGCTTCGTCATCACCACCGCCACCTGCCGTGAGTACTTCCAGACCGGTAATAAAATGCCGTCGCTGCTGGAACAGGAATACAGAGTCGCCCTGGACATGGTGGAAAAGAAAATGGGTGCACGCTTCGGCGACCCCGAAAACCCACTGCTGTTCTCGGTGCGTTCCGGAGCGCCTGTCTCCATGCCCGGCATGATGAATACTATTCTCAACCTGGGGCTCAACGATGATATCGCCGCAGGCCTTGCGGCAAAAACCAATAACCCCCGGTTTGCCTACGATTGCTACCGTCGCTTTATTTCCATGTTTGCCGATGTGGTCATGGGTGTCCCCGGCGAGAAATTTGAATCAGAGATTGAGAAGTACAAGGCTGAGCGGGGAAAAACGCTCGACGTGGAAATGACCGCTGCAGACTGGCAAGCAATTATTGCCGTATACAAGACCATCGTCGACTTCCCGGAAGACCCTTTTGAACAGCTAAAAATGGCGGTAGAGGCCGTATTCCAGTCCTGGCACACGCCCAGGGCACTCATTTATCGCGAGATGAATAACATTTCGGATACCCTCGGCACGGCGGTGAGCGTGCAAGCCATGGTGTTCGGCAACTTTGGGGACGATTCCGGCTCTGGTGTCGCGTTTACTCGCAACCCCTCCACTGGCGAAAAGATGTTCTTCGGCGAGTTCCTGTTCAATGCCGCCGGCGAAGACGTGGTAGCTGGCACCCGCACCCCCTTGTCAGTAGAAGCCCTGCAGGAGCAACAACCAGAGGTCTATGACGAGCTCTACAAAACCCAGGCGTTGCTGGAGTCACACTATCGTGACATGCAGGACCTGGAGTTTACTGTGCAGGAGGGGCGTTTCTACATGCTCCAGACCCGCAGTGGTAAGCGCACGGGTCGCGCGGCAGTAAAAATTGCGGTCAACATGGTGGATGAGGGTTTGATCGAGGAGGCCGAGGCATTAATGCGGGTCTCTCCTGAACACGTAGAAGCCTTCCTGCACCCCACCGTGGACCCCAAAGCAAAGCGAGACATTGTCGCCATCGGCCTGCCCGCCAGCCCCGGCGGCGCTACTGGCGAAATTGTGTTCTCCGCCGAAGAGGCCGAGGAAGTCAGCGCCAAAGGTCGTTCAGTGATTTTGGTCAGACGCGAAACGACCCCGGAAGATATTCACGGAATGAAAGTGGCGGCTGGCATTCTGACCGAGTTGGGCGGAATGACTTCTCACGCGGCGGTGGTGGCTCGCGGCATGGGTGTGTGCGCCATTACCGGCTGCGGCACCCTGAGCATCAATCACGCCGAAGGTACCGTGCAGACCAAGGAAGGGGTGCAACTTAAGCGCGGCGACATCATTACGCTCGATGGTACCTCCGGAGAGGTTATGCTGGGCGATATACCAAAAACAGAAGCCAGTTCTTCAGACGACTTCCAGACCCTGCTGGGCTGGGCCGATGAGCACCGTCGCCTGAAGATTCGCGCTAATGCGGAAACACCTGAAGACGCTGCCAAGGCGCGCGAACTGGGCGCTGAAGGCATTGGCTTGTGTCGCACAGAGCATATGTTCTTCGAGGCAAAGCGTATCGAGAAAATGCGCGCTATGATCCTCTCTGAGTCCGTCGAAGAGCGTCAACAGTATCTCGACGAATTACTGGAGTTCCAGCGCGCCGACATGTTGGAACTGTTCAGGGCGATGGACGGATTGCCGGTAACGATTCGCCTGTTAGACCCACCTCTGCATGAATTCCTGCCCCATAACGACGGGGACATGGAGGCCCTCGCCAAGGTCGTCAACAAACCCGTGGAGAAGATCCGCGAAATCACAGAGGGCCTCTCAGAGGTTAACCCAATGCTGGGCTTTCGCGGGTGCCGCCTGTCAATCGTATATCCAGAAATTACTGAAATGCAGGTCAAGGCAATTATGAGCGCAGCAGCAGATGCTGTGGAACAAGGGATTAAAGCCCTGCCCGAAATTATGATTCCGCTGGTGGTGAACGTGCGGGAAATTCGCATGATCAATGAAATTGTCGACCGCGGTGTGCAGCAGGTATTGCGGGAGAGACTGGTCTCGGTTCCCTACAAAGTGGGCACCATGATGGAAACACCCAGAGCAGCGCTGGGCGCAGATCGACTGGCACCGGAAGTTGAGTTTATGAGCTTCGGCACCAATGATCTGACCCAAATGACCTATGGCTTCTCGCGCGATGATGTCGGCAAGTTCATCCCTCGCTACATCGAAAAGAAGTTGGTAGATGCCGACCCCTTCGTGACTCTGGATCAACGTGCCGTCGGCAGGCTAATGGAAATAGCGGTTAAGGAAAGCCGCAGGGCCAAAAAAGGTATCAAGTATGGTATCTGTGGCGAGCATGGAGGCGACCCTCGCTCCATCCGCTTCTGTCATAATCTAGGGCTGGACTATGTTTCATGCAGTCCGTTCAGGGTGCCGATCGCGCGCATTGCTGCCGCCCAGGCCAACGTGGAAAGCACACTGGAGGACTAAGATTAGTCAGCTGGCGCTCGACACTCGAGCGCCCGCCAGTGCATCCACTAGTCTGCCATCTGTTCCTTAAGCACAAACTTGAGTACCTTGCCAGCAGGGTTTCGCGGCAGCGCATCAACCAGTTCTAGCCGCAGTGGCAATTTGTAACGAGCCAGGTGCGCGCCAGCAAATTCACGCAATTCCTCAATCGTCAGTGTGCAACCTTCGTTGAGCGCAACAATTGCAGTGACCGCTTCTCCCCATTTTTCATCGGGCATGCCAATAACCGCCACTTCAGCGATGGCCTCGTGCTTATAAAGCGCGCCCTCAACCTCGGCAGGGTAGACGTTTTCCCCGCCTGAAATCACCATGTCCTTGAGTCGATCGCAGATAAACAGAAAACCGTCTTCATCAACATAGCCGATGTCCCCGGAGTGGAACCAACCTTCACTGTCGATTGCAGCAGCGGTCGCGTCAGGTCGATTCCAGTAGCCTTTCATGATATTCGGGCCGCGCAAACAAATTTCACCGCGCTCACCACAGGCCACTGGCTGGTTTTCGGTATTCACTATGCGGGTGTCGCTAAAAATAGGCGGCTGTCCAGCTGAACCAAGCTTGCTCACCGCCCATTCTGGCGTCAAAAAGGCAGAAAACGGCGCTGTTTCTGTTAGCCCATAACCCTGGCAGAAAGACACACCGCGCGCGCCCCACAACTCAATCAGAGATTCAGGCACCGGGGCTGCACCGCAAATGATAGTTTTAATAGAACTCAAGTCAGTGTCGGCAAACTGCGGCTGCTGCGACATAAACAGGAACATAGCGGGGGCACCAAACATGTGGGTGACTCGGTACCGTTCAAAGTTTTCAAGCACCAGCGCTGGATCGAAATTGCGCAACAGCACCAGGGTGGAGCCCACGTGGAACGAATGCAGGGTCATCACATTGAGACCGCCGATATGAAACAGCGGCGCTGCGGTCAAAATCACGTCTTCCCTGCCGCCTCCAAACGCCATAGTGGCATTGATGTTATTCCAAAGAAGATTACCGTGGGTCAGCATCGCACCCTTGGGTAAACCGGTGGTGCCTGAGGTATACATAATCACGGCCAAATCGTGCATATCAACAGACACAGCGCCCGCAATAGGCGATGCCGCAGCCCTCTCGGTGGCCAAATAGCGCCAGCCTTCAGCCTCGCTCTCTGAGCTGAAGAATTGATGACAACAAAGTTTGTCTCGGGCCGGCCCAATTACCGGTTGCAGCTCGTCGTCAACGAATAAACTATGAACACCCGCATCGTTGATGATGAAAGTCAGTTCTTCGGCGGTTAAACGGAAATTCAGCGGTACAAAAACAGCGCCCAGGGCCTGGGCGGCGAATATCGTTTCCAGCAAAGCAGGATGATTGAAACCCAAATAACCCACGCGGTCACCGACACACACTCCCGCCTCGCGCAGAAGTGTCGCCTGGCGTTTCACCCGATCGGCAAACTCGCCATAGAGCAGTGTTTCTCCCTCAAAAATAAGCGCAGTGCGCTCGGGGTTTAATTCGGCACGGCGCAGCATAATGCCAGCAAAATTGGGCTCAATCTCAGGTCGGTTCACTTGCTTTATCCTCTTTGAATCATGTCTTGGGCGATGAAGTGAACCACGGATCAATCCGTTCCTCAACTGACACCGAAAATTTAAGCGCCAGACTCATAGCTGGCGTGTATAGAGGGTATTTCCAGCCGCGGGTTAAGATCGATGGCAAAACCTGCTACCTTTGCGCCTTAAATTTTCTATCCAGGTTATTACGCTCATGACAACAAGCTTCTTCCCCCCCCAGCGCACCTTGATGGGACCCGGCCCCTCGGACGTATCACCTCGAGTTTTGGGCGCCCTTTCTCGCCCCACAATCGGTCACCTGGACCCTTTGTTTGTCCAGCTGATGGATGAAATCAAAGGTCTGCTGCAGTACGCATTCCAAACCAATAACGAATTGACCCTGCCCATTTCTGCCCCCGGTTCGGCCGGCATGGAGGCATGCTTCGTAAACCTGGTCAGCCCTGGCGACACCGTGATCGTCTGTCAAAATGGTGTGTTCGGCGGCCGTATGAAGGAGAACGTGGAGCGCTGCGGCGCTCGCGCTGTCATGGTAGAAGACGCCTGGGGCGAGCCCGTGAGCCTGGACAAGGTCGCCGCTGCATTCGCCGATCACCCCGAGGCGAACACTTTAGCTTTTGTCCACGCCGAAACCTCCACTGGTGTTCGTTCCGACGCCGAAGCCTTGTGCGCCCTTGCCCGCGACAACAATGCCCTTTCCATCGTCGACACCGTGACATCGCTGGCGGGCATCGAGCTGAAGGTTGACGATTGGGGAGCTGACGCCGTCTATTCAGGCACCCAGAAGTGCCTCTCGTGCATCCCGGGTATATCGCCAGTGACCTTTAGTCAGCGCGCGGTCGAGCGTATTCAATCCCGTGAGCAGAAAGTGCAAAGTTGGTTCCTGGATATGCAGCTTGTCATGGGTTACTGGGGAGGCAGCGCCAAACGCGCCTATCATCACACCGCTCCGGTCAATGACCTTTACGCTCTGCATGAATCCTTAGTAATGCTGCAAGAAGAGGGTCTGGAGAATGCTTTCGTCAGACATCAGCGCAATCATCATGCCCTGGTAGCGGGACTGGAAGCGATGGGTCTGTCCATGGCCGTCGCCGCAGAACACCGTTTGCCGCAGCTCAACGCCGTCAATATCCCCGACGGAGTCGACGACGCTAATGTTCGCAGCGCCCTGCTCAATGACTTCAACCTGGAAATTGGCGCCGGGCTCGGCGGATTGGCAGGTAAAACCTGGCGTATTGGCCTGATGGGCTTTGCCAGCAGCGAACACAACGTGCTCGGTTGCCTGACCGCTCTGGAAGCGGTGCTTACACGCGAAGGCGCCAGTATCAACGCAAGCGCTGCCTTACCGGCTGCTCAGGCGCACTTCAGCGGCCAGTAATCATCTCCCACAGTACCGACGCCCTGTCTGCACTGGCTTCCCGGTGAGTGCGATACAGGGCATGGTCCAGCCGTCCTGCTTCAGGCGTTAACTCAATGCTCCAAAGCGGGCTTATTTCATTGGGCAGCAATGAGTAGCGGATGTCCATTATACGGCCACTGTAAATGGGGTCCCTTGCGATATAACCATTACTAAACCAGCGAAAGCGCTCAATGTCCCTGGCCTGCTGTGAATCAGGGTCAAGCCAGGGCAGATCCCGATCAACCACAAGTTTCTCTACCGAAGATCCGGAAAAAACCTTGGGCCAGAGTGACGCCCGAACAGCATCTACGTAATACCGATCATCCGTCTCATAAACTGTTTTCCACACCAGGATGTTGGCAAAGCTGGGTTTTGCTTCCAGGCGCAGAGGTTGATGCCCGCGTTCAGCCGCAAGAGCCTTCCCCATGTCGATAGCTGCATCGCGCTGCAGCAGACCCAGCCCCATATAGCAGAGCGCCCAAGCCAGACCCATCCGCGCCAATAAGGGCTTGCGTAAACTTGCTGCGAGCACCACTGCCAGCAGTAACGGGAGGGTAAACAACGGATCTATGATGGAAATTGTGTTCCAGGCAAAACGTTCATCACTAAACGGCCATAACAGCATGGTTCCGTAGGTCGTGCAGGCGTCTAGCAGTGCGTGGGACGCATAACCCAGAGTACAGAATAACCAACTCTGCCCCAGGCTGAGCCCGCGGCGCTTGCCAATAATCAGGTGCAGCACCAGGGCACAAATCGCACCGCCTATCGGTATGAATATCAAGGAGTGGGTGAACTGCCGGTGATACTCAAGAAACAGTAAGGGGTCGTTACTAGAGCGAATAAACACATCAAGATCGGCTGCCATGCCCGCCAGAAAGCCAAGCAGCCCAGCACTGCCGGTAAGGCGCGCATTGCTCGCAGATTGGGGTAAGACTGCCCCCAGCGTGCCTTGAGTTAAAGGATCCATCTATCAACTTCCACAAAAAAACTCACACAAACTTACAGAAATAGCTTCCCCTGTACCACCAGTCTCAAAGTATTATTTTTCACATTATTTTACAGAACGGCTGCCTCGGATGGTTGTCGAAAAGCATAGACCAAAAGGAGATCCATTATATGCATTTAATAAAACCACTGGGCGCAGCAGCGGCAGCGCTGGTACTCACCGCATGTACGACCAATCCCTATACCGGCGAGCAGCAGGCCAGTAAAGCAGCTACCTACGGCGCCGGCGCAGCCGCTGTCTGCGGATTAGTTGGCGCGATTGACTCTGGCAAGCACGCTCGCAACGCGGCTCTGGGCTGCGGCATTGTAGGCGCGGGTGTGGGCGCCTACATGGATGTACAGGAGGCCAAGCTCAAAGAAGAATTACAGGGCACCGGTGTTCAGGTAGTGCGGGAAGGCGACAATATCCGCCTGATAATGCCTGGCAACATCACCTTTGAAACAGACTCCTACAACCTGCGCAGCAGCTTTTATTCCGTCCTTAACTCTGTTGGCCAGGTGTTATCAAAATATGCGGACACTACCCTGCGAGTCAGCGGCCACACCGACAACACCGGAAGCCGCCAGTACAACCAAACGCTGTCTGAGCGTCGCGCCGGCAGCGTCGCCGACTATCTGGCCACTCGCGAAGTCGATCGTGATCGTATGTTGGTACAGGGAATGGGCTTCGACCAGCCGATTGCCGATAATGGCAGTGCTGCCGGCAGGGCCCAGAACCGTCGCGTGGAGCTTTATATTCTTCCCAACCAGAGATGAGGTAACTCTCAGTCGATATCAAAGGAGTAATAAAGGTCCACTGAGCTTTCCAGCCGACTGACAACCTCCAACCAAAGACGACTCTGTAAATAAAGTCGCGCGGTGAGTTCGTTAATCGGCTCATAAATGCCACGACCATAGGCGAGGTATAGGCGATTACCGATGTAGCCACTGACCGTGGCGGCGGTATCGTCTTCCCCGCCACTGGCACCAAACGACACATCGCTAAGGAGCGGCAGGCGATTCAGCTCGGCGACAATGCCGCTGCGATTCACTACATCAGCGCCGACAGAAAGCGCCAGCGCGGTACCGTCAGCATCCGCCCCTGAATCCAGCCCTCTGCCTCGCACCAGGTAAGACATGGTCTCACCCTGGGGCATGAGAGGATTGGAGTAAACTTCAAGCACCGGCTCGTCTAGACGCCCCTGCAGGCGCGCACCAACCGTGACGTCATCTGCCCTGATCTCCCGTTCGGCCATGATATCCAGCTCCGGGTTGTCCGATGGGCCGGTAAAGGCAATTCTGCCGCGCCGAACCTGCAGCCGCTGGCGATAAGCCTCAAGTTCGCCAGCGATCACATTCAGGCTACCAAAAACCTGGGGCTCTTCTCCCGGAACCTGCGTCACGTGGAGTTCGCCGCCCAGAGTTGCCCTGACCCCTTCTCCTTCAACTCGAAAGCTATCGCGAATGCGCAGCCAGATATCGACGCTGACAGCGAATGGTGATTCGTTTTCAATTACATTGCCCAGCGTGTCTACGATAACCACTTCTCTGGACAGACCTACGCTGCCAACAGGCAGCTCCTTGTGACGCAAAACACCCTCGTGGACACGCACTTCCCCACGCACATCCAGTAACCCCTGGGTAAGCACCACGGTCAACTCTTCCGAAACCAGGATTTCGGAAGACGGCGGCACAAGGATTTGATGGTGATCGCCACTCACTGCCAGCTCGACGCGCAGCTGCGGATGGGCGAGTACTTGCCCCTTTAATTCGACTTTTCCTCCTCCGAGCAACCCAGAACCAGAAATCACAGCGCTCTGACCATTCAACGTCAGATCCAGGGCCAGTGCCTTCAATTGGGTAGGGTTGCTGACCAGTCCTACCTCAGCTTGCTCGAGGCGCAAACGACCCTGCGCATTGGGTTCTACGGGACTTCCTGCCAGTGACAGTTGGCCAGTCAGCGAGCCAGCGAGCTGGGATATCTCGGGTAACCACGGAACAAGCGTCGCCAATTGCAGCTCAGTAAAGATCAGATCTCCGCTCAGGGGGCCCTGACTGCTGGTCGGGAGCATCACTGCGACACTCAAGACCTGCCTGCCCTCTCGTAACACTCTTGCGTCAAGCGCCAATCCGGCACCCTGACGCTGCAATTCCAAATCGATTGCCTGCCAGGTCACATCAACTCGTTCGCCCTTTCCATAACGACGAGTCGTGCGAAGCTCCCGAGCTTTCAATACACCCTCGAAGCTGAAGCTGGCGTCGGGTTCCCAAGCAATATCGACGGTCGATGAAAGATCGCCTTGAAGCTGCATACCGTTAGGCAACAGTCCGTTGAAGGCTTTGATATCGCCTTGCAGACTAAGCTGCAGCGCGCCGCTGGCGCCCATTTCAGCGTCTTCACTGCACACATCAAATTCGCTGTGGCGCCAACAATGTGCATCCACATTAAAGATACCCGTCTCCGCCCAGGCCAGAGCAACAGGCTCATTTAATCGCCAGGGCCCGGAACCCGTTTGCAATATTGCGGGCTGCAACTCGCCTTGCCACTCCCCTTCTTTCCATTGGCCCGCGACTATTAACTGACCTGCGATATCCCCATGGGTGGCCAAGCGCACCCGGTGACTGGCTAGCGTGCCTTTGAGTTCGGCTGATAAATCACTAAAACGGTAAGACTGGCTTTCAATCTGCGATGAGCGAATATCAGCTGAAATTTTATCCAGGGCTCCGTTGTAGTCCAGTGACAATTCTGCTGCGTCCATCACCACCTCGCCAAGCTTGAAATCCCTTGCTTCTCCAGACAATTGAATTCGCTCGCGATCAAAGCCGCCGGTGCCGCGCAACGATATCCGCCCGCGAGCACCAGTCACCCAGCGCCCCAAATCGTCTACCTTCAGGTTTAAATAGGCATCTCGCGCATCATTTTGCAGAGCGCTGATATCCAACAGTGCTCCATTGAGTTCTATGCGCGTCTTTCCGGGTAACAGTCGAAGCCGCGAATCCAGCCCGGCAGAGCCCTGCGCGCTTGCCGCAAGACCGTTCACCTCTCCCGTGATATTCATCTCCTGCCAACTGACACTCCAGCCAGAGTTGCTCCCGCTTACCAACAGCGCCAGCTCACCGTCCAAACGGCCCAACGCCTCGTTTGCTGGCGACGGCAGGTTGAAGCCTTCGCTTTCAACCCTTGTTTGCACCGACCATGTCTCAGCTATCTCTGCTACGCCGCTGGCAGTCAGCATACTGTCGGTGGATTCATCCCTAAGCGTAAGGGATTCGATAAGTAACCGGGGCGAGGCCCAACGACCCTTTGCCAAAAGAGCGAGCGACTGATAGCCCAGTCCCTCGAGCTGAGCTGAAAGCTCGATAGCCTGAGTATCCAAAGTGCCCTGCACCTGCATTTGCGCCGGACCAAGAATTTGCGCCGACGCTAGCGCTCCCTCCAGCGCCAGCATTTCGCCCAAGGTTGAACCCTCAGGCCAATTCAGTTGAGCATCACCTTTGTGCGGCAACCCATTGCTCAGCAGATCTGCGTTCATCGACAACTTAAAGTCGGGTAAGCCTTCGGAATTCGCCACAATCAATAACTCGCCTAAGTTGCCACGCAAAGACATATCCAGCGTGCGGCCCGCGACTATGACGGATTCTATTTGCTGCGGAATCGCCCACTCGCCCCTCAGGTTAATGGGCCAGGCGTCGTCAAACGTCAAAGTGCCACGCGTGGCAAATCGCCCTAAATCCGCTCCTGCAACCGCCAACTCATTGAGGGTAAGGTCATAGCCTTGCCACCGTCCGCTCAAAGCCACGTTATCAAGAGACTGCTCAATATCACCGATCTCTAATCGTGGTCGCATAAGGTTCAACTGCGACACAGACACATCCAGAGGGATAAAAATTTTGCTGGGATCGAAACCCGTGTATTTGGAGTCATCCCTTTCGCTCGCGTCTACCTGCAGCACAGGCGCAGAAATATCCACCGACGCAATGACTAGCTCAGATGCAGACAGCTTGAGCTCCGCGTTCATCAATGCTTGTCGCCAGCTACCGCCAGGCCAGTCAATAGCGGCAGAGCCCAGCACCAGCTTGTCTATCTGCACAGTAAAAGGGGCCTGGAAAAACACCGGGTGCGCAGAAGCCTGTTCGCTGTCACTCGCCGAGATATCCAGCGTCAAAGACTCAACTTCAAGTGAGTTCAAACAGAAAGTACTAATCCAAAAGCAGTCCAGGTCAAGCTGCGTCTTGACTCGGTCCAGTTGCAACTCCACTCCATCGACCTCAATCTGCAATAGATCCAGATCAAGGTCTCCAAACAGGCTGCCCCCTGCATACTCAACGCGCAACAAACCGCTATCGTTCACCCACGCTATGAGCAACCGCGTACCTGTCGCCGAGAACGGCAGCGCAATCACCATGGTCAGTGCCAACAGCAACACCGCCGCTATCCACGCGAGCGCCTTCAAAACTCAGCACCAATTGCCAGGTGAATACGCCAGGAGGGATCATCATCAGTCACCGGATTAGCAATATTCAGGCGGATGGCACCAACCTGGGTGACGTAATGGACCCCGAAACCAGCACCGACATTCCCCTCAAAATCACCTTCGTCGAAAGCGTCGCCGGCATCGACAAAAACTGCGCCCCGCCAGTTCTGCGTAAAGCTGTATTGATACTCAGCACTGCCCGTCAAAAGACGGTCGCCGCCAACAATCAAACTGACCGGATTTCCAGTGGCGTTCTCGACAGTGACCTCGTTGCCGATTGATTGATAGCCATAGCCACGAATACTCTGGGCGCCACCGGCAAAGAAATTGAGCGAAGGCGCTAGTTGGCCACGATCTGCATCTTCAACAAAAGCCGCACCAAGATTAGAACGTAATACAAAACGATGTTTCTCTCCCAGGCTATGAATCAAGCCAAAATTTGCAGTCAACCTGACTAAATCAATGTCGGAGCCCACATTGGCTCCGCCTGCTTCCGCACGATACCAATGACTAAATCCGCTCGCGGGATTGACCAGCGAACCGCCGTGAAGTCGCTGGGACAGAGAAATGCCCGGCAACAAATAATCATTTTGACGATCAATGCCTTCAGAGTTCCATGCCTCATCCAGCCCCCGAAGCGAATAACTATAAATCCAGTCGCTCTTGCGCATCTCTCGACGGATTCCAAGTTCCCTCTGGCGACTATCCAGGTCACCAAATTCGTTATCTTCGAGCCTCGCGGTGAACTGCACTGCATCATCCAGAGGATGAGACACGGGTATGCTATAAGTAAATCGCCCGCTGGGGTTAACGTCGGAATATTGAATGCGTGTTTCCTGTTGGTGACCATAGGCATTTAGTTTGGGCGTACGCCAGGTAAAAGAAAGTCGTTCACGCGTGTCTGTACTAAAGCCCGCGCCGAGGTCAAAACTGTGTTGCTTGGCGGGAAAGAGATTCAGTTCCAAAGGCACCTGACCATCGTCTACCATGTCAACTATGGGTCGCAGAATGACAGTGGAAAAGTAGCCGGTGCGCTGCAGCTGAATCTGAGTGTCGCGCAATTTTTTCTGATCGAAAGGCTCGCCTTGCTCAATTAGCAGTAAGGGAGACAACAGCGATTCGTGAATAATATCCTGATCGTAGCTAATCGCGCCAAAATTGAACCGTTTGCCACTGTCGTAGAGCAAAGACACGTCAGCGACACCGCCCACAGGCTCTACTTCGACGCGAGCTTGGGAAAACGCGCCTTCAAAATAGCCTCGCCTACGGGCTAGTGACGTCAGACTGCGACGAAAGCGGTCATAGACACCATGATTGAGGACATCACCGCCCTGCAGTGGCGACGTTTCAAGTAACTCTGCAAATGCGGGGTCATTAACTGCGTCACCCAGCAACCGAACATTCACCTGCCTCAGCAGAACGGGCTCCCCGGGCTGTACGCTGATGACTAGAGACCAAGGTTCTTTGCTGCGAGTAAGTTCAAGTTCCACGCGAGCGCGGTAGTACCCTAGAGCTTGCAGGCTTTTTTCTACTTTTCGCTGTGCCGAATACAGATAATTAGCGCGAGCCTGGGAAGTTTCCGGAGAAACACCAAGCCAGGCGAGCGCATTATCGCGGGACTCGCCTTCCAGTCCGTTTAATTGAACATCGAGCAACTGCGCCGCTGCAAAAGGCGACAGGGCGAGCGAGGCAAGCAACAGCGCTGATTGAAATTGACGCGCCTGTTTAATCAAACTGCCCTTGCACCACCCCAATAATTATAGCCGGCGATTTTTGGCGTACCGGGCAGATATTGCGACTCCAGCGCCTCTATTGAGAAGCCACCCTGTGCTAACAAGCCAGGAATATCACGATTCAAATGGCAGCCGCCGGCAAGTTTGCCCCATAGGGCGTTCACCCTGTTTTGCCATTTAACGACCGAGGCGTCCGGCGCGATGCCATGTTCACAAAAAATCAGCTCTCCATCGGGCTTCAGCACCCTGGCCATACCCGCGAGTGCCGCTACCGGGTCCGGAATCGTACAGAGCGAGTAAGTCACCAGCACGGTATCCACTGAATCATCATCCAGTGGAATTTGTTCCCCGGGTAAACCAATGAACTCGATATCGAAATCAAGATGAGCGGCCCGCTCTCCGGCCAGTTCCCAAGATTCTTCTGAAGGATCCAGACCAATTACTTTTTGTACCTTCGCTGAATCGTAGTACGGCAGGTTCAGACCAGTACCGATGCCTATTTCCAGCACAGTACCCCTAGCCCGCGGCACCACTTTTTCACGCTGTTTCATCATTGGCTTGGCGCTGCAAGCGCAATTAATAAAACGAGGAAGAATATGTTTTTCGTATAAGCTCATATAATGATTTCCTTTCGTTCCGTCTATTATAGTCAGATCAACTTCGCAAAAATACGCTAAAATAGCACTATCTGCTGCCAACGATGGATTGCTATTTTTTAATGTTCGACACGATTGAAGTGCACGCTCCAATGAACAAGTCCAGTTTCGAGAAACGCGCCCGGGCACTGCGTCAGCAACTGTTACAAAGTCAGTTTTCCCTTCAAGGCTCGAGGCACCCGGTGATCATTGTGCTCGCTGGCCTGGACGGTTCAGGCAAAGGGGTATTGGTACACCGATTGAATGAGTGGATGGATCCCAGCGGCATAGATACCAACACTTATTGGGAGCATTCCGACGAAGAAGAGAGCAGACCCTACTTCTGGCGGTACTGGCAGAAGTTGCCGCCCAGGGGTCGGATAGGAATATTTCTTGGGTCCTGGTACACGCAGGCGACTCAAAAACGACTGCTAAGCAATATTGTCGACGCGGAGTTCGAGCACACTTGCCGCAAGATACGTAATTTTGAGCGCCACCTTAGCGATGACGGCGCGGTGGTCATAAAAATTTGGCTGCACGTATCTGAGGCTACCCAACAACGTCAACTTGAGGAAAAGGCCCCCCGCAAACAGCAAATTCCTCGTGTCACCGAGCACCCCTATGAACTGCAAGGCAAGTACAACCAAACCCTCGCAATCTATGAAGAGCTTATTGAAAAAACCCAAACCGAGCAGTGCCCCTGGCATATTGTTAATGGTGAGGATCGCTATCATCGAGAAATCAACGCGGGTGAAATCATTCGTGACGCCATCAACAGCCGCTTGAACAACATAGCCCAGTTGACACAGGTGCCTGGGCTACCAGAGCCACATGATTTTTTGGCCAGCATCAACCTGGACGAAAGCCTGCAAAAGGATGAGTACAAGCGAGAGTTACGTAAATATCAGAGCCGGCTGCAAGACCTGGCCTGGATAGCTTACAACCAGAAAAAGTCGCTGGTGGCAGTGTTTGAAGGCTGGGATGGCGCAGGCAAGGGGTCGGCAATACGCAGGGTCACAGGCGCAATAGATCCCCGCCTTTACAAACTGGTACAAATTGCGGCGCCTAGTGATGAAGAACACGCCCGCCAATATTCCTGGCGCTTCTGGCGGCAACTTCAACGGGATGGCCGGGCTACCTTGTTCGATCGTTCCTGGTACGGTCGAGTCATGGTCGAGCGTGTGGAGCAATTTGCGAAAGAAGAAGAGTGGAAACGAGCCTATGGCGAAATCAACGATTTTGAACAGGAGCTCTCAGAACACGGTTCCGTCGTCGTCAAATTCTGGATTCATATCAGCAAGGAGGAACAGTTAGCGCGATTTAAAGACCGCGAGGAAGAGGCACACAAGCGCCATAAGATCACTGACGAGGACTGGCGTAATCGGGAAAAATGGCCAGCCTACGAAAAAGCGGTTAACCAGATGATCGAGCAAACTGATACCGAAGAAGCGCCTTGGGTGCTGGTGGCAGGGAACAACAAGTACTATGCTCGCATCAGGATTCTCAAAGCCCTTTGTAAGTCTCTGGAAAAAGCCCTTTCCTGAGCCGGCTTACACCCCCTCGCTATTGATAAGCCTCAGCATCGAGGCGCCGCATCTCCGCCTCAATCCAGCGTTCGATCTCTTCCATTAGCTCGCCCGGCTCCCTGCCATCGGCATACACAGGCTGACCAATAGAGACATCGATAATTCCTGGAATAAAGGAAAAAGACCGGCGCGGCCAGCAACGTGCAGAGGTGACGGCGATCGGAATGACGCAGGCTCCGGTAGCCACTGCCAGTCGCGATGCTCCCACCTTGTATGCACCTTTGGTTCCGCGTTCAGTGCGTGTTCCCTCAGGGAACATAATGATCCACTTCCCCTGATCCATTAATTCAAGCCCTTGCTCCGCCACCTTGGCCCAGGCTTCAGAGCGCTTGCTACGATCTATATGGACCATATTCAGGCAACCCATGCACCAGCCGAATACGGGTATGCGCAACAGTTCTTTCTTGAATACGTATGACAGCGGATGAGACGTCATGCTGGGAAAAAAGAAGGTTTCCCAGGTAGATTGGTGCTTGGGGCAAAGGATCACCCTGCGCATGTCGTCGGCTGCGGGAAGATTTTCTTCTCCATGCAACCGATATTGAACACCGCCCACCAATCGTGCGGCTCCGATAACCCCTTTGAGCCAAGGCACTGCAAACCACCACCACAGCTTCTTATCGTCGAGAAACAATGAGCTCAGCACCAATGCCAGGCCCACTGGAATCACGGTAAGCACGATCCAGGTAAAAACCAGCAGCGAGCGTATGGCGTTCATTTAACATTCCCGAATTCACAGCTGTGCATTAAACCAGAGCTGGAGGTGGCTGAAAACAACACTTTCACCCTCCCGTCTCCTTGCTCATCGCGTTACCATGTGTGGAGAACACGATAAACACGGGGAATGCGCATGGCAGAGGGGCTGAACAACTTGGGCAACGGTGCCTGGGCCTGGCTGGCTCACAGCAACAGCTGGGGCTGGAGTAATGCTGGACTTATTGCCGATGGCGAGGAGTCCTTACTGGTAGACACGCTCTACGACCTTCGGCTAACCAGCGAAATGCTCAAGCGCATGCGCGCCGCGGAGCCGCTGGCGAATAATATCGACACCCTGGTCAATACCCACGCTAATGGCGATCATTGTCATGGTAATGAGTTAGTGAGCGGTGCCCAGATTATTGCCTCCACAGCCTCGGCCGCCGAGATGGCGGAATTACCGCCAGAGGCTATGGCTGCCATCGTTGAGGCAGCGGCGGACATGGGCGCTGTTGGTCAGTATTTTCTCGCCTGTTTCGGCCAATTTCGCTTCGATGATATATGCCATACACCACCGAATCGCACGTTTGAGGGCGAGCTTGCCCTGCAAGTTGGCGACAAACCGGTGCAGCTCATAGAAGTTGGCCCGGCACACACTCGCGGCGATGTGCTGGTGTATTCCCCCAGGGACCGCACAGTCTTCACTGGCGATATTCTATTCATAGAAGGCACCCCTGTTATGTGGCAAGGGCCAGTGGCTAACTGGATCAAGGCCTGTCAGCTCATCGAAGCAATGGATGTGGAGCATATCGTACCCGGGCACGGTCCATTGACCGACAAGGCCGGCGTTAGCAAAGTTCGCCACTACCTTGAGTATGTGCGCGATGAGGCGCGACAACGCTATGATTCGGGCATGGGCGCTTTTGAGGCTGCGCGCGACATCGAATTAAGCGAATACTCGTCCTGGTCGGACCCGGAGCGTATTGCGGTCAATGTCGACAGCTTGTACCGAGAGTTTTCGGGCGAGCAGACAATGACTGACATCTTCGAGTTGTTTGCGCGCATGGCCTCTTTGGCCGGCTTTGAAGAGCCTACCCAGCCCAGTGATTAGGTCACTCACACTGATAGCGGCACTGGTGCTGACACCGGCTTTTAGTTGGACGACACCTGCTGCCAACGCTACGGTGCTTTTTGATGAGGGCAAGCGCGCACTGGAAGTCGATATCAGCGAACTCTTTCCTGAACAGAGCCGCGTTCAAATTAGCCGATGGATCGAGCACCTTGCTCACAGTCTCACACTTGTCTATGGGCATTGGCCGCGTGAACGTTGGGCCATCGATGTCGAGCCGGTCTCCGGCAGCATTGACGACCCCATACCCTGGGCACAGGTTCATCGCGAGAAAATCGACAGAGTTGCATTTTACGTTCTGTCCAGCGTCAGCGCTGACACTCTCAAGCATGAATGGACGGGGTATCACGAGGTTGCCCACTTGCTATTACCCTACCGGGGCTGGGGTGACACCTGGTTCAGCGAAGGACTGGCAAGCTACTATCAAAACCTGTTGCAGGCCCGAGTTGGCGTGCTCAGCGAAGAGCAAATGTGGCAAAAGCTATACGATGGATTTGCCCGCGGTAAAGCGGATGACCGGTTTGATGGTCAAACTCTATTGTTAGTCAATCAGCAAATGCGAGAAAAAGGTGGTTATATGCGCGTTTACTGGTCCGGCGCCTGGTATTTTTTTGCTGCCGATATCAGCCTACGGGCACAGAGCAATGGAGCATACAGCCTGGACAATGCACTCAAGCAGCTCAACAGTTGCTGTGCTGCACAGTCCCTATCCGTCGCCGAAATTATCGCTCACCTTGACGCTAGTACGGATCAGAAAATGTTTAGCGAGCTCTACCAGAGGGTTTATCAGTCGCGCAAAATGCCCCCTTACGCGTCCCTATTCGCGCAGTTGGGTATCGAAATAAAAAATGGACAAGTGTCACTGGTAGCCGATGGCGCAAACGCCAGGCGGCGACGTGAGTTCCTAAGCTCTACCGCCCTGTAATCTGGACACACGCCGGGTATAATGCAAGATTAACGGTCATGCTGCAGCAACAAACGCAAAGGGAACAGTGAAAAAGCCGGCATCAAAAGCAGAGATCAGAGCCCAACTGGAACGAGAAACCAAGCGCTTTCTCAATGGCGGAGGCACTGTGGAGGACATCCCGCGCGGAATCAGCGGTAAAGAAGCGGGAGAACCCCCCGTTTTTCTTAATCAGGCATTGTTCGTCGAACCCAAAGCAACGCGTACGTTGGTTCCCGAAGTTGTCGCGGCCATAGAGGCTCGTCGGCAGGAGCGGTTCAAAAGCAAGCCGACTCGCATGCGCAGTAGACTGCCGCGTCCTCGCCGAAAGATTATTTATGATGACTTTGGAGAACCCTTAAGAAAGGTCTGGGTAGAAGAGGAGTAGTAAAGAAAAGGGGCCCTTAGGCCCCTTCTGTTTTTTTCAGTTCAAGCTTCAGGAGAAGCGACGACGAATACCGCTAAGCATTCCGCCCAGTGCCAGGAAGGCACCGCCGACCGCACCGATCAGGAACAGTGGTGAGGCAGTAGTAGGCATTGCTACCACTTCTTCCTCGATCACTACCAAATCACCTTCATCAGGACCATCTGCATCGGTCACGGCAAGCGCGAAACGATCTTCAGGCAGATAGACGTTCAACTGCTGACCACGCATCAGGTCGCTGGCACGGTAGCTACGGCCACCGATTTCAGCGCGCCATGCACTGTCAAGCTGAACAGAACGACTGTCACCCATAGTGCCGTCTGTGTGCAGCGAACGGAATGTCATGCGATTGCCGCGTACGCGAACAACTTCAATGGACGCCTTCGCGAACATTTTGCCATCCTTCTCATAAACCGACTGACACATTGCTGCGATATCGGGATTCAGCGCCAGAACTTCTGCAGACCAGTTCAGGTCTGCACAGGTTACTGCGCTAGCTGTTGCTTCGTCCTGAGCCATCAGCGAACCCGCTGATACTGACAGGGCCATACCTACTGCGATTGCTATCTTCTTATTCATGTCAAATCCTCCTTAATTGTGTCTGACATAGGTTGTGTCGAGTGACGCTGTGACGATGAATCGCTGAGGCGCATGCCCGACAAAGTAAAACGGGTAACAAGTGACCAGGGTAACAGTCTGATCTCGGGTATCTTTGAGCAACGTGGTGTCGGCTTTATCGACTATCGTCGTCGCATCAATTTTAAATCTCTTTTCTCCTTCCAGCGTTTGCAGCGTGATGGTGTCGCCCACCTGCACGTCTTTAAGCACCCTGAAGTAACCGTCCCTGTGGCCTGAAATGCCAATATTGCCGCCCTCATGGGGATACGCCATTCCATCGATAACGCCGGCAGCACGATCCATCACTTGGTCGGAAGCAGTCTGGTAAATAGGGACTTCTAATTCAACCGAGGGCACTTCCAACACTCCCATAATCGGCGGTAGTTCGACGCCAAGGCTACTTTGGTAGTCAACAACGCGACCCGGGGCCCACAAGCTCATATCCGGCTGTGCTGGTTCTTTAAAAGAGGGTTGGTCCAGAGGGTCTTGCGTCGCGACGCTAGCAAGCATCGCCTGATCTTCAAAAGCACTGATCGCCCCTTGCCTTTCCACCTCGCCCTGAGCAAGCTGAATAGCAAAGAAGCCGGTTAAAATTAACCCAGTGCTGTAACTGAGTACTTCTACCGTGCGGATAGCTAATGAACGCATCTTTACCGACATATAGCGCTGTGGTTTCTCCTTAAACCTTGACTGGCAATGTTCTCGTGGATCACGAGTTCATCCAGCGTGTCTTTGTTTAATATCTTAGTAGGTTATAGTAATAATGCTAGTTTAGACCATTATTGTCGAATTGTTGCAAACTTATGTAGGAAAACACGACATTTTCACTCGTGTTCCTCACTTGGTTAGTAGCTTCACTCACTCCATGATTCTTAGGGATATCACCATGACCGAAAGCATCCGCCCTTTCCAGATTGCCATTGAAGATACAGCACTTGAGGATCTGCACAAACGCATCAGCAGCACCCGATGGCCAGATTCAGAGACCTGCAAAGGGTGGGACCAAGGCATGCCCCTGGAATACTCCCGTGAGCTCGCACAGTATTGGGTCAAAGACTACGACTGGCGACGTTGTGAAACAATGCTGAACAACTGGCCAAACTATATGGCAAGCATAGACGGCCAGGACATTCATTTTATACATCGCACCAGCACGCACGCTAATGCCCTTCCGTTAATTATTTCCCACGGCTGGCCAGGGTCGGTGATCGAGTTTCATAAAATCATTGACGCCTTGGCACAGCCGGAGCAATACGGCGGAGACCCGGCTGACGCATTTCACGTGGTAGCGCCGTCACTCCCCGGCTTTGGTTTTTCCAGCAAGCCAACGACTACCGGAACCAAGGTTGAAAAAATCGGAGCGATGTGGGGCAAGCTCATGGCTGAACTTGGATACGCTTCCTACGTAGCCCAGGGCGGCGACTGGGGCTCCATGGTGACCCAAAGTATGGGGCAGACTGAAACAAAGCACTGCGCCGGCATTCATATCAATATGCCCATCGTCGCTCCCGACCCCGAAACCATGAACGACCTGACTCCACTTGAGCAGTCTGCGCTTGAAGGAATGGCTTTTTATAATGAACACGATTCAGGCTATTCCAAACAACAATCAACCCGCCCTCAAACGATTAGCTATGGCCTTGCAGATTCGCCCGTTGGGCAGATGGCCTGGATAGTTGAAAAGTTTTATGCGTGGACAGATTGCGAAAAAAATGGCGTAAAGCACCCTGAAAACGTTTTGAGTAAAGACGAGCTGCTCGACAACGTTATGCTCTACTGGCTGAACAATTGCGCTGGCAGTTCCGCACGGCTTTATTGGGAAAGCTTTAATCAACCCAACCTCGCGCCCATTGACATGCCTGTGGGCTGCTCTATCTTCCCCTGTGAAATCTTCCGCTCCAGCCGTCGCTGGGCAGAAAAGCGCTTTAGCAATATTGTGCACTGGAATGAGCTGGAAAAAGGCGGGCATTTTGCTGCTTTCGAGCAACCTCAAATATTCATCAAAGAAGTGAGTGACTGTTTCCGCAAGCTGCGATGAAGGTCGTGCTCAACTGTCCTGAAAATCGCTAGTGTTAAGACTGCTGGAAAAAGGTCGAGTAGCGGGCATCTCTGGCTCTTCGAGCGTGTCAGTCGACTCAGGTGGCACTGTCCCCACAACTGAAGATCCAATCCCCGTAAATTCCGGAGGCTCAACAGGCAAGGCATAATCGGAATCATCGACACAATCGACTTCATATTCATTACCAGCCGTTTGTAATACTGGTGGCATGGTCTGCGAAACAGCAGACGCATCAGCCTTGTCTTTTGCGATTGGAGCGAATGGCTCGCCAATGTTAGGCGGTCCGCCGCTACTGCCAATAAACTCGAGATTCTGCGGAGCCACGTCCATCACATTGGCCACCGAGGCGGGCATGGCCGTAACAGCACCGGAGTAGTCTCCTTTCAAGGCCTTGGGCGACAGTTGCCTGGCTTGCATCGCCAAGGTGTCTCCTACCTGAATTCCTTTAGCCGAATATTTTGCATCGCTGGCGCTCTCAACCGATTGCACCTCCGTTTGCTCAGGCACCTGAGCAGAAGCCGAAGCGACCAACGGCAGTGGAACCATTTGTTCTTGCTCTTCTCCGGCACCCTTTATTGGCTCTTCACCGCGTAGTGCTCGCTGTTTCAAAACCTCGTTTGCACATTCCGACCATCGACCGAACTGGGCAGATTCAGCGGGATCGGGCATGCGGTGCTTGCGAAAGTCTCGCATTGTCTGCATAAAGCGCTGTTTAACAGCCCGATAATGATAAACATGGTCTTCGGTATGCAGTGGCACCAGGTCGGAGCCACCTCTAATTATCAGCATCTGAGGCGGCAGCTGCCCCTGCAGGCTGTGCAGCAAGTCGGCCAGGAAACACAGCCTGAATGCGGAATTGAGCGTGGTCTTGGCCTGGGTATCGCAAGGGATATAGAGATAATTTCCCAGTTCGGAAAATCCGCTGGTGCGCATCAGCAGGTTGGCAGAGCCCGACAGAGGCCCCAGCGCCAGTTGACCGTTAACAATATAATCCACGCCCTTGCGCATAGCTTGAAGCGTGGCAGCGCGTCGATCCACTTCCGCTGCATCCCAGTCGACCAGCCTGACGTTCTTATCCTCTGCCCGCAGAGTATCGGCCAATTCATCCTGCCGCTGCATGTAATTACTGGGGGGGACGCTATGACTATCGGGTAAAATACCGTGATCGGGGTTTTCGAGAGTGAGACGCTCCATCCAGCAAGCAAAAGGAGACTCCCTGAATAGGACGAAGTCTTCGGAGGTGTAAGTGAGGGCATTGTCTAAACTATAGCGGTACATAGATTGCTGTTTGGGACCCTTTTTTGGTTGCAAACAGCTCAAGTTGTCAGAGTACTCAGGCCGTTTGCATAGTTATATAGCAATGCCCTCCCAGAGGCAACGACGGCGACTGAAAAGCCGCCTGCGCTAACCTAAAGAGGGATGAAAACAGGGCTACTGCCTACGATAAATTGTGGCGCCGCCTATGAGCGTTCGCTCCACTTTCAGGTCTCGCATAGACATGGGGTTGGCCAGCGGGCTCGCTGAAAGTATGATCATATCGGCCAACTTTCCCGCTTCCAGCGAGCCAACACGATCTTCCTGAAACACCTGCCATGCTGCGTCAATAGTCACTGCCCGCAGAGCAGACATCACATCAATGCGCTGATCTTCTCCTATCACATCGCCACCATAACTAAGCCTGTACACCTGACTCCACACGGCCTGCAGCGGAAGCATTGGGGTAACCGGCGTATCCATATGGGAGCTAAACCGAAGCTTGTATTGCTGGGCCCAACGCGCAGGACTCATGGCCGCGGCACGCTCTGGCCCCATAAAGATATCCCGATGCCGGTCACCCCAATAATAGGTGTGTGCAGAAAAGAAGCTCGGCGTCACCCCCAGACCCTTCATCCTCGCAATCTGGTCCTCACGGGCCATCTGCGAGTGAATTAGAATCATGCGAGCGTCGTCTCTCGGATGAGCCTGCTGAGCCGCTTCAAAGGCATCGAGTATGTCTTCAATAGACTCGTCACCATTGCCATGGATGGCCAACTGGTAGCCCAGACCGTGCAATCGCTGCACCCGGTCAAACAAGACTTCTCTAGAAATAGAGGGATAACCACGGTAGGACTCATCCCCCTTGAAGGGCATGTGATAGGGATGACTCAAATAGCCGGTGTACCCCTGAATACTGCCATCGGCAACCAATTTAACCGCGGGCATCCTGACCCTGTCTGAGTGGTACTTCTGCGGGTCGAACTCGCCAGCATCGATCAACTCTGCAAATTCGGTGTCAAAAGCGAAAAGCACCAGCCGCTGAGGGATAACGCCCAGCTTACTGAACAGCGATAAGCCGTCGGAAAGCATCACCGAGGTTCCACCAGACTGGGCGGTAGTGACGCCCACCTGGGCGTAATCGCGTACCGCTGTTTTTATCATTTGGTAAACAGCAAGCGCGCCCGTGTCCTGCATGGCATCTACGACCCCGAGGCGCGCGTTCTCTTCCAGTAATCCATTAGGTTCCCGGCTCCCTTCCCGACGCGCAATAACACCACCGACCGGATTTTCTGTTTCTGCCGAAATGCCGACCAGCTCTAATGCCATGCTGTTGACTACTACCATGTGTCCGGAAACATGCATTGCCACAACCGGGTGCTCAGTAGACACCTCATCGAGTTCAGCTCGGGTAGGATGGCGCTGCTCTGCCAGCAGCGTGTCGTCATAACCAAAACCAGACACCCACTTGCCGGGCTCTATCGATGCCGCCCGCTCCTTGAGTGCTGCAAGCACCTCTTCCATGCTTTGCTTGTTACCCACCGGAGGACTGGTCAAGTCTGCCGCAATCACGCTCATTCCTGATCCCGGAAAATGCCCATGGGCGTCAATGAAACCGGGCATCAAGGTGCGTCCACGCAAATCAACAACCTCTGTCTGGTTACTCACCAGCGCCATGATTTCATCAGTACTACCCACAGCCTCAATCCGTTCGCCGCGAACCGATACCGCCTCCACAATCCGACTGCTTGCGTCCATGGTGAGCACATCACCATTAATAAACACCTGATGATCGGGCGGCGCAGGCAGCCGGGTGGCCATCTTTGCAAGAATGGCAACACCAACAATGAGGACGCCCAGCACCAGGGCCGTTGTTTTCCAGTTCATCCGTTCTTTCCTTTTACGCTAATAGCACTCAAGCAACCGCATCGATAACAATTTCCGCCAGGCGGGCGCGATGCCAAGGACCATCTCCCCAAAGCATTTGACTGTGCCGCTGTCGTTTGAAAAACAAATGCACATAACACTCCCAGGTAAAACCAATACCACCATGGCACTGCACCGCCCGACTACCTGAATAGTCAGCCATGTCGGAGGCCGATGCCTGAGCCATGTGAGCGTATTGCCGCGCCATTTCAGGCTCACAGTCAACCGCGCAGGCCGCGTTGTAAACCAGGGACTTGGCCTGATCAATCATGACCATTACGTCCACCAGCGGGTGCTTCACCGCTTGGAAGAAACCCAGGGGCTTGTCGAATTGCTGACGGGCATTAACGTAGTCGACAGTGGTCTGCAGCAGCCACTCTCCCGCGCCGACCATGTCTGCCGCATAGAGCGTCCACAGGGCAGGCAATGCCTGCTCAAGTGCCGCAGAAGCATCGGCAGAGACCTGCTGTGCCTGCGCATTATTAAAATGTATGTGGGCCTGGTCTCGGGTTAAATCGACAATACTATCTTGTGTGCGCTCCACGCCGGCAGCATCAGATCCCAGCCAGTGCAGGGACAATCCCGAATCTGAACGCGCACAAACCAGAAGGTGGCTGACCTTACCCGCATCCTGCACAAAATAACCGGTCCCATCGAGATTGCCCGAGCTCACGCCAATAGGGGTAGCTTTTGGCTCCAGGGAACCATTTTCATCAGCAAACACCAGAGTGGCCGTTGCTCCCTCGGCGATATCGATAAGCGCAGGTTCGCCCTCGCTACCGCAGGCACTGAGGATGTAACTGGCTGCCAGAGTTGATAACAGCGGACAGGGGAACGCCGCGCGCCCTAACTCCTCTACCAGACCCGCAACGCCTACCAGCGGCATTCCAACACCGCCCTGAGCTTCGGGCACGGCCAAAAGCGACCAACCAAGATCAACCATTTGCTGCCATATGTCTTCGTCCCATTGCACCTGCGGTGCGCGGTCTGGTGAAGGATCACCCGCCACCATGTTATGCAACACGTCTGCAGTGAACTTTTCATTAAAAAATTTACGCGCTGACTCTTTCAACAGCGCTGCCTCTTCGGTAAATCCGAAATCATCAGGTTGTGACATCTTTTTTGTTCCCCTACTTGGACTTGGCCATGCCGAGCACGCGCTCGCCAAGAATATTTTTTTGCACCTCGCTGGTACCCGCTGCAATCGTAAAACCAAACGAGTTCATGTAAGCCATTGGCCACTGCCCGCCATCGGGCGCCGCATCATCGGCAAGATACAATGACGCTGCTGCACCTTCGACCTCCGTGGCAATGCCCGCCGTGTCCTGGGCAATTTCACTCATTAGGAGCTTGTTTTGCAGCGGTAATCGCATCGGATGATCCTGCAATGCTGTCACCCGAGTACGCCGTTGGCTTGCCGCCATCCCCGTCTCCCTGACAAGTTGCTGCATCATTCGATCACGCAGCAATGGGTCATCAGCTGCCGTTGAGCCGCTGCGAATGGTGCGTTTGGCCAAACTTATCAGCGAAGATGCGTTGTTCACGTGACTGGACTTATTTTTCATACCGCCGGAGCGCGGTGTCACCAGATCCCCTGCCCCACGTTCATGCAGCAGGGTAGTCATGGCCACCTGCCAACCTTTGCCAAGCTCATCCAGGCGATACCCGTCATCGACTTCCAGATCTTCAAAAATGACTTCATTAAACCCTGTCTCGCCTGTCATTTTGATTAGCGGCCGGACGGTCACGCCTTTGCCCAATGCTGAACGAATGGGCACCACAAAATAAGACAAACCGTCGTGCTTCACCGATTTATCCGTACGCAATAGCAGAATCATCCAATCGGCAAAGTGAGCGAGAGAGGTCCACACCTTGTGTCCGTTAATTACCCACTTATCGCCTTTGCGCTCAGCAAAGGTCTGTACGCTGGCCAGGTCAGACCCCGCACCGGGCTCGCTAAAACCTTGACACCAGATATCTTCACCAGAAAACAATCGCGGCAACAACTGCTGCTTGACCGCTTCCTGGCCGTGATAAAAAACCGTAGGGGCCGCCATTCCCAAACCGATCACATTGGGCATATAAGGCGTGCGCGCCGCGAGCATTTCCTCATTGGCGATACGCTGACAATCGTTCTTGCCGCCGCCACCCATCTCTACTGGGTAATCGCAGCCAACCAGACCGGCATCGTAAGCCGCTTTCTGCCAAGCCTGTAGATAACTAAGCTGACCCTCAGTCATTATTTCTAATGGTGTCAGCGGCAACCTCACTATTGGATTGGCCGGACGGTTGTCCTCTAACCAGGCGCGAGCGCTCTGCCTGAACTCCGCCTGTTCTGGCGTGTCCATCTGTCCTACTTCTGCCATTGATACTCTCCTGTTGATTCAAATCGTTATTCACTTAGTAGTGAGGTGGCTTCTCATCCACCACCGGCCCAGCCTGATCCACCTGGGCAATGGTTTCGTCCTGACGCTGTTTCAACAGTTCCAACTGCTCACGCAAGACCAATATTTCCTTTTGCTGGGCTGTGACTGCGTTGTTCAGCACGCCGACGGTGTCTTCCTGAAACGCAACCTGGGTTTGCAACTCGACCATTTGCTGCACTAGCTCTTCTATTTCAGACATCGACTGCGTCACCTGTTGCCATAATCAAGCGGGCTAATATACTGCCCCGCACCGCACATTGACACGGCAGACCTATGAGCAGAGCAAAAAAATCACCGCAACGGCTTGTTTATTCAACCGATGGCGGAAGGTTGTGCCCCCAATGCCACCGATCGGTCACTGAATGTGTGTGCGCAAATGACAGACCCGCCTCCATTGGCGATGGCGTGGTTCGACTGCACCGGGAGACGAAGGGCCGAGGCGGCAAAGCAGTGACAGTCGTGAAGGGTATACCCCTGGCGGGCGCCGAATTAAAGGCACTGGCCAAAGCTTTGAAACAGAAATGCGGTGTCGGCGGCGCTCTAAAAGATGAAAACATCGAAATTCAGGGCGATCAGCGCGAAATGATAAAAGCAGAGCTCGAAAAACGTGGTTTTCAGGTCAAAATTGCCGGAGGATGAACAATTTAATGGACAATAGGAACATTTAGCGCACTTTTACCACCAATTTCATCGATGATTTATCGCCAGAATCGATCAGTATTGCCTCAATTGAACTCTAATTTGTCCAAGTTACGCACTCTTCCCGAAATATTTATTAATTACGTCACGCAAGGCGTTATTTTTATTGGATTTTATTTTTTCTTGTGTTAAAAAGTACCCTGTGAGCACGGAACTGCGGAGAAACGGGATACTTCTCGCAACAATAACCGGGCCACACAATAACCATAAGTGAAACGGCAGTATCTGATGGAATTGGCTTCCTTGCGAGGTAGTGGTTTATGTACGTAACCGCGGAACACCTGAGAGACCAGGTCATTAGGCCTACTCTCAAATATTTAGGAAAATGGACGCCGGCGAGCGAGTCTTTCTTGCTCAACGCCGCAGTAGATGCCCCCGACCTGGGACTCTTCTCCGCACGCAACGATGGCCTCGGGCTATTCCACATCACGACATCTCAACATCGAGATTTGTGGGATCGCTATTTAGCTTTCAATCCAGACATGGCGAGTCGTGTCAGGGGATTGGCAAGCCAACGGGCCTTCCTGAGCGATCCAGACGGTGAGTTGCAGACCAACCTGAGCTATTGCACTGCAATTGCCTGGTTGCTCTACCAACGCGCTGGCCTGGCAACGGAAACGTCCGCAATAGAAACCGGAGAAATGGCACTGGCTTGACTCGAAGGCTCCGGCCCTCGCGTTTACGTCCTGTTTGCCACGATTGCCCGCCAAATGGGCAGGTCTTCTGGCCTATCGATATCCCGCAACACCTCCAGGTGCTGCCATTGTGCTGATGTCAGCGCGAAACCTTCCAGTGTTTTTGCATAGACGGTAGCGGAACCCCACTCAACTCCCTCAAACCAATGTTTGTCCAGCTTACGAACGCCGATCAAAACATAACCGCCGTCTTGCGCGGGCCCCAGCACTACTTCTGAATCATCGAGCGCGGCAATAGCGCCCAGCAGATAGTCCCTGTCAATTTGCGGGCTATCACTACCCACAAGAATAACCTTGGAGAAACGCTCAAGCCCCTCGGCCAGTGCATTGTACATACGCTCGCCAAGGTCTTGCCCCACCTGTCGCGTCAACGCTTTTACTCCCAGTTCCTCGCACTGTCGAAACAAAGGCGAGGCCATGTTGCCCGCCACCGATAGCTCCACGCGACCCAGGTTAGCGCCAGTGAGGACCTGACTGGTCCAATAAACCAGCTCACTGTGTAAGTCGCAGGCCTGCTCTGGGCTCAATTCAGGCAACATTCGGGTCTTCACCAAGCCCGGCAGGGGTTCGCGGGCAAACTGAATAAACAAAACGTCCTCCAACTTAATCGTCCCCGTAGTAGTAATGCCAGAGATGCTGGGGTGATACGCCGATGAAATAGGCAAATCGCAAGGCCCACATCTTTACTACCGTACGCAACACCCCAGCCTCCCGCCAGCGCCTGCTGGAGGTCGCCACAGGTTCTTTAATCCACTGCGGAGGTGCCAACTTGCGCAGGCGTTTGCTAAAGGCGACATCTTCCATTAATGGTATGTCATCGAAGCCCCCTGCTCGCTGCATAACGTCTCTATGGATAAACAACATCTGGTCACCGGTAGCCACCCGAGTCGCTCGCGAACGCGCATTGATAAAATAGCTGATTATCCGAAATACCATTTCGTTACCTTCCAGTGAGACCCGACAAAAGCCCCAGGGTGGCTTTGACGCCAGGTATAGCTGCAGTTGGCACTCGTCTAGACCGGGAACGCTATCTGCATGCAGAAACAGCAAATATTCCCCAAATGCCTGCTGCGCTCCCAGGTTCATCTGCCGGGCCCGGCCGGGAGCACTCTCTATCAACTTATCGCAAAGGGGACGTGCCAGAGCGCGGGTATGGTCTCGACTGCCGCCGTCTACAACTACCAGCTGGGCATTGGGGAAGCGCGCGCGTAATTGCGGCAATAGTCTTTCAACGCTGGTTTCCTCATTCAGCGTCGGAATAACAAAACTATAGGATAGGTCGTGCACCCCTAAAGGGCACCAGCGCAACTACTACCCTGCCCTGCCGCACAGCCATAGCAATGTTCACCGGTAACGATCGCGCGGCCAGCCAAACTATTGCAATCGAGCAAATCACGCAGGTGCAACCGAGAATCACTCGCCAATACGGGCAATTCCAGCATCTGATTAAAATCGCAGTCGTAAACAAAACCCTGCCAATCTACACTCAGCAAAGAGCGACACATCAAACCCGCCATATTGCCTTCACTGAAGTTATTGCGGAGCAATCCCATATAGTCTGTATATTGCCCTTGCGATAGCAGCACAGCACCGAACCGACTGATAGGCATGTTGGTGATGGTAAATAATTGATCAAAAGTAATGCCGTAGCGTTGCCCTAACTCTCGCTTGTAGTCCGCCTCAAGGCCCGCCTGCGGCGGCGGCAATACCGGCCCTACAGGGTTATACACAAGGTTCAACTGTAAACGAGAATTTTGACCATAGCCCAGTGAATTTAGTGTTCGAATGGCTTCGATGCTAGAGCTATATACTCCTTTACCGCGTTGCTCCTCTACGTTCTCTTCAAGATAACAAGGCAGCGATGCAGTGACTTCTACTTCATGCTCTGCCAAAAACGCAGCCAGGTCTTCCTGCCCGGGTTCAAACAAAACGGTAAGGTTGCAGCGGTCAATAACCTTCAACCCCATCTCAGTCGCCCGGCAAACCAGTCGTCGAAACTCAGGATTGAGCTCTGGCGCGCCGCCGGTTAAATCGAGCGTATGCACCCCTAGCTTCGATGCCACTTCAAGCAACAATTCGACCATGTCTGCTGTCATCATTTCCGTACGAGTCGGTCCCGCATTCACGTGGCAGTGCACACAACTCAAGTTGCAAAGGTAACCGAGGTTGACCTGTAATATATCGACGCCCTGACGAGTAACAGGCGGGAAGTCGCTATCGAGAAGTAGCGGGCGGGTATCCTGCATTGAATGATCCTTAATCTGGCCGCTATGGCATTAATAAAGCGCTTTGCGCTCTTGCGCGGTCAATAAACTGTGAGCGTCTCCCAGCATATACTGAAAGACCAAATTATAGGACAGCACAGCCTGAACATAGTTACGCGTTTCCCGATAGGGAATAGTTTCTATCCAGATATCCACCGGAACCTGCTCTCCCTTACCATTACGCCACCGGTCAACCCTGTGGGGCCCCGCATTATAGGAGGCAAGTGCGAAAACCCTGTTACCGTCGAAACGATCCAACAGCTGGCGATAGTAGGCACTACCCAGCAAGATGTTGTGCTCAACCTCGTAGAGTTCTGCGCGACTATGCTGCCTGCCGATTTTGGCTGCCACCTGCTCGCCCGTAGCCGGCATGATTTGCATCAGGCCTCTTGCTCCCACTGGCGACATCGCATCGGGGAAAAAAGCACTTTCTCGACGAACGATCGCCATCAATTCGGTAGACGGAACCTTTTGAACTGCGGCATAGTGCTGGAACGTGTCCTGGTAAGGCATAGGAAACCGCACATCCAGCGCGTCCCACGTTTTGGCGCGAGTCGCGGCATCAATTGCCATCCGGTGCCAGCCCTGTTCCGTCGCTAACTTGGCCAGTGCCTGCTGCTGCAGGGGCTCTTCAGTATCTTGCAAAACCTTGTACCACTCGGAGTGGGCATCGCGTTCTTTCTGGTGAAAATTAAGTTCGCCAATACGCTGGACTGCGGGCAGTTGACGCAGGGGTTCGGTGGCAGCTGACTGCAATACCAGAGGCTTATTGTTAAAGGCATAGGATTTACTCAGCCGATCGGCGGCCATAAAACCATAGTAATCTCGCTCGCTGGCCAGGGCTGTTAACAGCTGGCGAGAGCCTTCATCGTCACCTGAATAAGACAAAGAGCGGGCTCTCCAATATCGCCAGGAAGCTTTTTCCTGCTCGCCTTCTGATAACAACGGCAAGGTTGCGACAAGCGCCGGCCAATCCTGCTCTGTCAGGGCCCAGCGCAGACGAATTTCAACCAGCTTGTCGTCACTGAGTCGTTCCAGTGCACCCGGCATCCAATCGAGATTGGATTCAGTTTTTGCAAACAGGCTCCTCAGCGCGATGGCGTATTCCACTTGATGCGCCTGCTCATCATTGAAGCTGAGCCTGCCTCGGAAATACTGCCAATCGCTTAAGGCTTTGGCGGGGCTATAACGTGCCAGATAAGCCAGCCCTTGCGTTGCGATATCGGCGGAATAGGCAGATGCCTCAGGCAGCTTGTGCTTGCGAAGGTCAGAAGGCTTTCTATAGACCGCAAGTAACTTATCTGACCAGGGTTTTAATTCGGCGCTACCTTTACGTGACACGTAAGTCATCAGCGAGCGTTGCCTCTCTGCAAACGCTTTCAGCATTCTCGCCCAGACCACTTCGTCACTGAGCTGATCAGCTTTAAGCCACGCACTAAACAAAGGATCACATTGCTTGGGTCGCGACTTGCCATACACCCACAAGCGCTCCGCACCCTCCCAAGCGACAAGATCGTCACCAGCCGCTAACTTGGCGCGAAAGTAATAGCACTTTAAATCGACACTGGTGGGCTCGTCCGGCTTCACTGCGAGAAAATCCCGCCAGCGTCGGTCTTTCCCCGCCTGTCGCAGATAACTGCCCAGAAAACGATTTGGCAAAGGTGTATCTTCGCTAAGGCTAATGAATCGACGGGCGTCTGCGGGTCGCACTTTGTGTACTTGCCGGCTGAGCTGCTGATAGTCCAGATAAATCGCTAGCGAATAATCATCCAGCCCCGGGCGCAGCTGCTGATACTCGGTCCACTTCCCGCGGTCTATTGCTTTCACAGCATCTGCATAGCCATCGCGATAAGCTGATATTTCTTCGGGAGCCGCGGGAACCGCCGCAACGGGAGTTCCCAGAAAAGCCAATAACGCGTAGACCGAAATCGTGGTCTGGTACCGCAAAACAACACACCTCCAGCATTCGCTGTCGCAAAAAGGCAATACCAAAGTGGAACCGCCGGATAGGCAAATAGAGTGATACGAGGATGTCCGGAATGCAATAGTTGAAGGGGAATATTCCCTCCGGAACACTCCAACCCGAAAATCATACTGCCATGGAGCCTGAAACCAGCGCACCGGATAAGCAACCGAGCGTAAATAACCGAATTTCCATTTTTAGAAATGTCGCTATCGGCGAATGTCGAAATATAAACCGCTTTGCGCTGTCTGTTGGATGATTTTTAACCATGCTGATCAACCGACATACACTCGCGTTTCTGATGCAGCCATGCCAACACTTGCCATCCACCCCGGCAAACGGAATAATGCTGCCCCTTACTACCCGCCTGTAGCTCAGCTGGATAGAGCAGCCGCCTCCTAAGCGGCAGGTCGTGCGTTCGAATCGCGCCAGGCGGGCCAATTCCTATGGATTGATGGACTTATAGGGTACTGACAAGTTAACTCCATAAGATCAGGAATCGGCTCGCATATCATCTCAGGCAACCGCCCTGCCCCATTCGCTGAACGCACTGACCCTAAGATCACGATAATGCTGAGCTCTGACCAGGTGCCTGCCAAGGTTGAACAAATTTGAAACCGCAGCATGTGCACCCAGAAATCTCTGGGCCTGGTTGAATGATTTGAATCGGCGCATACCCCGCTCCCGCACTCTAGTCGCCTCGTGAGACTGTTCGGCTCGATTATTCTCATACTGCTGGGTACTGTGAATCGTGCCAGGAATCAGTTCCCGATGAGCAACGCCATAACTGCGAAGTTTGTCAGCCACAATTTTTCTGGGTTCACTGCCGTGTGAGCGAAATAGCCTTTTGAAGAAGCGCTTTGCTGCAGCCCCATCTCGCTTCGCCCGGAGGTACACATCTACCACTTCGCCATCCTGGTCGACTGCCCGCCACAGGTAATGCTGTTTGCCGTTGATTTTGACGAAAACCTCGTCAATGTAGAAGGTGTCGCCGAAGCCTCGGTGTTTGCGTTTCAAACGTCTGGCGTATAGAGCGCCAAACTTGTTACACCACAAGCGAATTGATTCTCGAGTGACGATGATGCCTCGCTCGGCCAGGAGATCTTCGATGTCGCGGTGACTAAGATTGAAGCGATAGTAGAGCCAGACGGCGTAGCTGATGATATCTGGGGGGAAGCGGTGGCGTTTATAAGTATTCATCTACCGATTGTACCAATATCGGAGACTTTACTTGGCAACACCCTTATGACCATTATGCACTCGACGACGACTATCGATGATTTATTGATTCAAAGCCAACCGCCAAATATTCGCCTCCACAAATTGAAAGGTGACAGAAAGGATTGCTGGAGTGTGACTATAAGACTGCCCTGGTGCATTACATTCAAATATAAAAGTGGTGAGTTTACTGAAGTCAGAATTGAGAATTATCATGGAGGCTAGAGATGATTGCTAACCCAGCACCGCTGCACCCTGGCATGGTGCTTAATGAAGTTTATATGACAGAGATGTCTCTGAATCAGACCGCTCTGGCGAAGCTTTGTCAGTGTTCCCCTAGAAAGATCAATGAGATCGTGAACGGTAAGCGTGGCATCTCGCCAGCATTCGCTATTGTGCTTGAGTCTACGATTGGAACGACGGCGGAAATGTGGGTGCGTATGCAAGCCGAATATGACCTGTGGGAGGCTAGATCGAAAGCGGCGTAGTATGGCGCTGCAGCTAAACATGTCCCTGGCGAAGGTACTGACAAGTTAAGTCGCTGATATTGGTAGAATCGGTACCGCCAACTTAACTTGAAGTCATGGGCTGGCGCGACACAAATCGACCTCCAGTGCCCGAAATCGTTTCATGCAGCTCCACTTTGAGCCCTGTTTGTCCGATTTATTCGATCTGAATTTCCATTTTTTGAGCAAGAATAAGTTAACTTGTCAGTACCCCAGGGAGGCATATGCAGTGGTGCAAAGATTTACCCGCTACTGACTTACCGATGGAAATACTCTCGGCGGGTTCGTCGACAAAACATCGCTCAGGAAGTTGTCCACCCTGTCGTTAACGGGATTTTGTCTATTGGTTTCAACGTGATCGCCGGTGGGAGAGAGATCAAATACATGAGGGCTGTTAGATTGATTAGCAATCACTTCACGCAAGCCATCATACTGCCAGCCGCAATTACTCAGACCCTCAGCTTCTGCCTGGGGAATTGCCCGTAATATGTCATCGCGGTAACCCCCGCAACCAGGATCTTTCTCGCCGACTATGTACATGCTCGGCACCTCGACCCAGCCGTCCTCGATGAGGGCCTCGGGGTAGATGCCCAGTTCCACGTACGGAAAACCGATTTTGTCCATACCGTCTCCGCGGAGGTCACTCCCCTCGTTGAACACGTAACCCTCCACGCCGACGAGGGTTTCATGCATTTCGAATGTCCTGCGGGTGTATTGCCACGAATCGGCCACAATCGCCGTCAGGTAAGTACCCTCCTCGGCATAGGCATGCGACATGTTAAACACACCAATCGAACCCGCGCTGGTACCGTGGGCAAAAACTCGGGTGCTGGGATAATTAGCCACGGTAAAGTCCATGGCAGACATGGTGGCCTGCAAGCCGTTAACCTGCCTTTCTCCACCATTCGGGTTCGGGTTGTTCGGGTAGGGTGCGCCTCTACCAGAGTAATTGTCGTGATCGCACATGGAAACCAACAGCACACGGTAGCCTTCCTGTATCCGTCGCGTGAGCGTGGAATCCATCACCTGATCATTGCGCATTGTATTGTGCAAAAGGTGTTTATCAATCAGGTCATCAAAGGATTCCTCGTGGTTGAAGGTATTCTGGGTTTGAGTTTTTACTGCTTGGTAAACCTGATTCTGATCGAACCAGCCATAGCCGCCGCCGTGCAGATAGGCCCACAGCGGTGCCTCGGCACCGGGATTATTGGCTGGCTCCATGACAAAAAAGGTGTAGTTTCCGGATAGGCCGCAGCTATAGGCCTCATTGCGATAGAAATTGAGCTCCCAGGAATTACCATTCATGTTAAGCGTTCGGGATTCGACAAGCGTGATCTGATCAGTGGAGCGGCTCACCAGCAGATCAGGTTCGAATATGGGCTCCAGATAGACTTCGGCATCCGAATTAGTCCAATATCCAGACACGTTCTCTAGTGCACAGGGCTCCGCGCTGCCACCGCACAGGTACAGGTTCGTCTGCTTCCATCCAACGAAACGATAGCCGTGATCCGCAACTGCGGTAAAGGTGTCGGAAAATTCAGCTCCGTTAACCACGTCAATCTCGCACGTTTCATTGGCTGCACAGTCCCTTTCTCCGGTGCGAGAAACAATAGCACCGCCCTCGGGAACGACTTGCGTAATCTTACAGCCAGTGAGAAGCAGCAATGCAAGAGCGAGACAATGTAATTTAGAGTTATTCATACGTAATTAATCCGTTCAAATTTTAACAACGTCAACATTCTGAACTCGGCCACCGTCACTTTGATGACCTGCCAGTGCGTCGAGAGCACGTGGAGCTACAGACAATGGTAGGTATCCCGTATAATAATGTATAATTATTTAATATTATTAAATGATAATAATAAGGCATCAGAAGAGGTTCCTATGGCAAGCTTAAAGCAGCTCCGTCATCTCACCGCGATTGCGGAGCAAGGCAATATGCACAAGGCCGCAGAGGTCCTGCACATTACTCAGCCTGCACTGACGCGTAGCCTGAGTACCCTGGAGAGGCTGCTAAATGTGAGGTTGTTTGACCGGCACAGTGGGGGCATGCGACCGACCATCTTCTGCCTGGAAATCATCGAAAAGTGCCAGCAGGTACTGCTTGATGTCGAAGATATTCAGCGTGCCGCTCGCATCTACCAGAATATTGAAGCAGGGGAATTACATATCGGTGTCGGCAGGGGAGTAAGGGAGTTGGTTTTAAGAACTTCGCTCCCGGAGTTTGTATTCCAACATCCCAATATTAGTATTACCGTTGGCGAAGGCACACATGAAGAGCTAGACGAGAGGCTCAAGCAGCGGAATGTCGATTTGCTTATCACCGGACTTGGCAGTCACTGGGAGGTAAACGAATACCGAAGAGAACTAATCACCAATGTGTCCTTGTCGGTGCTTACTCGCAAAGGCCACCCACTGCAATCACAAAAAAATATCAGCTTCAGCCAGTTGGCGAAGTATCCACTCATTACGTCGACCCTCGTTGGCCCAACACATCGGCTGAGAGATACAGTACAGAACGCTACAGGGTTATCAAAGCCTCATATTGCGTGTAGTGACTTTCCAACGCTCATAGCTGTGCTGCTGTGTTCCGATTCCTGGCTAATCTCTTCGGAATATAATTGTGCGCCTGAGCTTCAACAGGGCACGCTTGTAAAACTCGACGCCACACACCCGAGCCTGAATACTGAACTGGGAATTATTGAAATGAACAAGCGTTCGCGCTCCCCGGCGGCTCAAAAGTTTATCGATATCCTCACAAATAAACTGACAAGTTAAACCCCGGAAATGGGATAATCCGGTGATGAATACTTATAAGCGCCACCGATTTCCACCCGATATCATTAGTTACGCAGTCTGGCTCTACTATCGATTCAGCCTCAGCCACGCAATCAGTTCATCCATTGCGTCGATCTTGTCCAGCTCCGATGCGCAGTACTGTTTCGTCCAGCGCCCCACCTGCCGCTCAAAATAGTTCCCCGGCCGCCCGTAACCCGCAAGCCCCGCTGCTTCAATGTCGACACGGTGGATACTGGCAAGGGTTTTCGCCATCTGCTCATACATCGCTGCTCGGGTATTGCGATCCTCTATTTCCCTCAGGGCGGGATCCCAGTAGATAATAGTTCTTACCAGCATCATCGAACCAGCCCATGATTAATCTCCTTTGTTTAGCTCTGTCACTATCCAGCACATCCCCATAACCATTATGGGGATCAGCACTATCGCCACTCTAAATTCCAGAACTTCACTCATCGCTTCCTCTTGGCTCTAGCCCTAATTGAGTCAACCTGAATCGTATAGTGAAGACGGTGGCCACAGGATGGCTGTCTACGCCAATATCATGGCCTATGGCGACAATTCAGTTAACTACCTCTCCAACCGACCCTGTGAGGCGCATATCTGTCATTGGCGCACACAGTCACGCTGTTGGCCCTCTCAGCCATAACTTTCACAGCCCAGCAGTCATATCCTGTACCTAAGCCAAAAACTATCTGGAGCAGGAATGAGCCGCTGGGACGAATATGACCGGATGCTTGAACGAATGCAGCAAGGTCTTGAGGAATGCTGACCATTTACGCTGATCTTGAATAGTAGAGTTACTGCAGAGTTTTCTGAACTGCTATAAAGCCCGCATATTGCGGGCTTTATAGCTTGGGGTTGATCATCGTAAAGAAAATATCATCACAGAAAAACCACGTTTGTTGTCTCCGCGTCCAGCGCCGAAAACATAGTCTACGCTGCGTGGCCTGGAGGGAGCATTTATCGAACTTAGATTTACTCAACTCCTGACAGCCCTCTGTTCTGTTCTAATCTGGCCCGCTTCTCTAACACGACCTCGCAACTCTTGCGCCTGAGCAGCGTTAGTTAGTGGCTGCTCGGCGGTTTCGGGCAGCGACGTCCATTAATAGCGAGCAAAAGAGCCTGGAGAACAGCTTTCTTCGATTTAACGTTCAAACAACTGAGCTCTGATACCACCAGCTCGCTTTGTTGAATCAGTCGCCTGAGCGCAGAAACCGTCAGCTCGATTTGAACGTAATCCTCTGCGCCATTATTTTGCAAGAAGTGGGTAGCTTCTACCTGTCCACTATCCTCAGTCGCAGAGGCCGGCGCGCTGGCACGCTCAAGTTCGCAGAAATAGGCACTTCCAGCTCTCATAGACGAATCATCCCGACACGCATGCTAGTGAATGGTTGCAAAGTGTGCAGGCCTGGGAGCTTTCCGACGACCCACACGCATCTGCACCGGCACAGTGGACTCCTGATGAGTGTACCTATAAATTTCTTGCATCTGCCTTGTAATTGCCTGCTCGGAGTGCGGCTGAAGCGAGGCCTCACTCAGCAACCTGCGCACAGCGAGCTGACAAATGTGGGCGCCTTGTTCATGCTGATTCAACGCCGAATATACCCGGCTTAGCAGCACAGTGGCCGTTGTGAACATAGAATAAGCGCGCTCACGCTCTACGCCTCGCGCTGCAAAAATAATTTCTGCAGCTTCAAACGCACAGCCCAGATGCGGCAAGGCCTCCTCATAGAGGCCCTGCTCAGTGAGCAGATAACCCGTATCCAAGCCGGTTTCAAAACACGTGCGAGCCCGCTCTGGGCTATTCGCCAGCTCAATACCGTGTGCAGGGCATAAAAAACGTAATTTCATATTATCTCTCCTCATACGTGGGAAGCTTCGCTGGAGCCAGTATAGTAGCGTCTCGATTTAAATACAAATGATTGTCATTTAGATTTAAGTAATTCCAGTTGTTGGCAACCGCACCATGGCATCCTTGCCCCAAATCACCGCTGGCGCGGGGCAGTCACTCCGGCCAGACGTGGCAAAGCACTTAAGACGTGCGCAAATGCGGAAGTAAGGACACCGGCCGAGTGCCATGCTGCTATGACCTCGCCCAGCGACTCAAGCGAGTATCAATGGGGCGGCCATCCGCATCGATATTGCTGTTTGTGGCCGCTGCGTTGGTTCTGTCAAAGTTATCGTCGGAGCGCCGAACCGTTGCATCAAAGACCAGGACATCATCGATAGAATTCTGGCTCATCTTAAGAGCAAGGAACAGAACACCCCCGCCCTGTCACACCTAGCACCACCGACCAGAGCGTCACCGAAGTCATTGCCTCTTTTCGCTGGGAAGAAATCCCGGTCAACAGCACTAAATCAGCAAGGAAGCCACTGAAGAATTAATTGGTATAGAGTTGTTCGTGCCTGGTTTCGAAGGTGAGCGAAAAAGATCTACAAGACCTGCAATGCGAGTATTAACCCAAGGCATAGCCCGAGCCGTCTTCCAGTATTTCAGGACTCTAGACTATTTTCTGGACGACCAGTTACTCCCGACACCCCATTTATACTTCTTATACTTAGGTAGACATCATTTTTAAAGATCTGAGCGATGCAGAAATGGCGCAATTCAAACAGATTCTGCGTAATGTCGGCCACAACGAGGGCGAATCAGGGCGTATACCAGATAGGTGAAGAATAGGCGCGCTCTTGCAGGCTGTTCGCCCCTCGATCGGCTTCACCTATTTGCAGTGCGATCGCATCATACAGCGAGTGTCGAGCTGTTGGTATTTGCAGCGCTCTGATGTAGTAAAACGCTCGGACCTTGGGGTCGAAACCCTGATCTGTCCATAAAGCTGATAGCTCTTGTGTGCCGATAATGTTACTAAAGTCAGCGGTTTCTTCATTCACCGTATTCCCGATGGCGGGTACCTTACCTGCCGCATTGGGTATGCGTTCTCCCGCCCACGCAACGTCAAAAACTTTCTCTTGAGACTGACCATCACTGTCCAGCCACCCCTTAACTACCTGAACTCGATCCGGTTTTGGCAAGTTAATTTCTCTGGCCCTGAAAAATCAAGCTACAAATCTCAAGCAACCGCCCTACCCCACTCACCAAACGCAGCTATCCTAAGATCCCGATAATGTTGAGCGCCGACTAGGTGCCTTCCCAGATTAAATAGATTGCTGACCGCAGCATGAGCGCCCAAAAACCGCTGTGCCTGCCGAACTGACTTGAACTTACGCATCCCCCGTTCCCTCACCCTGGTGGCCTCGTACGATTGTTCTGCCCGATTATTCTCGTACTGCTGAGTACTGTGGATAGTCTCTGGTATCAGCTCACGGTGAGCAACACCATAGCTTCGCAGTTTATCTGTTACGATTTTTCTGAGCTCTCTGCCATGCGAACGTAGTAGGCGCTTGAAGAACCGCTTCGCCGCTGCCCCATCACGCTTCGCCTGCAGATAGACATCCACCATCTCACCATCCTGATCCACTGCGCGCCATAGGTAATGCTGCTTGCCGTTAATTCTGATAAAGACTTCATCGATATAGAAGGTGTCACCGTAACCTCGATGCTTTCGTTTCAAGCGCCGAGTGTATATAGCTCCAAATTTGATACACCAAAGTCGGATTGACTCGCGCGTAACGGTGATGCCTCGCTGAGCTAGCAGATCTTCAATGTCACGGTGACTTAGATTAAAGCGGTAATACAGCCAGACGGCGTAGGAAATGATATCTGGCGAGAATCGGTGACGCTTATAAGTATTCATGGGCCGAGTGTATCAACTTCGGCTGGTTAACTTGGCAATACCAGGAAATAATGAGATGGCGCTAGAGCTGGCTCTCCAGCATGTTATTGCCATGTGAATCACGGACCGCAATAGTTTCATAATGATAGACAGGCACGGTGAACACGGCGCAGGGACTGGTAACAACTTGAGCGAGCGCAGCGCCGGGAGTCGGCTGCAGGAAATCAACGGGGAGTGTAAGAGACGATCCCTGCACAGGCGCGCGGTCGCTGTACAACTCGACGGCATAGTCGGGGGTAGGACGCGAGCCCATGGAGACGACAAAGACCGCTGAGGTTACGAAATCGATAGTCGCAAGTTCTTGCGGCAGTTGTCGCTGCGGTAGCTGCATTCGCGAGAGCGGTGCCCACCAGGCTGCCAGGGCGTCTGCATCGCGAATCACTTCAATCCCCAACTCGCGTTTCAAACATTGGCTGTCGCTGTAAACCGCCAAGATCGGTACCGTATCCGCTCCCGTCTCGCCGGCGCCTGACTGGCAGGCGCTGATGGCCACCAAAAATACCGCAGTGATCCCTGAGCGTATTTTCATCATCACGGAGCAACAGACCTCATTGGCGTAGCCGCGCTGCGGGAAAAGCCGCGGTTTGGTTGTTCTGCCGTGCCGCTATTTGCACTGGTTACCGGCAATGAGATCTCATAGCTGACAGAGAAGTCCAGATTTGTCCCGGCGTTGTTCCCGTTAACCGTCCTAGGTTGATCTACTGTTTTATACGCTCCGCAGGCTTCACCGGGGTCACAGATAAAAAAGTCGTTGTCCGAGTCTGTCCCGGCGACAATCTCGTAGTTCCCCGCCGGTACATTCTCGAACGTATAGGCATAGGTGCCTGCCGAAACGGGTGGAGATGCCTCCAGGGTTTCACCGGTAGTCGCATTGATCAGCAATACATAGATGTAGCCCGCGTTGCCGCCATCATTGGAAGAACTAACCGTCATGATGACCGGGACATTGACGGTATTAACTGACGACTGCACGCTGATCTGGCCCGAGAAGAGGCCATCGGCCAGTCCGCTACGATTGACAGAGACGCGATAGCTGCCAAGCAACTGGTTGTCTGTATTGAGCGGTGTCACCATCAGCCAGGGTTTGTTCGCTCCAACTGTGGTCACCCGTAAATTACCCGTGCTGCCATTTTGCGCGTTAATCTCCAGTCCCGATATCGCGGCGCCGAAGTTTAACGATGTAGGAGTGACCGTTAGCTTTGGAACAGGCGCCGGTTCGACGCCACCCAGATTCAGCGCAGCTGTGACAGCCTTCTGCGCATTGATCAGGCCGTAGCCAAACTTGTCATCCCGTCCGGGAGTCCCGATTTCATCAGTCAGGTTGCCTGCCGCAAGCTGCTGGTCAATGAAATCTGGCGTTACATTGCTGTTCGCCGATTTCATCAACGCGAATACACCGGCAACGTGTGGAGCGGCCATGGATGTACCATCGTAGTATTTGTAATTAAACGTAATGGCCCCGGCTGATGAGTCATCACCAAGTGTACTCAGCACACCATCGGGAAATCCGTCACCGTCGGTATCAAAATCAGAAGCACCGCCCGGAGCTGCGATATCAGTTTTAGGGCCGAAGTTGGAGTAGGAAGTCAGCTTGCGTTGCGGTCCAACTGCGCTGACGCTAACAACGCCATCACACCAGGCGGGGTTTTTTTGATCCCCTGACGTTTCGTTGCCGGCCGCGACGACGATGATAACGCCGGCATTGCGCGCCGCATTGAACGCATTCTGGGTTGTGTCACCGCAGGGGCCATCGCCCCCCAGGCTCAGGTTCATAATATCCGCGCGCCGGGCCGGGAGCGTACCGGAGTCGTTCGCTAACCCGGCCGCGTAGCGCACGCTTTGCGCGATATCATAGTCAGTGCCACCGCCTTTGCCCAATACCCGCAGGGGCATGATTTTCACGCCCCAGGCAACACCGGCGATGCCAATGTTGTTATTTGTGCGAGCTGCAATGGTGCCGCCGACATGGGTGCCGTGAAAGCTGCTCGGGGCACCTCCCTCGGTATCGCCCGGGTCATCAGGGTTCGCATCGATGCCGTCGCCATCGTTGGCTGTTGCAGGATCTTTAATGAAATCGTAACCGGCAATGAGCTGGCCCTGAAGATCAGGGTGGTTCAGCAGCATCCCAGTGTCGATATTGGCGACGATGACACTGGACTTACCTGTTTCCAGGTCCCAGGCGGCTGGCAGATTGATCAAAGGATAGTGCCACTGCCTGGGATAGAATTCATCATTTGGAATAGCCAGGGCATGGCGGATGTAATTAGGTCCCGCATGGGCGACCGATTCAGTTTTGCGCAGTTTCTTGATGGCCATCAGTGTCTCCCACTTCTCGCGATCCTGTGCGCTGCTAAACGTGAGGCCGTCCGCGTTCGCGGCTGGTCTCAGGTTGGACATGGTCGACAAGGGCTGGGTCGACAGGTCTAACTCCAGCAGCACTTCCCGGTCTGCTGCGCCTGCAAGGACGCTGACACCCGCCTTCGCCGTGATCGATTGGGTCGACAACTGCTGCGCTGTCTTCATTTTTCTGTCGTAGTTCATGATCGCCTGCCCGGGAACGAATTCGTTCGACAGGCGCATGCCTCCAGTGGCATTGGCAATATTAGCGTTGCCAATCACAAGCACGTAATTGGTGGCGCCCGAATAGACACGGGCATTCACAAAATAAACGCCGGCGCTGGCCACAGTCAGGCTTTCGGTCTGATCCGTATTCAAGGAGCCATCGACAACCACACAGTTACTATCGTGGAGGTAGAGGTCGGCATCACCTGTTTGAAAGTCAGCAACTGCCATCGTGATAATCTGGCCCGCGAGCAGTTCGACCTTATAGTAGTCGTCCAAGTCGCCGGCAGCCAGTGAACGACCAGACGTACCTGTGCCCGCCTCGTTGATATAGCCGCCGATCGCGGTCGGGTTGCTGATCGTAGCTGCCATGCTACAGCTGTCGTTAGAGGCAAAGGATGCATTCGGATCATTGGTATCGGAATCGACCACCGTACTCGCTGGGGCCGCTATGCTGCCGCCCAACGAAAAATCGGGACCAGCTCGCTTGAACACCGCTACAAGCGCGGGCATCGGCACGCCTGGCCATGTCTCATTAGTGAAATCTACGTAGGGCTGACTCACCTCGTAGTCGCAAAATGGGGCTACTGAATCCTCTGGACATCCCACGCCCTCCCAGCCATCAAAGACCCAGCCTGACCGGGGCACCGCCTCGTAGGAAACGATGTAAGCCTCATTGGCTACATCGTTTTGCGCACACCGCACAGACTGGCTTTTAAACTCTTCCAGCGTGCAGCCGCGCACCCCCTCCAATCGTTCAACAATATCACCCTCCCCTACAATCTCCAGCGGGTGCCAACAGGCCTGCAACAGCAAAAATATAGGGGAAAAAAGCAATATTCTCATAACAATTTCTCTTATTAGCTCAGTCCGGCCAGCGCTGGATCGCTCCACAATCTCGACTTACCATTGTGCTTTGTGGGCACATCACAACTTTCACGTGAATATACCTAATAAATGCATAAATAAATATTTTACAATTTAATTTTTCAGCGCAGACAGATCTGGGTCTCGGGTTTCAAGCAACCCCCTTGCTCCATTCTGTAAACGCATTTAGCCTGAGATCATGGTAATGCAATCCAGCGACTTTATGCCTATCCAGATTGAATGAATTAGAAATCATCCCTGACTTTGTTTGCCAGTTTGCCTTCCTGATACATCTGCACCCAAGACACGTAAACATCTGCGTGCGGCCTTTGTAGGCTGGCAACAAAGGCTTGGCTTAGTCCGGCGTCTAGCGGCATTGCCACAATCATTTAGCGGCATGGGTAGCGTTTATCCCGCTTATACTTTAAATCATATTGATAATGGCTATTAACTCTTTGCAGCTTGTAGAGTTGCTCAAGCTGGGGAATAGCGTTCATCAACCAAAAACGGGGTATTAATATCCAAACACCTACAAGGCGCATTTTAGTGCAGTGCTGGTGATTTACCGATAGATCACGCCGAGAGGAGCCCAGACGTTAACATGCGGCTCATAGATTTTACCCGAGCGCGAATCATCTCCGGCTCAAAAGCACCACGGCCTAGAATATTGGTAATTTGCGGCTCGAGGAGCACAGGCCCCAATTGCAAAAAAATAAATTGAAAAACAGCCCAAGTCCTGTCTCTGCTTTCCAACCCCGACTGGGTTTTATCCAGTCTTTCAACAAAAGCGTGAACGGTACTAAAGTACACAGCAAATGAATCCGCCGCTTCTTCATCTTGGCGCATCGCTAATTGGCCCAAGTACTTAAAATAGATGATTTTGGGTGACACTTCCGTAATCAACCGCTCGGTCATCTCTTCAACCTGCTGATGGGCCGATTCAAGGTTTGAATCACCAAAGACCGCAGCAAAAATAGCTGCGACTTTGCGCTCAACTGCGGCATTGCTAGCCGAGATTAAGCCTGCCTTGCCACCAAAGTAGTGTCGCACCAAGCCCAGCGAAACGCCTGCTCTGAGCGCAACTAAACGCATATTAAGCGAATCAAAACCGCCCTCAGCAACAAGCTCGATCGCAGACTCAATCAAGTCAGATGCCCGATCAGACTGATCATCGGCCTTGGGGCGCCCAACCGAGCGGGCGCGGGTGCTTTTTAAATCGTCAGATATTGAGTTTTCCGCCATTTGCATTAATTATACATGTGTATAATAATAAAGTTCAGTCATGATGTAAACGCACCAAAAACAAAGCGACTCCCAATGATAGATAAGCCTCAACACTCACCTTCCGTATTTAGCGATAGCTATAAAACCGCGCGTGAGCAATTCCTCAGCGAAGCAGATGCAGCCGGTGCGATCATTGAATCATTCAAACATCCCTCGGCGCATGGCCCTGATGGCGCTGCGCTATTCACCGATACCGCATGGCTGGGTCCACGCCATGCTTCCAATGTCATGATTATGATTTGCGGAACACATGGACCGGAGAGTTATACCGGTGCGGCAATACAGCTAGCCTGCCTGAAAGCCCGCGAGCCATTAGCGTCTTCAACAGCGATACTCCTTATTCACGCAATCAACCCCTTTGGCTGGGCACATTGCAGCCGGACCACAGAGAACAATGTCGATCTCAATCGCAATTTTATCGACCATCAAAAAAAGCCTCTAGAGACAGATCTAACCAAACCTGTTCATGAACTTTTACGCAGCTCCAACGCTCGCGGCCCGCGCTTTACTAAAATTATGCTCGGGCTTGGCAAACTGCTACTAAGTGCCGGCTCATCTAAACTGCTTAATGAAATTTCGCGCGGGCAATACAATCACGCTGACGGCATTGGTTTTGGTGGACTAAGCCCCGAGTGGTCTAACGAAACGCTACAGAAAATATTGCATACACACTTAAAGGGTAGCAAGCGAGTCACCATAATTGATTGGCATACTGGCATCGGCGATTATGGTCAGCCCTGCTTTCTGTGCTTTGATGCAGTCCACACGCCTGAGTACAACCGAGCACTTCAGGTGTGGGGAAAAGGTATTGAAAAAAGCCACACCAATTATTCGTCAGGCGAACGCCCAGACTATCAAGGATTGTTAATTAATGCTGCACGTGACTTAGCACAAGCTGCGGGCGCACAAACAACAACCTGCGTGATTGAATTCGGCACTTATTCCAATTTAAAAATGTTGAAAGCGCTTCTCATTGACCGCTGGTTACGCATCGATGCAATGACATCAAGGCCTACCCTAAAAGAAAAACTGAGAGAGCAGGTGCTTCGCTCGTTTTATCCAATCGACGAGCAATGGCGGGCCAGCGTATTGGACCAGGGGACTAAAATTTTTTCAGATAGCTTAGAAGCGCTTGACGCGTGGGAAGAAGAATCATGATGCCATTCCATTTTGACCATGCTGTGATTTTTGTGCCCGACCTAAACAAGGCCATAAAAAAATTCTGCGACCTAGGCTTTGTTGTAACACAGGGTGGAGAGCATGAATACACCTGTAACGCCTTAATTATTTTCGACGACAGAACCTTTATCGAAATCTTAGCCTTGAAAACATCTTGGTCTCGTCCACTACTAAAAATAGCGGCAAAAATTGGGCTCATTAACCATTTAGCTAATAATAAGCCTGATGTCTCGTGGCGATTAATGCGTTGGATCACCAAGAAATACGGTGCTATCGATTGGTGTATTCGCGTTGAAAATATGCAAGCTGCACTTGATTGCTTTAAATCAACAAAACTGACTATGTTAGATACCATGAACTATCAGCGACGACGACCAGACGGAGAAATTGCACAATGGTTGTTAGGCAGTGCCAAAGATCTCGACCTTCCGTTCCTCATACAAGACAAGACTTTAATCGACATACGAATTCCGCTGGGAAGTCACACTCAACACCCCAATGGAGCACTCGGTATAAAAAAAATAATTATCGCGCCGACAGATCCAGTCCGCACTGCCAATGCCTTCAATAATTTTTTAATTGCTGCACAGAGTGCAAGCTATCCCACACCCCAGTCAATTGTGATAGGAGCAACTACAGTCTGCATGGAACACCAGCCAAATGCACGAGGCAAGTTCAGTTTAGAGCTGAGCTATTCAGGCAATGATCGCAAACATCTTGATACTAACAAAACATGTGGCGCTAATATTTGGCTCACACCCAATATTTAAAACAGCAAAACTTCAAGCATTTAATTGACAGTGAGATCCTGACGAGGCCAGGCAATGCTAGAGGCATGGGTAGCGTTTATTCCGCTTATACTTAAACATATTTTCTGGATTTGTTGTGCTTTTTGGTTCATGCATGGGCTTGTCTTTGCTGGTGCATTGAGCGAAGTTTGGGCGTGCCGCTTTGATCTTGCACGACAAAAAAATCAGGAGGGTGCTGTAAGTAGCCTCCGGCCGCAAGCGCTTGGCTTTCGTTAGGGCCCCGATCAATTTTAAATGCGAGGCGTTGTTCAACAAGGATGCCATGCGGCTTCGTTCCTTCATAAGGCCGGTAGTCATGCGATGTGTTTCGATACGCTGCCTACTGGCAGGACACCCTGCTAAAGGGGCGAGGCTTTTTTTAGTTATGAAGGCGTGTCGTTCTCATTTTTGAACTCTTTTTGTTTCTCAAGACTAACTCTGTCTTTTAGGCTCATGATGTAAGCGGATGCAGATAAAACTAAAATAGCGCCAGCTTCTACAAGTAAATCCAGCGCATCCATATTCTTACTTTGCATGATAATGAGCCGACAAAGAGCCGTGATTGCAATGATGATCGGTAGGGTAACCGGAATTCGATTGGTGCTATAAAATGCACCCACCATGCCAATTATTTCAACGAATATAAATAGCATAAAGAGATCTGCCAAAAGGATCTCTTTTGCTTCGTACATAGTCAACAAATACTGAGCCGAAGCTATGCACGTTGCTATGCCTATAACGGCCAGGAGAGCTTTTTCGCTCATGACCGTTGTCCAATGCAAGCCTTTTTTTATCTTGGGTAGTTTAAATTTCATATGCTAAGACTACCACGCGGTTGTTTGCGGGCTAGTCTTTTTAATGCTTATTCTGGGCTGCATTTCAAATGCAGGCCCAAACAAAACAATAGGAAGGTCGATTAGCCTATAAAGATGGGGCTGGCCGTACCGAAACTTGGTCCCTTGAGAATCGCGATGTAAGCGAGCACGCGTGTCGTCTTTATGCTCCTGCAGTGATAGTGAAATTTCTGGTCATTAAGAAAATCCTTGATTGCCTAAATGCCAAATTCTCGGCACCAGCCTCAGTAAATCAGCTACCAGAACCTTGAGCTCCGCCTCAAGCAAGTCTCTTCGACTACTAACAATTACAGGGAATGTGACGAATTATGCTGCTCATCGATTATCTTCGGCCTGGGGCTGACCAATTCGCTCACCCCCTGAACGGCACGTCGCGATGTCCTGGGCCCAGCGACTCAAGCGAGTATCAATGGGGCGGCCATCCGCATCGATATTGCAGTTTGTGATAGCTGCGGTGGGTCCGTCAAAGTCATCGTCGGAGCGCCGAACCGTTGCATCAAAGACCAGGACATCGTCGACAGAATCCTGGCACATCCTCGAGAGAAGGAACAGGAAGCCCCTGCCCGGCCCCTCCTGGTAGCGCCAACCGGGGCGCCCCCTGCCAGTCTGTCTCTTTTCGCAGGAAGCGAATCCACAACCCCAAATCAGTAAGGACTCTACTGAAAAACACATGGCACGAACTGCTGCGGACTCTCGTTCAGTAATGAGCGGATATGAATGGCATGCCAAACACAGTGAACAGGGTTTTAGGATCAATCAGCGCGAACTTCTCTAGATCAGCAACCCCAGTCAACAGAATCAGCGAGGGTGTCCGCTCTCAACAGGGCCTTTATACTTCTTATACTTCGATAAGAGCTTTATCAGAGCGCGCTGACGACTGAGTTTAATCCTCAGATCGCCAGCCGTAGACAAATCGCCTTCTATGGCGATATCGTGTGCATTCAACTGACTCTTTACTGTCGAGAACCCAGGAGAGCACTGGCTGCAGATTTGAGTAACATCCGAATCTCGGGGCAGGTACGCTCAACGATTGGAGGAAGGCAGTAACCTGTTTGTCACCGAGTAGATTTTCCATGACCAAGATACTGAACTTGGCAAACCTTGTTTTCATGCTATTTTTTTAGAAGTGTTCACATGTTAATTGTGTGAAAGGTCATACAAAATACTATAAACGCAAAGGTTATATATCGCTCGGCAATGTGTCATCAACCAAGCGAGGAAGTTTGATTGAAATTTTGGCACCTGACAGCCCATCATCAGTTCCCTTCCAATTCATAGCTGATATTAACCCACCAAAGCCGGTGATAATATTATAACTGACAGATCCACCAAGCCCAGTGCCAGCGCCTACTTCTTTTGTCGTATAGAAAGGCTCGAATATCTTGCTCAGTTGCTCTTGACTCATTCCAGGGCCTGTGTCTTTGACTTCTATCACTACAAATTGATCATGCACCCTGGCAGCTATAAAAATTATTCGTATGGCCGCCCCTGAGGCCTTTATAGCATCTCGCGCATTGCTAATAAGATTCAAGAAAACTTGCTCTAATTGCATTTCAATAGCTTTGACTTTTGGTAGGCCACTTTCAATCTCGACCTCAACTTTTATGTCAGTATTCCTTAATTCGCTATCGAACAGCATTAAAGCACCATCTATCGCGTTAACAACCGAAGCGGGCTTGAACTCTGCCATGTCGATTCTCCCAAAGGCTCGCATGTGATCGGTAATTTTTGCCGCGCGAGTAATGGAGGTATCCATCTTTTCAAGCTTCGATTGTATTTTTTTGATCGCTGGACTGGATTGTGAAAGAAGCACGTGCATATTTGCCTTAAGCAGCGCGATATGATTTAAGGGCTGATTTATTTCATGGGCGATGCTGGTAGCCAGCTCGCCAAGCGTGACTAATTTGGAGGCTTGCAATAACTGCTTCTCTTGAATCTTTTGTTCGGTTACATCAGCCAAGAGCACCCATATTTTACCCTCCGTATCTTGATCAAGCCTGGCTAAATAAGCAAATCGCTCAAAGCTGTCATGAATTATCTCTAGTTCTGATGCTTTTGAACCACTCGTCTGTAAGATAGCACGTGCGAAAATAGCATGGGCCACATTTTCATCACCTCCAGTAAAGATTTTAAAGACTTCATTACTAGAAAGGATATGCCCCTCCTTGTCATAAACCCCTAAACCAATCGGCATAGATGCGATAAGCCACTCAAATTGCTTTGCCAGGCGGTCACGCTCTTGAAGAGTAGATCTTATTAACTCTTCAGTTTTCTTGCGTTCGTTAATCTCGGATTCCAGTTGCAAGTTCGTTGCAACCTGTTCCGACAATGATTGAGTTAAGAGGTCTTGTCGCTGTCCGGCAAAGGAAGCAAAATATCCCAAAAATAAGGGAGCACTATCTATAATCCAATGAAGCGGCTGCGCTCTTTGTACCTCGATGACGCCGCCTAGCGAAAGCGGTGAGCCTTGAAGCCATATATCTAATAATGTTGCGGTGATCGGAAACAATATTCCAAAAAGAGCACCGATGAGCATAAAGGCAACGCGATAAGATTTAACATGTATTATCAAGTAACTTCGACTCCATGGCTTACAAATGGCGATCCAACGTTAAGTATAGGTGAAATAAAGGTACTGACAACTTAACTGGCCCAGATTGCTATAGTCGGGCCATGAGCATATACAAACGTCACCGGTTCCCTCCCGACATTATCAGTTACGCAGTATGGCTCTGCTATCGATTCAATCTGAGTCACCATGATATCGAGGATCTTCTGGCCGAGCGAGGCATCACTGTCACCCGCGAAGCCATCCGTCTCTGGTGTAGCAAGTTTGGCGCCATTTATACACGCCGATTGAAACGAAAGCACCGAGGTTATGGCGATACTTTCTACATTGACGAGGTCTTCGTCGGTGTGCCGAACCATTCAGATTAATGGCAAGCATTATTATCTGTGGCGCGCAGTAGATCAGGATGGCGAAGTGGTCGATGTGTACCTTCAGGCGAAACGTAATGGGGCAGCGGCTAAGCGCTTCCTCAAACGCCTATTGCGGAGTCACGGCGGCGAACCCAGGAATAGTGATTGAAAAGATACCGTTCTGAGATATAAAAGTATCTCAAGAGTTATCAATCGCTGTGCGCGCCAAAAAAATTTCCTTGGCTTCAATGGCTTACAAGATTCATTAAGGGCTTTTTTTCAGGCTCTGACCGCTTTCCCCAGGCAATGGGCAAGGTTCTGGGCATTATTTACCGCACAATTTCTACACATCTGATCCACAAAGCTGGATACCGGCTCAAGGACGGGGGGACCGGTGCAGTGACACTGATCCAGCGCTTCGGATCAGCCCTAAACCTCAATATACATTTTCACATCCTGTTTCTGGATGGTGTTTACGTCTATCGCGATAACCGAGCACCTCGGTTTCAACGCGTCAAGGCACCGAATAAAGACGAGCTCGAGGATCTGGTTCAGCTGATCAGTCAGCGTGTAGGCCGCTGCCTGGAACGCCAAGGCTTGCTGGAACAGGACACCGAGAGCGCTTGTGCAGGTATATTGCTCGCCCCGCCGTAGCCGTTCCCCGTCTTTCACTGAGCTCCACCGGCAAGGTGGTCTACACCCTGAAGACGCCCTACCGGGATGGAACGACCCAGGTAGCCTTCGACCCTGTAGATTTCAATGCGCGGTTGGCTGCTCTGATACCAAAGCCGAGGGTCAATCTCACCCGTTACCACAGCGTCCTGGCGCCGAACCGTTGCATCAAAGACCAGGACATCATCGATAGAATTCTGGCTCATCTTGAGAGCAAGGAACAGAACACCCCCGCCCTGCCACACCTAGCACCACCGACCAGGGCGCCACCGGAGTCATTGCCTCTTTTCGCCGGGAAGGGCGCGCGGTAGCAGAGCCCTCGAGTTCACAGTTAAACCAGCAGGGACGCCACTTAACGATAGTTGGCATAGGTTTCTGTGTGCTTCTTTCTGAGAATGGATAGAAAAGATCTGTGAGGGAACCTATACGAGCGCGATTTCGAGATGATTAAGGATGATTCAGCGTCATCTTCGGGTCAAAGATCTGGGTGGCGCGAGTGGATTTCTTCCCAATACCCCATTTATATTGCTTATACTTCGCTGGATCGCAGGCCACTCAAGGAGCTATCACATAGCTATTATCGGCTTACGCAATCGCCTGCTCTATAGCTCAGGCATCGTTAGTTACGCACTCAAGGATGCCGCGATGGGTGCGTTCATCCTGTTTTACTACAAGCAGGTACTCGACCTTTCGGGCACGCTTACCGGTCTTGCGATCGCCATCTCCATCATCTGGGACGGCATCAGCGATCCGCTCGTAGGGGCATGGTCGGATCGGCTGCGATCGCGCATCGGGCGTCGCCATCCGCTCATGATCGCCGCAGTTATTCCGCTGGCCGCGGGTTTCGTTATGTTATACGGCCCCCCCGCAAGCGTTTTGGATGACCAGGGCGAGTTATTCATCTGGCTGCTTGCCAGCATTTTACTGGTGCGTACCGCACTGACATTTTTCATGGTGCCCTATCTGGCGCTCGGCGCGGAGATTACTGACGACTATCATGAGCGCTCACGGTTGGCCGGCATGCGCACCAACCTCGGCTGGTTCATTGGCATCATGGCCTCGGCGATGGCGCTGATGTTTCTGTTTAACGAAGAGAACGGCGTGGACGGCCGCTTCGTGATCGACAACTATTGCACGTATGGCTGGATAAACGGCTTTCTGGTCATCATCTTCAGCGTGATTTGTATCGCTGGCACCTGGCATTACATTCCTAAACTCGCTAGTGGCGCTGCCCACGTCGGCAACAATATGCTGGGCGAACTCATGAGTACGTTTCGCAACAAAAACTTTCGCTACCTCGTGATACTGGATATGGCGCTCGGGGGCATCGGGGGCATCACGGCTACGCTGCTGATGGTGACCTATACCTATTTCTGGAAGTTGAATGCGACAGAAACGTCCGTACTGTTTGCCGGACCCGTCGTGGCAGCGGTTATTATAGTTGCTGTTTGCTCTGGCTACCTGAATCGCGTCTTTGAAAAGCAACAGCTATTGCGACTGACCTGCCTGCTAACGATAATTAACCTGCTGTGGTTGACGCCACTCAAGTTGCTCGGGCTGCTGCCAGATAACAGTACTTTGGTGTTTATCCTGATCTATGCCAACTGGGCCATTCAGGTAATGATGTCCATACTCCGCATGATTGCTACGCAATCCTTGCTGGCGGATATCGTGGACGAACATGAGCTGGCCACCGGTAAGCGACAGGAAGGCGTGATGTTCGCTGCCGCATTTTTCTCTGCCAAGTTCATCAGCGGCTTTGGCTACCTTGTAGCGGGCCCGTTCCTCGACCTGATCGGCCTTGAGGCCGGAGTTCAACCCGGCGATGTTTCCCGCACAGTTTTGTGGGGGCTGGGCCTCATCATGGGGCCGGGTCTCGCACTGATCATGCTGGTGCCGATGTGGATGTCTTTCAAGGTCAACATGAGCCACGCTGGACAATTGGCGGTACGCCAGGCTCTCACAGAGCGCGCGATCAGGTCGGACTCAAGCTGAACAACACAGGCAGAGAAGTGCAGTACCGCAGTCTTTCTATGAGTTTGAATTCTATCGATACAGCCCATGTTAAAAGCTTGAATCGCTATGCTCCGGATGCCCCGGCTACCTGCTCTGATACCAAAGCCGAGGGTCAATCTCACCCGTTACCACGGTGTCCTGGCGCCGAACCGCCGCTGTCGTGGGCTGGTTACGCCAGCCAGGCGCGGGAAAGGCGTCAAGTCTATCGCTAACGCAGAAGTCCGCACACCCGCCGAGCGCCATGCCGCCATTACCTGGGCCCAGCGCCTTAAACGTGTGTTCAGTATCGACATCGAGGTTTGTGGCCGCTGCGGTGGTTCTGTCAGAGTTATCGTCGGAGCGCCGAGCCGTTGCATCAAAGACCAGGACATCATCGATAGAATTCTGGCTCATCTTGAGAGCAAGGAACAGGAAGCCCCTGCCCCGCCCCTCCTGGTAGCGCCAACCAGGGCGCCCCCTGCCAGCCTGTCTCTTTTCGCAGGAAGCGAATCCACAACCCCAAATCAGTAAAAACGCTACTGAAAAACGCATGGCACGCACTGCTGCGGACTCTCGTTCAGTAATGAGCGGATATGAATGGCATGCCAAACACAGTGAACAGGGTTTTAGGATCAATCAGCGCGAACTTCTCCAGATCAGCAGCCCCAGTCAACAGAATGGGCGAGGGTGTCCGCTCTCAACAGGGCCTTTATACTTCCTATACTTACCTTCGACCTGCCGATTATGAGTAGTATGCACAATCGAAACGTACTCCAGTAAGCCGAAGAAGCGTAAAGAGTTGCCTCAGCGGGGCAGAGCATCATTGCTGCAACCGAGCCTATGCCGAACCTGAAGTGGGCTGGCTGGCGGGATTGATTGAAGTAAGCTGAAGAACGTTAAGCAATTTTCCAGACCGAACTTCCGAACCGGGGCCGAGCGGGTAACCTCCTGATTCTCTAAATGAATTAGTAATTCGCCATGCACAGCTCCAAATTGAGACACCAGAGGCGGACTGACTTGTGGTTGACGGTGATACCTCGCTCAGCAAGGATATCTTCAATATCGCGGTGGCTGAGGTTGAATCGATAGTAGAGCCAGACAGAGTAGGAAATGATGTCAGGGGGAATCGGTGGCGCCCTGCTTATTGACGATGGTGAAACCCAGATCATGACCGATGGATTCCTCTCACGCCTGCCGGGCACATACTCGGCAACGACCCACGACTGGAAATAGAGCGACGCTATGGCGCGTGTCATAATTATTCTGGTTGATTACTCCGCTCCAGGACTGGCGCTAAAATCATACCATCTAGGCGTTGTTCATTGACCGTGTGCATGTCTAGCCCAAGCTTCGAAAAACTCTGCTGCTCTACACTGGTTCGTTGATATGTAGAAAAAAGGTAATCTAACCAGGGTACAGTGGCGCTGTAGTTAGAGTCTGTATAGTGCTTTTCGGAGAAGTGATGGGTACGGTGAAATGCAGGTGTTACCACCAGATAACGCAACCAGCGCTCCAAGCCTAATGGAATCTTAACATTAGTGTGGGTAAAGACAGTCATAATAAGATCCCAGGCGCGATAAAGTATCAGCGCTTCGGGCGAGCTGGCCACTAACCAGACTAGCGCGGTAACCGGAATGGCATTGAGCATAACCTCAATCGGGTGGTGCCTGAATGATGTTGATACGTCGACCTCATTATCAGAGTGATGAACCGCGTGAAACCGCCAGAGTACTGGAATTTTGTGCATAACCACATGTATGCCATAGCGCGCAATTTCCAGAGCTAGAAAGGTGACAAGTAAATTCAGCAGTAAAGTTGCCTCGGCAAGACCTAGATAGTCCCGGGGCTCAAACCTGTGGATGACATACACAGCGAAAGATGTAGCGAAAATGTGATTAACCGAATAAGTTATCACGGCTAGGCTGCCGTTATTTAACCAGCGAGACAGTGACAAGGGAGTATCACGGACGGGCAACAGCATTTCCAATATAGCCCCTAGAGCGAGCGCCCCAAATGTCACTGCGGACAGGTCGAAGACGAGACCCGACCCAGTTTCAATCATGAGTGATGACAATAGCGCTTGAAGATCTACAGCTCGCTGCCTTTTTTATACATATGGGGGCGACGTTTCCCCTGCCGCCAGAAACGCTGGTCCCGCCTGATATCATCCATCGCCCTCATCAATCATTTCCAAGCAGAAAGCCGCACCGTAAGGGGCCCGATCGCTGGGGATTTGCATGCCATCGATCGCGCCCGCCAGCGACAGTTCTTCACAGAAGTACTCGCGCGTACAAGTGCCGTCGGTAAGTGGTTGCTGGTCAAACGTCTGCCCGGAAATAAACGTGTATGCGACGGTAACTGCCGAGCCGCAATTATTGACGAAACAGGGTGGAGGGGTAGTGGGGTATATCGTCGTATATGTTTCGGAGCCATTGCAACTGTTGGCGTCAATCCGCGGGTTGAGGAGCCCAGCGACGGGGTGCTCGGTCATTATCAGGAACGAGGCGGCAAGGCCGAAGGTAACAAGCGGCGCCAGAGTTCGCACGAGCAGCCCTTTATCGCGTGAAATCCTGAAAACCACGATGACGACAAGAACCGCCAGCAAAAGGATGCCATAGGTGCCCATTGTCGGCACCGCAGTGGGCGCTTCAACACCAGACCAGTTTAACCGGAAGGTAGCAGAACCTCCAGGGACAGGGACCCCGGCAAATGCGTTTGTCGCCGATCCCATGACTCCAAGTAACAAGCCTGCTAGCTTTTTCATGATATATTTCCTTTGAATTTAAACCCACACCATCGGTGTGATAAGTAGATAGAGCTTAGCGCCGTTAGTAAGTATAAGCAGGATAAACGCTACTTTCGATATTAATGTAGTACAAACAGCGGACTGCAGACAACCACCTATTGCGGTCCAGGCTACTAACGAGTGTTATCAATGAACCCAGCTTTATGCATTACGACTTAGGATTTTTTGACCGGACGTTGAACCGAGTAGAGCCCGTTGGGGAAAACCCCTTCGCTCCAAAAGTGTTACCTATGTCCTCGGAATAATCTGTCACCCATGTGACAAGAAAGGACACTGGAGAAGATGGCGGAGCGGACGGGACTCGAACCCGCGACCCCCGGCGTGACAGGCCGGTATTCTAACCAACTGACTTTATTGACTTTTTTCTAACTCTGACGCATCTGCACCAAACCTAAGATTACCACAAACCACCCTACTTACACAGAGTTGCTACACAGAGTTTAAGTGCGCATCTATCTCAATTTCCTCGCCAATTAGGACCCCCGGGGGGGCCGTGGAAGCTCTGTTGTTATAACTAGTGATCCCTCCCAGATACATCAGAGGTGGATTCGGAGTTGAAGGAGCCAAAGCAGAGCCGTGCAAACAATAAAGCCCAACACTTGGCTGGGCTTATTAGATTGCTCTAGGCGGTTACTTCTTTAGCTTACGCAGCCCAAACAGTCCTAGTAAACCGGTAAGTGCTAATAGGGCATAGAAAGGCAGGGTTGGCACGGGGGCTACAGGACCCGGGGCTACAGGACCCGGACGTGCACCTACGATCAGCGTGAGCTTATCACTACCCCACGTATATACATATTCACCTATGGTTAAGCCTAACGCTGTTAAATCAGTGTTCTCATAAGTGGCTGTCCCAGATAGGAAAGCCCCGGAGGTGTAGCCATTGGGCAAAAGAAGACAAATAGTGCCCGGGGCAACACCGGTAGCACCAATAGGAATACCATATAGCCCCCATTGGTCGCCGCTGCCCACAGAAGTTGTGGCTAGACTACCAGAACCAAATGACGCAGGCCCGGCCGCTACACAATAAAATAGGACACCACCACCCGGCGAACCCACTGAGACACCGGGGCTTTCACCTCCGCTCGCGTCGAGGCCATTAACAAGAAATGCTATCGGACCTGCCCCGAAGGGAGCCTCGAGCGACAGCCCAGATAAATCAACGGTACCCTCGCCTGACACAGCGACATCCGAGCCAGATTCATAAATAAAGATCTCTGACTCTGCTACAGCTTTCATACTAACGCTAAGAGCGAGAACAGCTGATAAAGCAACTAGTGGCAACATAGGAAGGACCTCTGAGAACGAGACTCAAGGTAACAGGCTTTACGTTCTACTACTAATCATGTGCGCCGTCAAAGCATGAAGGACCAAAGCGCCTGATTTCTTAAGAGATACTTCTGCTACTTTTCATTGAGCAGAGGAGTTTCAACATGAGCATGTCCAACGGGTTCTACCCCGTTCTTCCGGAAGTATAAGCAGGATAAACGCTAGCCAGTACAATATTCCAAACCAAAAGACTACTGGAGACAGCAATAGCCGCGCCGATTTGCTGGTAAATAGGGATTAGTATCAATGCAAGAGTAACCAGAGTAGCCAAGCCTGCCAGATGTCCAGTCAGAGCAATTTTTTCATGATTTGTCATACTTAGGATAATGCCTACTGACCCCATGGCCACATTAAATAGCTGGCCTACGATAAAGTATAAGCAGGATAAACGCTACTTTCGATATTAATGTAGTACAAACAGCGGACTGCAGACAACCACCTATTGCGGTCCAGGCTACTAACGAGTGTTATCAATGAACCCAATGGCCATAAAACACCCATCAGCGTCGTGTCTTTTGCTAGAGAAACCTTCGGCGCTTGGGTTGCTGGCTGCGCTCATGACCTTGGTCGGCGGGGTGGCGCTACGAAGACGTTTCGTCTAGCGACGTTCTGAGTTATGGTAATTGATACGACAAACAAGGAGTCTAGCCCCATGCAGCATCGGTATATTAAAGCAGCGGTATCGCTGCTGCTCGGCGTGCCATCTTTGTCATTTGCGGCTCCCTACTATGAATTTACGATCAGCTGGGGTCCCGGTCCCGTCACTGCCATACCTACGTTGGGAGCTTATTGGACTTTACTCTTAATTGCGTTGGCGGCGCTGACAGCGTTGCGGGTCTATCAGCAAAACCCGAGTCTCAAGCGCAGCCTTGTGCTGACAGTGGGCTGCTCACTGCTTGCAGCGGGAGTCGTGTATACAGACAAGGCAGTGAGCGGCGTCCATCAGATTAGCGCAAATGCGTGTGCGGCCGGCAGTGCCACATACCTGGGCGAGACACCAGATGCCACATTTCAGAACACCTCAGATTGTGCGCTCACAGTCTCTGTCGATATCTCGACTGATCCTGTGCTCCCTTAGGCAAACAGCGTCTAAGGACAGTATGATAAAAGTTCTCAAGCACATTTTCATTCGCCATAAGAACCTGAGAGAAGGACAATGACTTTTGTAAAAAAGCGACCAGCCGTAATCGTCACTTCAGTGCTGGGGCTAATACTCAGCGATCCCGCAGCCGCGCTCGACATCGATTGGAGGGCAAACGGGTTTGTTACGCCGGTCAGGGACTCGGGCCAAACTGGATGTGGTATATCCGCGGCGTACGCGGCAGTAGGGCACATAGAAAGCCTGCGCAGCATTCAGGGATTCCGTCTGGTAGGTCTTTCAGTGCAACAGATACTCGACTGTTCTGCCGTGCTTGCCCCGGGTTCCTGCGCTGATGGGCCTGAACTCGTATTTCAGCATGTCATTGACATCGGGGGTATACAGACGGAGCAAGCGTACCCGGTCAAACAAGGGCCGCCTGATGCTGTCTGCTCAGTGCTTGGCGCTGGCAGTCATCAGGATAGATACACCTTCATTAGTCCGAAAGAGGATAACCGCGCAATCACCTTGGTCGCAGACGGTGATGTCAAAAGTGGTGACGTTATGCTTACTGTGCAAAGCGCAGGCTCAGCGAAGCGCCCGCAGACGGTTTCAGGCGCTCTGCCATTCACGTTGTCTGCAAGCTTTCCCGCGGCTGGTTCTTACGAGATGTTAGTGCAGAAGACAGGCTCGACTCGCTCGTTCGAAGGCGGCTACTGCCTCGTTGGGATGGAGGCCGTGAGCGACCTGAAATGGGTTAAAAATGTACAGAGCCGCACTGAGGTAGGTTTACCATTTATCAAAAGTGTTCCCCAGAACGGCAGCTGTTCATTCGAAGTCAATTCAGACAACGTCGAGATCACGGGGTTTAAGGTTACTCAAAACGTCGACGAAGGGGACTTGTTAACTATGCTTAAGGCAGCTCCTGTTGTAGCCAGACTTAAAATTGGCAAAGACGGCGCGATACTGCCAGAGTTTAAGAACTATAGCGGGGGCATCTTCGAGTCCTCCGACTGCGACGACAGCGTAGTGCAGTGGGTTGAAGTGATTGGATACCGCGGTTCTGACAGTCCGCCGAACTGGGTGGTTAAAAACTCATGGGGAAACGCTTGGAACGAGGCTGGGTACATCCGGATCAAGGCCGGCGTCAATACGTGCGGAATCGCCGATAAAGTGTACAGTGAAGCATTCAAATAACCACGGAAGTATAACAATATGAGTAATTCGGGGAGGCATTTAGTCATAACTGAATATTGTCGCGATCTCAGGATCGTTGTGTTTTTAGAATGAGGTAGATTGAAGAAGATGGTTTGCATGATATTTCAGGACTGTACTTCAATAGAAGCGGTGATTTAAGTGGTAAGCACTGGATGCAGACCAAGGTACGGTCGACGTTCTATTGCGCATACTACAAGGTTTTAAGAAACATAATCACCGCTGATCTTTGTGCAGCCGTGAGAGCAACAAAAGCCTGCTTGGACTCCTCAGCTTCCCCGCCATGCCACAGAATGGCCTCTTCAAGATTGCGAGCACGGCCATCATGTAAATAAGCCTCACCCCCGCTCACACCGGCAGTCAGACCGATGCCCCACAGCGGCGCGGTGCGCCATTCACCACCGCCAGCATCCGCCTCGTTCAGGGTAGAGGCCAAGCCCGGCCCCATGTCATGTAGCATTAAATCTGTATAAGGGTGAATCGTCTGGTTGCGCAATTCTGCATGCGGATGGTAGGGAGTAGTAGTGAATGTATTGACATGACAAGCGAGGCAGCCCGAGTCCGCAAACAGGGCTTCGCCCGCTAATGCTTCGGGGTCAGTCAGGCCGCGCCTCGCTCGCACGCCCAGTAGCGAGACATACGTTGTCAGCGTGTCCAGATGTTCATCGGGCAGCTCCGCGCCAGAGGCACCGCAATCCATTTGCATCGGGCCACAGTCAGGAGCCGGAAAGGTGGAAGTCATGACGCCGAGGTCGGTATTCAGCGCAGACGCGACCTGATGCCGCACAGACGCCTGCGAGGCTTTCCAGCCAAAACGCCCCAGTCTTAACTGTCCTGACTCGGGGTCGCGCACGCGGCGCATGCGTCCAGAAATGCCATCGCCGTCCAGATCGTCGGGATCTGCCAAGTATAAGCAGGATAAACGCTACTTTCGATATTAATGTAGTACAAACAGCGGACTGCAGACAACCACCTATTGCGGTCCAGGCTACTAACGAGTGTTATCAATGAACCCAATGGCCATAAAACACCCATCAGCGTCGTGTCTTTTGCT
>NZ_SHNP01000017.1:0-1392 GCF_026262685.1 Candidatus Seongchinamella marina
TGTATCCCGTCAGCCACGATGGTACCAAATGACTTGATTTGCTAAGAGAGACTTCTGCTACTTTTAAACTGAAGTACAGGAGCATCATCATGAGCATGTCAAACACCGAAAAGACGGTCAAGGATATCCGCCGTAACACCCGCCGTAAATTCTCCACCGAGGAGAAGATTCGTATCGTTCTGGATGGCCTTCGGGGCGAGAGTTCTATCGCAGAGCTATGTCGTCAGGAAGGCATCAATCCCAACTTGTATTACCGCTGGAGCAAGGACTTCCTAGAAGCAGGTAAGAAGCGCTTGTCAGGCGATACTGCCCGGGAAGCCAACACTGATGAAGTCACCGGCCTCAAGCGTGAGAACAGCGATCTGAAGCAGGCTGTTGCCGAGCTGTATCTGCGTAACGACTGGCTCAAAAAAAGTCTGACTGGGCAGGGTGTGATATTGGACGAAGACTAATGCGTACTGCATCAGAGAAGCTGGCCATCATCCGCTTGGTGGAGGAGTCAGAACTGTCGGTACGCCGGACCCTCAGGGAGATCAAGGTGAGCCGTAGCAGTTTTTATCGCTGGTATGCGGCCTATGAACACGATGGCCTTGCCGGCCTTGAGAATCAGGGTGGTACATCCCACCGTCACTGGAACCGGATACCGGACTCGGTTCGAGCCAGGATCGTAGATATTGCACTGGAACGCCCGGACCTGACGCCCAGAGAGCTGGCCTGGCATATCACCGATACCCATGACTACTTTGTCTCTGAGTCCAGTGTTTATCGTATCCTGAAGGCCCACGACTTGATCACCAGTCCACAGTTCACGGTGATGCGTGCTGCTGACAAGTTTCAGCATCCCACCTGCAGGGTCCACGAGATGTGGCAGACGGACTTTACGTATTTCAGAGTGGTCGGCTGGGGCTGGTACTTCCTGTCGACGGTGTTGGATGATTATTCGCGTTACATCATCACTTGGCGCTTGACGACCACCATGGCAGCGGCGGATGTAACCGACACGCTGGAGGATGCCTTGAAGGCAGCAGGGCTATCCGAAGCTAGGGTACGGCATAAACCGAGGCTTCTGTCAGATAATGGGCCCTGCTACATCAGTGGCGAGCTGAAGAGTTGGCTCAAAGATCGGGATATGGAACACACTCGTGGTGCACCGTATCACCCGCAGACCCAGGGCAAGATAGAGAGGTATCACCGCTCGATGAAGAACGTCATCAAGCTGGAACATTATTACTTCCCTTGGGAACTGGAGAAGGCGATCAAGGAATGGGTTAACCATTACAACCACGAGCGGTATCACGAATCACTGGAAAACGTGACACCAGCTGACGTGTACCAGGGTAGGAGAAACGACATTCTGGAGCAGCGTGCGATTATCAAATCCCGCACGCTGAA
>NZ_SHNP01000018.1:0-1219 GCF_026262685.1 Candidatus Seongchinamella marina
GCATTTTATGGCCCACTTAGTGCATTTATACTAATAGTTAACAGCCTGGTCCGCGATAAGTGGTTGCCAGTGGAACGTTGCTTATAATGGATTGACCGAAAAGATAGCGTTAATCCTGCTTATACTTTAGGATTGATTGAACTTAAATCAGCGAGAAGTAATGGTTTTAAGATCATTGAGTATAGCTGAGAACAAAACCCGCGCAGTCTACCAGCTTCACCTATGACACACAATATAACCAACTCTAGCAACGACCCACTTTCATTGTTAGCGGCCAACATATCGCGCGCGACCGATTATCAGCACCCCATTGCCCCTGCAGCTTGGGGGCAAACTCAACCAAGGGATTAACACCTTCGATATCGCGGTAGCGTTGCATGGCAGACCACGTCTCTATATACCCAAGCAGGTGTGGCAGACTCCACTGACATCGCATCGCAAATGCCGGCGGCTCAACCCTATCAAAAGGAAAATCTAGCTCACGGTATCCTGTTTCCACCAAGCGCCGCTCCGCGGGCCAATAGGGCCCCAAAACATCTCGATAGAGTGAACCGATAATTTCATCCAGTTCCGGGCTAATACTCAACGTCGCGTATGACCACACCGCTATAACCCCTCCAGGTTTCAGCACTCGGCGAACCTCACGGTAAAACCTCTCAAGATCAAACCAATGCAAAGCTTGTGCAACCACGATCAGATCAACGGATTGAGGCTCGATTCCACTGTCTTCTGCACTCGCCACTCTGGCGCTAATGCCCTCCTGCAACGAACTAAACCGTTGAATTTGCGCATCACTCGCGTCGGTTGCTATGACGCGCTGAAAAAACGCCGCCAACCCCCGCGCCGCCTGACCTGTGCCCGTCGCACAATCCCATACTGTATTATTCTCGACAACCAACCCCGCTAGATAACGAAAAAGTTCGCCAGGATAGTCCGGGCGATACTGCGAATACCCCATCGATTGCTTGGAAAAATAGTCTTTGTAACTTGGTGTAGTCATCAAATGAGCTCCTGGCCATTGCTGATCCTGTAACGAGGGTAAACTAACGGACAATGACTCGACCAATTTATATGGTGTATATTCACTATTTTGCCGTTGTTTACCTCGCCATGTCGCCCGAGAATTCAATGAGTATCTAGAGTGCGGGCGGCTCGAGAACGGGTTTCTGCGGGTCCGCTGTGAAGACTGTCATCGTGAGCACTTGGTGGCTTTCAGCTG